>JAAHFN010000024.1:99521-195634 GCA_010672965.1 Oscillatoria sp. SIO1A7
CAAAAATAGCCAAAAATGCCAACGGCCTGAGACTAGGTTGCCTAGTCTCAGGCCGTTGGGCGTTTTATTTAATCTAGCGAGAATTAATACAGCGCGATCGCTCCTTGAGGCGTCTCCACCTAGAATCGCGACTTTGGGTAGATTACATCAGGCCGAGCTGAGAGAGAATGCCTTGGCCAGTAATCAATTCGGTGCTGATGCCGATAACGAACCCGAGCATAGCCAGACGACCATTCCAGGTTTCAGCAAAGTTCGTAAAGCCAAATTTGTTTTCTTGAGCGTCCATTGCAGATAACTCCTGTCTCGTCAACCTTATGTAATATAACTTAACACTCGATCCAGCAGAACGCAACAGTTCGTTACATACTTTGGGTAAGGAAAACCGAACATTCTCTGGTTTAAAATGCGATCGCCACTCAAGTTAGACACTACATATAGACTTTTTTTGAAGTATAAAATCTACCAATAGCGCTTGAATGGGCTTTTTATAAGTTTTGGCAATTATAGAAAGTAGGTAGTGCAATCCGTAAAGGCAATTGGCGGCAATGCTTGTGCTATTGCCAGTAGCGACTTTCCAGCTATGCCTATACAGGACCATAATAGGCAGGGTTCGACGCAAAAATAGCCAAAAATGCCAACGGCCTGAGACTAGGTTGCCTAGTCTCAGGCCGTTGGGCGTTTTATTTAATCTAGCGAGAATTAATACAGCGCGATCGCTCCTTGAGGCGTCTCCACCTAGAATCGCGACTTTGGGTAGATTACATCAGGCCGAGCTGAGAGAGAATGCCTTGGCCAGTAATCAATTCGGTGCTGATGCCGATAACGAACCCGAGCATAGCCAGACGACCATTCCAGGTTTCAGCAAAGTTCGTAAAGCCAAATTTGTTTTCTTGAGCGTCCATTGCAGATAACTCCTGTCTCGTCAACCTTATGTAATATAACTTAACACTCGATCCAGCAGAACGCAACAGTTCGTTACATACTTTGGGTAAGGAAAACCGAACATTCTCTGGTTTAAAATGCGATCGCCACTCAAGTCATAAGCTACAGATAGCGTCTTATTGATTAATAAAATCTACAAATAGGGCTTGAATGGTATTTTTATAAGTAATGGCAATTTTAGAGAGCAGGTAGTGCAATCCGTAACGATCCTCGGCGGGAAGTGTGGACTGTGGGAGGTGTGGGGAGTGTAGGAAGTGTGGGAGATGTGGGGAGAGAGGGGAGTGTGGGAGGTGTGGGAGATGTGGGAGGTGGGGGAGATGTGGGAGATGTGGGAGATGTGGGAGATGTGGGGAGAGAGGGAAGCCGCCGCCATGACATAAAATAAGAGGCAAGGCCGAAGTAGTATCTTTAGTAGTCTGTCAAGGATGTAAAGAAGTTACTTGAGAGCGCCACGCAAGCTTAAGGAGCGCGATCGCTCCACGGCCAGGGAATGCTGGCAAGCATACTGGGAGGGGTATCGTGGAACTATTGGCGGTGTTTTGCTGCAACGACCAAAAAATGGACCGACATTTCAGACTGGAATAGAGAGACAACCGTGCTAACCATCGATCGCATAATTAAACGAGAACCCAACCCCTTTGACGCCGAGACATTTTGGTCTGGTAACTTTTGGCAGGAAGAACAGGACCCAGAGCTGACCGTAGAATCGATTCATAGAGAAGCGATCGAGGAGCTGCACCATTCCATAGCTTGCGTTGCCCAAGACCATCGCACCCGCACTCTCTTGCTAGAAGGGGAAACAGGATCTGGGAAGACCTATCTATTGGGGCGACTCAAACGCATCCTTAATAGAAATGTCTTCTTCGCCTACATAGAACCCTTCACCGACAGCGACTACATCTGGCGGCATATCCTGCGCTACACCGTTGACAGCTTGCTGGAAATTCCCGCAGGCCACAAGGAATCTCAATTGCTGCTCTGGCTCAAAGGCTTATGGGCCTACAAGCATCGCGGACTTCTCGACTGGCTGCGGGGCGAGCGGCAAATGTTCGTGCGCAATATCAGAGCCATTTACCCGGCTGGCATCTACAACGCCACGGAGTTTTTTGGCGCTCTCTACGATCTGACCAATCCCAAACTATCCCGTCTGGCCTGCGAGTGGCTGCGGGGAGACGACTTGGACGAAGAGCAGCTCAAGGCATTGCGAGTCCAGCATTCTATCGACACTGAAGACGCGGCTCAAAAAATTCTGGCCAATATCGGCAGAATTTCCGCCGAAACCCAACCGATTATTCTCTGTTTTGACCAGCTAGACAATATCGCCCGCCTCAGCGACGGCAGCATTGACCTTCAAAGTTTATTTAGCGTCAACTCGGTAATTCACAATCAAAAGCTGAAAAATTTTGTCATAATTCTAAGTATTATTACCGATACCTGGAGAAGAAATGCCCATCGCATCCAGCCTACGGATAAAGACCGGATTGACTCCTCGATTATGCTCGGGCAAATTAACCTAGACGAAGCAGAAAACCTCTGGGAAAGCCGCCTGTCCGGGTTGCACGAAAAAGCGGATACTTCTTTATACGGTCCGAGCTATCCTTTAAGCAGGGAAATGCTAGAGGAAAAATTCCCAGGAGGCAAAACGCGACCGAGAAACACGCTGATTCTGGGGCGACAGTTGTATCAGGAATACAAGCTGAGACTGCTGGAGGATGGCGAAGGCAATAATAATGGCTCTAATAATATAGAGCCAGCAGTGCTAGAGGCAGAATTAATTACCGACGATCGCCTATCAGAGCTAGGACGAGCAGAGCAGTTGGCAGAGCAAAATGGCAAATCTAGCGGAGACTCTATAGCTGCCTTCAAGCTGGTATGGTTGCGCAAATTTCAGCAAACTGCTGCTAAAATATCTCGAATTCGCCAATATTCTTCCCCAGAAATGGCATCTATGCTGGCAGAAGTGCTAGCGGCAATGCAGGCCAGGGAGATTCAGCAGAGATTTTTGCCCAGTCGCATATACAGCAGTTATTCCGTAAGCTACGAACCTCCGGGAGACTCGAATCGGGTGGGAGTGGTCTGGACGGAAGATGTGAATTTGGTTAAGTTTTGCAATCTGGTTAAAGCCTGTAGTGAGGCAGTAGAACAAGAGCTATGTCAAACCCTAGTCCTGATTCGCTCTGTAGGAACGGGCAAGTCAAACAATCAGGGTTATAAGCTCTACAGCCAACTGTTCGCGGGTAATCCTCATTACCATATAGTGCCGGATTTGACCTCGATTCACTATCTAGCAACTTACCATAGCTTGGTTAACGACACTTACTCTGGAGATTTAGTGGTAGGAGAGCAAGTGCCCAACCTGCAAGAACTAGAAACCTGGAGCCGCGAGGCAGGGGTTTTCCAACATTGCTCCTTGCTTGAGGATTTAGGGCTAATCCAGCCTCCACCTCCCCTGGAAGAAAATGAAGCTCTAATGCGAGAGGTTGAGGATTTCTTGGTCAGTCGAGCTATTAATCAGCAATGCATCGCCCGACAGCGGTTGGTTTCCGAAGCGATCGCTCAATTTTCAGAAGCGAGCAATGTCCAAGTGGATAGCCTCCTGTCCCAACTCTGCGAGCAAAATGGCAACATTAAAATTATCGACCCGAATGCTAAACTAGAGGAGCAATTGGTATATGCGGTAGCGAACGAGTAATATAGCAGTCAGCAGTCAGCAGTCAGCTTTCAGCAGCTTTCAGCAGTCAGCTTAGCCTTCGGGAACGGCAACGCTTGGCAGCACAAGGATTGCTTTGCGTAGCTTTGGCAAAAAGTGAAATTGCCCTAACCTTAATGCGTAGTGCTATATTTGGACTAAGGAGAGATTCTCCTATGGAAACTTTTCAATTGCTTGTTTTTTCTTATTCTTCCACGAGGTAGATAGACGTGGTATCTATCGAGCGTATTATTGAAGCGGAAGTTAATCCCTTTGACTCGACAACTTTTAGACCGGGTAACTTTTGGCAAGAGCAGCAAGACCAAACTCTGACAGTAGAGTCGATTCACCAAGAAACTATAGTGGAGATCGAAGACCTTCTCGATAGCGTCAAAGCAGATCGCCGCACTAGGACTCTACTTTTAGCAGGCGACTCTGGCTCTGGCAAAAGCTATCTCTTAGGTCGTCTCAAACAGCGATTGAACGCCACCGCCTTTTTTGCCTATATCGGCCCCTGGCCCGAAAGCGACTTCATCTGGCGTCACGTTCTTCGCAATACCGTTGACAGCCTCATGCACGTTCCCGATGGCAAAAAAGAATCCCAATTATTGCTATGGCTCGAAAGTTTATCGGCTTTAAGGCAACAGGGTTTTATGAAGCGGGTTCTAGGCGAGCGGCAATTATTTATCCACAATCTCAAGGGCAGCTACCCATCGGGAATCTACAATCCCAATGAATTTTTTGGGGTACTCTACGACCTGACCAATCCCAATCTATACCCGATCGCTTGCGAATGGTTAAAAGGAGATAACCTAGATCGCAAAAGTCTGAAAACCTTGCGGGTCAAGTCTCCCATTGATTCCGAAGAAGCAGCCCGGAAAATCATGGCCAACTTTGGCATTATTTCCTCGGCGACGCAGCCGATTGTCCTCTGCTTTGACAATCTGGATAATATAGATCGCGCCCTAGATGGTTTTATTAATCTCCAAGCGCTGTTTACCCTCAATTCTATTATTCACAATCAGAAGCTGAAAAATTTTCTGGTTATTATCAGCATTGTCACTAATACCTGGGAGCAAAATTCCAAGCGAGTGCAACCGGCTGATATAGCGCGCATTAATTTACGGACGCGACTGCGATCGATTAGCCTCGATCTCGCCGAAGACTTGTGGGCGAGCCGCCTCAAACCCCTGTATAAAAAAGCCTCAGCCCAGCCCCCGACGCCGATTTATCCCTTAACTCGCAAACACTTGGAAGCAAAATTTCCCGGCGGTAAAGCCAGACCTCGCTATGTGCTAATGCTCGGACGCAAGCTCTTCCAAGCGGCTAAGACCTATGGCATCGAGGCTTTGATGGAGCTAAAGGAAGAGTCCGATAGAGGAGCGTACCCGAACAACGCGAACAACGGCGATCGCAAAGCGTCTTTGCAGGAGAATACAAAAGCATCTGGGCAGGAAAATTCCTTTGGCAGAGCCCTCACAAAGCAAATAGCCTCTGGTCAGGAGAATCGCTCCGACCCTATAGCTGCTTTTCAGCTACTCTGGCTTAAAGAATTTAACAAAAGCCAAGCGAAAATTGCTCGGATTCGGCAGTTTTCTGCCCCAGAACTAATCCAGATGTTGCGAGAAGCATTGGAAGCTCTAGAAGTGAAGGGAATTCAGACGAAGGTATTGCCCTCTCCAAAATATGCAAGCTATTCCCTTAGCTATCACCTACCAGTGCAATTGGGCAGAATTGGCGTGGTCTGGACTGAAGACCCAAATTTGATTAGCTTTTTTCATGTAATGAAAGCTTCTAAGAAAGCCCTGGCTATGCGGCGCTGCAAAATTCTCTATATGATTAGGGCGGAAAGGCTGGGAACCCATAAAAATCAGGGTAATAAAATCTACAGTCAAATTTTCACCGGGCACCCCCATCGCCACTTGCTGCCGGACTTGACCTCCGTCCAATATCTGGCTACCTACCATAGTTTGGTCAATGCTGCTTGTGCTGGGGAGTTAGTAGTGGGCGATCGCATTCCCAGCTTGAAGGAACTACAAGATCTAATCCGTTCTTCTAAGATTTTGGAAGCTTGTTCTTTATTAGACGCTTTGGGTGTTTTTCGCGGTTGCATTCCCCTGGTCGGCGTCGCGGAGCCAAAAAAACTGGGCACTGGCAGAGATATGAGCCAACAGCTTAAAAGGGTCAAAGACTATTTATTGGCTTTGGTGAAAACTCAGCAAATGATGGGACGTCATATCCTAATACAAAATGCTCTAGACCAGTTTCCCGAGCTACAAGAGTATCAAGCCAGCGAGCTTATTTTTCAGCTTTGTCAAGAGCAAAAAATATTGATTATCGACGATACAATTCCGGTCGAATCCCAATTAGTTTGTCTGATGAGATGACTCATTGGGCATTGGGCATTGGGCACTGGGCATTGGGCATTGGGCTAAGAATTAGGGTGTAGGGTGTAGGGTGTAGGGTGTAGGGTGAAGAAGGGAATAACAAGACGAAGGGAGTATTACGCATTAAGCCTAATTTACGCCTAGACCCTACACCTTAACTATAGGCAGCTTTAGGATAATTTTAATTTTGTAGCGATCGCTGCGGAAAAGTGGCGATAAATTCAGTTCGATGCCCGATGTCTGATGTCTAATGCCAATTACCAACTCTAAGAACCAATCTTTCTTCCATGCGCTGTTGGGCTTCAGCTAAGGCATCCATGCGCTGGGTTAAGACATCCACGCGCTGGGTCAGAGCCTCTAGACGCAGAGGGGCAGAGGGGCAGAGGGGCAGAGGGGCAGAGGGGCAGATGAGGCAGAGGGGGCAGAGGAAGCCCAAATTTAGGGACCCAGGGGCAGTGTTCTTCCTCGGCTCCCTCGGCTTCCTCGGCTTCCTAGGCTCCTCGGCTCCCTCGGCTTCCTCGGCTTCCTAGGCTTCCTCGGCTTCCTAGGCTCCTCGGCTCCTCCGCTTCCTCGGCCATTAGAAAAATTTACCTCCTTATCTGGCAAATCTAGGGAGAGCGATCGCCACGGTTCTATAATTTTACTCCAACCTATCTGTACTGGTGTCGGCACTCGGTGTAGGCTTAAGGGATTGATAGGAGCGATCGGGTGGCTGTCACCATTGGCCTAGATGCGGAAATTGGGAGCGCTCTGTAGCGCTCGAAACCGCCAGGAGCTTTTGGAGCAAACTGTCCTGCCCTATCTTATATCCCCAAAAACTGCCCGAACATTATCCAGTCCGAACCATGCCTCTTGACAAAGGGGCGCTGGTTTGGACAATGATAGGATTGGCAGAGTTGTTGTTGCGAGTTGAGGCGAGGGCGAGGACATGGACGCGAAAGAGCTAAAATTCCTCTTGAAGTTGTTGAGTTTTGAGGAGTATAGGGCACCGCTGGCTAAGATTCAGCCCACGCCGAACATGAAAGCCTCCGAAAGGAATGGCCTCTGTCGTCAGTTGCGCGATCGCGAGTTAGTGGGTTGCGTCGAAGAAGTCACCAGGCTGACCATCGCTCCTCCCGGGGAATCTCTACTCAAGCTCGATACCGCCAGTTTGCCGATAAGCAAAGACGAACTGAAAGTGCTTAGAGCTAGTGCTAAGGGGAAGATTACCCCGAGAAAAACCTATGTCCCTACTTCCGAGCGCCAAGCAGCAATCCAAGGTTTAGCCTCGCGGGGATTCATTAAAGCCCTAGAAAGAAAAATCACAGAAGTCTCCCTGTCAGAGCGGGGCAAGAAATATCTACTGGAGGAATACGAGTCAGTCAGTACCTCTTCGTCGATTACCTTGAAAATGCTCACGGACTATCTGCGCTTTATGCGGAAAAACCAGTCGGCCAAAGCATTGCCCGATTATGCTGCTCCCCAATCAGCGCCAGAAGCAACGGATCCAGTAACAGAAGCAGATGCAGAGATTTTGCAGGCAATTGAGGATTTAGACCGGGAATTGGGTACGGATAATTATCTGCCTATTTTTCAGCTTCGCAATCGGTTACAGCCAGCTATGACGCGATCGCAATTAGACCAAGGACTCTATAGCTTGCAAAGGAAAAATAAAATAGAGCTAAGCTCTTTGCAAGAAGGAATGCACTATACCAAAGAGCAAATAGAAGCGGGAATAGACCGGCCTTTCGGCGGCAAGCTATTTTTTATTATCGTCAACTAGAATTATAGAAGGCCCCAAGCCTTTGCCACCAGTCCCCCTCCTCCTGTTTAAGTTAGTCAAGCACGCAATCAGGTGTAATAGCAAATGGCCAAGATAGATCGGATTATTCAACAAGAGATAAACCCCTTTGACAGAGTAACTTTTTATGCGGGCAATTTTTGGCAGGAGGAGCAGTCAGAAGCGCTGACGGTGGAGGGTATTCATAAGGAGGCGATCGCCCAAGTCACGGAAATGCTGGAGATGGTGGCTGCCGACCATCAGACCCGCACCCTATTACTATGCGGCGACCCGGGTTCCGGCAAAAGTTATCTACTCGGACGCATCAAAAAGCTTCTTAACTCCCGCGCCTTTTTTGCCTATATCGGCCCTTGGGTAGAAAGCGATCGCATTTGGCGTCATATCCTGCGCCATACTGTCGATAGCCTGATGCAAGTGCCCGAGAGCGAGAGTCAAGGCAAAGGTAACGGCGAAGGCAAAGGCGAAGGTAAAGGTGAGGCGAAAAGCGAGTCTCAGCTCTTACTCTGGCTCCAGAGTCTATCCGCTTTTAGCGATGGCTCCCCGATGAAAAAACTCCTGGGAAAGCGAAACCTCTTTATTCGCAATCTCAGAAGCGCCTATCCAGTAGGAATCTTCAACCCCAATGAGTTTTTTGGCGCTCTGTATGGCTTGACCGACCCAGAACTCTACCCCCTGGCCTGCGACTGGTTGCGCGGAGACGACTTAGACGAACGCAGCCTGGAAATTCTGGGAGTTAAACGTGCCATTGAAACTGAAACTGCTGCCCGGGATACTCTCGCCAATATCGGTAGAATTTCTACAGCAGTCAAGCCAATTGTTATCTGTTTCGACCAAATCGATCCTGTGGCCGAAACCCCACATGGCTATAGGGAACTCCAGGCATTGTTTACTGCCAATACCACTATTCACAATGAAAGACTGCACAACTTTCTAATCGCGATTAGCCTAATTACCAATACCTGGAGACGGAACGAGCAGCAGGTTCTAGAGGCGGACAAAGATCGCTTGGATCGGATCGTTTCCCTAGGAGGGATTACCTGGGATGAAGCGGAAGCCCTCTGGGCAAAACGCCTCTATCCCCTGCATCGGCAAGCCAAGCCGAAACCAGCTTCAGCGATTTATCCCTTAACTCGGGCAGTTCTAGAAGAAAAGTTTCCCGGAGGCAAGACTTTACCCCGAGATACTCTAAAGCTGGGTCGGCAGATCTTTCAAGAACATAAGGTTAACTTAGGTTTAGATAAGACTAAGCTAGAGAAAACGAAGGAAAAAACCAAGTCCAAACAGCGGACTCCCGCCAAAATTCCAAGAGATAGTATCCAGGCAGACCCTGATGCAGCTTTTCAATTGCTCTGGAATGATGAATTTAACAAAACCGAGCGGCGAATTGGCAAGATTCGCCATGTATCGGGTCCAGAAATGATGAGTATGTTGCGAGAAGCTCTAGAAGCTTTAGAGGTGCAGGAGATTCAGCCTCGACTCTTGCCCAGCCAAAAGTACGGCAATTATTCTTTTAGTTGCGAACTGCCCGGTTATAAGGGAAAAGTTGGCTTCGTCTGGAGCGAAGAGACGAACATGACTAACTTTTTCTATGTAATGAAAGCCTGTGCAAAGACAATCGATCTGGGGCTGTGCAAGACTTTGCATCTGATTCGAGCCGAACGCTTTGTGACGACTACAAATAAGAGTTACAATCTTTATCGCAAACTCTTTGGTGGGAAGACTCATCGTCATATCATCCCAGATATAGAGTCGGTGCATTGCCTCGCCACTTACCACCAGTTTGTCAATGCTGCTGTTGCCGGAGAGTTGGTGGTGGGCGATCGCACTCCTGACTTGGCGGAACTGCAATCTCTAATCCGCTCTGCTGGCATTTTCCAAGACTGTACTTTATTGCAGGATTTGCAAGTAGTTGCTGCACGGTCGAAAAAGAGCGAAGCAAAATCATCCAAAACCCAGCAGAAAAAGCAAGTTAGTAATGCCCAAAAAATCACCCTAAGCTTGATTAAGCTCAATGGCATACTGGCGCGCAAGATATTAGTGCAAAATGTGAAGGCTCAAGCTGACGATCTCGACAAGTCAAAAATAAATGAAGTTATTCAGCAGCTTGCCGAGGAAGGTAAAATCCAACTGCTCGGCGACGAAGCCCAAGAAACGCAATTTGTTTGTCTGGCACCAAAGTCGTAGGCTACTAGGGTGTGGGGTGTGGGGTGTGGGGTGTGGGGGGTGTGGGGTGTGGGGTGTGGGGTGAAAAGTTAGTTTTCTTACTATTAACTATTAACTATTAACTATTCACTCTGCCCCACACCCCACACCCTAGTCTTACCCTGGCTGGATTACTCTTGGACTGTATCGAAACCGACTATTTCATTGCGATCGTTGAAAATTACCACCAGGTCGCGGTTGCCCTTCTCAAATTCGCAAGTGACCTCAACTACCTCTGAGTCTGCTTTAGAGCTTATCCGCGCCTTAAATGGACCAGTCTCGGCAACCAAATCGTTCCATTCCAGGCCGAGGGCTTGTGGGGTGATCTCTTCTGCGATTTTACTATTGTATTTTTTGAGAGCGCTGCTAAAGTCTCCTTTGGCCAAAAGGTCAATAAATTCTTCTGCGATCGCCGCTATACCTTCTGCCTGAGCCAGGATTTGTGGTTCTGAGAATCTTGGCACCGAACTGGCGATCGCTGGCATCGATCCTCCCGCCACAACAGTTGCCAGCAATAAAACACCTATGTATTTTTTCATTTGCTTGTTCTCGAATGGTTAGTCTAATTTTAACGAAGCTTAAGCCAACCCATTTGATTTGTAAAATAGAGATACCCCTGTGGCAATATTTTGGGTCCTTTTAAGTTCGCATATCGTTTAGAATTGAGACACCGATGCTGCCGTTGAGTTTCCGTCCTGCCAATTGAGGAGGACCGCATATCGGGCGATCGCCTACTCCCAGATAGCTGCCGACTAGCGAGCCGACTGGAGCGATCGCAATAGTCTTCGATTGTCGAGCCTGCGATCGCTATTCAAAACAGGACTTACGCATGGACTCTACGGGGAGGGGCGTTCGCGAAGCGTCTCCGCCCCTGAGAATCGCGGGGGTATTGCCCCTACAAATACTAGATGTGGGTATTTTGCGTAAGTCCTGTCAAAAACAAAATAGCCGTAGATTGCCGGGCCTGCGATCGCTATTCAAACAGGACTGCTTTTTTGCCCAATGCCCAATCGGCAGGTATGGTGCCCCATGCCCCATGCCCCATGCCCCATGCCCCATGCCCCATTTAAAAATTACTAATCCAGATTCTTAAAAAAAGCAAAACGAATAAACCCGAATCGGTTAGGATTTAAGAGAACAAATTGTATTGACACAGGACCAAAGTCCAATTAGTCCAAGACGCACCTATGTCTCTTCCCATTCGCAACGTCGCTATCATTGCTCACGTCGATCACGGCAAAACTACTCTGGTTGACGCCCTGCTCAAACAATCTGGCATCTTCCGCGAAGGAGAAGAAGTACCCGATTGCGTAATGGACTCTAACCCCTTAGAGCGCGAGCGTGGGATCACCATCCTGTCCAAAAATACTGCCGTTCGCTACAAAGACACCTTAATTAATATTGTCGATACCCCCGGTCACGCCGACTTTGGCGGCGAAGTGGAACGGGTACTGGGTATGGTTGATGGCTGTCTGCTGATTGTGGATGCAAACGAGGGGCCAATGCCACAAACCCGTTTCGTCCTCAAAAAAGCCCTAGAAAAAGGACTGCGCCCGATAGTGGTGGTCAATAAAATAGACCGACCTCAAGCAGATCCTCATGGAGCCGTCGATAAAGTATTAGATTTATTCCTCGAACTCGGAGCCGACGACGACCAGTGCGATTTTCCCTATTTGTTTGCTTCCGGCCTAGCGGGCTTTGCGACCAAAGACCTGGAGGAGCAGGGAAAAGACGCGACCAAAGACCTGGAGGTGCAGGGAAAAGACATGCAGCCCTTGTTTGAAGAAGTCCTAGAACATGTTCCGCCGCCAGTGGGGGACCCAAGCAAGCCTTTACAACTGCAAGTTACCACCCTCGATTATTCCGAGTATCTGGGACGAATTGCTATAGGTCGAATCCACAACGGCACTATCCAGAGCGGCCAACAAGCAGCCTTGGTGGTGGAAAGCGGAGAGATAATTAAGGGCAAAGTTAGTAAATTAATGGGTTTTGAAGGGCTAAGGCGAGTAGATTTGCAAGAAGCCTCTGCAGGACAAATTGTAGCGATCGCCGGTTTTGCCGCAGCCAATATCGGCGAAACTATTACCTGCCCGGAGCAACCCAAAGCCCTGCCTCCGATCAAAGTTGACGAACCGACTTTACAGATGACTTTTTCGGTCAACGATTCGCCTTTTGCCGGGAAAGAAGGAAGTTATGTCACTTCGCGACAACTGCGCGATCGCCTCTGGCGGGAACTAGAAACTAACGTTGCCCTGCGAATAGAGGAAACCGACTCCCCCGACAAATTCTTAGTTTCCGGTCGGGGGGAACTGCATCTGGGTATACTGATTGAAACCATGCGGCGGGAAGGATACGAGTTCCAAGTCTCGCAACCCCAGGTCATTTATCGGGAAATCAACGGTCAACCCTGCGAACCTTTCGAGTCTCTGGTATTGGACGTTCCCAAACAATTGGTGGGCGGTTGTATCGATAGACTTGGCGAGCGCCGAGGCGAAATGCAGAATATGTGCGTGGGCACTAATCGCACCCAATTAGATTTTGCCATTCCCGCCCGAGGCTTAATTGGATTTCGGGGCGATTTCATGCGCTTGACCCGTGGTCAAGGCATTATGAACCACAGCTTTCTAGAGTACCGATCGCTCGTTGGCGAAATAGAAGCCCGCCGCAACGGCGTTATCATTGCCTTTGAAGAAGGCATCGCTACTTTCTACGCTCTCAAAAATGCTGAAGACCGAGGCTCCTTCTTTATTAAACCGGGAACTAAGGTCTATAAAGGCATGATTATTGGCGAACACAATCGCCCTCAAGACTTGGATCTGAATGTCTGCAAAACCAAGCAACTGACGAATATCCGCTCTTCCACCGGCGACGAATTGGTGCAATTGCAACCACCAGTCGATATGAGTCTGGAACGAGCCCTAGAATATATTGGCTCCGATGAGTTAGTAGAAATAACCCCCGAGTCCGTTCGCCTGCGCAAGATGCGAACTAAGAAGTTGGCTAAGCGTTAGGGCACTAGGGTGTGGGGTGTGTAGGGTGTAGGGTGTAGGGTGTGGGGTGTAGGGTGTGGGGTGTAGGGTGTGGGGTGTGGGGTGTAGGGTGTGGGGTGTGGGGTGTGGGGTGTAGGGTGTGGGGTGTAGGGTGTAGGGGACCTTTAAAAATATGAACAAGGGGACCTTTAAAAATATGAACAAGGAGACCTTCGGGACAAGGGGACAATTTTCTTCAGTCATTCCCCATCCTCCCCACACTCCCCACACTCCCCACACACCCCACACCCCACACCCGACACCCCACACCCTAGACCCCCCATGCCCCATGCCCCATGCCCCATGCCCAATTCCCATCTACCATGACTCTCGGACAAAAAACAATTCGCAGAATCGCCGACACCCTGGAGGCTCGTTGGGCAACGCCAGCTTATGCCGGTTGGGCTCTGGGAGCGTTCTCTATCTGTTTCTTTGGAGCAGCAACCAATACTATGTCGGGATGGCTCTATGTCATTAGCGGCGTTGGTTTTGCTCTCTTGGGTATGGCAGCAGTGTTGCCAGCTCGCTCCCTAAAATCCCTGAAAGTTCGCCGCCTTCCCATAGAACCAGTTAGTGCTGGAGACCAGCTTACTATTAGATTAGAAATTGAAAATCCGACCGATAGACCCAAAACTCTGCTGCAAATTTGGGATATTCTGCCGTTGAGGTTGGGAACTAGAGAAGAAGCGGCAATAGAAGAAATCCCCCCCCGAGGCTTGCATCGTTTTACTTACTATCGTATCGCAGAGGAGCGGGGTGCCTACCGCTGGCATGAGGTGCAGTTGCGAACGGGAACGCCCTTGGGATTGTTTTGGTGCCGACGGTCGCGCTCAAGTTCGGCCAAAGCAATTGTCTATCCCCAGGTTTTGCCTTTAAACGCCTGTCCGCTAATAGATCGCATCGGTCAAGAGGATAGCGTCCTATTGGAGAGCAATCGGCGATCGCAAATTGCTACCTCTGGTGTAACTCGCAACCTGCGCCCTTACCGACATGGCGACCCCATGCGTCTGATTCACTGGCGTACTAGCGCCCGTTATGGGGAATTTCGAGTTCGAGAGTTAGAAATTTCTACCGCAGGTCAAGAAATAATTATTGCTCTGGATAGTAGCGGCAAATGGAATCGAGATGATTTTGAACAAGCGGTTATTGCTGCTGCATCCTTATATTTCTACGCAAGCCGCTCGGAGCTACATCCCAAACTCTGGACTGCAGCGACAGAATTGGTCTATGGCGATCGCGTCGTATTGGAAGTTTTGGCAGCAACCCGCCCCAGGGAAGACTCTAGCAGCAAAGGTCTCCCCCTTTTGCCCCTAATCTGGCTGACTCAAAATCCAGTTAGTTTAAACGATTTGCCCCCCGGAAGCAGGTGGCTATTGTGGCCCCCCCTAGAAACTCAAAAAGAGAAAACCCTACCGAGCCGTCAATGCCTGGGTCTTGAAGTCCAACGGGATAAATCTTTGCAACTCCAGCTTCAGTCTCATTTGACATAAATTGCCAAAAGGGAATGAGGCATCGGGAATTGGGGCATTGGGCATTGGGCATTGGGAAAAAACGCGATTAGGGACTTGCAAGTTAATAATGTACCGTTTCGCGCTATGCTTTCTTAAACAGGCTACGCTTACGATCCATCAATGTAAGCTTAGATTAAATATACTTGTCTTGTTAGATTTTAGGGGCAATCTCCCCGCGATCGCCCTATCCATAGCTTGCGTAAATCCTAGTGGAGCATATCCTCCAGGTTGTCCAATGCCATCCCCCTAACCCCCTTTGAAAGCTTTGAAAGGGGATGTGCCATCCCGGTGCCATCCCCCCTACCCTCCTTTTTAAGGGTATGTTTTTTATAATCCTCTTTTGGGAGCATTTCAATTTTGTAAAGGTTAGCCCTTAAGGGCTTTGTTTGTGTAGCCGCGCCTTTAGGCGTCAGGCGGCAAGGTACAAAATTGAAATGCTCCCCCTCTTTTTTGAAGAGATCGGTAGGCGGCATACGTTTCTGGGACCCGCGCATTCCAATACAAGAATTTTCTTTAAGAACAAAATCTGTCTCGGGAATGCTATCGCCCCTACACCCTCAAGGGTACCCTCAAAAATGCCTAATCTAAAAAACATACCCGCCGATTGCCCCCCTACCCCCCTTTTAAGGCTTTTAAGAGGGGACTGCCCCAATGCCCAATGCCCAATGCCCAATTCCCAATGCCCAATTCCCCCATTCTCTGTCAGACGCCTAAGCAAAAATCAAAGAAAATTCATATTTATTTGCTATTAAAGCGAGCGCTCACTCACAAAAAAATAATAGCTATAAATTCCAAAGTCTCCGATCGCAATGAATGCGGCTACTAATAGCTTTTATAGATAGGGTTCCAAAAAGCCATTTAGGTTAGAAAATATAATTTGATAAAAATTAATATTTAATCTTCGTCTAAGAAGAAGAACTTATGATATATTCAATTAAAGGAGCAGTTTATAGATAGCTTCTAGATCGATCGGGGGGACTCGATAGTTAAAGGCAGTAGGGGAAGGAAGAATGCGATCGCAGCTATGCTCCTAAATAGAAGTGGGAGACAAACACTAGGAGTCGATCGAGAAATTGGAAATTGGATCCAACGACCGGTTCAGGAGCGCATTATGCAAAAAAAGCTCGTTCTGCGGGAAGGGTTTGCGCCCAACAGGCGATCGGCAGTCAGCTTACAAGGGCAGCCGGCTCCGCCTAACAGCTTAGCTAGCCCGCTGACTGCTGACTGCTATTTCTCTAGTTTCAAAACTACCTTGACAGGCTAGTAGGTGCATTGGTCTTGCGATTCTATATAGATAGCATATAGGCATTATGTATATGGTATCTGTAAATTGCTCATATACAAACCCCAAAACTGGCAAAATTTGTGGTAAGACGGATAGTAATATTTGATATGGCGCGATTGCGATCGCGTCTCCGTAGGAGAAACACCTCCTAGAAGCTCGCGATAGTTATGTTTGTATTTAATGGCAAGGGTATGCGGTAAAGACGTTGCCGGTACGCCATCAATTTTTGTCCTTAGCTTTTCAGGGTGGCGGCGGGAGTCGCGAAGCATATAAGTTTAACTAGCGACAAAAATACTAAACTTAAAGCCCCTGCCAGTATTTTTTCGGAGCTTTAGAAATAACATCTTATCTACGAGCAGAAAATGCTGCCTTTTTCACTGCTGTATTGTTGCCTAGCTTGCAAATTATGACTCTATTCTAGAGCAGGTATTTTATAGCAAGGTTCGATAGCAGGGTCGTTGATGTAGTAGGGAATGGGAGTCTTTTGGGAAAAGAACAGCGCGCCTCTGCCCGGGGTAAGAAGGAGCAAGAAGGGCAAGGCAGAAAAATAGCGGTATATACTTTATGGAAAGGAAATAGTATCGTTATTCAATAGGGTAGTTTGCGCTCTCCTAGAATAGGGCGATCGCAAGCGTTTGCGGTGAAAGCTTACTAACATCAAGAGTTCGAGCGATGAAACCCTTAGCTATTCGAGCGAGAATATTGCTTTGGCAAGGGTAGAGGGTAAATCATAAATGTAAGGCATTTGGGCTAAACCATGCACAAATACAAAGCGTTGATTTCGCGAAAAACATTGTCCCTGACCCTAGTCGGGGCGATCGCGCTAGCAGCCAGCCCCGGTCAATCGGCAAGGGCAGCTTCATTATCTAGGACAGAAAGCCAAAGCCCGCTTGAGGGGAACTTAGTCAGCCTGACATTCGAGCCGCCGGCAGAGAAGGCACCAAATAATACCGCGCCCGGAGCCACCCGTGGAGAATCGGACTTACAGGCTCAAGCAAGTGCCAGTCAAAATATCCAATTCGAGCCGCCGGGAGATCCGACGCCGGTTAATACTACAGCGGGAGGCACCCGTGGAAATCAAGTAGAGAAGTTGGTTGCTTTGATTCCCGACAATAATCACGGGCGAACGGTGGAACCTCGTCCCACGTTCTTCGTTTATGTACCCCCCACTTCTGCAACTCAGGTATTCTTTAGTCTCCAAGACAAAGGGAGGCAGAATCACTATTACACAACTTTAGCTATTTCTGGAAAAGGTGGAGTTGTCAGCGTCACCCTTCCCGCCGATGTCCCCGAACTGGAAATTGGCAAGGACTATCAATGGTTTTTGATGGCTATAGAACCCGAAAGCCGTCTGAAACCAGGTACGGTAGGGGTCAGCGGCTGGGTTAAGCGAGTGGAAGCCCCCGCCCAGACTGTTGAGTATTTATCATTGACTCATGTAGAACGGGCTAGTTTGTATGCTTCCTCTGGGATTTGGTACGACACCTTAAAAGAATTGGCTGTCGGAAAAATAGCTCAGCCCGACAATACTGCCGTAGCTGGGCAGTGGCAAGCGCTTTTGGAGCAAGTAGGATTAGAGGATATTGCCGCAGAGCCCCTTGCAGAACAGTTCTAAATTAATATAGCTTTCAGCAATCAGCTGTCAGCAGTCAGCTTTTAGCTTGGAGCGGAGCTGCGCCAACAGCCTATTACTGTTACTAGCTCGGCGCAAGCTTTTAATTGCGCTAACCTAAAATGCTATATTATGGAGCGATCGAGGGATGATTTTTATTAATAAAAATCATCCCTAGTAATATAGATAGGCGTAGGACAGGCGCTCCGCCCGTCCTACGGGAGATTCCAAATTTTTTCTGTGGGTATTTAACCGGACTTGATACTACGCAAATTGTACAGAACTTACGCATCGACTCAAGGACTAGGGGCAACCACGGGGGGATTGCCCCTACAAATGCTAGATATGGACAGGCAAGCGTAAGTCCTGTTGTAGAGATGCGCCCTAAATGTAGGGGCGTTTCGTGCTTAAGGACATAAAAAACTCTGCCTGACCAAGGAGGGTATATGGCCATTCGTCCCTCTAGGAGATATAGCACTACGGATTCAGGGAACGGACAGCAGGGGCAAGGGAGAGGGGTAGGGCAAACGCATCTAAATTAAAAGCGCTGCCGAAATTGCAATTTCTATTTGGTGCTGCATTAACATTTCTGGAGTAGCCCTTAGTTACATGGCACTATAGCCGCCATCTACCATTAAAATTGCTCCTGTCACATAGGAAGCTGCCTCAGAAGCCAGGAAGATAGCCGGCCCTACCAGTTCCTCCGGTTTCCCGCGTCGTTTCATCGGAATTACAGCGTTTAAGTGCTGCTGGTCTTCTTTTGGCGGGCGGCGAAAGTTTTCTGTACCCTCCATAATATTATCTATATAGCCGGGACTAAAAGCATTGACTCGGATATTGCGATCGGCCCATTCTAATGCTAGAGATTGCACGAGCAAATTCACCCCACCTTTGGATGCTGTATATGCAGCAGATTCCGCAATTCCTACCACTCCTCCGATGGAAGAGTTCATAATAATTGAACCTCCAGTTCCTTGTTTTATCATTTGTCGAGCTGCTATTTGGGCGCATTGAAAATAGCCTTTGAGATTGGTGTTGATAATCTTATCCCACTCAAACTCTTCTAAAGCGATCGCCGGTTTAAGTATGTCAATCCCTGCATTGCACAGCATTATGTCTAAGTGATTATATTCTGCCACCGTTTGCTCGAGCAGGCGATCGCATTCTTGACGGTCTCTGACATCAGTGGGAATTGCGATCGCCTGTCCACCCGCATCTCGAATCATTTGTACGGTGTTTTCCGTTCCTTCTACGTTAATATCGGCGACAACAACTTTTGTTCCTACCGCTGCTAATTCTCGCGCCAATACTTGACCAATACCGCGTCCGGCTCCCGTAACAATAGCTACCTTCCCCGTTAAGTCAAAAAGAGATCTGTTCACAATTATTTATTGTTTTTTGTTAGTTGTCAATATATCGCTAATATCAAATCCGGTTAAATGCTCGCACAAAAAATTTGGAAGCCCGTAGGACGGGCGTCCCGCCTGTCCCTGACCGGGTATGGCGGACAGCCCTATGCCCTCCTTGGGCAGGCAACGCCATTCGACAGGCTCAGGAGGACGCCCGTCCTACGCAAGCATTAAGTTTTTTAGGTTAATTAAACGGATTTGATATAACTACTGATATCAAATCCGGTTAAATAATTCCAGTATTTGTAGGGGCAGTCCCCCCGTGGCTGCCGGGAGCATTTCACTTTTGCTATCGGTAGCCCTTAAGGGCTACCCTTCGGGAAGGCTTCGCCAACGTTTGTGTAGCCGCGCCTTTAGGCGTCAGGCGGCAAGGTACAAAATTGAAATGCTCCCCTGCCGGGAGCATTTCAATTTTGCTATCGGTAGCCCTTAAGGGCTACCCTTCGGGAAGGCTTCGCCAACGTTTGTGTAGCCGCGCCAGGCTCCGTCTAGGAGCGGCTAAGCCCAAGGGGCGAGGCGGCAGCTTACGAAAGTGAAATGCTCCCTGGCTGCCCCAGTCAGTACGGGGAATTAAACCGATTTGATATGATTATCGATCGCATCGGCTATTTCAGCGAGCGTGGGCTGCTCGAACAGTCTAGCTACTGAAATATCCACTGAGTAAGCTTCTTGGATTTTCGCCAGCACTTGCAATAGTTGCATTGAATAGCCTCCCAGAGCAAAAAAGTTGTCGTGCGTACTGATTCTCTCGATTCCTAACACCTCTTGCCATATCCTTAGCAATCTAACTTCTGTGGGATTTGCTGGTTCTCCCCAAGTCTTGGTTCCGTGCAATTCCGACTTAAGGATAAAATCGCCGATCGCGCGATCCCGCCCTCGCGCCGTCTGACGAGACTGTGGTATCGGTTCTGTCGATCGTTCTAAACTCGATAGCAGTTGTGTCAAAGTCCGATCGGGGTCTGTAACTACTGATTCTAACAAGACCTCAAATTGCCCGACCATAACTGCGATCGTCTTTGCTGCAAACAAATCAGTTCTATAGAACAGATTACCGGCAATCCCTGACTCTGTTTCTGTCAGGTAGAGATTCAAATCAAATTCTGCTATGTCTCGTCCATCACTTTTTTCCAGGTTTAAGGGCTGAACTGTCATATTCGCCAGACTTAAATCTTGCTCTGGCAAATTTAACAAGACAAACATCACTTGCGTCAGTAGGGTATAGTGCCGATCGCGCCTTGGTTGCAGTCCCTCTACTAGCTTGATAAACGGCATTTCCTGATGCGCATATACGTCCAAAACTCCCGATCGCACCCGCCGGAGTAGGGTTCTAAAACTGGGGTTCTCTCCTAAATTGGTTCGCAACGGTAATAAGTGAACGAAAAATCCTATCGAGTCTCTGATTTCTGCTTGCAGCCGATTGGCAATGGGACTGCTGACTATAATATCTTCCTGACCGGTATAGAAAAATAGTAGGATTTTGAAAGCTGCCAATACAGTCATGTAGGAGGTAACGCCTTCCTGTTGACAGAGTTTCTTCAGCTTACTCACTAGGGAAGATGAAAACTGTACCTGTTCTCCAGTCCCTGCAAAAGTGCGCCGAGGCGGACGCGGATAGTCCGTGGGGAGTTCCATTACTGGCGGTGTTACGCCGAGATGCTGTTTCCAAAATGTCAGCTCCTCTTCCAATCCTTTTCCCTGTAGCCATTCCCGCTGCCAAGCTGCAAAATTGGCATACTGCAATGGTAACTCTGGTAATGGAGAAGGTAGGCCATCACAGAAGGTGGCGTACAGAGTAGAAAACTCTTGCAGCAAAACCCCAAATGACCAGCCATCAGCCACGATATGATGGGTGGCTATCAAAAATAAATACTCTGTTTCATCCAGTTGCCAGAGTTGACTGCGCAGGAACGGTCCTCGGGTAAAGTCAAAGGGTTGTTGTATGGCAGCATGGGCCTGTTGTTCGGCCTCGGCTTCTCGTTCCCCTGGCGGTAGTTCTCGCAAATCTACGATTGAGAAATCTAATAGAGGTTCTGGTACTACGCAAGAGGTAATTTCCCCATTCACGCATGAAAATGTACTCCGCAAGGTTTCATGTCGCCGCAGGATTTCTCTTAGACTCTCCTCTAAGGCTTTGAGATTGAGTTTGCCAGTCAGACGATAAACTAGGTGTAGGTGGTACAGTTGGTTCCCCGGATATAGCTGCTCGAAAAACCAAAACTCCTGTTGTGTATGAGAAATGGGACTATACCCCGATCGCCCTCTTTCCTTTACTTCCGCCTGGGAAAGCGGTTGCAGCACGGGTTTATGCTCGTCTTGCCTGCCGTAACTCGCCGTTTCCATGTATTGGGCTACTTCCGCGATCGTGGGTGCGGCAAAAAACTCCTTTAGGGGTAATTCTGCTTGGAATGCTTTGCGACTGAGGGCGATCGCCTCCATTGCCCGCAAGGAATGTCCTCCCAAGTCAAAGAAATTGTCGTGGATGCCAACTCGTTCCTTACCTAACACGTCCTGCCATATCCCCGCCAATATTTCTTCTGTTGGGGTGCGCGGAGCAACAAATGTTTGCTCCAGTGACGGTCGCAAGGCAGTCGGTTCTTGCAGGGCTCTACGGTTAACTTTCCCATTAGACGTCAGGGGAAAGGACTCCATCTCTACAAATGCTGACGGTATCGTATAGTCTGGCAACTTTGCTTGCATAAATTGCCGCAGTTCTTCAACTAGCAGTTTCCGTCCTTGCTGGGGGATGAAGTAAACTACTAAATATTTTTCTCTCGCACTTTCTCCAAATACTTTTGCTACTGCTTGACTTACTTGGGGATGTTTACTCAAAACTGCTTCTACTTCTGCGAGTTCAACCCGAAATCCTCTCACCTTGACGAGATCGTCGCTCCGTCCCTTATACTCAATGTTGCCATCGGGTAAGTAGCAAGCTAAATCGCCCGTTTTGTAAAGCCTATTGTTTTCTGGTTCCTGACTGAAGGGGTTAGGAATGAACTTACTCCGAGTGATTTCGGGACGGTTGTAATAGCCTCTTGCTAAACCGCCACCGCTGACGTATATTTCCCCCGGAATGCCTATGGGTACTGGTTGCAGGTTGCTATCTAATATATAGACTTTGACGTTCGCGGCTGGTTTGCCGATGGGGGGATAGACTGGCCAACTGTCAACGCGATCGCCGAAACGATAGGCGGTCACTAAATCGGCTTCGGAAGGTCCGTAAAAATTGTATAGTCTGCAATGAGGTAGCCCCTCGAACATTCCTAGCATGGGCTGGGTGATTTGCAACTGCTCCCCGCAGGCGATCGCCTCCCGCAGATTTGCAAACAGATGCGCTTGCGTGCCGTATATTTCGGCTATTTGCTGCCACAACACTACAGGCAGTATTACTTTGGCAATGGGGTTATTGGCTAAAATCTGGATTAATCGATCGATGTCTTTGCGCTCGTCTTCAGATACAATATATAGGGAACCGCCAAAAGCCCATGCTGCTACTATTTCATGATAACTGACGTCAAAGCTGAAGGATGCAAATTGCAAAACTCCGACGCCTGTTGCCATCTCGGCTTGATGGTGTTCGATTAAGTTAATTAGAGAGCGATGGGGCACGGCAACGCCTTTCGGAGTTCCCGTAGATCCGGAAGTATAGATGATATAGGCTAAATCTTCTGGTTTTACTTCGCGATCGGGATTGATATCTGTAAAGTCTGTCAGGTCTTCAATTTCCTCCCACTGCACGATCCGATGACATTGACGATCGAGCTGGAGATTGACATCCTCCTGGGTTAATACTACAGGCGGTTGACTATCTGCTAGCATCAAGGTTAAACGTTCTGGGGGATAGCTGGGATCTAAGGGTACGCATATCCCTCCTGCTTTTAACACGCCCAGGATGGCAATGGCCATTTCCAGAGAGCGTTTGTAGCATATCCCTACAGGTACATTACTCCCTACTCCTAAACTTTGCAGGTAATGTGCTAACTGATTGGCTTTCTGGTTTAACTGTTGATAAGTTAACTGTCGATCTACATAAACTACCGCAGTTGCTTGGGGATTTTTTGCTGCCTGCTGTTCTAAAATCTGATGTAGGCATTGCCCGATCGGCTGTTTGCTCTCTGTCTGATTCCACTTTACTAAAAGTAATTCTCGCTCCGATTCGGTCAGTATAGATAATTCTGCTGGATTGGCCTCTGGATGAGCGGCAATTCCTGCTAGCAAAGTTTCCAAATGTCCCAACATGCGGTCGATGCTGTCTGCATCGAAGCGATCGCCCTTATGTTTAATTCTCAAACTCAGTTGTTCCCCTGGAATGGCTAGGACTGTGAGGGGATAGTTTGTCATTCCGATATCTTGCAGATCGCTGATGCGCAAGTTATCGGGAAGTTCTCGCGCGGTTGTGGGATAGTTTTCAAAAACGACCAGACTTTCAAACAGTTGTTCTCCCGGAGGAATGTCACTCCAACTCTGTATGTCCGCTAAGGAGGCGTAGGCGTACTGTTCGCGATCTATATGCTGTTGTTGTAGTTTCTGAAGCCAGGACAATGTATTGGTTGTATCGATTTTCAACCTTGCTGGAATAGTTTTAATGAACAACCCCACCATAGATTCTACGCCAGCTAACTCGGGGGGACGACCCGATACTGTTACCCCAAAAACAATATCCGACTCTTGACTGTAACGACTCAGAAGCAGACCCCATGCTGCTTGCACTAAGGTGAAAAGGGTCAGATGATTTGTTGCGCAAAAATTTTTTAAGGTAGTCGTTGCTTCAATCGAGAGATCCCGATACTGCATTAAGCCGGTTTGCGTCTGTTCGGGTTTATCCTGACTTAAATTCTCTACTACTAAAGGAGTAGATACTGTAAACCCCGAAAGGGTTTCTCGCCAAAATTCCTCCGCCCGCGCCATGTCTTGTTGCTGTAACCAAGTGATATAGTCTCGATAAGGACGCAGTGGGGCTAAGTTTAACGGGCGATCGCCTTTAATCGAAGAGTAAAAAGCCCAGATATCTTTTAGTAAGACTGGCCAACTCCAACCATCTAGTATTATATGATGAAAACTCCACACAAACTCGTGCTTTTCCTCTCCGACCCGCATGAGTGCGCATCGCATCAATGGCGCTTTGTCCAGTTCTACTCCCGAGTCGCGATCGGATGCCAAAAAATTATCCATACTGACTTTTTGCTCTTCAGGTAAGAGCGATCGCCAGTCATTATACACCCAAGTAAGCTTGACTGCTTTACGCACTACCTGAACTGGCTGCTTGCGGTTCTTCCAAACAAACAGCGTGCGCAACACCGCATGTCGTTCTACAAGCATCACCCAAGCCCGTTCAAATGCTACAGGATCTAGATTCCCGTGAATGACAAACTTAAACTGGTCGAAATATTCCCGAGATTCTGGGTTATAAAGAACATGAAATAATATCCCTTGCTGCGTAGGGGAGATAGGATATATCGCTTCAATGTCTTTGGTTTGATTTTTACTAACAACCATATTCTTATTTTTTCTCAAAAAGCGGATGACGACAAGCCACCATCAATTGCTATCGAAATTCCCGTTATATAACTAGCACATTCCGATGCCAGAAATGTTACTAAATTAGCAACTTCTTTAGCTTCACCCCGACGACCTTGGGGAATGCGCTTAATTAAATTATCTTTGATTTCTGTTTCTGTTTTATTTCCTGCTTTCGCAAATATCTCTAAATATTCTTGATGTCTTGGTGTCTCTATCATACCTGGATTGACACAATTGACCAACACGTTATACGGTGCTACTTGGGTAGCCACTGCTTTGGTAAAATTTATCAATCCTGCATTGCTTACTCCCGATCTGATTAGATTCCCCGAAGGTTCTTTACCTGATGTTCCGATAATATTAACGATCCGACCCCATTTCTGCTCTTTCATCGTCGGTAACACCAACTTGGTCATTCTAATGTATCCCATTAACTTCCCTTCCAAGACCCCCTGCCAATCGGCATCCGATATATTTTCCACTGCATCCCTAGAAAATTTCGCTCCTACTGAATTGTTTACCAGGATATCAATTTTCCCAAATTTATTCAGCGCTGACTCCACCACTGCTTGAGAGTCCTTTGCTTGCTGAACGTCAGCAATAATACTCAGGATTTGTCCTTCCTTAGCGGCTAAAGATTGTTCCGCCTGCTTGAGGCGATCGCCATTTCGACCGCAAATAATCAACTTGCATCCTTCCCAAACTAGCCTCTGGGCTACAGCATAGCCTATACCGGCACTAGCACCCGTTACCAAAGCAACTTTTTCAGTTAATCCTAAATCCATTATATCTCAATCTCAATTAAACAAACTTCTTGACTTGATTCATTGTAACCCCTATAAGAAGACCCTATGGGCACATAATAAATTTTCCCGTATTCTATCCTTTGCCGTTCTTCTCCTACCGTCATTATCATTTGACTATTAAGAATGATTCCCATGCGATCGCGTACTGATTTTTTTACAGGCATTTCTCCACCAGGAGGTATTTGAGTCATTATCACATCAAACCAAGAACCAGTTCCTAATTTACGCTCTAACCCAGTCACTGCATCTTTCGCCGGCCAAAGTTTGAAAAATGCCTCACCTGCTTTGTCCTTTCCAGAACCACCTGGTTTCTGGGTCACCAGTTCATCTGTCTGTACGATCCGCTTGACATCAAAACACAGCACTGTTTCTGAAGAAGTATTAACCGAACCGTGGGGAACATTAGCATCCGCCACATATACATCTTCTAGGGGAGTCAACATTACTTTTTTTCCATCTACATTCATCTCCAAACCCCGATCGAATACCATACCCATTTGACTTTCTGGATGATGGTGTAGATCGAACGTAGCACCTGGATAAATAGTAGCTAACTGTATAACTGTATCCTGACATTGAAATGCCAACAACTCTACCGCAGATTTTACTTGAATATGTTTACCTATTGGAAAATATACAGACATAATTTGCTATTTTTTCGTTGTAGGTTGTTATAAATCTAGTTATGGGTTATCGAAAAATTATCTTCTTTATGCTTAAAAATAGACCAACTCATTTTTATCTCTCCATAGGTTCTAATAAACTCTAACCCGTATTTGTTCGCTGCTTTCTCATTGGTTAACGCTAGTTCTGCTAATCCATCACTGACCTCCTTTGCTGCTACACTGGTGGAATCAACTAACTTCACTTTAATATGTTTTTGTTTTTCATAGTCTGGCATGAGATACGATAGCAACGGTAAGGGCGCTGGATGGGTTAGTATTGTACAATTGTTAATGTCAAATTTGGCTATCGGTTTCTTCGCCAATCCATAAACCGGGGTCGGATAAATGAAAATAAAGCTCAGTTCAAAACTAGGCTCCATGTAAAAATCGTTAATATTATGGTAGGCATGAGGAACCAGAGCAAGATTGACTTTTTCTGACAGCAATGCCTCCTTTAATCGAGCGAAATTTTCAAATAACTTTGTAGTAATCGTAACGGCTTCTAATTGCAATTGCTCTACTACATATTCAAGTACACTTTCACTGCTCGTTCCCGACGGTCCTAAAGTCCCGACTACTAATTTTTTAGAGATCGGGATATCGTAATTAAATTCATTTGCAAATTTCAGCATAATTTTAGATCGAAATAGCGCCGTGACACGAAAAGCTAGATATTCATGGTTGGAGCATCCCAGAGCTTTTGAGAGATATTATATCCTTATTCCCGTGCAAAATAAAGCTGTTTCTAACCGGCCCCTTAAGGAGCCGCGCAAAAACAAGTTTCCCCATAGGGGACTTGCGCAGAAATAAAATACCAGTCCACCGTTCGGGCTGAGCGGAGTCGAAGCCAGCATTTTCGGCTTTGACAGTCAAAACAGTTAGAAATTGTCCCATCTAGTGCAGTGCGGCAGAAATAAACCACCAACTCTCTTGTGGCTCAAAGCCTTGCTCCAAAGGCATTTTGAATTTTGAATTTTGAATTTTGAATTTTGAATTCAGCGCAGCGGCACTAGCATCATTAATTGACTTGCTCAACCGAGTTTCAACTGAGGAATTGGCATTATTAACGGACAAGCATTAACCGGACAACGGTTTTCTTCCCACCATGAGAACCTTTCACCCAACCGATAGTTGTACTGCCTACGCAACAAATATAACCACAATAGAATTGTGGCTATTTGCTCTTTGTTGGGTCTCAGCTTGTACTGGTAAGCTGTCCGCATCACAAAAACGTTAGGGATTTCCAAATAAATATCTCTCCCTTCCTTCCCCGTAGGACGGGCGTCCCGCCTGTCCGCTGCCAAAAGACATCTCGCTGGTCGGGTCTTACGAATTGGGTAATTTATTTCTTGGAATTACCTTAGTTTTATCCTTGTTATGACTAACATCAATTTTTGATTTCTGCGCAAAAATCAATATCTGTAAATTAATGCGGTTCAATGCCCCATTAATTTACAGCCGAGAAGCCTCACACCATAATTGAAAATTTGGTGTGAGGCTTCTCGGCGACTTCAGCTAACAAGTTGAGATGGTTTCTGAGGGTAAGAAGTCACGGGAACATTTATTTGTACTGCCTCCTGAAATTTCGCCACATCCCACTCAGCAATGCTGAATACTCCCAGTTTCTCAAACAATTGCGATGTCACGCTATCTTGAGTAATGTAGTTGACGCGGATATCCTCATGTAAGGATTCTATCAGAAGTTGAATGTTTGCCTGTTGTGCTGCTTTAATTATTTCTGTTTCCGGTGCTGCGGGATCTAGCACCGGACCGTAACTTCTGACGTGAAAGCGAGCTTCCCTTGGCCCCCCAGGTACGATCGCAAAAGCTTGTACGTGTTCGGGGAAGACGCTCAACGAAAATGGCATTGGCATTTCTTCCTGGGCGGCCATCGAGCAAAAGGCCGAATAGCACAAGGGTTCTGGCAAAAAATGCCGCTCTGCTGCCATAGCAGCAAGTTCTTTCTCCCGGTCCCAACTATGTCGCCCTAGAGTTTTAGCGCATTCATAGTATTGTCGCTCGATCGGTTTCAATTTGGGCGAAGCGGGATCCCGCATGGGAATAATCATGCCATTAATCCCTTCGCAATCGCTCGATACCCCAAACCTGAGAGTCAGTCCTTTGTGCATCATCGGAAAATGGTAGTCTTCCAAGAAGTTTTCCCACAGGAGTTTGTAGTCCACCTCTACGGAAATTTCGTAATGAGCGCCGGGACTGTCGATCAATTGCAGTTCTTCTAGTTTGTAGGGTTCTAGTAAACCCGGTTGATGCCAGATGTCTTTTAACCTCGGTCCCTGGCGCACTAACCGAATAAAGATAAAACCGTAAAATACTTCAATGTCTATCGGTTCTAAACCATATTCCTCAGCAGTTCTCTCTAATTCTTCACCTTCTAAACATTTTCCCTTTTGCCCAAGGGGTATCTCTAAACTCTCCCCCCCTTTCCTAAGAGGGGTTAGGGGCGATCGCGATCGGGCGTCAACATGCTTGAGTTTACCCGCAAACAGGTCGCCGTTTGCCGTTCTGATCGCGTAGGCGCGTTCCCCCACTATATCCAACCAAGTATATTGATGCGGTCGCGGTATTTCGCTGACGTGACAGACAAATTGCCAAGTAGGCGCGATCAGATGTTCTATTTCTAAAGCAAACAGTTCGGCATCCCCATAAGTCCAAATTGGTAAGGCGATCCTTCTTTCTTTCACACGATCGCCCCTCTGGGCGACCTCTTCTTCTAAGGCGGGGGGAGTAATGCTTGCGATCGCCTCTTGGGTCTCTTCTCTAACTGCCCGAGTACCCGATATCTCAACTCCTTCGAGAAGATCTTCTAGTCTTAAGGATGTCGTTTCCCCTTCCACCATTAACAGAACCTGTCGCAGTTCCGCCATTACCGACTCTAGCAGCAATTCCCGATGTTGCGTCTTTTCCGTGGAGTTGACCTTAATGCTTGACAAAACTTCCTCTGGCGTTATGCCCCGTTCCCTGGCGATCGCAGTAACTAGATGTTTTAGTTGTTCTCCTAAATAACCAACCTTGATCCAGAGGCGAATTTCTTCGGGTAAAGTCGCCGTTATTCCGAACTCGTATCCCGGACTTACCTCTTGTAATAGTTCCGCGATCGCCACTCCAGCATTCTGTCCGTTTATGCTCCCATCGGCATACACGGGTTGCACGGTACTAGCATCCGTTGTCTCACTTGTCGCCAACTTGGCAAATACAGCTTGATTTGCATCTATGCTAACTTCACAAGACCGCAAACTGTAGTTTTTCAGGTCGAAATCATCGCCAAACTCGCCTCTGTTTGCTCCTGGCGCATTAGTGCATTCTCCCTTTTCACTAAAGCCCCAACCGTGATAGGGACATAATATCGGTTTATCCACCTTCATACAACCAGTTCTTTCAAACACCAGACATTGACGGTGCGGACAAACATTCAGAAAAACTTTTATCGAACCATCCCCTTGGCGTACTGCAACTAGAGGTTCGCAGAAAAGCTGCACTGTCACAAAATCTCCCGGGTTGGGTATTTCCGTCTCGTGACAAATAAAATACCATTTATCTGCCAGTGCTGCTGCTTTCAGCCTGACATCTCGGACAACTTTGGCTACAATATAATATTGTACTGCTTTTAGATCGACTGGGGTTATCTCGGTACCGCAATTTGTATAGTGCCGTTCGTACAGATCTACTGCTTCTTTTAACGGGCGCTGCACTCGCTCGAATGCCGATCCTCCTGACAATAAATTAACCGCAAAATCATACCAGTCTTGCTGCGATTTGTGGGCGATCGCGTTACCCTCTACTACAAGTGTATGTAGCTGCCGCCCCACTTCGATTAGCAATTGCGAAAATTCTGTTTGCTTCTGTTGATTCATTTCTTTTATTATACCGCTGTTTTCTTGATCTCAAAGACTCTCGCCATTTTGAATTTTGAATTTTGAATTTTGAATTTTGAATTTTGATTCGTATAAGTTAGCAAAAGGATGTTTTAAAGCTATTGTACTCTTTGAATGCGATCGTTATTCTCATCCTTATGTCAAATCCGTTTAATCCCCCTAAAAAAGTTAATTCTTGCGTAGGACGGGCGGAGCGCCTGTCCCTCCCCAGCCCCTTTCAAGGGTATGTTTTTTATAATCCTCTTTTTTGATGTTGTCGGTGGGTTTCATAGCTTTCTGGGGCGAAGCATTCCAATACAAAGGTTTTATTTTCTAGCAATAGGTTATCTCTGGAATGCTGTCGCCCCTACGCCGTCGATTCGCCTAGAAAATATCAAATCTAAAAAACATACCCTTGTAAGCTCCCCAGCCCTGGCGGACAGGCGGGACGCCCGTCCTACGGTATTCCAAATTTTTTGTGCGAGCATTCAACCGGATTGTATATTAGTTTTTCATTACATCATTCCCAAGTCCCTATTATTCATTCTCAAGAATAGGCTCGGGAATCACAGGTACTGGATGATCCAAACGATAAGCATCCCACGCCTTTCTAAATCTTGCTTTCCTTACCTCTGACAGTTGGTCTAGTTGTTGATGAAATAAATGTTCGTAGTAGTACAAATCTTGCTTGAGATAGTATGCTGCCTTTTCTCCATACACCTTGACAAACATGCGGTAAGTGTTGTAATGTTTTGCCTCGACATCCTCTTTGTATGACATCAGATCGTCTTCCATGTCATTAAGCACTTCCAGGGGCCACATCAAGCTCAACTCTTCGTTCAACTCCTCTTGGTTGTAATTTAACCCCAACATTTTCAAAAGGGTACAATGAAGAACGCGATAGTCGGAAGATCGCAACTCTGCTGCTTGAGTAATCAAAGTATGAGTGACGTGCTTCGCCCTCAATAATTGACTCTCTAATTCAAAATACTCTCCCAACTTGTTCAAGTATGATTCTACCTTAAAGTGGCGCAGATTCTTTTCATCTAATACTTCCAAGATTATCTTTTGCTTCGCGAACCAAGGTGACGGCATATCTGGTTCGTAACCGCTATGCTGAAGTTGTTCTACTTCTTCGTCTGTTTCGTACACCAGTGCTTCGATGAAACCTAAAATGGGCGAAAACTTAAAGAAGTCGCTCATCGGGAGATTGTACAAGGGAAAATAGTAAAGTACAAACTCTCGCAATACTCTACATGACCTGTACATGCTGTTACAGGAAACACAAGATATTTCCGAAGCGTTTTGCTTCTCTCTTGCGATCGGATCGAATAATTTTACTACTGATGCCATGATTGATTGCTAGTTTTAGCTAATAAGCGCTAATTGCTAATTAAGATTTAGCATAGCATTTTCACGGAAATCCAATATTTCTTATATAGCGGTTCTCAAATAAGTGTAATAAACGATCGGACCCTAGAAACAAACGTAGGGGCGACAGCATCCCCAAGACCATCTCTGCTGTAAAACGAGGATTCTCATATTGGGATGCAACGCCGGTGGTATCTCACATCAATTTGAGAAACGCTATATCTTCTTCTCCATTTACAATTCTTCATTTACTATTCTTCATTTACAATTCTTCCAAAAGTTCATCTAATTCCGCTTGACTCATCTGCATCTCTGGGAAGTCGGATGGTGTATAACCTCCAGCTTCTGATGATAAGCAGTGGTCTATCAGTCTGTCTAAAGCATTCATGTAGGCATTTGCTAAATTCTCTATCGTCCTCCCGCGATGAATTTTCTGACTGTAGTGCCATTCTAACTGCAATTTACCCGCTGCTACTAATCCATTTACATTCAGTAAATGACTGCGCTGTCCCTGTAAACTGTGCAGATCTCCAGTATCGTCTGAGGTGTATTTCCATCCGGCAGCTAACTCCATCTGGTCAAATTGTCCCAGATAATTGAAACTGACCTGCGGTGCCGGAAGCGATCGCAGTCGTTCGCCTGCATCGGGACTGAGATAACGGAGGAGGCCATAACCAATACCTCGCTGTGGGATTTGCCGCAATTGTTCCTTAATTGATTTGAGGGCTTCTCCTGGATTCTCGATTTCTTTTATATCTAATAATACGGGAAAGATACTTGTAAACCAACCAACTGTACGAGATAGATCGACTCCCGCAAATAAATCCTCTCGTCCGTGTCCCTCCAGATTCACCAAGAGTATTGTACTGCCGGTCCACTGCTCAAAACTCTGTACGAGAGCCGTTAATAGCACGTCGTTAATCTGAGTTTTATAAGCTGATGGTACATCTTGTAGTAAAGCACGAGTCCGTGCCTCTGTCAAGGTGCGAGATATTGTTGCGCGATCGGCTACTAGATTTGCACTGACAGCAGGCGTCCCCGCTTGGGCGGTAGGCGGAGACGCCTGCCCTACGGGATAATCTGCCGGTAACTGTACAATTGGCCACTGCACGGGACGCAACCAATAGTCCAACTCAGAATACAGTTGAGATTCTCGGGCATATTCGCGACATAGAACCGCCCAATCCTTGAAGGATGTAGTTTTCGCCGGTAGTTCGATCGCCTTTCCCCGTTCTAACTGTTGATAGGCCAGGGACAAATCTTCCAGCAATATCCGCCAGGAAACGCCATCAACCGCTAGGTGATGAATCACGATTAACAAACGAACGGGGGAAACACTAAAGTTTTTACTACTAACGAATAGCGTTACCCGCATCAACAGGCCCTGGGAAAGGTCGATCGCCCGTTGTTCGGCATTGGCCTCGTCGCACAACTGCCGTTCAATGTCAGAACTATTTGACAAATCAACTACTTGGAACGGTACTGTCACCGACCCATCGCCATGACTCTGCTGCCACCCTCCATCTTGCCCCACGAACCGCAACCGCAAGGCATCGTGATGCAGGTACAATTGCTGCACTGCCTGCTGCAACAATTCCGGTTTAATGTCTGCTGGGACTTCTAACATCACAGCTTGATTGAAGTGATCGGGTTCTGGCGAACGCTGTTCAAAGAACCAATGCTGGATCGGGGTAAGGGGAACGGATCCGCTAACCACTCCTTGTTCTGCCGAACTGGCAGTCCTGGTGACGGCGACTGCTGCCAGTTCCGCAATCGTCTGATGCGCAAATATTTGTTTCGGCGTTAGCTTGAGTCCGATTTGATTGGCCCTCGCGATAATCTGCATAGCCAGAATAGACTCTCCACCTAAAGCAAAGAAATTGTCATAGATGTTGACTTGACGCAGCCCCAATACATCTTGCCAAATTTTTGCTAAAGCAACTTCATTTGCCGTCCTCGGTTCGCTATAAACAGTATTCGACTCTAGAACTGGTACGGGTAAGGCGCGACGATCTATTTTGCCATTGGGCGTCAGGGGAAACGCTTCTAAAAGAGTGAATGAATCTGGCACCATGTAGTTGGGCAGCTTCTTTTTGATGAACTGTTGTAAATCCTCTGGCTTGAGATAGTCTTGTTTGGGAACTACATAGGCAGCTAGATATTTAATGCCGGGTCGATCCTCTCTGAGTAGCACCACCACATCACCCACTAGAGGATGCTGAGTTATAGCCACCTCTATTTCTGATAGTTCAATGCGGAAGCCGCGAATTTTGACCTGGTTATCCAATCGATTGGCAAATTCAATGTTACCTTCAGGTAAATAACGAACCAAGTCTCCAGTTTTGTATAGTCTCTCAGCAGGAGTAAAAGGATTGTTAATGAAGCGTTCCCTCGTTAGATCTGGACGATTCCAATACCCCCTCGCTAAGCTAGATCCTCCCACATACAGTTCGCCCCAAACCCCAATTGGTACGGGTTGGAGATGAGGGTCTAGAATATAAACGCAGCAGTTGTCAATTGGACGACCGATGTGAGGATGACTATGAGGATGGCTATTTTGTTCTCGGACTGGAACAACGCCAGACGTAGTGACAACTGTATTCTCCGTAGGACCGTAATTATTAACCAACTCAAATGGAATTGAGGCTGAAGGATAATGGTGGAGTTTGTCACCTCCCGTCAGTATTGTTCGTGGTACTACAGAACCAGACCAATCTAGCCCCAACATCGTTTCTAACAGTGGTGTTGGGATAAATGCAATAGTAATGGCATTAGCAATTAACCAATCTCGAAGCTTCTCCGGCCAGAGGCGGGTTTCTTCGTCAACAATATAAAGACTAGCTCCTACTGTAAGATAAGGCCATACCTCCCACCCTGAAGCATCAAAAGCTTGACCGGCCAGTTGGGTTGCACGATCGCCCGATGTGACTGAGAACGCTCGTTGATGCCAAGCAATTAGATTGAGCAACCCTCGATGTTCGATCGCAACTCCTTTGGGAACTCCTGTAGATCCAGAAGTATAGATAATATAGGTCAAGTTGTTAGAGCTAACAGGAATGCGGGGGTTTTGCTGAGGGTACTGTGAAACGATCGACCAGTCTCGATCTAAGCAGATAACCTGTAATGAGGAGCGAGGTAGCCGATCTAGGACTGTTGACTGCGAGAGAAGTAAGGTAACATTAGAGTCTTCTAGCACGAACGCAAGACGTTCTGACGGATAATCCGGGTCTAGCGGCACATAAGCAGCACCTGCTTTGAGAATGCCTAGCAGTCCCACGATCGTAGCGAGCGATCGCTCTACACAGATACCCACTAAAGTTTCTGTAGTTACGCCCAAGCTTTGCAGGTAATGGGCTAGTTGATTTGCCCGAACATTTAATTCCCGATAAGTTAGAGATTCAGTTGCGTCAACAACTGCGATCGCGTCTGGGTTTTGAGCCACTTGCTCTTCAAACAACTGGTGAATGCACTTGTCATCGGGATAGGGACGCTGGTTATCGTTCCATTCCACCAGTAACTGATGGCGTTCTGCTGTCGTCAACAACGGTAACTCATCTATCCGCTGTTCTGGGTTGGCGACAATACCTGCCAATAATGTCTGAAAATGTCCCACCATCCGGGTAATGCGATCGCGATCGAAGAGGGAGCTATTATATTGCCAGAACCCCCGTAGGACAGTCGTCCCCGCCTGTCCCTGGGAAGACGGGGAAGTTTCAGCTTCCCACAGCATCAGAGTAAGGTCAAATTTGGCGCGGAGATTTTCCACCTCTAAGGGGGCGATCGTCAGTTCTGGCATAGACAAAGGTTTCACGGGCGCATTTTGGAGAGCAAACATCACCTGAAACAGAGGAGAATGACTCAAACTCCGGGATATCTGCAACTCATCCACCAATTGCTCGAAGGGCACGTCTTGGTTAGCATAAGCAGACAGTGCCGTTTGTCGTATTTCCGCCAAAAGTTCGGCAAAGGTGGGGCAGGCGTCCCCGCCTGCTTTTTCAAGTCGCGATCGCATGACTAAAGTATTGACAAAGAAACCGATCGAGGATTCGAGTTCCTGTTGATTTCGGTTGGCGATCGGGGTTCCCACCAGGATATCAGTTTGGCCGCTGTAACGGTAGAGCAAAGTTACCACAGATGCCAGCAAAGTCATAAACAGAGTAGCACCCGACTGTTGACTGAGGGTTTTCAGTTTTGCAGTCAAGTCCTCCTCCAGTGCAAAGGCAACGCTGCGACCCTTCAAAGTTTGTACTGGAGGACGGGGTCTATCTGTCGGCAATTCTAGCAAAGGCGGAGCATCAGCTAACTGCTCTTTCCAATAGTTAAGTTGCCCTTGCAGGTGCTGGCCTTGCAACCACTGCCGCTGCCAAACGGCAAAATCAACATATTGGATCGGCAGTTCTGGTAAAGGAGAAGGAGAGTCCGTCAAGAAAGCTTGATAAAGACGAGACAATTCTTCGATTAAAACACCCAGAGACCAGCCATCAGCAATAATGTGGTGCATTGCCAGCAGCAGTATGTAAGACTCCGACTCCAGATGCAGGAGGGTCGCGCGCAGTAACGGACCTTTCTCTAAGTCAAAGGGTTGCAGTTGAGCCTCTCTTATGAGTCGATCGACCGTAGCTGACTGTGCCGTTACGTTCGGTAAGTCTATGACGGACAAAGTGAGAGTCAAGTGGGGCGCGATCGCCTGTCGGGGCAGGCCATCAACAGTAATAAAAGTAGTCCGCAGCACTTCATGGCGACGGATAATTTCATTAAGACTCCGTTCCAAAGCCGATATGTCGAGCCTACCCTTCAGGGTTAAGGCTTCAAACATATTGTAAAAAGGGCTATCCGGCTCCAACTGGACCAAAAACCAGAGCCGTTGCTGAGGGAAGGACAGAGGAAAAGACGCAAGTCCTCGTACTTCTTGCAGCAGGGGGATAGCATTAGGCTTGGGTTTGTACCCCAGGGACTCTGCTAGCTGCCAAGTTTCATCTCCAAGTTCATCAAAGAGGCTTGCTTGCTGCCAACTTTCTGCTACTTGCGGATCGATACCTTGATGTTGGTGAAACTTCACATCTCCCACCATGCGCGACATGTCCGTCAACCCATCCGTCATGCGCTGCTGTTTTTCCTTATAGGGTTCCAGCATTTCCGGCTGAAACTCTACGCCCAAGAAGTTGCAGAGATTTTCCACGGTGCTTTGGGGTTGCCGCACCAAGTCTTCAAAGCAGATTTGGTATTGGCGTTCCGGGGGAACCTGCCGCAAAAATTTGATAATATTTTGATGAGCCAGCAGCCAAACCAGTTCCCCTAGTTCGCGCCCGGAGAAAGGATTTTCTTCGACAAAGAATACCTGTTCTAGTTTAATTTCTTCGCAGGAGCGAATTACACCGTAAGGGTGGCGTAGCAGATGAATGTAGAGGGGATTGTCGAAACAGCTTTCGGCACGCTGTAGCGTTTCTATATCTAGGGTATAGGAGGGGGTTTTGTCAACCAAGATGCGATCGCCTTGCAGTAAGCGGTAGAACTGCTGAGTAGTAGTTTGAGACGCTTCCAACTCAGCCATCATGGCGATCGCCTCTTTCGCCGCGATCGATTTAACCTGCATTAAAGCCCTCACAGCGCCTTCTAGCCAAAAACTATAGCGTCCGGCAAAAGCATCTTTTCGCTCTTTGAGGGTATCAAATGCCAACAGTTCCAACTCTGGCGGTGCAAAAAATCTTGGATGTCCTCCCAGGACTACCCGCAGCAAAGTCGAACCGCTGCGGTAGGGAGACAGAATAAAAATTGCTCTTGGATTTTTTTGGGAGTGGCCGTCCCTCCCTGTCGCCATTGGGAGTTTAGCACGAATCAGATTCTGGAAATACGCGACATGTTGGGAATTAATTTTTTGTCGAGGTACTGGGGCGATCGCCGTTTTTCCCTCTCCCAGGGTCTCGCCCGTTTTTAGGTTAGCGATCGCCTGGGGATAGTGTCGTTCCAGATAAGCGGCCAGTTTCGCCACTGTTTGATTATCCAACAGAACTACAAATTGGATTATTTCATTCAGTTTTTTCTGCAACTGATTGATTAAAATCGCCCCCCGGATAGAGTCTCCTCCCAGTTCCAAGAAATCATCATCGACCCCCACCCGATCTAGGTGCAGCACATCCGCAAACTGTTGCGCGATCGCTTGTTCTAAGGGCGTGCGCGGGGCCACGAATGGGGTAGCAAGCTGCGGACGCGGACGGAACGAGTACGATTTAATTTGCTTGAGAATCTCTTCGGGGTTGTAGAGACTGTTAGCAATCTCTTCAAAGGGGATATTGGCGATCGCATTACCATTCTTATTAGTGCTTACAGGTGCCTTGTCTGCGATCGCTGGCGCCACCTGGGTTTCTTCAGGATTAAATGTAAATGTCGCGGCCATTGCGCTGGGAAACTTAAAACAATATTCCCCTTCATTCTCCTGAAGCATTTCAGCGCTTCCTTCCTCAGAAACGCTGAAGTGTTTGCTACGAACGCTACTTTCCAAGAAATCTCGGGCAGGTTGATTTTTAGCCGTCGGTCGATAATATACTTCTACCCAACTCAGTCCCCGTTCCCGGGCGATCGCCCCCAATTTCGCCAGCATTTGATATTCTACACCGCGACCGAGGACTCGACAACTGAGCAAAAAACTGTCCGTTGCGATCGCATCCGACCCGATTTCAAATAGTAGTAAGCCAACTATACCATAATCGCCAAAGCGGTCTTGCACCTGCACTACCCAAGCTTCCCACCCTGGAGACGAAACTAATTCTTTAATTTCTGCTTCCGAACGTCGGATAGTCGTTAAATTAAATTGATTAGTGCGTCGAGTGAGTTCTGCAACCCGCTGTAGTTCTCGGGGTTGCATTGGTGCCATCTCCACTTCTAACCGAAGTCCTGCTATGAAATCAGTAAAACTCAGAGATTTTTGTTCAAACTGCGATCGCCGTACATTCTGTTGATATAGTTCAGTACGCTGCCGATCTGCTTGGGTGACTTGCAACTGGTCAAAAGCCCAGATATGCCGTAAAAATGTCTCAATCCTATCCTCTTGGGTTGGCAGTTGCAGAGTCAAGACTTCAGGACAGTTTGCCCTCACCTCCATGCATTCTACGGGGTTATCGTCAATAAAAATAAAACTGTCTAAACCTAAATTCAGTTCTGCTGCTAAAGATTGGAGGTTTTGAGATTTTGCTTGCCAGTTAATGCGCCAAGAGACTAGGCGATCGCGCTTCAGAGGCATCTCCCGATTGCGATCGAAGACAGCAAATACATCTTCTTCGTTGTTTTTGCTGCAAAGACAAATTAGTTTACCCCCTTGCTGCTGTTCCACAACAAACTCTTGCAATGCTTGACGCGATCGATCTATTGTTATCCCTGCCGGGCCATCTTCGCCGCAAACCCCCTTCCAAAGCGTATTATCGCAGTCCAGAACGATAACCTTGTAGCCTACAGAAGCGATCGCCCGCAGCTTCCGAGCGATCGCCGTCCCCAGGGCAGCAAAAAAAGTAGGAGTATAAGGTATATGGCCGTTACCACTTGAAGCTTCATAATCTACAGTCGGGTATGTAGCTTCTAATTCCCTTGAAGCGAGCAAATATAAACCGCTAACCCCGTTTAATTCAGAAATTAATTGTTCTTCCAGCCTGTCCCCGCCTGCCCTGTCCTCGCCTGTCGCCGGACACAAACAAACCAAATAGGGTATTGTCGATCTCGCAACAGCTTCTTTCAAAGCGCTGCCCAGTTCTCGGACAGTTTCTGCCATCTGATTTCCATTTTGGAGTGATGCGCCAGCATTTGCAGATTGTTTTTGCCCAGGACGGGTTGCATAGATATTGTACAAACCAGAACCTTCCAGCAAGGTTTCTGCTTCCACTACGAAAGAAAAACCTTTATCCTCAAGCAGTTGCGTGACGCTACCAAGAGTAGCGCCATCTTGGTCGTGTACCTCCATAACAATCTGTTTTATTCTCGGCCAATGCCCGGCCTCAATCCCTTGGAGAATAGTTAATTCACTTTTTTCCGCATCCAGCTTGAGTAAATCTATTTCCTCGATATTATATTCATCAATTACGCTAGATAGAGTGCGTAACTGCGCCCGATATGTTTGCCGTTCCATGCGGCCAGCAATAAATTCATCCGCCACAGCATTAAGCGCCGCCTCATCTAATTCATTATAGCGGCGTAACATATTCAAAATAATCGCCCGCAGCGCCCGCTCATCTTGGGTTGTATCCGCAGCAAAACTAGAAAAAACCGAAGAATGAGGATAGAACGTGAAAGTTGCTGCTTGATTTTTATCTCCCAACCCGCAGTTCAAAACAGTTGCCTGGGGACAGTACAACTTAGCATTAGCTTGTAATTTTTCAAAGGCATGTATGGCCGGTTCAAAACTATAGATAGTAGCTTGAGAGCATTGCTGTTGAACGAACAGAGTAAACAAACCTATGTTCGCTCCGATATCAATCACACAAGCTGAATCTTGCAGAGTAATTCCGTGTTTTAAATAAGCCCTATCTATAAAAATTTCTTGATATAAATACTCAGTTTCGTAGCGGTTCAAATGAGCTATTTCTAAATTATCCGGCAAAATGTAGCGTTCTATACCATTTAATATAGTTTCTTTCTCTTCTGTCTCTACCGTCGGCATCAAGGACTGTTGATTTTTTTGCCAATCCTGTAACCTGAGCAAAATTATATTTATGCCGTCCCGATTTGTATTTAAGTGGCTACCGGGGTTAAGCAGTTCTTGAAAAACTTGGTTGTATGGTGCAAACTCGATCTGGAATGGCCAATCTAGCTTTTGACTCCAAAAATATAGTGATTCTGCGATCGGTTCGCTTGTAAACGTGGCAGCTACGGCCAACTTCAGGTTTTGTTGCTCAATTTTTCGATCCATACCAACTATCTCGTTTCCTTGCTCCATCATAGCTTTTAATTGGATCTATTATCTACCAATTTTACTTTGTAACAAAACTTCATAGCATTTTAGGCTTATTGTATGTTTGCAACTTGTTTTGGCCTTTGTGGATCGGCTATTTTACCCTTGGTTGCATCCCTGCATCAACCCTTTATCTACTTCCAATTCTAGCGGAGACCTCATAATAACTAAGAAGATCGTCAGTCAACTTATCCCAAGAAAATTTTTCTAATACCCGTTGTCGTCCAGCTTTACCTAATGATAGCCTCAACTCCTGGTTTTCTAGTAAATTGAGCATAGCTTCTGCCAAGCTATCGGCATCGCCTCGTTCCACCAATTGTCCGGTTTTTCCCTCTTCTACAATTTCTGGAAAAGCTCCTCCTTGAGTCGCGATCGTCGGTAATTCCATTGTCATGGCTTCCACAAGGGGCATTCCAAACGGTTCTTGCCAAACTGAAGGAAAGACGAATATATCTGCTTGTTGATAATATTGGATAATCTCTGCGTGAGGAACTTTTCCGATAAAAAAGACCTTATTAGCGGCATTTTTAGATATTTGCTGTTGCAATAGCTGGCGATATTTGCCGCGAAAATAGGGCATGAGCGATCGCACTTTTGGGTCTTGCCTGTTCGGAATATACCAGAGTAGCACTGCATTTTCAGGACCCACTATTTTAAGCTCTACGTTGGGATAACGAGACACAACTCGGTTAAAAGCATTGATTAAGACGTGAACGCCTTTTTCCGGCGATATTCTGCCAACAAACAGGATTTGCTTGGGAGTTGATTCGCGAACCGTGGGAGAAAAATCCGATCGATCTGGAACGATAAAACGATGTAGATCCACACCATTGTAAAGAGTTTGACAGGGAATGTGCGGGAGATATTGTCGGACTTGATTAGTGATATAATCGCTGCATCCGAGAACTAAATCCGCTGAACTGAGGCACTGTTCAACGAATGCTAAATCGAACTGCGGTAGTAATTCGCTGTGAGCATGGAAAATGATTTTGGCCTGAGGATTAAAAGCACGCATCAGCGGCACAAATTGAAAGGCAACATGCAGGTGAATCACGTCACACTGCTGTTGCTGCATATCGCGAACCATTTTCCGATATGCAGCGCAGAAAAACCATTTTGAAGCGTAGAATGGGCGTTGAGGATTTGATAAATTCCACTCATCGAGGTAGTTGAGAGGCTCTAACAGCGAATCAATCCAGGAAGCTTTTATTCTCCGATATCGGATCCCTTCTTCCACATATTCATCGGTTTGATGATGGGGTGCTTTAGCACCATAAAACAGCACTTCGTGCCCAAGCTGAACCAAACGGCGAGCCAAGGCATAGGAAACTAAACGAACAGCTCCCGATTTCGGGGGTTCTGCTGGTATGTAGGGATAATCAGCAAAGGCTATTTTCATATTATTAATTCGCCAGGGAAGCATTGTCAATAGTTGTCGATTCCTTGAGAGCTGGTTCAATCCTCCAGTCTTCAACATCTACAGCATCGGGCAACTCTGTTTCTAGTAATCGCAAGCGGGGATACCAACTGGCCAACAAAGTTACCAACAAAGTCACGCCGCCTAACAGTATTAGTAAAAGTCCCATACCGCGACCCACTCCCATGCCAATGAAAGTTCCAATCCGGTTTGCCCAAAGACTATCTGACATCATCATGGGTTCAAAAACTTTCTCCGCTAGGGGTCCGACAATTACAAAACCCGCAGGTACTGCGATCGCATCTAATGCCGACTTTAATGAAAATACTCGACCTTGGATGTTGAGGTCAACCTTATTTTGGAGAATAGTTTGACAGAAGGTATAAAGCACCGGGCGAATCATAGTAAATAGGGTAATACTAATGGTAAAAACAACCAGAGATGACGACCAACCCGCAAACACGAGCAACATTCCATTCACGAGCATACAGCTATAAATCGCCTTCATGTAGCGCTCTGGGCTTCCCCAAAAGGCGATCGCCAAGCTACCAATTATAGTACCTGCCCCAAAACAGGACAGAATGCGGCCCAAAATATCATGAGAAGCGACTGTTATTACTAAGGGAGTTGTGATGACATTAATCGAACCCATTTGAAAAAAGGTGAAGCTGGAAATCAGCATGATTCCCACTAACCCTGGATATGCTTTGAGATACTTGAGACCGAATAACATATCTGCGATATAAGAACTTTCAGTGGTTTTGTCCTCTATTTTCAGATTAGGAAAGGTAACTACTAACAGGGGCAAAATTCCGATCGCGAGGCAACCCATCTGTAAAAATAATACGCCTTGGACGTGAATCCAGTCGAGAACTACTGCTCCGAGAAGCGGTCCCAAAACTCTCGCCATACCGGTTAAAAAACTCATTAAACCATTGGCTCGACCCCAATTTTCTTTTGATACAAGTAAGCTAATAGAAGCAAACAGGGCTGTGGTTTGAAAAGCGGCACAAGTCGCTTCCAGGGTGTTAAAAACATAGACATGCCAGGGTTCTAGATGACTATATAGTACTAATAAACCTAAGACCAAAATCCCTAAAGTAGCACAGAGATCGCTAATGACCATAATCCAGCGGCGGTTCCAGCGGTCTGTTACAATTCCAACCACAGGAGCGAGCAACACGAAGGGAAGCGTGGCAAAAACACTAATCAACGCAAATTGAATAGCAGATTCTGTGTACTCATAAACCCAAACATTCATCGAAAAGCCAGTTATGGCAGATCCAGTAGCAGCAACAAGTTGGCCTACCCAAATAAACAAGAACAATCCCATGTCCTGGACTGCTCTGTAAAAAGAGGATTGTTCTGATGAGATATTATTCATAATTGTCTAAAGGTTTTCGATAGCGAACAAAAGAACATTAATTTATATTTCCTCAAACAAAATTATTTTAAAATAAATTAAAACTTTTGAGGTTTAAAATTCAGTATTGTTGAAGTTACTGTAGCAATTAACGAGGCTTTTAGCTTCTTTGAGATACTGTTCTAACTGCTTAGGGGTTAACTGAGGTTGGGTTCGCTGTAATTTTTCCCAAGATAAGGCTGTGCTTGACTGAGAATCTTGTGTAAAGACCTGCATTGCTTCCCCATCGAAATAGCGCCTGGGTTGGCGTTTGGGGCAAAAAAGCCTGTCGATGGGTATCGATCGCGCGCCTTCTTCTGGCTTGGAACCATTGGTTTCCAAGGCTTTGGGCGATTGTTTGAGAGCGATGCACTGTTGTCTTGAAGCCATCCCTAGCCTTTTGCAAGTAAGGAGTAATTGGACCGCTGTTTTCCGACCAAATAAGGGTTTCCTCGCGATTGTTTTGCGTCGCAAGTCACCTTTTCGCGCATGGGTTCGAGAGAGATTAACCCTTCTTGATTCTGAAGATAGCAGAGAAAAAACTGATGTCAAGAGCTATCGGCATAAAAATAGGAACGGATAAGAAACCCGATAAAGGAAGTTAAGAAACATGCATATTTCCGTATATTACAATACGAAAACAGATAATAGCTGGTGGAGCGTTTCCCCACCAGCTATTATCTGTTGTTTTTCAACCTCGCACCTCAGACCCCGCTTTCTCGCCCTTGTTTGCCCTTGTCCGTTCGCCGTCTTATATCATTTCTGTATGAAGCTGCAACAAATAACGACCTTTATCCGCCGTTCGGGCGCTCGTCCTGAGCCCGAACGGCAATTAGTCTTAGGGCGTGCAAATTATAAAAAAAGACTCCTGCAAGCTACAGGAGTCTAGTCTTTGATATTTATGAGTGACGATCGCTCGCCAAACTCATTGCTAAAAATTGCCGATTAGTCCGATTAGTCTAAATCTGGCATTGACATTGCTGGCTCGTTCTCGCGATCGATACCTTTTTCAAAACCACCAGCAGCGGCGCGAGCGCGACCGGCGTGCCAGAGGTGACCGACCAGGAAGAAGAAGCCGAGAATGAAGTGAGCGCCAGCAAGCCAGGCTCGGGGATTAACGTAGTTGAAACCGTTAATATCGGTGATAATGCCACCCACGGAGTTAATAGAACCGTTGGGAGCGTGAGTCATATACTCAGCAGCGCGGCGAACTTGCCAGGGCTGAATATCATTTTTGAGCTTTCTGAGGTCTAAGCCATTGGGACCGCGTAAGGGCTCCAGCCAGGGGCCACGGAAATCCCAGAAGCGCATGGTTTCACCGCCGAAGATGATTTCGCCAGTGGGAGAGCGCATCAGGTATTTACCCAGACCAGTTGGACCTTGAGCAGAACCAATATTAGCACCCAAGCGTTGGTCGCGAACCAAGAAGGTGAAAGCTTGAGCCTGAGAGGCTTCAGCATTAGTCGGACCGTAGAATTCGCTAGGATAAGCAGTGTTGTTGAACCAGACGAAAGCCGCAGCAATCAAGCCCATCATAGACAGAGCGCCCAAGCTGTAGGAGAGATAAGCTTCTCCAGACCAGATGAAGGCGCGACGCACCCAACCAAAAGGCCGGGTAAGGATGTGCCAGATGCCGCCACCGATGCAGATCAGTCCAATCCAGATATGACCGCCGATGATATCTTCCATATTATCGACGCCGATAATCCAGCCATCGCCACCGAAGGGAGCGCTGAGCAAATAACCGAAGATGATAGCGGGGTTGAGAGTCGGATTGGTAATCACGCGCACGTCGCCGCCACCGGGAGCCCAGCTATCATAGACTCCGCCAAAGAATACGGCTTTGAAGACCAACAACAGAGCGCCACATCCCAAAAGAATGAGGTGGTAGCCAATAATATTGGTCATCTGGTTCTTGTCCTTCCAGTCATACCCAAAGAATTCAGAGTATTCTTCCAGGGTGTCTGGACCGCGAAGGGCGTGATAGATACCGCCAAGACCTAAGACTGCAGAGGAGATGATGTGCAGAACACCAACCACAAAGTAGGGGAAGGTATCGATCACTTCACCACCAGGGCCCACACCGAAGCCGAGGGTGGCAAGGTGAGGCAGCAGGATTGCGCCCTGCTCGTACATGGGTTTTTCAGGAACGAAGTGAGCGACCTCAAATAGGGTCATCGCTCCGGTCCAAAATACAATTAGGCCAGCATGGGCAACATGAGCGCCCAGGAGCTTACCGGATAGGTCGATTAGACGAGCGTTACCAGACCACCAGGCAAACCCTGTGCTTTCTTGGTCCCGTCCGCCAACTACTGCACTGCCAAAAGACGTTTGCACTTGCTAAAACCTCTTTTTTCGTCAAAGAAACAATGAATTAGTGAGATTTTGGAGATTTTAGATTTTAGATGCAATAAGAACCTAAAACCTAAAATCTAAAATCCAAAACTTTACAGAGCGTTACCGCGAGGCAGAACCTCTTCAGGGAAGATGAAGTTCTGATGCGGCTGGTCTGCTGGAGACATCCAAGCCCGAATCCCTTCGTTGAGCAGAATGTTCTTGGTGTAGAACGTTTCAAACTCTGGGTCTTCGGCAGCTCGCAGCTCTTGGGATACGAAGTCATAGGCCCGCAAGTTTAAGGCCAGACCCACGATTCCTATCGAGCAGAACCACAAGCCGGTTACTGGCACGAACAGCATGAAGAAGTGCAGCCAACGCTTGTTAGAGAAAGCAATCCCAAATATTTGAGACCAGAATCGGTTGGCCGTAACCATCGAGTAGGTCTCTTCTGCTTGGGTCGGTTCAAAGGCGCGGAAGGTATTAGATCCTTCCCCATCCTGGAACAGAGTATTCTCTACCGTAGCGCCGTGAATGGCACAGAGTAGGGCTCCTCCTAGGATTCCTGCTACTCCCATCATGTGGAATGGGTTCAAGGTCCAGTTGTGGAACCCTTGCAAGAAGAGAATGAAGCGGAATATTCCGGCTACCCCGAACGATGGTCCAAAGAACCAGCCTGACTGTCCCAAGGGGTACATCAGGAACACGCTGATGAATACCGCAATCGGTCCAGTGAAGGCTAGGGCGTTATAGGGCCGAATTCCTACCAAACGGGCGATTTCTAGCTGACGCAGGCAGAAGCCAATCAGACCGAATGCACCGTGTAGGGCTAGGAATGTCCATAGACCTCCGAGTTGGCACCAGCGCACGAAATCCCATTGTGCTTCTGGCCCCCATAGAAACAGCAGGGAATGTCCCAAGCTGTTGGCTGGACTCGATACTGCTACGGTTAGGAAGTTGCAGCCTTCGAGGTAGGAGCTGGCCAACCCGTGGGTGTACCAGGATGTTACAAAGGTGGTGCCGGTGAGCCATCCACCTATGGCCAGGTAGGCACAGGGGAAGAGCAATATGCCCGACCAGCCTACGAATACGAAGCGATCGCGCTTCAACCAGTCGTCGAGGACGTCAAACCATCCTCGCTCCTGAGTTAGTCCAATAGCGGCTGTCATATGCTTTTGTTTCGCCTAACTTGTCTTGCTTTAGGAGTTTTCCCAGCTTTTTCATTAACTTAACATAACTATACACAGCTTACATAAATTTAGCAAACCTGTGGCTAAAATTTTTGAGATAAAGGGGCATACAGAGCCTGCGCAGCCCTTATATACTGCGCTTATATACCTTTAGAGGAGTTCCATGACGGCAAACACGACACCCAACTTAGGCGATCGCGTCCTGGTACAGCAGATAATTGGGTCTCGCCGCCTCAGCAATTATTGGTGGGCCAGCGTTATTTCTTTGGGGGCTGCTGGTTTTTTCCTGGCTGGCATTTCCAGCTATCTCCAAGTCAACCTCCTACCCTTGAGCAACCCCAGTCAGCTTATCTTTATCCCCCAAGGGATAGCAATGGGATTTTACGGGGTAGTCGGGACTATACTGGGCCTTTATCTTTGGCTTACCATTCTCTGGGATGTGGGGGGCGGCTATAACGAATTTAACCGGGAAACCAGTCAAGTACGCATTTTCCGCTGGGGATTTCCTGGCAAAAATCGCAAGCTTGACATTACCTATCCCACTTCTGACGTTCAAGCCATTCGCGTAGAAATCAAAGAAGGACTCAATCCCCGTCGCACCCTTTATCTGCGTCTTAAAGGTCGCAATCCTATCCCCCTAACTCGGGTAGGACAGCCCCTACCTCTGTCGGAATTGGAAAATCAGGGGGCAGAGCTGGCCCGCTTCCTAGAAGTACCCCTAGAAGGTTTGTAAAAGCGTTTCTAGTGGTTTGGAAAAGCTAAAAGCCGATCGGCTGAAAAAATATCGCTATAACTCTCTGTGCGAGAGGCGCAGCGAGGCAAAGCCAAAAGCGATCGTTTCGTTGGGTTTTGCCTCGCCGGCCCTCTCGCTACAGAGCCGGACAGTTGATTATCCAACAGCTAGAAGCTTTTTGATATTGACATTTTTGGCGCAATATTTTGGGCGCAATATTTTGGGCGCAATATTTTGGGCACGAGGTTTTTGGTGCAATATTTTGGGCGAACTTAACAAAAGTTCAAGACTTATTAATTTTTGGGATAGGAGTTCGTAAAGGAGTAATTCATAAGGGGCCTTACTGGTATGGGCGATCGCTTCGTATTCGGAGAATCGGCTTACTGCTATACAGGGAAAGCGGGGAGGTTTACTTTCAAAATTTGACAGTTCGCTATCTTAAAAATGGCCCTTTATGACGGAACTGTCTGGCCTCCAGATGATTCAGCAATGCTGGTTGTATTTTATGTAGAGATAAAAAATGGATTGGAAACTGCGGCACGCTTTTGTGTCTTTTACGATCGCGATCGCTTTGCTTGTTGTGGGATGCAGTCCTGATGGAGTCGCCTCCCAATCTACCTCGAAGCCCAAGGCAGAAGATGCCTCCCAGGTTTCCCTGGCCGAATCCGGATGCCAGCAAATAGATGAATTACCCAAGTTAGAAGGAAAAGCTACGGTAGTGCTGGAGGTCAAAGGAAAACCCATCAAGATTGAAGTGGATGGCACCAATGCGCCTATGACTGCTGGCAATTTTGTGGATCTCGTCGAGCGAGGCATCTATAATGGACTGGCTTTTCACCGGGTCGTGCGGGATCCGAAACCCTTTGTGGTTCAGGGTGGCGACCCCCAAGGCAAAGACCCTGATTTCCCCTTAGCTCGCTTGGGGACGGGGGGATTTGTCGATCCAGAAACGGGTCAGCGTCGTTATATTTGTTTGGAGATTAAGCCGGAAGGGGCAGAAACTCCCATCTACAGCCAAACATTCCAGATGGCTGGGATTGGCAAAGCGCCGCAGTTGCAACATAGTCGGGGCGCGGTGGCAATGGCCAGATCCCAAGCACCGGATTCGGCTTCGTCGCAGTTTTACATTACTTTGGCAGCTCAGCCCTTCTTGGATGGCAACTATGCCGTTTTTGGCTATGTGACGGAAGGTATGGATGTGGTTGACGAGATAGAACAGGGCGATCGCATCGAGTCTGCCACCGTCATTGATGGTTTGGAAAATCTGAAGAATTAATAGGCATCGGGCATCGGGCATTGGGCATCGGGCATAGAGAGGTTTGAATTTTGAATTTTTAGTTTTGAGTTTTAAGTCTTGAGGAGTTAGGCTTTCTTATAGAGTCGTTTGCGCTAGGCGCATCCGCAATGTACCGTATGACATCCGGTGCTGCTACATAAAGAGCCTATGGGTAAATCCTGGTTGAAATACAATTATTTAATTTAAAACTCAAAACTTAAAACTTAAAAGTCTCCCAATGCCCAATTCCCAATGCCCAATGCCCCATTCCCTCCTTTGGAAATAGCTGTCACTGGTATTGGTTTGATTTCGGCCTTGGGCGAAAGCTTGGAGGCAACTTGGTTGCGTCTTCTGGCTGGGGATTCGGCTATCTCGCTCCAGCAACCTTTTCCAGAGTTAGAACCGCGACCTCTAGCGCCGATTGGCTCGATTCCCGCTTCGGTGAAGAATTTAGCTACTTTGGCGGCAAAAACAGCAATTAAAGATGCCGGTTTAAAGCTGCCCCTGCCAGATTTTGGAGTGGCGATCGGTTCTAGCCGGGGTTCCCAGGGATATTGGGAAGAGGTAGGGCAACTATACCAAAAGCAAGAGAATAATTTGGGGGAAGAAAGCCTGCCGGAGCAGCTTTTATGGTTGGACAATTTGCCTAATGCAGGGGCGATCGCAGTTGCACGTCTGGTGGGAGCTACCGGGCCGGTGCTTGCGCCGATGGGTGCTTGCGCTACGGGGATATGGGCGATCGCCAGGGCTTGCGAACTGATAGAAACTGGCGAATGCTTTTGCGCGATCGCTGGTGCTGTAGAAGCGCCGATAACTCCGCTGACTCTGGCCGGTTTTCGTCAAATGAGAGCCCTAGCCAAAACAGGTTGCTATCCTTTCGACCGGCGTCGAGAAGGATTGGTGTTGGGAGAAGGAGGTGCGATTTTTGTTTTGGAATCTGCGGAATTGGCCAAAAGCAGATCGGCTCGGGTTTATGGCCATATCAAGGGTTTTGCTTTTACTGCAGATGCTTATCATGGCAACGTACCGGAGCCAGCAGGAAAAGCTGCTCTGACTGCTATTCGGCAATGTCTCGATCGCAGCCATCTTTCTACTAAGGATATTGACTATATTCACGCCCACGGCACTAGCACCAAGCTTAACGATCGATCTGAGGCGCACTTGATTCAAATGCTTTTTCCTCAAGGTGTGCCCCTAAGTTCTACGAAGGGGGCAACAGGTCATACCCTCGGAGCTTCTGGGGCTTTGGGTGCGGCTTTCTGTCTGATGGCTTTGCAAGATGGAATTCTGCCTCCTTGCGTCGGCTGCGAGGAGCCGGAGTTTGATTTGGATCTGGTGCGGGTGGCGCGTCGGCTTGCGGTGAGGAATGCTTTGTGTTTGAGTTTTGGCTTTGGCGGTCAGAATGCTGCGATCGCCTTGGGACGAGGAAGGAATTTCGGTCTTATGATAAATTAAAAACTGGATTAAATAAAACAAGGTACATTGCGTATAAACAACAGAAAACATACGACCTAAGCAGGGATTGCTGAATAATAATTCTGAGAGAGCCGGTTTTTGGGCTACAAGGCCGGAAAATAGTAGGGAAAGACCCGAAAAGCCCCGCAGGACCGCGAGAATCGGGAGGGAGGATGCAGTCCCGAGGCTTATCGCCCGTAATGCCGGAAATAGCCACAAAGGGTCCCCTAAAAATAACGTGCAAGGATTTTCCGAAGCGTGAGGCCGATTTTATTGCACTTTCCCGGCTATAAAACAGCCTCAAATCCTTACCAAACTTGGGTTTTAGATTTATACAGCAAGCCCTGCATATTATAAGTAAGTAACCAAAATGACAAACGCTCAAAATGATCGAACAAATCCGTGATAAAATTGAACAGAAACGATTTGAGTTGTCCGAACACGCCTTGGAGCAAGGCATTCGTCGTGCGATTCGCGTTCGAGAACTTACCGAAGCCATTGCAAGTGGCGAGATAATCGAAGACTATCCTAATGATAAATATGGACCGAGCTGCTTGATTTTCGGATTCACGAGGGCAAATAGACCTCTGCACGTCCAGTGTAGTTACCCATCTCGTCCCAATTTGAAAATTATTACTCTCTACGAGCCAGCCCCAAGACTTTGGATTGACTTTAAGATTAGGAGGCCCAACGATGAATGATATTTGGAAAGAAACGATTGCCGAACAAAAGGTCACTTACACCCTAGAGTACAATGGGAAATTGATTATTGTTGAAAATGTACCGGCTAGGGTCTGCCTGGAAACGGGGGAGCGTTTTTTTTCGCCAGAGACAGCGGAGCGCCTACAGGAAATTGTTTGGGAAAATAGAAGCCCAAGTCGCGCTATGGAAGCTTCTCTGTTTGAGTTTGCTGCATAGCGATCGCAACACTTTCCTATCAGCGTGCGAGGTGTTCAGCAAATGGCGATCGCAAAGAGCAGATTTGATATTATTCACTATATGAGAGGAACCCCGGTTTTTTCAAAAAACCGGGGTTCTGAGTTTTAGTATTATTGCAAGGCAAAGATTGCTATATCTTATTCTTTATAACGCCAAATAAAGTCTGCCGCTGGCTGAGAATTTCGCGAGGGAAAATCGGTTTCAGTAGAGAAGAATACCGTCCGCTGTAGGAAGCCTTCCTCCTTAAGGCGTCTGGCCACCCGGCTGGGAATGCCATAGTTATAGACAATATGACCTCGACCGGCTAAGACTACTACTTGATAGTCTGGTTTTTCTGCTATGAAAGAAGCGATCGCCTCTGCCATAGTTTCGTCCCAAAGCACTTGCGCTAGAAAAAATCTATCGAAGTTTCCACTGCCCCCATGACCTTGGTGGATTTGGTCGTATATTTCGCGGATTAGGTCGCGGTAACCCTCGTTATCCGTGCGAATCTCTTGAAATGGCGGAATCCATTGCCTTTCTTGGCTAGTTAGACTATCCAATCCATTTCTGGCAACTTTTTTAGTTATTTCTCTGGGAGTATTCGCGGCCAATACTGGCAATTGATTTTTCTTTGCATAGCGCAGTATTGGCGCGTAGTATTCCCAGGGAAAACCCCAGCGAGTTTCATACTCGGTTTCCTCTAACAGTTGCGATTCCGTTAACTCGCCGGATAGGTATTCATCTATAGCTTCTTGATAGGGACGCTGGAACATTTCCATCGCGATCGCTATTTTAGGATTGCGCCGATGCAGGTCTTCGATAATCTCCATCTGGGCGGCATGGTCGGAAGCACTATTGTGGATTTCTCCCAGATAAACTACATCTGCTTTTGCTAATTCTTCCAAAATTCTTTGAGTCGGTAAAGACTCTCCGATTAACCCGGGCAAAGCTAAGTTTATATTGTTTATCCGATCGAGTTCGTCGATCTCGTTTAGCTCCGGACTGAGAACAGGGCGCAATGGTGCTATTTTTGGCGACGTTTCCACTGCCAAAGATGGCGGCGTTACGGAAAAAATGAGGCCAAGCCACCAGGCACATATTTTGGCAATTCGGCAGATTTTCATTTGGTTACCTAGGGAATTGGGAAGAGCGGAATTGGGCATCGGGCATTCATAGCGGTCAGCGGTCAGCAGTCAGCTAGAGCTGAGAGCTGAGAGCTGTGGGAATGCTTAACTTTTTAGGTTTTGCCATTTTTACCTATAGCACTACCTATTGTTAGGATAAGAATCAAAACGCGCTTTTTGCTTAAAATTGCAAAAGACGCTCAAGCTGACTGCTGAATGCTGACTGCTGAAAGCTATATAGATCGGCGCTGGCGAGAGCTGCTCGCATATTGGCCGTGAATGTTGACTGCATAGGGAACCAAATAAGTTAGGACTGCTGAAATCCAGCGATCGCGGGTCATATTTCCCTTAACTAGCGCCGTGCCGTGGTTAATTGCAAACAACACCGAGCCAACCACTAAAGCGACCCGCAAGGCAGTCGGCATAAACTCACGATTAAACAAGCTGGCACCATATTCTTTAAGGAATTTCATATTAAAATGGAAATTGGGCATGGGGCATGGGGCATGGGGCATCGGGCATCGGGCATTGGGCATGTTCGCATTGGGCATTGGGAACGATATTGCACGATATTGTCGCTTGCCTGCATAGCCTTCTGTGGCGAAGTATCTTGCCCTTTTAAGATTTAAACCACAAAAATTCAAAATTACAACTTAAAGCTTAAAATTTTTTGGCAATGCCCAATGCGAACATGCCCTTATTTAGGGTGTAGGGTGTATTTATTTCTTTTTCCTACACCCCACACCCCACACCCCACACCCCAGTTATTGCCCAATGCCCTATGCCCCATGCCCTATAATATAAATATTCGATTCTGCAAAACCGAGAAAAATATGCAAACTATGCAAGGAATCTGGCTAGAAAACCAGCAACTAGAATTGCGCTCTAACCTGCCCGTACCGGAACCCCCGCCGGGGGAAGCATTGGTGCGGGTCTTGCGTGCGGGGGTTTGCAACACAGACCTAGAGCTGCTTAGAGGCTACTATCCCTACGCGGGCATATTGGGTCACGAATTCGCGGGGGTCGTCGAAGCCGGGCCGGAACATTTGATTAACCGGCGCGTTGTCGGAGAAATCAATGCGGCTTGCGGCCATTGTCGCTTTTGCCTCAAAAACATTCCAACTCACTGCGAAAATCGTACCATTCTCGGTATTGTCAATCGTAATGGCGCTTTTGCCGAGTATTTAACTTTGCCTTACGATAACTTGCATCCTATACCAGATAACGTGCCAACAGATGTGGCAACTTTTACCGAACCGTTGGCGGCGGCCTTGGAAATTCAGGAACAGGTGCCTCTAGGGGAGCAGGAGCGAGTCCTGGTAGTAGGGGATGGCAAGTTGGGGCAGTTGGTGGCGCAAACTCTGGCGCTAACTGGCTGCGACTTGCTGGCAATAGGACGACATCGGGAGAAATTGGCCAATCTCGAAGCGCGAGGGATTAAGACCGGGAAGGCAGATGCAGTTAAAGATAGAGCTTTTGACGTAGCAGTGGAATGTACCGGCAATCCAGAGGGTTTTGCGATCGCCCGTCGTGCTTTGCGCCCCCGAGGCACTCTCGTCCTCAAGAGTACCTACGCTGGCAATCTCTCCATCGATGCTTCCTCTCTGGTGGTTGACGAGATTACCCTCATTGGCTCTCGCTGTGGCCCTTTTAAACCGGCGCTCCAGCTTCTAGCAGAGAATAAAGTAGATGTCGAGCCCCTAATCCAAGCTCGCTATCCTCTCAGCGAAGGTCTCGCCGCTTTTGAACGCGCCCAGGAGCGGGGAGTTTTGAAAGTTTTGTTGCAAATGGACTCTTAGAGCATCGGCCGTAGGGTAGGGTGTTGACTCTGATTTCCCTACACTCCACACCCCACACCCTACACCCAAGCCGTAGGGGTTATTGATGGAACCGATAGTCGGGACAGCCGATCGCCTCTTCTGTCAGAGCGATAGTCGGTCGTACCGGGCACTTGAGGCGATAATCGTTGGTAAAAAACTGGCAGTAGGCGCAGGGGATTTGGTGCATTTCTTTCGCTCTAACTACAGTGGCAGCGATCGCCCCCCAAATACTCCAACCCACCAAGATCGTCAACAACCAAGCCATAACAAAGCAAATCGGCCCCAAAAAGGGAGCGATCGCCTGCAATATGGCCTGAACTAGATAATGCAGCATTTGGAACGGGGAATACAGCAATTCAAACACGGCGAATCCTTCCGACAAAAATCAAAAACAATCATCAATCCTAATAGAATGCATAAGTCGGAGCCATGAATTCTGAAGAAGATCTAAAGGTAAATAGGGTTGCTGTAGTTTTATGCCAGAATCCCCCCTGTAAACAAAATTTTGTTACTAAAGATACGGGATATTATCTATGGCCCTTCGTTTAGGCGACACAGTACCCAACTTTACCCAAGCATCCTCCCAAGGAGACATCGACTTTTATAGCTGGGCTGGAGATAGCTGGGTAGTGCTATTCTCCCACCCCGCAGACTTTACCCCTGTCTGCACCACCGAACTTGGCGAAGTCGCTCGCCTTCAGCCGGAATTCCAAAAGCGCGGTGTCAAGACCATTGCCCTGAGCGTGGATAGCGCCGAATCTCACGCCGGCTGGATTAAAGATATCGACGAAACCCAGAAGGTAACCGTCAACTACCCAATCCTGGCGGATCCAGATAAAAAGGTCTCCGACCTCTACGACATGATCCACCCCAACTCCCTCCAGAACTTGACGGTGCGGACGGTTTTCATCATCGACCCCAACAAGAAACTGCGCTTGACCATCACCTATCCCGCCAGCACCGGACGCAACTTTGACGAACTGTTGCGGGTGATTGACTCTCTGCAACTGACCGACAATTACAGCGTTGCGACCCCAGTCAACTGGAAAGACGGCGGGGATTGCGTTATTGTCCCCTCCATCAAAGACCCAGAAGAGTTGAAGCAGAAATTCCCCAAAGGCTATGAAGTAGTTAAGCCTTACCTGCGCATGACTCCGCAACCGAATAAGTAAAGAGACAATGGGACCCCGAGACTGGGGTACAAGGGGAAGAGGGAAGGGGGGAGTGTGGGGAGTGTGGGGAGTGTGGGGAGAATTTTCCTCAGTCCTTCCCGCCCTTCCCACCCCTCCCCTCCCGAAGGGCTCCCGAAAGGGGGAAGGGGGAAGGAGGAAAGAGCCAACTACCCGATACAATACTAGAGCCTGACGGATTGCTAGAGCAAAACGTCAGGCTCTTTTGCGCGCATAAGACGAAACCGAGAATCTAGTAATGGATATTAAAAATGGCTTTGTGGGCGCGGTTGGCAATACGCCCCTAATCCGCCTCACCAGTTTTAGCGAAGAGACCGGCTGCGAAATCCTGGGTAAGGCAGAATTTCTCAATCCGGGTGGCTCCGTCAAAGACCGGGCAGCTCTATATATTATTAAAGATGCGGAAGAAAAGGGCTTGCTCAAACCGGGGGGCACGGTGGTGGAAGGAACTGCTGGCAACACCGGCATCGGTCTGGCTCATATCTGCAATGCTAAAGGCTATAAGTGCCAGATAGTTATTCCCGAAACGCAGTCCCAAGAAAAAATAAATGCTTTAAAGATGCTCGGTGCAGAGGTTATGACCGTACCTGCAGTTCCCTACAAAAATCCCAATAACTACGTTAAAGTCTCTGGCCGACTGGCGGAAGAGATGGATAATGCTATCTGGGCGAATCAATTTGATAATTTAGCCAACCGCCAAGCCCATTTCGAGACCACCGGCCCAGAAATTTTGGCGCAAACCGATGGCAAGCTCGATGCTTGGGTGTCAGCCACGGGCACTGGCGGCACCTACGCCGGAGCAGCTCTGTTTTTTAAAGAAAAAAATCCCCAGATAAAATGCGTGGTCGCCGACCCAATGGGCAGCGGTCTTTATAGTTATGTCAAAACCGGCGAAATTAAACCAGAGGGCAGTTCGATTACCGAGGGTATTGGTAATAGTCGCATTACGGCTAATATGCAGGGCGCGCCTATAGATGATGCTATCCAAATCGACGACCGAGAAGCTTTGCGAGTTATTTATCAGCTCCTTAGAAAAGACGGTCTATTTATGGGCGGCTCGGTGGGGATTAATGTCGGCGCTGCAGTGGCTTTGGCAAAAAAACTCGGCCCCGGTCATACTATTGCTACGGTTCTCTGCGATGGCGGCTCTCGCTACCAATCGCGCTTGTTTAATCCAGAATGGTTGGCCTCGAAAGGACTTTCTGGAGAGTTTTAAGTTTTGAGTTTTGAGTTTTGAGTTTTGAGTTTTTAGTTAGATTAAATCCGCGTAGCACCTAAGCCTTGCGATCGCTCTCAAAACTTAAAACTCAAAACTTAAAGCTCAAAACTCAAAACTCTCAAGCTAGTAACTTAAAACTTAAAACTCAAAACTAATAAACTTCTGAATTATGGCTGAATTCAATGTCAATCTGCCCTATTTTGACGGGCTACTAGAAAAAATCCGCGAAGGAGACGCTGAAGTTATAGAGGCATTTGGGTTCCACGTCCATTGGGGCTATTGGGGCAACCCAGCCGCTGCTGATGGTTCTATCGCCGACTTCGCCCGGGCAGCGGAGGAGCTGTCTCGCCGAGTCTGCGATGCTGCCAAGCTCAAGGATGGAATGCGAATTTTAGAAGTAGGATGCGGTTTCGGCGGTAATCTTGCCAGTCTCTGCGATCGCTTCTCCAATTTGGAATTAGTAGGCTTGAATATCGACGATCGCCAGCTTGCCCGCGCCCGAGAGCTAGTCCAGCCCCGCAATAATAATAAAGTCGAGTTCGTTTGCGCCGATGCCTGCGAAATACCATTTGCCGATTCTTCCTTCGACGCTGTTATCGCTGTAGAATGTATTTTCCACTTTCCCAGCCGAGAGCGATTTTTCAAGGAAGCGCAGCGGGTGCTGAAATCTCCCGGAAGTTTGGCGCTATCCGATTTCGTTCCCCAAGCTTGGACTTTACCATTTATTCAGCTTACCGAACCATTGTTTCAATCTTCGGTAAGTGAAGTTTTTGGAACTGTTAACGGTGATTTTACTTTAGCCAACTATCGCAACCTTGCGCGAGAGACTGGTTTTTTCTCTCGCCTGGAAGAGGACATTACTATTAATACTATCCCCACTTACCCAGCTATACGAAGCCTTCAGCGTAAGCGAGGATTGAAAGAGGAAGAACGAATCAGCTTTTTGACCGAGTTGGCAGGCCGTTTGGGTCTGATTCGCTATATGATTTTGTCTTTTGACAAGGCTTAAAGTTTTGCCGTAGGATGGGACTGTCTTGCAAGTCGTTTTATATAATCAATACCAATGCCTATTTCGCTGTAAGTAGGTTGGATCCCCCCAACCCCCCTTTTTAAGGGAGGTTGGGGGCATCCGGGATTGGTTAACGATCGGGTATTTGTTGGGTTTCGTTACCAGATCCAAACTACAAATAATCTACCGTAGGACGGGTGACACGAGCTGTCCGCCATCTCAGTCAGGGACAAGCGTAATTTTACCGCGATATAATGTGGGAATGCAAGCTGAGTCGGGGACAGGCGTTCCGCCCGTCCTACGGGAATGCAAATGACGATCGCCAAACAGATATAGATAAGGATATAGATGATGAACGAACTACAAATATCGACGATCGCTAACCAAATACCCATAGCGCGCAAACAGCAAATGCTGATGGCGCGGAACCGAAGAGCGATCGCTCGCAACCGAGTCCCAATGACCCGCAATCGAGTTCCGATGGCTCGGAACCAACAAATACGAACCTACCAGCGCTTGCCGGAAAGGAGCCCAATAGTCATTGTTCATCAAGCTTCGATTCCCAATTCAATCCTAATCTAAGGCGTTTGTCAAATTGTAATGAACGAAAACCTAGGGGCGACAGCATCAGAGCAATTATCTCGGCTCCGAACCAGAGTTTCCATATTGGGATGCTTCGCCCCAGAAACCTCACATAAATTTGAGAAACGCTATATACTAATTGTAATGAACGAAAACTTAGGGGCGACAGCATCAGAGCAACTATCTCGGCTCCGAACCAGAGTTTCCATATTGGGATGCTTCGCCCCAGAAACCTCACATAAATTTGAGAAGCGCTAATAGCTATAATTTAAAGTGTCGCTACCAAAATATAATTTGATTCTGGAGTTACGGCAATGACGGTAAAAGTGGAAATTGAGTCCGGTGCCTAGCTAGAGACAGGTGGGACGCCTGTCCTACGGGGAAGCGAGAGAGAAATATTGATTTGGAAATCCCTAATTGTGAAATTTGGATATAGTCGTTGACAAAGGAGTAGCCTCAGATGAAATGGGAAGCTCTAGCCGTTGGCATTAATCGTTATCTTTTGCTGAAGTCTTTGACAACTAGCGCAGCCAAAGACTTAACGATCGCGCATTCGGATGCTACAAAAATTGCGAATCGCCTAGAAACCTCTGGCGGGCACTTGTGGAATGTCAGACTTTTGCCCGCTGGCGAGAAAGACTTGCTGAAAAAAAACGAACTAGAGGCAGCTATTGCCGAACTTTTCCCTACCGATAGCAATCAGGCACCAGAAGGGGCGCTGCTATTTTTTGCCGGACATGGCTTTCGAGCGCCATGCCGGGAGGAAGGCGCTGGGTATGAAGGATTTTTGGGAACGAGCGATGCCAATCCCAGAGGGGATAACTGGGGGGTTTCCCTAACTTGGTTGCGGCAAAGATTGTTGCAAAGCAAGGTGAAAAAGCAGATTGTTTGGCTGGACTGCTGCCACAGTGGAGAGTTACTGAATTTTTTGACTGAGGACGAGTTGAAAGATTGGCTCTCTGGGGGCGATCGCCTCTTAATAGCTGCCTCTCGGGATGACAAAACTGCCTTGGGAACGAGAGAACAAGGGGTTTTGACTAAAGTTTTATTAGATGCCCTCGATCCCGAGTTACATCCAGCAGGAGAATTGATTAGCAGTTATACGATTAAGCGATTCATCGACCAAACATTATCAAGTAATCCAGTCCTGAAAGGTCAGATACCCTTAGTAAAGCATTTCGGTGAGGAAATCCTGTTTTGGCCGGGGAGCAAAAAGACTAAAAGAAAAGTCAGACAACTATGGAAGTTGGAATATACTCTCGATGCTCATTCAGATCGGGTTAGTTCAGTAGCAATTAGCCCGGATGGAAAAATTATCGCTAGCAGCAGTCACGATCGCACCGTTAAGCTCTGGAATTTGACTACCGGACAATTGCTAAAGGCTCTTGCGGGACATTCAAGTGCAGTGCTTTCTGTCGCCTTCAGCCCAGATGGGAAAACTCTGGCTAGTGCCAGTAATATGGAATTTCAAGACGGCAATATTAAGCTGTGGGATGTCAGCACCGGGAGACTGAGCCAAACTATGAACAAGTTCTGGTTTGCTGGGCGCGTTTGCTGCGTTGTTTTCAGTCCATCCGGGCAAACCCTCGTTAGCGGTAATATTGACGCCACAATTAAATTCTGGGATTTAGGAAGTGGAAAACAGTCGAAAACCTTGAGGGGACACGGGTGGGACGTGGCTTCTGTTGCTTTCAGCCCTGACGGTCAGCGCCTCGTTAGTGGCGGTATGGATGGTGCGATAATGATTTGGGATTGGCGCAATGGGACAAGACTGCGCACCCTGAATCGTCCCGATGACTTTTTCGGTTCCTTGGTATCCTGGTTGGACTCTTCTGTGGGATTTGTTCGCTCTGTGGCGATTAGTCGCGATGGCAAAACTATTGCCAGTGGAGGCTACAAACAACCTGTAATGCTGTGGAATATTGACACTGGCAAGCTTCTGAGAGTTTTTGCAGAACATTCCGGCGCAGTTTCGGCTGTTGCCTTCAGTCCCGATGGGGAAACTTTAGCCACCAGTGGCGAGGACAATACCCTGAAAATTTGGGATTTTCAACAGGGAGATTTGCTTCAGACTCTCGAACATATAGATTCGGTTACATGTCTTGCCTACAGCCCCGATGGCAAAATATTGGTTACTGGCAGTGCAGACAAGACTCTTAATATTTGGCGTCTGTAGCGGTTCCGCTCTAAGGCTTCGACCTCTTTGACTAGCGAATTATATCACCGTTCGGGCTGAGCGAAGTCGAAGCCATTACCGTTCGGGCTTTATAAAGAATTGGTCTGAGTCGTATAGCGTAAAAAATTGAAAAAAGTAGGGGCGATCGCATCCCGAACGAGAAACAGAAATTTCTATACGGGGATGCTTCGCCCAGGCTTTTCGAGGTTACACAATTTTTGGTATTTAGAGCATCGCTCCTAAATACAAAATCAATTACCCTTCATCCAGGTCTTCTAAATATTCCCGTAACTTGGGGGCAAAAGACCGGCAACTGCGCTGGTAAAAAACGCTCAAGGTTGAGAGGGGTATGTCCCAATCCTCCGACAAGTCTTGCCAGGAGGTGCGAGCCAACCGCCGCAAAGCGATCGCCTGAAAGTTCGCCTCCGGGCAACCGCGAACGTGCTTCTTCTCAAACAAACCTTCTGGGTCTAACTGCAGGCAATCCCAAAGGCGATCGCCGAGTCTGGAGGACGTTACTGGTTGGGCGACTGTATCCATAAGAGGCGTTCCCGAAGCATCGTTCGCAAAATCTAGAGATAGTTCTCGGGGCGATCGCTTGTAGGCTTTAATAGCTTCGATAAATCGCCAGTGCAGGAGATTGTTAAACCAGGTTATTACTTTGGCTTTTCTCCGGTCGTACTGGTAAATCTTGCGCCATAAATCTAATAAGGCGTTCTGGAGAGCGTCGTTATAGACTTCCGGTGGAAAGTTAAAGCGACCCTCACAGTAGATTTTGCCCGATTTTTCGATAGCACGAATCAGCTTGGTTAGCGCCAGCCGCTGCTTTTTGCTCTTGGCTGGGTGCTGTTGGGCCTCTATGGCCAGATCTTCGAGGGTCATACCTTTACAGCCTCCCGATTGGAATCGACAACCCCAAGCTATTACATCGTTAGTACGGGGGTCTTCCAATTAAGCGGGAGAGATGGGGAGAGATGGGGAGAGATGGGGAGAGATGGGGGGAGAGATGGGGAGTGTGAGCGTAGGGGCGACAGCATTCCCGAGACAGCCTTTGCTTAAAAGCAAAAATTATTGTATTGGAATGCTTCGCCCCAGAAACCTACGCAGCCCACCGATCGCGCTCATTTAAGAGGATTATAAAAAACATACCCTTGAAAGTCCCACCCCCTTCCCTCGCCCAATTCCCAATGCCTTATGGGCAAATATGGCCCAATTCCCAATTCCCAATTCCCAATTCCCCATACCCAATTCCCCATGCCCAATTCCCAATTCCCAATTCCCAATTCCCAATTTTCAATTACGATACAATTCCCAGGTCTTGTAGATGTCATTAGCGATCGCCTGTCGTAGTTTTCCCGGCAAGAGGACTTCAACGTGGTAGCGCCATGCGACGAGGCGCTGGATGACATTGGGGTCTCTTTCTCGATAGCTCGCTGTATAGTAAGCATCCTCGGAATGGGAGGAGACAATATTTAATAGCATCTGTTTTTCTTCAGGGCGATCTAGCTGTTCAATCATATGGATAGCTTGCCGAGAGCTAATTTGCTGGAAAGTTTCGTGGCGCACCGTTCCTTTGATATAACCCCGGTGATAAAGGCGATCGAATCTGAGCAGCATGGGGGAGGCGGGTTGATAGAAATCAAACCCCCAAGCATCGGCCATTTGCTCTTGGATATAGTCGGGGCTGGGGAGAGTTCCCTGCCGATGGCGGCGGAGCAAAAATTCTGGAATTTGCGGGTCAGTCCAGTCTAGAGAAACGAATTCGCCCTTGATTCGTTCCAGTCGATAATTGCGCCAGTCCGCTTCCCCCGCAGGCGTCTGACCCCATGCGACTAAATAAACCGCTCGTTGGACGTAGTAAATACAAACGGGATAGACGATACAGCTCGCAACTTGGGGGAATTTGGGGCTCTGGTAGCGCAGGAGCAGACAAGGTACGGGGTCTTTTTCCCAGATTTCTCGCAGTTGCGCTTGGAGGTCATCTACTCGATCTACTTTGCTGTCGGGCAATACATAGTCAACCTGCAAGAAAAACCTTTGCGTTCCTTTAATAATGCTGGAAAAGTTATCGGCGATCGCAGCTAAGTCTGGATGGCTCAGAAAGTTCAGCTCGTAAGCGGTTAGGCTAGCAGAAGGACGAATCTGTTTTTCGGTTTTGGGTCGCGCCGGCCAGTCCTTGACTCTTTCGTATGCTTTCTCTCTGCGGTTGAGCCAGCCGAGTTTGACCAGAATCTGCAAATCATTAGAAAGCGATCGCGGCGTTATGGCAAATAATCTGCGCTGGAGTAACTGGGAGATATTCTTGGGAACGGAAGCATGTTGCTCTAGGGATTCGAGCCATTCTTTCTCTGGCAGTCCCGTATCGCGATTAAATAGCCAGTCGGCGATCGTTAGGGCGCAGGGACAATTGGGGTCGTGGAGAGGGGGAGTTTTTTGCCACTGTTGATGAAGGTCGCCTGTAAAGAAAGCATCTCGCCACTGAGGATAGGTAAAAGGGTCGCTTAGAGAGAGGTTTTCTCCTAGGTCGCCGTAGAGACATCGCAGCCATACCCACAGCCGCACCGCTCGTTCTAGGTTTTGTTTTAGGGAGCCGCGAGCCAGCCATTGCAGCAGCTCTATTGTGGGGCGATCGCCAAATAGTTCGTTTTGTTCGTTCATAACCGGTTTGGATTTTGGATTAAGACCAATTCTTGATGAAGCTGCAACAAATAATATAAAGACCTTTATCCGCCGTTCGGGCTGAGCTTGTCGTAGGCGAAGCCTGCCCGGAGGGCATAGACCAGTCCATTGGCAGCCCTGGGCTTCGACAAGCTCAGCCCGAACGGGTTTGTTGCGTCTTCATACAGAAATGGTATAATAATTATTTGGAATAGCCGAGAAACCCGGGTTTTTGAAAAACCCGGGTTTCTGCAATTTGTTTATCTTCTAGACTTTACAGAGTGGCAGTGCCAATTCCGTTACAAAGGCGTTTATCGCGATCGCTGACATTGGGATTATTTTTCAGATAGTCGCGTACCCAATCGCAACCGATATTCACCAGAAAGTCAATATCCAAATTCCACTTGTCAAGCTTGCAAAGCTTCTCGCATCGTCTCCTTTTTTCTCTCGAATTATCCCAGTAGCTTCATCACTCTATCCAACCATCTGGATTTTTTTGCCGTCGCCGTTGGGTTATTTTCTTTGAGAACTTTTCTGGCAATCTTGACAATTTCCTCGCTTTCAAAGTTCTCATAACCTTCATCTCCGCCGCGTCTTTCTAGATCGCTGGCGGCGGCCAATGCCTCGGCCAGTTCTTCTTCCGTCGGCACCAATTGCGATTTGGTAACGCTCAGCGCATCCAAGCGACCCAGAGCTGCTTGAAATTCTCGGTTTAGGGAGGGGCTCTCGGCAATAATAGCCATCAAGCCTTCGCCGATAAACTCCCAGTCATCCGGATCCAGTTCTAGTTGTTCGCCGACCTCGAATAATCTATCCTTTTGAGATTTGCCCAGGGGTTTTTTTAGCTCTTTCAGCGCTAGGAGCAGCGCTAGCAAAGCATTATTCCGGGATGGTGCATCCATCTTGTCACTGTCGTTTATTAAGGTAGTATAACTCAGACCCTCGGCATCGTGCCACCTTGTTCTATTAATTTTTTTGAATCTCAAGCCCCTTCAGGTAAAGAATTGTTTAACTAACTTGACATTTCTTAAGATCGCGTCGGGAGTTCAAAAGATGCTGTGGGCGAATTACGAGATATAAGGGTGGGAAGAGCGGGAAGGGTGGGAGGAAGGGGAAGAAGGGGAAGTCAAGCGCCATCAGCATTTAAGGATTATAAGGTGTCAGCCGCCCCAGTTAATTGCTCTATAGCATTTCTCAAATAAATGTACCGAAGGAAACGTAGGGGCGACAGCATCCCCGAGACTATCTCGGCCATAGAACGGTAACCCCCGTAATGGGATGCTTCGCCCCAGGCAGCTCACATCAATTTGAGAAAAGCTCTATCTCGGGCTATTAGCTAAAGTAGGTTAAAACCCACTCCGGAATTCCTGTAGCCGCGACTTTAGTCGAATGGCTGCCTCAGTATAGCGATCCTAAATAGGATACGCTACGATTGGAGTCAGAAAGCCGGTTTTTTGAAAAAACCGGCTTTCTCATATATCTATCGCAAATCATTTAGGATTACTATATAATAGACGATAGCAAATCTTTCTCGAAAGGCTAGCATAAAGATGAAACGAAATGCTTTGGTAGTAGGTATTAATCGATATCCCTTTTTCAAGGAATCGCCGACGAGTAAGGCCCGGGAACTGGAGGTACCAGCCAAGGATGCGGAGGCGATCGCTCGACTCCTGGACGAACCCGGTGGCGAGTTGGCTTGGAGCGTCAAGCGCTTGCCGGAAGACTACCCAGACGGCAAACCAATTGTTAGCGAAAATGTGGTTACGCAAGCGGAACTGGCCACGGCCATATCCGAGCTGTTGCATCCCAAGACCTCCCACCCTCCAGATGTAGCGCTGTTATTTTTTGCCGGACATGGCTTGCGCAGAGAACGCGGCACTGGAACAGAAGGTTTTCTAGCAGCCAGCGATACTAGGTTAAAAACGTCTGACGAAAAGCGATCGGGGATTTCCCTGAGTTGGTTGCGGGAGCAGTTGCTTAGCAGTCCGGTAAAAAAGCAGATTGTCTGGCTGGATTGTTGCCATAGCGGGGAATTGATGAATTTTAGCGCTGAGGAATTGGAGCAGTGGCTACAAGGAGGCGATCGCTTTTTAGTTGCTGCTTCTCGGGACGATCGCCCTGCCAATGCTTTAAAACATGGGGTACTGACAGAGGTTTTGTTGGAGGGACTCGACCCGGAACGACAACCGGAGGGAGATTGGATTAGCAGTTACTCGTTGGACATATTTATCGAGAAACAACTAGAAAAGAAGCCGATGCTGAAAACCCAAATTCCTCTAGTCAGGCAATTTGGCAGCAAAATAAAATTTTGGCAAGGCCGAAAACCATCTCCCTCGCGAGACTGGCAATGCGAAAAAACTATAAGCGAGTTTTACGACCTCGAACCGGAAAGACCCTTGCACGAAAAAGCTTACACGACATTTGTAAACAAAATTGCTACTAAAACGGCGCAATATGGAACCAAAGTCGCCTTCACCCCTAATGGCAAGTATTTTATTAGCGTTGGTTTTGAGGTCATCGAGTTACGGAAGCTAAGCGATGGCGAAGCAGTTAGAAAGCTGGAACAGCGAACGCCAATGCAGCAAGGGTATTTTACGGGTGCGGCCATTAGCTCCAAGGGTCTGCTGGCAGCCAACAAGATAGAACAGAAAATAACTATTTGGGACTTGAGAGTTGGGAAAATGTTGCATACTTTCTCTAAGAATTTCAGTTTTTCAAATGTGGTAACTAGCCAGCTTGATTTCGGGGGACATGACTCGGTGGCCTTCAGCCCGGATGGGGAACTTTTGGCGGGCAGCGATGGCAATGTCATTCGCTTGTGGAATCCCAATACCGGAGCAGAGCTGCCCAGTCTCAAGGGACATTCCAATAAAGTAACCTCCCTGGCCTTCAGTCCCGACGGGGAAATGCTGGTCAGCGGCAGTTACGATCGCTCCCTTAAGCTTTGGCATCCCACTAGCAGAAAATTGCTCGCTACCCTCAACGGACATAACGGACATAAGGACGGAGTTTATGCAGTCGCCTTTAGCCCCGACGGACGAACAATCGCCAGCGGCAGCAACGATAAGACGATTAAACTTTGGCATCCAGACAATCCCGAACCTTACCGCACTCTCTACGAACATAAGAGTGGAGTTTTCTGCCTCGCCATTAGCCCAGACGGACAAACCCTGGCTAGCGGCAGCTCAGACAAAACTATTAAACTCTGGGGGCTGGATACGGGAGAACTTCTCTGCTCTTTAGAAGAACATACCAGAGCGGTGACCTCCGTGGCCTTTAGTCCGAAAGGAAAAGTTTTCGCCAGCGGCAGTCGCGACCAGACTGTTAAAATTTGGCGCAGTAGGATCGGCTAATAATTTGGGAATTGGGCATGGGGCATGGGGCATTGGTAATTGGGCATTGGCTGGAGCCAGAAACCCGGTTTTTTCAACAATACCTTCGCCAGTTTGCAAAAACACCTTATTTGTAGGGAGCGGCTCGGGAACTAAACCCAAAAAATACCCTATCGTTAAGCAATGCCGGATCCCCCCAACCCCCCTTTTTAAGGGGGGCAATAGCCAAAAGAGTTTTAAGCCCCCCTTAAAAAGGGGGGTTGGGGGGATCGTGCCGGTGGTAAAAATGGCGAAAGTATTATTGAAAAAAACCGGGTTTGTCATATACTACTCTCGCAAAGAGTTTGGGATTGCTATATGTATAATATCTTAAAATATTTGAATGTAGGGGCAAGATAATTAATGAAGAGAAAAGCTCTGGTCATAGGCATCAATCGCTATCCCTTTCTTCGGGACTCTGCAACCGCTCCACCCCGACATTTGACTGCCCCAGCTCGCGATGCCGGGGCGATCGCTCGGTTCCTGGAACTCTACGGCGACTTTCAGGTGCGGCGATTCCCCACTTCCCAAGATGAATGGGAATTCGATTCAACCGGACTGGTCGTGCTAGAAGAACTCAAAACTGCGATCGACCAGTTATTCCAACCCAAAGAAGACAGCCCTCCAGATACCGCCCTGCTATTTTTTGCCGGGATAGGATTGCGACGGGAAGGCGATCGCGGAGAGACCGAGGGATTTCTGGCAACCAGCGACGCCAGCCCCAGAAAACATATCTGGGGCGTTTCCCTCAAATGGTTGCGCCAATTGCTATTAGAAAGTACCGTAGCGCAGCAAGTGATCTGGCTCGATTGCAGCTACAGCGGGGAATTGTTTAATTTTCCCGAAAGCGAGACAGAAACCGAGGGTAGCGATCGCTGTTTTATCGTTGCCTCCCGGGATTCTGAATCTGCTTATGCCCACGACGGACACGGGCTGCTAACTACAGCTTTGATCCAAGGTATCGACCCTAAATCTAGCCCTGAAGGCATGGTGAATAGCCATACCCTGACTGACTCGATAGCCCGTAAATTTGCAGAAGAAGCCACTCCCCAGCATCCCGTCTTCCAAAACGCCGGAGAGCCGATCGTACTAACCGGCGATCGAAGAGTTATGTCATATTTGTTTAAACAAGATCCCCTCGAAAGCCTGTGGACTTATACGGATGGATGGTTTTCTAAAGACCATCCCTTGATGACACACAATTTCGTTGGTGTTTCTGGAAACTCCAGCTATCGGGAAGAGGTTAACCGCGCCCTAGGAGTAGAACTCCCAAAGAAGTGGTGGGAGAACCCGGAGTCAGGCAAGAATTTATACGAATCTTTGAAATCCCTTTGCGGCGATACTTTTTACGGCCATAAGGCCACGAGCAAACGCTATATTTCCGTAGGAGCCGCTTACTTAATGGCATTAATGGCTCATCAACGAGCTTGGAACTGCATAGAACCGCTGACTGACAATGTTAGCGATTGGGTATCCTGGAAAAAAGCAGCCTCGTCGTACCTATTTCCCGTGCAAGACCGGGAAACGGCAGTTGCATCAGCTAAAGCGCTGTACGACTTTTTTTTCTGCTTATTCGAGCAACGGGATCTAGCCCGTCATTCTCAGGTAAAGACTGCATTTTTCCAGGGTGAAGGCAAAATGCTGGTACTTGAATTCGAGTGGTCTGCCGATCGAGCTGCCGAAAATCGCAATCAAGACGACAGTCTGGCTCAGTGGACTTCTAAAATTCTGGCCGAAGAAAGTGTTACAATCCCCGCCAAAGCAAGCAATACCAGAGCCGCAATTTTGCGCCTGTGGAGAAATATGCTAGCTAGCCAGAAAGGTTTTATGGGTCCGGGTGTTGTCTATATGGAGGGGAGAAGGCTGGTCGTTGCATCTACAACGTAAAGGAGGAATATCTGATGGTCGCATCCCAGGACAATCTTACAGCCTGCGTGGTCTGTAGCGATCGCGACGAAAAAAGGCAGTTACAGTGGGTGGAGCTGCTCCGGGATAAGTTCTCTGAAGTTTATGTAATTTTCTCGGATAGCCGCTGTGAAAAATTCACCCCTGGCCAAAAAGAAGGAAGGAGTATCGCCACCGACCAATTGCCCCCGGTTGCGAGCGTGGCTTTCGTTCACGTTTTTGATGCCACTCTTTCGCAAGAATTCGGCATTCAATCAGATTGGGTATTCAAGTTCACGACCTCTGGCGACCCAGAACTCCAGGACGGAGAACTGGCTATTTTTCGCCCCAATTCCCCCGGCGACTTGGGCATCGCTGCCAGCGACATTGAAGAAACAGTTGCTTATATCAGCAAACGACGAGAGCAACCGCCTTCGATGTGCTTTCCGACAATCCTTATGGGCGAGCGGCAGGAAATTGTAACTGGGGAGCAGCGCCAGAAAGTTCTGCATCGGCTATGTTCGGTATTGGCCAAAAAAGAGTCCGCGCCAGAACTGTATCGGTCGATTTACCGCTTAATCGGGCAACCCAAACCCATAGTCTATGTATTGGACGACTATAATAACTACATTGTCTGCTCGGAAGGGATTTATCAACCTAACCCCAATCTAAGCGATCGCATTTACGAGCGATATTGTTATGAAGCGGAAGTCTCTATTAACAATGTCAAAGAGGCGCTGCGGGGTTTTTGCCTGATGTTAAACAATCTTTCCTTAGCCTTTACGGTGAAAACTCCGCCCCTGTGGATAGCCGATCGCCGCCAACCGGGTTACGAATTAGTATATGAGGCTCTTCCCATCCCGGAATTGCATCGCGATCGCTCCCAAATTGCTGCTTTTATTATTGACCTGGAATGGCTGCCCGCTCTGACCGGGCGCAGCGAAACTAAGGAAAAAAACAGGCAAAACTGGAAAAAAATGGGAAGCCGGGCGATCGATATCCTCTCCGACCTATATCCTGAGATTCCTTCCTTTATTTTCACCGGCTTGCAGCCTTCCGAAGAGGTACAAGAAGCGCTGGCACGCGGCGCATCTTGGGGTTTCTACAAAGAAAAAACGCACCATTACGCTCGGGAGCGGGCGGCCAGCAAGCAGCTTGCCGAACAGCTTACCTATATTAACTTCGAGCAACAGCTAACCAGAACCGTCGCCGTTCGCTATGGCTCTTATGAGGAAGTTCCCTTTCCCGAACAGCTCGCTCTGAATTCCAGTACCCCAGCGGGACGGCAATTAATCAAACAACTGAAAATCAAACCGCCCATTGGCAGCGATTTTCCCAGCCTCGCCTTGCAGAAAGCGATCGCCGGACTTCTACCCGCTGCCACTCTGGTCGAACCCGTGAAAGTAATTTCCACGGGCAAATCCCTAGCCCAGGCAACTTTTTTTGTCAAACCCACTTTCCAAGGCGATCGACTCGCCACCCGCTTTATTAAAATCGCTCCTTGGTTAAGCATCCAAAAAGAATACCAAGCCTATCAACGAGTTATCCAGCCTCGGCTCAATAGCTATACCGCCAGTCTCGTCCAAAAGCCAATTCTGACGGGGGATAATTCTCCCAGCGGTGAAATGCCTTGGGGTGCTTTGATGTACTCCCTAGCCGGTTTCCCCGAAGAATACCAAAATCTATATTCTTTGAACGAACTGCTCGAACTACAGATAGAAAAGGTAGGGGGAGATGTATTTCTGCTGGAGCGGCTGTCAAATACCTTAGATAAAGTATTGTGGCCTCTCTACCAATCCGGCATTTCTAAACCAGCTCAAAAACAACCCCTATGGCGTTGGCTCGGAAACGTACTTCCTTCCCTTTACACTGGGGTACTCGTACCGCTGCCCCTCGTCCCGACAGATTTGCTGCCAAATCTAGCGCCTTTAGCGACAGACAAATCTAGCGCCAAATCTAGAGCTAAATTTAGCGCCAAATTCAGGTTTGTTGCCGATGGCGTCGAGCAAGAAGCGATCGCTCTCTCATCCCATAGCGCCCGAGGATACAAACAGACAACCGCCTGGACATTGGCATCCTTTGACCTCGTTCGGCTCAATTCCGAGTTGGAAAAGCAAGAGGCTCTTCAAAACCCTTCTCCTTGGGATGACGAGATTCTCAATAAATCTTATCGAGCTGTTCTCTTGTTAGATTGGCATCTGGAAGCAGTCCAATGGCAAGCAGGAGAATTCGGCAACGGCTCGATAACTTTAGCTCATCCCGACCTGGGCATGAGGGTTTTTCTGCGCGGGCGCGGCGAAGATATCCGCCTGCGGTTTGGTGCCACCTGGATTCGTCCCGGGATGCCCGTTACGGTACTAGCCTGTCTGGATGCCAAGAGCAAAGAACTGGCCAAAATAGAGAAAAAAATTCAAGCAAGTTTGTCCGCTCTTAACTGGAATTACCCCGTAGCGCCGCCGCCCCAGCCTGATGCGATCGCTCCTCTAGATAGTTTTGAGTCTCTCCTGAGCTGCTTTCAAGAAAAAAACTCTTTGGGAGAACGAAAGCTAACCTCGCCATTTAAGGTGTTTTGCTCTAACTCTCTCCTCCCCCATCGCTATACTATTTCCGGCCATGTCGGGCCAATTCACGGCGACTTAAATCTCAATAATATTCTCTATCCTGCCAGCGAGACCGTTGGTTGGCTCATCGATTTTGAACTGGTCAAAGAGCAAGGAATGATTGCCTTTGATTTAGCCAAACTAGAAGTAGAAATTTGGATTCATCACCTTGCCCCGTATCTGGGAGCGATCGCCACCCTATCTTCAGACATGGAACCGAGCTGCTATCGCCTCCTCTACTGGACGCTACAGGCGTTAGACTTTCCCGGCGACGAAGCCGAGTTTTTGAAAACAAAGCTTAAAGGTTTGCCAGAGTTATCAACCGCCTCCGATGCCCTGCTCCTCCCCGCGACCAATGCCCTAAAAGTCATCAAAGCCTTGCGGTGCTTTGGCTTGGAAAAATGCAAGCTGACGCTGCAGGAATTAAAATGGGCTTTAGCCGCCTATTTCTTTAACGCTGCTAAATTCCAGTCTCAGACCCAGAAATTTAAAACCACTAGCGCTTGTTCCAGCATTTTTGCCTTTATCGCCTCAGCATGGCATTTAGATGCGGTTTTGCCTTATATATAGCGTTTCTCAAAAAATGTATGTATGTAATGCCCGAAACGTAGGGGCGATAGCATCCCCGAGACAATCTCCGCTATAAACAGAAATATTTATATTGGGATGCTTCGCCCTGCTGAGCCCCAAATAAACTCACATAGCGTTTCTCAAAAAATGTATGTATGTATGTAATGCCCGAAACGTAGGGGCGATAGCATCCCCGAGACAATCTCTGCTATAAACAGAAATATTTATACTGGGATGCTTCGCCCTGCTGAGCCCCCAATAAACTCACATAGCGTTTCTCAAAAAATGTATGTATGTATGTAATGCCCGAAACGTAGGGGCGATAGCATCCCCGAGACAATCTCCGCTATAAACAGAAATATTTATACTGGGATGCTTCGCCCTGCTTACGCCCCAAATAAACTAAAATAAATTTGAGAATATAGAAGCAAAAGGATATCACAGCAAAAGGAGATGACGGTGAGCCAGCAAAAGCTTGAGAAAATCTGCGATCGCGTCAAGCAGGGAGAGAAATATGACGCCCTCGCTCGGGATATTGACGGCCTTCTAATTCGGACTCAAAGGAGCCCGGAGAATATCGATAGACTAACCGCAGCCATATCTGACTCGGATACGGCTCGGATATGGCAAAGTCTCTGGGACGATTCCCCCCAACAGCGATGGGACATTGCCTCGACTGGAGGAGCTGGCAATCTTATCCCCATCTTCGGCTATCTGTGGTTAAAGGTGGCAGCCGAACAAGCAAAACTGGGAGATCGGTACGCAAAAGTTGTTCCCAAGATTGCCACCGAGGAAACAGATAGCGGCCTTATGGATATCCTAGCCAGTGGAGGATTTGCTTTTCCCTTCGATGCTACAGCTATTCAGCGAGAGTGCCTTCAATATGGCGGCGTCATTTGTCAGCCAGATAGCGCGATCGCACCAATCGAGCGAGCCTTGATGCAAAGGTGTCGAGAGACCAACCTGACCGCCGACTTTTCTGTGACTTATGCTTCTATTCTTTCTCGGCAAATAGCGACGCGCTGTACCCATGCCATTGTGGATGTCAAGCTGGGTCGGGAAACTAAGATGCTCTCTCCCTGGATGTTCTCGCCTCAGAACGAACTAAATGAGGTTAAGGTGGATGATTTTTTAACCGCTTGCCAAAATATTGGCGATGGGAACGAGCGATCGCTGGTTATTACCGATGAAAAATATTTGCAGGCATTCGTCGCGGTTTTGCAACGGCTTGGAGTAGCGGCAAAAGCAGATGGAGATTGGGTAACTCAGGACTGTCAAGCTAACAGTACGGAACTTTATCCCCTGCAAGAAGTGCGGTGGTTGCTAGTCAATGGCAACCTGCCCCAAGGACGGGCGATCGGCAGGCAGCTAACTCTGCTTCATATGGACGAACTGATTGCTGGCGATCGCGACTTGTTGTTGATGTGCGAGGGCGACAACGAATACAAGCGCCTCTATCGCCAAGTCCTGCCTCAAATTTGCGGCTGCCAACTGGAAAATACCGACGCAACTTGGCAAGACTTGCAAGAGCAATGGCAAATCTTGAAATCCCGCCTGCCAAAACTAAATGACTTTAGCGCCAAAAAATATTTAGAATTTAGCGCCAAAAACCATTTAGACCGTCAAGACTCTGGATTGGCAAGGAGCTACAGCGACCCCCCGGAATTGGAAAAAAGCCACAGCTTGCAGCCGGACTTAGAGGCAATTTCTTTTGGCTTTTACCCCTATCATTGGCAAGTCTCAGAATGTCCTGCGAAAATAAAAACTGCGAGTCTCCCCTTCTTGGCAGAACTATTTACATGGCTGTGCGGTAGCGATCCTTTTGACTCGGAAGTAGGCATCTGGCTCCACAAGCTCCCGGGAGAGGAGGTACAACCGCCATCAGACGAACGAGCTGCCGAGCAAAGATATTTAGAAATTTGCCAAATATGGCAGCAACCCTTCCTCTCGATATTTTACCGTCCCAGCCGCTGCAAGCGATCGCAAGTCGCAGCCAAAGCAAGGCAATTTATCAGTAATATAGAACTTGAGGCGATCGCTGGAATAAATTGACCAGTTACCGACATTTTACCGTAGAACAAGAACCTCGTGACAATTACTGCTATAATAAGAAAAAAACTCCCCTCACTCCCCACAATCCCCTCTCTCCCCCGGCTCCCCACACCTCCGCCACGCCCCTCTACCTACTGATTGGGGCAAGCGATCGCCGGATATGACTAATTGGCAAAAAAAATAGCAATTTTATATTAAAGGTTGGCAACTAGGTAAATAAAGAGCGATCGCTTCGGTTTCCGTCCAAATCGCCGACAACGATAATGCTGGAGTAAATGTATAGTCATTTTAAATAAAAACGAGACAGACGTAGGGGCGAACGGCCGTATGCCCTGACGGGCAGGCTCCGCCAACGCCCCTACAATGAGGGAGATCGTAAGTGTCTCATACTTAATTAAAATGACTATAGGTTGGCTTGAACGGAGTGAAACCCAACTATACCAATCGTTTCGTTGGGTTACTCGCACGAGTTGGCTATGCCCAAGGAGGGCAGGGTACGCCAACGCCAACGCCAACACTCCGTTCAACCCCAACCTACGATTTTAAGACAGACAGTCCACTACATTTGTGCGGAGTAGGGAGCGCCTTATACCCCGACTGGCGGCGAAAGCTGTCGCGCATTTAAATCGGGTAAGGACTTTGAGCCAACGAACGAGCGATCGGCTCGCGCTGTCGCCCGTTCGGCTCGAAGCGCAGCATTCTTCGGGTAGCCGGTTTAAATGCGTAACAGCTTAAACGCTATAATAAGGAACAAAGAATAAGGAACAAGGAACGAATAAAAGCCGACCGTATTCTATCGCCACCAGCTTTTGCTCAATTATTTATGGCTGTCACCTTTGACTCGCAAACCGTTATCTCTGTTGATGCAAACGGAGCCCGATCCGTTTTTGCCGCCGACCTCGATCGCGACGGCGATCTAGATTTACTATCTGCTTCTCGGTCAGACAATAAAATAGCTTGGTATGAAAATACCGGCGGCACCTTCGGGCCACAACAAATAATCTCCACCAATACGAACAGTGCCGAATCAGTTTATGCCGTCGATATCGACTCCGACGGCAACATTGACGTTCTCTCTGCTTCCCGGTTTGACGATAGAATTGCTTGGTATAGAAACCTAGGCAATGGCAGCTTCGGATTGCAACAAACAATCTCGACCAGTGCAGATGATGCCCGAGAAGTTTTTGCAGCAGATATCGATAATGACGGCGACTTAGACGTACTGTCCGCTTCCTTTGCTGACGATGAAATTGCCTGGTATCCCAATAACGGATTCGGCATTTTTGGAGCCCAACAGCTTATCTCTAATTCTGCCGACGGTGCCCAATCGGTCTATGCTGCCGACCTGGATAATGACGGCGATTTAGATGTATTGTCCGCTTCGGAAAATGACGATAAAATTGCCTGGTACGAAAACAATGGCAATGGCATCTTTGGTGGTGTGGAAGACATTATTTCGAGTTCTGCAGACGGTGCCCAATCAGTTTTTGCCGCCGACCTGGATCGTGACGGGGATTTAGATGTTTTGTCCGCTTCTTTTAGCGATGAAAAAATTGCCTGGTATGAAAATAATGGCGGCGGTACTTTTGGCGCTCAGCAAATTATCTCTAGCAATGCTGACGGCGCTGGCTCTGTCTATGCCACCGACTTAGATAATGACGGCGACCTAGATGTCATCTCTGCCTCTGAAAACGATGACAAAATTGCTTGGTATGAGAACAATGGCAGCGGCAGCTTTGGCACGGAACAAGTTATCTCTACTGCTGCTAATGGCGTCCGGTCTGTTGTAGCCGCCGACTTAGACAATGACGGCGATCGCGACATCTTCTCCGCCTCCCAAATAGACAACAAAATTGCTTGGTATCAAAACACGACTCCCGGCGTTGTTCTTTCCCCTTCCACCGAAACAACAGTTTCTACTACTGCCAACAGTGCCAGATCGGTTTATGCAGCAGATCTCGATAATGACGGCGACCTAGATTTACTTTCTGCCTCCTTCAACGACGACAAAATAGCCTGGTACGAGAATGTTGGCGGCGGCAGCTTTGGAGGCGAGCAGATAATCTCCTCTAATGCCGATGGTGCTATTTATGTCTATGCAGCGGATCTAGATAATGATGGGGACTTAGACGTGCTGTCGGCCTCCTTCAGCGACAACAAAATTGCCTGGTACAAGAATGGCGGCGGTAGCTTTGGAAACCAGCAGGTAATTTCCACCGATGCCAACGGTCCGAGTTCTGTCTTTGCTGCCGATATCGACTCCGACGGCGATTTAGATCTACTCTCCGCCTCCAGCATCGACGACAGAATAGCTGGGTTTGAGAATCTCGGAGGAGGCAGCTTTTCCAGCATAAATGTTATCTCCAATTCTGCGGATAACGCCCAAGCAGTATATGCAGCAGATTTGGATAACGACGGCGACTTGGACATATTATCTGCTTCCAGAGATGACAACAAAATCGCCTGGTATAGACATCTGGATGGTGCTGGCACCTTCGGGGCAGAGCAAATTATCTCTACCGCTCTGAGCGGAGCCCGATCGGTCTATGCAGCGGATCTCGATAATGACGGCGACTTGGATGTAGTTGCTGCTGGTTTATTAGGAGACAGAATCGTTTGGTACGAGAATAACGGCAGCGGCAGTTTTGGCGCGCAGCAGATTATCTCGACTACTGCGGATAATCCTGAATCGGTCTATGCAGCAGATATAGATAATGACGGCGACTTAGATGTAGTTGCCGGTTCTTCTGCGGACGACAAAGTGGCTTGGTACGAGAATAACGGTAGCGGCAGCTTTGGCTCCGAGATCGTTATTTCTAGAAATGCAGAGGCTCCTTTTTCTGTCTATGCAGCGGATCTAGATAATGATGGCGACTTAGACGTATTATCTGCTTCCATAGGTGACGATAAAATCGCCTGGTATGAGAATGCCCCAGTTACTCGCATTGTCTCTAGCGGCAGTCCTGGGGAAGCGGGGGCAGCTTCGGGAACTTTTACTTTTTCCCGAGGTAGCGCTACTCAAGGCAATGTAACTATAGCTTTTACTGTCGGGGGTTCGGCAACAACAGGGGACGACTATACTGCAGTTGGTGCCGATACTTTTACAGCGGGTAGCGGTACGGTTACTATTCCCGATGGTTCTAGAACCGTCAATATTACTATAGTTCCCGTAGATGACTCGGTTATAGATGCGAGCGAAACTGTCGAACTAGCTCTGGTGGATGGCTCGGGTTATACCGTTAGCACTGTTAGTAACTCTGCTAATCTGGCGATCGCCGACAACGATAGCGCTGGGATTACTATTACCCAATCCGGCGGCAATACCAATGTGACAGAAGGAGGAGCTACAGATACTTACGATATTTCTCTCGATACTATTCCCAGCAATCCGGTTACTATCTCGATCGCTCCCGACACCCAAACAGATCTCGGAGCCGGAGCGGGAACTGCGATCGCCCTGAACTTTGCCGCAGATGCTACGGCGCTAACTCCGCAAACAGTAACTGTGACGGCGACGGACGATGCGATCGCAGAAGGAAGCCACCTTAGCACGATAGGTCATTCGGTGGTTAGCGCCGATGTCAATTACAACGGCTTTTCCCTGGCCAATATCGGAGCCACCATTACCGATAACGACAGTCCTGGCGTATCGATTAGCGAATCTGGAGGCAACATAAATTTGACAGAAGGCGGCGCTAGCGATAGCTATGATTTGGTGCTTACGACTCAACCGAGCGCCGACGTAACTATAAATCTCGCTACAGCCGGTCAGGTAACTACTTCTAGCAATTCCCTAACTTTTACTTCAGCCAATTGGAATCAGCCTCAAACGGTTACGGTGGTCGCAATAAATGATGCTCTGGCAGAAGGAAATCATACGGGTACGATTAGCCATAGCAGCAGCTCGACAGATCCGAATTACAACGGGATTGCGATCGCCAATCTTTTAGCCAATATTACCGACGACGATTCCGCAGGAATATCGATCGCCGTCAGTGGAGGCAGCACAGAAGTAAGCGAAGGGGGCAACACCGATACTTATACAATAGTTCTGACTTCAGCTCCGACCGCTCCGGTTACGGTTAGTTTTAATCCGGGCAGCGACCTGGAGTCTATTGCGCCGCTAACTTTCGATCCTACCAATTGGAATGTTGCCCAAACCGTTACGGTACGAGCGACGGACGATAGAGTAGCGGAAGGAAACCATAACAGCACTATCGCCCATAGAGCCACCAGTACGGATCTGAATTACAGCGGTATTGCGATCGCTTCGGTTTCCGTCCAAATTGCCGATAACGATAATGCTGGAGTATCTATTATTCAAACCGAAGGCAGCACGCAAATCGCCGAAGGTGGCACGACGGATACTTACTCAGTAGTATTGACTACAGCTCCAACAGCTCCGGTTACGATTCGCTTCAATACAGATAGCCAAGTTGAAGCGATCGCCGACTTAACTTTTACTCCAAATAATTGGAACGTCTCCCAAACGGTAACGGTAACTGCAAGGGAAGATTCTATTGATGAAAGCCTCCATAGCAGCACGATTAGCCATCAGAGTCTTTCTCTAGATTCCAATTACAATGAGATTGCGATCGGTAATGTTTTTGTGGCGATCGCGGACAACGACGCCGCCACTCCAGGGCAGCCAAACCCACAGCAGCCAAACCCACAGCAGCCAAACCCACAGCAGCCAAATCCCGAGCAGCCGCTACAATCGCCCTTTCCCCCATCATTGCCAGTGGTGCAAATTGTTGAAGCTGAGGTTCCGGCGGGAGTAATTGTAACCGAACCAGCGGGGAGTATGGAACTTTTTGAAGGAATTGGCACGGAACTTTATAAAGTAAGGCTCTTTAGCCAACCCACGGAAGATGTAGCGATCGCAATTACGACTGACGGCCAAATTAGTACCGACATCCAAACTCTTACTTTCACTTCTAGCAATTGGCAGATTCCCCAGACAGTTACGGTAGTTGCAGCAGATGACAGCGTCAATGAAGGCTCGCACTCGGGCGGGCTAATCCATACTGCTAGCAGTGGCGATCGGCGCTACGACCAAATTGCGATCGATAATATTGTTGCTAACATTGTCGATAACGACAACTTAGAAGCGGAAAACAATCTTGCAACTAGCTCTATTCTCCGGTTTTCAGAAAGCAACGACCGAGTTATTGGCTCCCCAGCAAGGGATGTTATTCACGGCGGCGCTGGCAATGACTATCTCGATGGTGCCGAAGGAGATGATTTTATCTTCGGACAATTGGGCAATGACGTATCCCTGGGTCGGGAAGGCGACGACCAAATCGCTGGCAATGAAGGCAACGATTATTTACAAGGTAATCTCGGCTCCGATCGCATTTCCGGCGGAGCGGGCAACGACCGAGTGCGGGGCGGCTCCGGCGATGACTTGCTTTTTGGGGATAGTGGCAGCGATCGGTTATTTGGCGATCGGGGTGCCGATACCCTTCTGGGCGGATTGGGCAACGATGCTTTTGCCATTGGCAGCGGCACAGGCGGTCAAACCTTAGATAGAGCTGATGTTATTGCCGATTTTACTAAAAGTCAAGATACTATTCTTTTAACCGGCGCGCTAACTTTCGATCGCTTAAGTATTTTTCCAGGAAGCGGCGCTAACGCAAATAGCTCTATCATTCGCGACTTGGCAACTGGCGAATATTTGGCAATATTGCAGTCTGTTCGAGTAGATAATCTGGATTCTGGGGATTTTGTATAGGGAATTGGGCATTGGGAATTGGGCATTGGGCATTGGGCATTGGGAATTGGGAATTGGGCATTGGGCATTGGGCAACTTTCTTCCCCTCTTGGTAGTGGTCGGGGGTGGGTGGCATGGGTGCATTTAACTGCCCGATTTGGTTCTTTAGACGAAACCTTGACAGCAACTATAGAGCCTTTGCTAGAGTTGCCGCCTCAAGATTTGACTCGTTTAATGCTTGAATTGTCGAATTTAGAACGACAAGAGTTTTTGGCTCGCTTGGAAAGCAACCCAGAACAATAGACAAGAGTGCATAAATCCAAAAAGCCTGTCCCGAGCCGTTCGTTGAGCCCCCCTTTCAAAGCTTTCACTCGCGGGGTTGGGGGGATTTTTCGTGATATCAAATCCGGTTAAACATTTACAATATTTGTAGGGGTTCCCCGGGAGCGCCCCGGTTGGTCTGGGGCGGCCGGGGCGCTCCCGGGGAACCCCTACGGTAATTAATCGGATTTGATATGAGTTATGCAAGAAGTCTAATAAGGCAAATCGGGCAACAAATATTGGACAACAGGCTATGAAATGCCTTGGGACTGCGATCGCTTCCTTCTCTCTTTAGCTGTTTTTGGTTGTGGGGGCTGTCGGGAGAGGTAGAGGTTTCTGGGCGAAGCATCCCATTACAGGGGTTACCGTTTTACGGCCGAGATTGTCTCGGGGATGCTGTCGCCCCTACGTTTCCTTCGTTCGACTTATTTGAGAAACTCTATAAGAGCGATCGCCCTTGTTTATCTATCTAAGTTTGGATAGCAAATTCTTCTGGATCTAAGCCCCAGTTTACCCAGCGAATAGCCTCCCGAGCCGACTTGACTTCCGGCGGTACTCGCAGGGCGTGAACTTGGCCAGTGCTGGGGCAGATCATTTTTAACAAATAAATGGGATTGAGGAGATTAACGTCAATGCCGCGAATGCTTAAAAGACTGTATTCCCGCCAAGCGTCTAGCTCTTTTGCCCTCAACTCCTCGGAAATGCGATCGTAGCCAATTCCCTCGATTAGCACTCGGCGCAATTCGGCATTTTTTTCTTCCAGAAGCCACTGCACAGACCATTGCTCCGGAGACAGTCCCCCGTATTTTTCGGGCACAATAATGCCCTCATAGAAGTAAAACTTCCAGCCATCGGCATATTCCAGAGCTGGTTCTTCTATGCCATGCAGGCGACCTTGGTCGTCCAAACTAACCCGATGCGGGCGATCGCAGATATAGCATTTATCTCGAAAAGCAAAAATCCAGCCACAAGAACTAACTACATTCTGAAATGCCTCCCAAAGCTCGCGATCGACCTCCCCTTGCAAAACTTCAACACAGAAATCAAAATAACAGCCGCCTATTGTCCAGAAGTTAGCTGACATATAAGGAGAAAAAGCAGTTTCTATTGCTCCTACCACCTTATCGTCTGGACCGGATCCAAACTTATCCCATTGTTCTCTCAGAGTTCTCCAGATATGCTCGAACAGGGAGCGGAAGTTTCGCTCTCTATATATTTTGCTATAGAGCGGGCTCCCCAATTTTTTGCCCAGGCTATCTTCTACTTGGTTGTGCAGGGTCAACTGTAGTTTGCCCAGCATTTCCCAACCCAGGAGTTCCTTAAATAATTTTGGAGACCAAACCACTTCCCCGGTGAGGTAACTAGCAATCTCGTCCAAAGCCGCACTCGGGCTGTCATAAAAAAGAATCTTTGGTTCTTCTGCACCGATCGCCGCATAAGCTGCTTTTACCGCTGCCGCTGCTCGTTCGCGGTCAATCGGTCCTTTTTTTAATTCTAGCGATCGCCACTTTTCCTGGTATGTAGAAATCAGGGCTTCTTCTTCGGGCGTCAGGAAGGCACTGTTTTGTTCTGTCATAGCTTCTCCTAAAAAATACTGGTGTTTCCACTCCTGAGTTCACCCACCCAATTATCTTTTTTGCCTATATTATTTTGACAAATAAGACTGGAAAAGAGGAGGGCGCGGACGCTCTCCTCTTTTTCGCTCTGTCCGAATCCAATAGTCTGGCTTGGGCTTAGCTAACTTACCTAGTCAGCCACATACCGCCATCCTTCGGGCTCGTATTCTCGCTGAATCCGCACCATCCAGTTCCCTTGGGGAATGCCAATTTCCTTGTGTTCTTCATGGGTTAAAGTAGCCTGCTCTGAAAAAACGCGCAGATAGAGAGTGCCGTCTTTTTCATACAGCTCGGCTTCTCCAGAGCTAATCCGGTGAGAATGCCCGGTTACCTCCCCTTCCGCCAACGTCAGGTGAGAGAGCTGTTTGCCCTGAATATCCTGTACTTGTTGTAGAAGTACGTCACCTTGTCGCATTGGTTTCATTGTTTTTGTCCTATAACTTATAATTAGATTGCTGGTATTGGGCCATCGCCTTGCTTCAGCAATCGTTCATTCAAATTATTATACACCATTATACCTGTTTTTATGTCATTCGCTGATTTGTATTTTACTCCGACCAATTTAGCAACACTCCCATCTAAAGATCGCAAGCCTCGCGATATACCATTACGCATTAAGGTTAGGGCAGTTGTAGGGGGCGAATGCCATATGCCCTCCTTGGGCAGGCTCCGCCTACGCCCCTACGAACAAGAATGTCTTAAGCCGTCTTTGTAATGCAATACTCAAAAAAACTTAAGCTTCCTTATCTGTTTAACTTTATAGATATATTTTACTACGATAGCGCACCTGAAACCCAGATAGATGCTAATCTCCTGGCTTTCATCCTGTCCTAATGCTGATTATAGGATGTGAGTTAACTCACACCCTATTGCGGCTATTTTTATTAAATAACGGCGATTCCTAAAAAAATCTCCCTTACCTCACCCTAGTAGTCGATCCAGAATTCATCTAGCGACTTACGACAATGGTAACGGGGAATGGAGTAATTGGCAACCCCTGTCCTCGACAAAACAAAGGATATTTAGGAAAACCTACCTAAGCACTTATAGCAGTCACTGCTCAGCAGTCAGCGGTCAGCTAAAAGCCAAGAGTATTACCTATGGAGCTTTGGCGAATATCCTAACCAAACATGCTATTGCTAGAAAACTCAGAACTCAAAACTCATAACTGAAAACTTTCCCGAAACCCATGCTAGTTTTAACCCAACGCTTGCCTTTCTCGTCGGAATCTGTAAATACTGTCAGTTTAAAACTGGCGCTTACTGCAGAAGAGAGGGTTCGCAGCCGCTATCGCTGTTATGCAGAACAAGGGGAAGAAGTGGCCCTGCATCTGCCGAGAGGAACGGTATTGCGCGATCGCGATATCCTAAAGCCCGACAGCGGCTCGCCTCTAGTTCTGGTTGTCGCCAAACCAGAACCCGTTCTGGAAGTTAGCGCCAAAACACCTCTAGGCTTATTGCGCGCCGCCTATCATCTGGGCAATCGCCACGTCCCTCTAGAAATAGCTCCATCTTATCTACGTCTAGCTCCCGATCCTGTTTTAAAATCCATGTTGGAGAATTTAGGCGTTGAAGTCAGGGAAGAAATTTCCCCCTTTCAACCGGAACCGGGCGCTTACGGACATAGCCATGCTGATTAACGAGAATTTAGACAACAATCCTGCAGTGCTGCTATCCCTGCTACAGCTCGCCTCTCCAGGGTTGCCCCTAGGCGCATACAGCTACTCCGAAGGTTTAGAAACCCTGGTAGAAGCGGGACAAATTGACGATAGAACAAAACTCGGCAACTGGCTAAGCGATTCCCTGCGCTTAGGAGCAATCCGCTTAGAAGCTGCACTGATGCTGCGGGGTCTGCGAGCAACTGGAGCGGAGGATTGGGATGTTTTGAGTTACTGGAATGCCTGGGCTTCAGCAGCAAAAGAGACTGAAGAACTGCGATCGCAAAGCTGGCAAATGGGCGGAGCATTGACTCGCCTGCTGTTGGCGATGCAGCCGGAGGACAACTCGATAAAAGAAGCTGTCAGGGTTTGCGGCAATAATTGTAACTTGGCGATCGCCTTTGGCATAGCAGCAGCTTCTTGGCATATTCCCGCCGAAGCGGCAATCCTCGCTTATCTACAGACCTGGGCATCCAATCTTATCGGTGCCGGAGTCAAACTAATTCCTCTAGGACAAACCTCCGGCCAAAAACTTCTTTTTTCTCTCCAGCCGGTACTTACCGCGACTGCTGGGGAGATTCTCTGCTTGGCCGATAGCGACCTAGCTACTTGTAATTGGGGATTGTCCCTAGCAAGCATGAACCACGAAACCCTTTATAGTCGCTTATTTCGCAGTTAGCGCCCTAATTCCGCTCTTCCGCTCTTCCGCTCTTCCGCTCTTCCGCTCTTCCGCTCTTCCCAATCCCCAATTCCCAATTGATTGATTTAGCATAGTGCCGATGGTAGAGCCAAATTTCTATGAGTGCTTTTCGAGTCGGAGTAGCAGGTCCGGTTGGTTCCGGCAAAACTGCTTTAGTCGATATCTTATGCAAGCGGATGCGGCAGCAATATGAGATTGCCGCAGTAACCAATGATATCTATACCCAAGAAGACGCCCAGTTTTTGGTGCTATCAGGGGCCTTAGAGAGCGATCGCATCTTGGGAGTAGAGACCGGAGGCTGCCCTCACACCGCCATCCGGGAAGATGCTTCTATAAATTTTGCGGCGATCGAGCAGCTAGAACGCTCCTTTACAAATCTAGATTTAATCTTTATGGAAAGTGGCGGCGATAATCTAGCCGCAACATTTAGTCCCGAATTAGTAGATTTAACGATTTACGCGATCGACGTTGCCGCTGGCGATAAAATTCCTCGCAAGGGGGGACCCGGCATTACCAAATCAGACTTGCTGGTTATCAACAAAATCGACCTAGCCCCTTTTGTTGGCGCTGATTTGGGCGTTATGGAAAGAGACGCAAAAAAAATGCGAGGTTCTAAACCCTTTGTCTTTACCAACTTAAAAAGCCAGCAAGGGGTAGAACCGATAATCGAATTTATTGTGGGGAAGATGGTGTAGGAAGAGGCAGGGTGACAAGGGGACCCGCGTTTTGAGTTTGAAGTTTTGAGTTTTGAGTTAAAGGTCTTAATTTCAGGACTTACGCAGAGATCGTTTGCACTGTTACAGATTGCTTGCAAGCAATAGCAGGCATTATAGCAGTAAGCTATCAGCTATCACTGCTCAGCAGTCAGCTAAAGTCTTGCCATACGGACTCATGAGCGTTTTGTGACTGTCCTAAGCTGTCTTGGTAGTGCAATATAACCGACAAGAAAATGCAAGTCCTGAATGTCCTGAATTTAAAACTTAAAACTCAAAACTCAAAACTCACAAATTGTAAAGCGCCAGACAACCTATAGGTGGAGGTCCAGCGCTTTACGGATATATGTAGATTTTGATAGCTAGGGTCTTTATAAAGGTTGACCCCATATGAACTATTTATAAGCCTAACAGCATTTTAGGTTAGTGGCAACTTTCTTAATGATCTCTTTATATTTCCTTTATTGACGATCGTTAACGATTGGTAAAGTTTTATTAATGTAAACTGGCCCCTAGAATTTGAGAGAGCCAAACTTCAAAGGAGCGCAATCGATAGATTCCCGAACCCTGATTTGGGTCCACCATTGGTTCGACTAAGATTGTAAACATCCCGAGCCGATTGCCAGCTAGAACGTCAGTCAAAAGGCGATCGCCGACCATTCCTATTCTTTCTACTGGCAACTGCATTGCTTGAACTGCCTGGTTTAGCTTGCGTCGGGAGGGTTTGGCAGCACCGGAGATATAGGGCAAGTCCAAGGACTCGGCGATCGCAGCTATGCGACTTTCTATCAAGTTGTTGCTGACCAGAGATAGGGTAGCTATCTGTTTAATATTCGCCACCCATTGCTGGATATCCTGAGAAACCCGATTTTCTTTGAGCGGTACGAGAGTTTCATCCACATCCAATACCAACCCCTGAAGCTCGTATTTCTCTAGGGTTTCCCTTGTCAAGTTTAAAATCGAGCCCCCTAAAAATAGATCCGGCTCTAAGAGTCTGCTAAAAGGCATATGCTTGTTGGTAATTTGTAACTAATAAAGTGAAAAATTATGGACTTTCAGTTTATCCTAAGCTACCAACTATGAATGCTCGAAGAAACGAGACGGCAAAAAATAAACAATTTTTTGCCGTCAATAGGAACTTTTTGATTGTTTGGATAAATCTGGGAGTAGCTCTGGCACAGTTGCAGATAACATATTCCTTTGCGTAAGCTACACCCTACACAAGCGGGTTTGGAACCGCATAAAAGTGTGGGGCCGCCTAACGAAAATTCATGCTTTTTTACGCGGAGCGCAAGCTGTCGCCGGAAAGTCCTACAGGGACCGAGGATTCGGTTTCTAGAGCTAACGATACCGCTCTTGTCACGATCTTGGCGTGAAAAAGCCTCAAAATCAACACCCTACCTTACACTCGACACCCCCCCACACCCCACACCCGGCTTATGTAGGCCGCTCATCGATTGTCAATCTCGTTACGAACTCGCTCAACGGCAGCTTCATGTTCTGCTAGAGTGCTACTAAAAATGTGAGTGCCATCATAACGTGCGACAAAATAGAGGTATTCGGTAATTTCTGGAGAAAGGGTCGCCGCCAAGCTTTTTACTCCAGGAGCGCTAATGGGAGTGGGAGGCAGACCTAGATTTATATAAGTGTTATAGGGGTTGGGGGTACTTACTTGATCCCAGGTTAGGGGGTTTTCGGGAGTCTGGGTAATGCCCAAACCATATTCAACGGTCGGATCTGCACCGAGAGTTATGTCTTCTTGTAAGCGCCGGGTGAAAACGCCAGCAATCAGCCCCCGTTCCGAATCAACAACTGATTCTTCTTCCACGATGCTCGCTAGAGTCACCCACTCTAGAATAGTCATATCTGTTTCGTCCTTGACTTCTTGGTATAGGGGTAGAGCAAGTTTTTGGAATTGCAGCAGCATTTGGTTAACTATTGCCTCTGGAGTAATATTATCGGCGATCGCCTGATAAGTATCCGGGTATAAAAAACCTTCTAGATGAGGCAAGTTAGCAGGCAGCCAGGGATATTTTTCCCTAGGAATTTTCTTAGTAGCTTCTAGAAAATCTTTAGCAGTGAAAAAATCTTGGGATTCAAAATAAGCAGCCATTTGCTTTATCGTCCATCCTTCGGGTATGGTGAAACCGACTTTTATGACGTCCCCCTGCCAAATTTTGCTAGCGATCGCCGTCATATCTTCCTTAGGAAATATCTCATAACTGCCCGCCTGAAAACCTCCATTGCTATCCCACAGAGCTTGCCAGCGGCTCCACATTTTCCAAGCCACCGGGGAACGAATCAATCCTTTTTCTTTCAGATCGGCACCTATATACTGACCGGGCGTTCCCGGCTCTATATTAATCGTCGTCGGCATTTTTTCCTCGTCCGCATCGCCTTCAAAAAATGCTGGCTGGGGCGGAGAAATTACCCACTTCCACCAAGCCCAGCATTGCCAACCGCCAATTCCTAACATTGCCAATACGACAGCCAGAGCTACCAGCCATCTAGAACGTTTTCGCAAGCTTTTCATCTTGGTTTTGCCTTTTGCCTCGATACCAAACATATTTTTAAAAGCGACTATATTTCATCAAATATCTGGTTTTCTATTATTTCCTCTAAACTAGGTAGCATTGGTTCTAGCGCGCTTTCTTCTTCTGCTGACAGTAACTCTGCCTCGCCCTCCTTGTTTTGTCGAGCAACGATAAATAGAGGATCTAAAGGTGCGTAAATCGAGTATTCTTGTTCTTCTTTATAAAAAGTCGCTAGCCACTGGAGTTCTTCATAATCATCCTCCTCCCTTAATTCTCCTAATTGCTGGTATTCTTCTGGAGGTTCGTCTTCAGCAATATCTGGCAGTTCGCCGCTAGCAGTAAGGGTAAGTGCCGTGCGATTGAGGGTCAGATTCTGTTCTTCTAGAACCGCTTTAGCCAGAGGAAAAATTTCATCAATTTCTGGCGCTTCATTGTCGATAGTAACCAGCTCCTCCTCATCCCCCGACTCTCGCCATGCAAAAAGTTCCACGGGCAAGTCAACGGGAAGCAGCACAACATACTTTTTAGCTTCTGCTTCAAAGTAATGCTCGATGTAACAAGGAAGCGATCGCCCGAATTTGTCTTTCAAGGTACAAATCTCAGGACTTTGTGATTCTTTTTCTGGCAGAGATTGCGATTGTGACATAAGAAATCCAAAAGTTAACTGTGTGCCGGTAGGGAGTGTGAGGAGTGTGGGAAGGGTGGGGAGTGTGGGGAGTGTGGGAAGGGTGGGAGGTGTGGGAAGGGTGGGAGGTGTGGGAAGGACTGCTGAAAAATTTCCCCCTCTTCCCCCTCTTCCCCCTCTCCCCACACACTCCCCACACTACACCCCGCCCCGTCTTAGATCCAGCCATTGCTGCAAAATAAGGGCCGCTGCTTTCCTATCTACAAGTGCTTTATTGCGCGAGGGAGAAATATTTTCTGCTTTAAGCAGTTCCTTTGCCTGAAAGGAAGTCAGGCGTTCGTCCACATACTCTACAGGTAGATCGAGAGCATTGGCAATATTTTTGGCCCATTTTTGTACCTGTCGAGCCTGAAAACCCAAAGTACCATTCATGGAATAAGGCAAACCAACAACCAGGATTTGTACCTCTCGCTCTCTAACTAGATAGCGCAATTCCTCCAACACCCATTCCAGAGATTTGCACTCTATGGTCAGTAGGCCAGTAGCTATTAGACCCAGACCATCGCAGCCTGCTACGCCGATCCGCTTTCTGCCAATATCCAAACCTAGCGCTGATATTCTATCGCTCATTGTTTGTAGTTTGCCTTATTCTTATTCGCCTTTTATTTTTTATGTCGGCTTTTGCGCTCATATAGCAGTAAGCTATTAGCTGTCACTGCTCAGCAGTCAGCTAAAGTCCTGACATACGCACAAATGAGCGTTTTGATTCCTGTCAAACATCTTAATCGGTAGTGCTACAATATCAAATTCGGTGGGCGACCCATACAAAAAATAAATGTTAATCGTTCCGTAAGACAGGCGTCCCGTTTGTCCATATACCAGCTAGGGACTCTCGTATCGCTTGTCCTACGGAAGACTGGATCTGCTGGAGCTGTTTTTATAGGGGGCGATCGCGGATTCTATCTAAAATGCGATGGACAACCATTAAATTAAAATGGGGCAATTAGCTTTGGGGAGTATTTCAATTTAGCCTGCTACCGCAGAGCGCGATCGCTCTTGGCAAACCGCTGACTTTTCAAAGGGCTTGTTCTCGGGGCTACTGTATTATAAGCCTGCACTATTAAGCCTGAAATCATGTTGATAAAAGTCAAATGCTCCCTTAGCAAGACCCTCCATTCTGACGATATGAGTCCGAACTATCGCTCTTCGGAAATTGAGATTTTTCCACCTGGTTGCTAACCGAATCCCCTGCCGATTCCCTATTATAATGCGCTTCCCTCGACAAAAACTTAGATATGCGACTGGGAATTGGTTGGCGATTCCGCTGGAAAGCGGGCAGCATTTCTTTAAGCTGTAGAGCTTCTAAAGCTGACCTAGATTCGCGTATTTTATGCCAAACAGAGCGAGACATCAGCAAAGTAGAATCCATTTGAGTGGCACCAATTTGCTCTAAATATTCTTCCCGCTCTGGCTGATAATCTCCCGAAGCCAAATGCAATGACTGAGGCGGAAACTCCCCTGCAATTCTCGCCATTTGCGATAATATTTCTGGGTAAAGCCAAGTATAGGCAGGATGAACGGTTAGCTCTGCAGCGTGAGCAAAAGAACCATCGCGAGAGAGTCGCAGCATAAAGTAACCAATAGCTGCTTTGCGCTGGGGTTCAAATACATAGGCGCTCACGACTTCAACGCGGCTTAGCCATTGGCGAATTCCCTCGATCGCAGCACCCAGGAGGCTGGTTTCAAAATCGTGGATATGGCGATCGAAAACTTGGCGCACCAACGGAGGCATGGCAGCGGTATCTAATTGGCAAAGCAACTGAGCATCGGCATTGCCCACCGGGAGTAGATTTGGCAAATCCGGTTCTCTTTGAGCCAAGCTTTCTAACAATGAAGGGTCTATCGCCCAGTAAGTCATCTGAGCTAAGGGCTGAAATCCATTGTGCCGGTAGAGCGCTAGGGCGTCTTTATCGCTGACATTGACTTCAATCAACCACATCCGCGCTTCTCTAACGGTTTCTAGGCAATAGCGGATTAATGCCGAGCCGAGTGCCAAGCGATCGCAGCCGGGAGCGATCGCCAAATGCTCGACCCGCCAAGTGCTGCCGCTGCGATTAAAAGGAGAAATCTTAATCAGTCCCTTAATATTGTCTTCTACTTCCGCCACATAAAGGGACAATAAATGTTCTAGGGGATTTGGAAACAGGCCGAGCAACCTTAACAGCCAATAGTAGCGACTAATCGCTTGTATTTTTTCGCCGCTATCCATTGTCAGGTCTTCAATGGCCGATATTGGTTCTCGAACTCCTATACCACTGGCCAGCAGACATTCGACAGCTTGAATGTCTCGGTATTGCAACGGGCGGATAGTCTCTTTGGGACTTTGGGGCAGGTGTAAATTCATTTTTTTTAGCCACAATCGGGCAGGGGGGCAGGGGAAGAGGCAGGGGGGCAGGGGAAGAGGCAGGGGGGCAGGGGGCAGGGAGACAAGGGAGTTTGGGGAGACAAGGGAGTGTGGGGAGACAAGGGAGTGTGGGAGGCCGCCTACGAGGTGTGGGGAGTGTGGGAGGCGTGGGAAGTTCTCCCTTGTCTCCTCCCTTGTCTCCCCACACTCCCCACACTCCCACACTCCCACACCTCCCACCCTTCCCACCCTTCCCACACTCCCCACACTCCCCGTCCCCCAGTCTCTACTTACTGGAGTTTGGTCGAATCAGCACCACTGGGGTTTGCTCGTCAGCATTTCCAGCGGGATTACTTCGCAAGGCTTCTTCTATAAAGGGGGTTGAAAGATCCCGATCTGCTGCTAATATTTTAACTGCCCTCAAATCGTTCGCATCTACAATGGCCGCTGAGAGTCCGGTTTCTTGCTTAATTTTCTTTACCACCTCGTCTGGAGAAGAGGGTCCTAGGATGATAAACCGATCGTAGGGAGGCAAGGTGCCGGTGACATCATCAATAAGCCTCGCCTGCTCCCCTGCAAGCTGGTAAAAAGCTCCGGGCTTGCCGAAAACTTTAGCGATCGCCCCGCCAACAAAAGCCAAAAATACTCTAACTGGTCCGACAATATCCACCAAAGCCTGCAAGCCGCAAGCAGTAGCCAAACTAGAAGTCGGCATAAAGAAATAACAGACTCGTTTGGCAACATAGCCCGGTTTTATCTCTGTGGGATTACGCCAGCGTCCCTGCATAATAGCCACCGGCGTCTCGCCAATTGTCACAATATCTCCGGGCTTAGCGTGGGGGGTGACGTAGCGCTTGACCACATCAACAGTGTTATCGGTATTGCTCAATAAATGAGTTTTAATTGGCAAAACTTTGCCTCCCTCGACCTCTCGCCAGCGAGGATTCTCCGGCGCTTCGGGATATTTTAGGGGCACCACCGCATTTAACACCCGGGGAATGCGCCCCCCTGGACCGTAAGTAATGTAATTAACCCGGACCCAGGCAGCTTTTAATCGATCGAGATTGTCTCCAGATATATCTATCGATACTTTAATCTGAGTTTTCTTGCCCACTTTGACAATGTAAGCAAACCAGTAGCCATCATCTCGGGCTGGTGCGTCGGGATGCATCGGAATTACCCGAGCTAAACAATGGATGTTTTCTGTACTGGTATCCGATAAGAGCGAGACCTCCGCCCATACCTCCGGCAACATAATCTCTAAGGTGTCTGTGAGGTTGCGGAACTCCAAGATGCCGACTAATTGATGCTTTTCGGGAGATAAAACTTCCCGTTTCCATTCTCCTGGGGTCAGTTCTAAGTCATTGCCCGGACGACGCCGGTATTGTATTTCAAGGGCCAGGAAAGCTGCCCCCAGTAACAAAGCAGCAGATCCCAGTCCAATGGATAGGGTTAGAGCGATCGCCACAATTCACCTCACCAACAAATGGTAACAAACTAGGGTGTGGGGTGTAGGGTGTGGGGTGTGGGGACATGGGGACATGGGGACAATTGCCCAGACCCTACACCCTACGCCCCACACCCTACACCCGAAAAAAACCTACACCCGAAAAAAACCTACACCCCACACCCTACACCCTACACCCGAAAAAAACCTACACCGTAGGCGTAGCCGCCCCGTAGGCGTAGCCCGCCCTCCGGGGCGTAGGGGCTTGGCGGCCCCACACCCCACACCCTAATTAGGGGGAAAGTCTCAAGGTAATAAGTTAAAAGTCAAAAGTGAAGAAACACTCCCTCCGTTCCCCCTAAGCCTATTCACTGTTAACCTTTGACTTTTGATTTATTACCTTGAGGCTTTTGACTTATTACCTTGAGACTTTTGACTTATTACCTTGAGACTTTTGACTTATTACCTTGAGACTTTTGACTTCCAATGCCCAATTCCCAATGCCCAATTCCCAAGAATCGCCGCTTATTTTTAAAAAGTCTGGGGCTGAGTCTATTAGCAACCCAGTTGCCAGCCGCCGCCAGTTTAGGCGATCGCCCAAATACAATAGCCCCACCTCGCCTCAAAGTTGGGGATACCGTGGCATTAATTAGTCCTGCCAGCCCCGTGGATGCGGAAGATGTCGAATTTGCCAAACAAGTCTTATCGAAATTCGGGCTAAAAGCTAAGTTAGGAAAACATGTTTTAGACGAATACGGCTATCTCGCCGGAAGGGATAGCGATCGCGCCGCCGACGTTAACGCTATGTTTGGCGATCGCAGCGTGCGGGCGCTACTCACCATGCGGGGCGGATGGGGATGCAATCGTATTTTGCCATTGCTCGACTATCAGCTCATTCGCCAAAACCCCAAAATCACCATCGGATTTAGCGACATTACCGCTCTACTCTTAGGGATTTACGCCCGCAGCGGCGTCATAACTTTTCACGGCCCGGTAGGCATCTCTTCTTGGAATCCCTTTTCCACCAGTTATGCCCAGCGGATTCTCTTCCAAGGGCAATCAGCGACCCTGCGCAATCCTCGCCAAATTTCTGTAGAAACCATTGTCCCGGGCAAAGCTAGGGGACGTTTGCTGGGAGGAAATTTATCCGTAATCGCCTCGATGGTCGGTTCTGATTATCTGCCCGACTGGAATCAAGCTATATTATTTGTCGAGGAAGTAGGCGAGGATGTTTACCGCATAGACCGGATGCTGACTCAGCTCAAACTAGCTGGAATTCTAGACCAATTGGCTGGGTTTATTTTTACTCAATGTATCGATTGCACTGCAGAGGACGACGAAGATCCCTCCCTGACTTTGCCCCAGGTTTTGCAGGATCTTATTAAACCCTTGGGCATTCCCGCTTGGTATGGCTCGGCGATCGGTCATCTTCGCGATAACTTTACCGTGCCCATTGGCCTGGAAGTAGAGATTGATGCCTCTCGCGGGATAATTAGGATGTTGGAGTCCGCTACAGTTTAAAATTTGCTTGACTCCTGAAGTTAAATTTCTGGGGCGAAGCATTCCAGCTTATAAGTTTAAGTTATAGCAAAGGCTGTCTGGGGAATGCTATCGCCCCTACGCCTTATTTCGAGGGTTGGTCGTGGCCAAAAAAACATCAAATCTAAAAAACATACCCTTGAACGCGGGAACCCCTACATTGCATAATTCATATAATTAATTTCGACTTGCGAATCGCGATTTTTGGTAACTGATGGCCAAAAAAACAGGAAAAAAAATAGTTAACGTGGCATCGGTGCCAATGCGCAGTCCTTTCCGATATCCGGGGGGGAAAACCTGGCTCGTTCCTCGGATTCGACAGTGGCTCGGTAGCAAAAAGGTGCCGCCAGCAGAATTTATCGAGCCTTTTGCTGGTGGCGGCATTGTCAGTCTAACGGTGGCATTCGAGCAACTAGCCGATCGCGTGACAATGGTGGAACTAGACGAGCAAGTGGCAGCAGTTTGGCAGACTATTCTTTCTGAGCATGGCAGTTGGCTGGCCGATCGCATCGCCAATTTTGATTTATCCCCGGAGTCTGTTGAGTCAGCCCTATCGCAACCCGGCCTGGAAATTAGAGAAAAAGCCTTTCAAACTATTCTGAAAAATAGGATTAATCGCGGCGGAATTCTAGCGCCGGGAGCCGGTCGCATTAAGCATGGGGAGAATGGCAAGGGGCTAAGGTCGCGCTGGTATCCCGAAACCCTGAAACAGCGTATTTTAGAGATTGCTGCTATCCGGGATAGAATCCAGTTTGTTGCTGGAGATGGTATGGAAGTGCTTTTGCAGAATGCCAAACGAGAAGATGTGGCATTTTTTATCGACCCGCCTTATAGTGCTGGAGGGAAGAAAGCCGGTCGGCGGCTCTACAGCTATTGGGAGCTAGACCACGAAGAACTGTTTGCGATCGCCCATAGCTTGCGGGGAGATTTTCTAATGAGCTACGACAATACCGAGGAGATACGTTCCTTGGCAGAGCAATATGGATTTCACTTACAGGCTGTAGCGATGAAAAATACACATCACGCCCAACTGACAGAACTGCTAATTAGCAAAGTTAGTTGCCAGAGTGAATTGGCACAGTGAATTGCCAGAGTTAGTTAGTTGCCACAGTTAATTGGAAAGGCAATTTAGGGCTTTTAGGGATTGGCAGATTGGTAAAGTCGGGTACGCAATAGGGCATAGTAGGGTGCCAAGTTTAAAAACCTGCCACGGTAGAGATTTCATCCACCATTTTTAGTCTTCCTCGATGCAAAGCATGAAGCATCCTATCGATGCAACTTCTATATTCTTCGCCAAGAGACTCGTCCAGAACCGCAGCCATTAGTCCGTAGCGGTCTGCGATAGTAATGCGACCAGTCTCGGTGACTTGGGCCAACATTTCAGGTAAACCGAAGGGGAGAAGCATGATTTGAGGTTCCATTGTTTTTTTCTCTAACTCTATGTCTCCCAGTATCCGCGCTTTTTCCGATCGGTGGGGCGATCGCAGTCGGTCAAGTTTGGGGATCTTTGTCGCCTATTGTAACGATCTAAATCCCTACCGATTTGCGATCGCTCCGCAATAATCCGACGATCGCAGTCACCCTTGCCAGCGACCTAAGTCACAATTTTTGGATCTAATTCTTTCTCAGAAAAATCCTCTAGCCCCTGCTTCCTTTTTGCGCTGGGTATAACCCCCAAGGAGCCAAACCCATTAAGAACTGATTCGAGCAGGGGGCGGACTTTTGCTACTTGCTCTGCCCGAATAATCGAATCCCAAATAGATTCAAATTTTTTCCAGCCGCCAGCATATATTAAATGACGCAAGCGATCGTTCCAGGTAGTTTTAGTTTGGACTGACTGGAAAATCGCATTCCAACGATAGAATTCCCGATAGGCCCGCCAGTACCCTGCCTCTAGCACCTCTGGGGACATTTTGGCTGGCTTGTAAACCACATGACGGGTGTCGTATAAATCCCAGTTGTCGCTGGTAATTCTTCCTTCTGCTGCCATCTGCCGGTACAGGGCGGTATCGGGGTAGGGGGTCAGGATGTGAAAAGTAGCAGTTTCAATACCTTGCTGGACCGCCCATTCTACCGTCGAGTCGAATACGTTTTCGTCATCCTCGTCCATGCCAAAGACAAAGCTGCCATTAATCATCACCCCCATATCGTGCAATCGACGAATCGCCGCTTGATAGTCGCGATTGAGATTGTGATATTTATGCTGTTGCCGTAGATTCGTCGGATTGAGACTCTCAAAACCGACAAACAAACTGCGCAGGCCGCTCTCTACTGCTTTCTCTAATAAGTCTGGCTGCAATACCGAATAAACCGTTCCCGCTGCTTGCCACACCCGTCCCATTCCTATCATTCCTTCAAACAGCGCTTTGGCAAAAGTCTTGTTGCCAAACAAATGGTCGTCTAAAAAAAATAGATGCCGCCCGGGTAGAGCCTCTATCTCGGCTAAGGCATCATCGACTGCTTGGGTGTAGAAGGATTTGCCCCCTGCAAAAAAAGATTCTTTGTAGCAAAAATCGCAGTGGTGGGGACAGCCTCGGGAGACGACTATCGAATTGGGAACTAAGTATAGATGTCGCTTGATTAAGTCCCGCCGAATTTTGGGCGCGCCAATTAAAGTGCGATCGCGCGATTTGTAGATTTTCTCGGGATGTCCCGATCGCCAATCGGCTATAAACTTCGGCCAGGTATCTTCCCCCGGTCCGAGAAAAATTGTATCCGCATGGGCGGCAGCTTCATCGGGCAACGAGGTGACATGCAGCCCGCCCAGGACTACATAGATGCCTTTTTGCCGGTAGCGATCGGCCAATTCGTAAGCCCGATAAGCTGAAGTTATATAGACTTGGATGGCGACTAAATCTGGCTCGTCGTCTAGATCCAAAGTTTCCACATGTTCGTCTTGGATGACAACCTCGTCATCTTCGCTGAAAAATGCCGCCAAGGTTGCTAAGCCCAATGGCGGAAAGAGAGAATATTTTATCGGTCGCCAGTGAGGGCTAATAGCCTCCGTCAGTGCTGGCAAAATCATTTTTACTTTCATGCGTCCCAGCCCAAATTAGGGTGTAGGGTGTAGGGTGTAGGGTGTAGGGAGAGTGTGGGGACTGTGGGCACTGTGGGGAGAGAGGGGAGAACTTTCCGCAGTCTTTCCCACCCTTCCCGCACCTCCCACACCCTACACCCTACACCCTACACTCTACACCCTACACCCTACACCCCTAGCTGCGATCGCTCCGCTCAAAATTATTTATTCTGCTGGAGCTGGACGGGTAGTTCTGGAGTGGACATTACCGGGTTATTGTTACTCAAAAAGAATCCCATAACTGCCAACGCGATTATCGCTATAAAGAGATTGCCAAAATTATTCTCGTCTTCATTGATGTCGCGATCGATCCCGCATTTCAGGCAGACAAAGCGGCTCGGGCGGGACGGGTCGTTGACAATGGGACAGCCATTTCCTTCAAACTGGTTATTGCAACTCATGTCATTACTCCTGTGAAGCTTGAGATTTTCTTGAGATTCAATTAAAAGCTTCTACTAGATTTATTGGCGTAAGTTTCCGGTTCTTATGCAATTACTTTTTAAATTATTTGGGGCATTGGGCATTGGGCATTGGGCATTGGGCATTGGATTTATGCACTCAAGTCTATTTAGAACCGCTATAGATTTATTGGCGGAAATTGCCCGATGTTATGCGATCGCTGTCTAAATTCTCTGTAGGGGCGGTGCCCCCGTGCCCGCCCGCGATAGGTCTGGGGCGATCGGGGCGGGCACGGGGGCACCGCCCCTACATTGGATTACATAATTCATTTAGAACCGCTATAAGTTTATTGGCGAAAATTGCCCGATTTTATG
>JAAHFN010000025.1 GCA_010672965.1 Oscillatoria sp. SIO1A7
GCTTGAAACCTGAAAGCACCTAAATGTAAGACTTTCCGGCTCCCGAAAGCGATCGCGAAAATAGGATGAAGTTTCCCTACACCCTACACCCTACACCCAACACCCTACCCTACACCCCACACCCCACACCCCACACCCTACACCCTAAGTAACAATGCCAGACAAAGCTTTGGAAGAAGAAATCGAAAAGCGGGCAGAGCAAAGTTGCGATGCTAGCGAGACAAAAGTAAGCGAGATAAAGGCTGAAAATATATTAGCGGCCGAAGGCTCCGAGGCTCTCCCGGGTATAACAGTTCCAGAAGTGCTGAAGCTGGCTTTTCCAGCGATCGCCCAGCTTGTTTTGCAAAGTCAGGCCTTTTTCGCGGACAGCGTTATGCTGGGTCACTACTCCACCGATACCCTAGCATCGATATTGGTTAGCGCCACTCTTTATTGGTGTCTGTACAGCACCCTATCGGCCTTTTCTATTGGGGCGATCGCTCTAGTCGGGCGAGCAGTTGGTGCCCGAGATTCGCTACTGGCGGCGGCGGCGGCGCGGGGCAGTATTTTACTGGCTTTGGGACTCGGAGTTATTGTGGCCTTGCTCAGCACTTTGGGAATCGAGCCCTTTCTAGCTTTGTTTACCCTGGGCAGCCCAAGCGTACTTGCAGATGCCGATGCTTATCTGGACATTATGCTTTTGGCCATGCCCTTGCATATGGTTGCGATATTAGCGGCCTCAGTTTTGCAAGCTTCTGGCAATACTAAGATTCCTTTTTTTGTCGCAGTCTTTGGCAACATCATTAATATCTTTATTAATTATTGCCTCATTTTTGGTAACTTTGGCGTGCCAACTTTGGGTATAAGAGGTGCGGCTATAGGTAGCGTGGTGGCGATCGCCATTAATGCCGTAACTCTAGTAGGAATTCTTTTGCGAGGAACCAAAAACCTGAGCCTGCTCGGTTGGGGAGGAGAGCTAGCGGCTTTGCGTCGAGTCTTGCGCATTTCTGGAGCCGCATTTAGCGAGATATTATTTCGCAGTATCGGCTATCTCGCCTATACAGCTATGATTGGCAGCATTAGTAACGTGGCAATGGATGCCCACGAAGCAGTTATAGGAATTGAAGTTTTCTCCTTTGAAACTGCCAATGGTTTTGGCATCGCTACTGCAGCAATAGTTTCTCAGTATCTCGGTGCCGATCGCCCCCAGTCAGCCGCCGCCGGGGCGAGACTTACTGCCTGGATTGCAGTAGCCACTCTCAGTATTGGTAGCGTGGTTTTCGTCCTCATTCCCGATAAATTAGTCGGCATCTTCTCCCAAGACCCGGAGATTCTCGCCATAGGAGTTCCTTGTTTCTATATTCTGGCTCTTGCCCAGCCCTTCATGGCCGCTAGCATAGTCCTCGAACAAACTCTACGCTCTGCCGGAGACACGCGATCGGCTTTCTATATTTCTATAGTCGGCTGGTTTGCCGTCCGCATAGTCTCGACATATTTCTTCACTTTTGTTTGGGGCTTTGGCCTCGCCGGGGTTTGGCTTGGTTCTGCCGCAGATTGGATAGTTAGAACTGCCTTACTTTTAATCGTCTTTGGGCGCGGTAAATGGCAAAAAGTTTTAGTTTAGGGCATTGGGCATGGGGAATAGGGCACTGGGCAACCTCCCCCTCGCCTCCTGCGGGCGGTGTGGGTGGGTTGGAGGGTGCCCTTGGGGTGGGTGGCATATTCGCATTGGACAGTATCAGAGCGCGATCGCGATATGAGACTATCTACAAATTCTGATAAGTTAAAACCCAAAAAAAAATTAGTTAGTTTTCATTCAAAGTTTAGCTTGAAAATCAGTAATTGTTAGCAGCGCGAAAAATAATTAACAGCGATAGAGGGCAAGGGGCATTGGGCTCTATCGACCGGCCAGGAACCGCCTTACTGCTATAATTCTTGCTGGACATCTAAAACAAGCAAGGAGTATCTAGGGGACAAGGGGATAAGAGGACAAGGGGATAAGAGGACAAGGGGATAAGAGGACAAGGGGATAAGAGGACAAGCCTCTTAGTCTCCAGGTCTCCCAGTCTCCAGGTCTCCCAGTCTCCCGGTCTCCCAGTCTCCCGGTCTCCGAAAGCCAGTGCAAAAAAAGAAGACGAATTTCTCCCAAGGGAAACCCACCCGCTGCCGCGATCTGTAGGAGCGGCGGGGGCTTTGGGGTGGGCTATCTTCCCACCCGGGCTAGCTATTGGAGTATGCCAACGGACAACTTTCCCTAAGCCCAAGGGCTTACTCCATGCCAGTCCGGTTTTTAAGGGAGAAGTTTTTTGTCTTTGAGTGAAAACCTCCTTGCTAAGTTTACTGTCGCTTTGTGTTTACAAGGGTCGCGCTTAGACGTGGCCCTGTTTTTTTGCCCCCTCATGGAAGCTATAAAAGTATTTTAGCACTGTTTTGCGCGAAAAACAACATTCAATCCAAAAATTTTTTCACCTTCTGCACTTTTGCACGTTTTCCACTGTCGTATAGCCTAATGTTACAGAGAGCGATCGCCATTACCCCATCCCCGGCCAACAGATTGGCGCTGCACTACAAATATTCGCAGCGCCCCCTAACTGGCCCCGTATTTGACGAAGGTGTTGTAATAACTAAGGTTATTTCTGATTGGGCATTGGGCATTGGTTGTCTCAAATTTATGTGAGGTTTCTGGGGCGAAACGGGCCCGCGCATCCCACTACGGAAATTACCGTTATACAGCCGAGATGGTTGCTCTGATGCTGTCGCCCCTACGTTTTCGTTCATCATACTAATTTGAGACTCGCTATATAAGTCTCCAATGCCCAATGCCCAATGCCCAATGCCCAATGCCTTACCTAATTTCCACTGCCCCTAATGCCCTGAGCGTCGCCCTTTGTGCCTCGCCGATGCCCGCGACGCCTGAGATATTCGTGCCCTCGTAGGGTCTCGGCGCTCTCAGGGTTTTCAGACATTCTCGGCTCTTAACATCCCAGAGCTTAATCGTCTCGTCTTCACTGCCGCTGGCGAGCAGACTGCCATCGGGACTGAAGGCAGTAGAATGCACCCAATTGTCGTGTCCTTCTAAAATAGCCAGACATTGATAGGTACTGACATCCCAAAGCCTTACGGTTCCGTCAACGCTACCGCTCGCCAGAATTTGACCGTCAGGACTGAAGGCTACGGAATAAACCCAATTGGTATGTCCCTGCAAAGTGGTTAAACATTGATAGGTGCTGATGTCCCAGATGCGGATTGTTTTGTCGTCGCTAGCGCTAGCCAGTATTTGACCGTCAGGACTAAAGGCGACAGAGCTTATCTCTCGTTCGTGCGATCGCAAGGTAATGAAGCATTTGCCAGTGCGAACATCCCATAGCTTTACTGTATAGTCGCGACTGCCACTGGCGATCGTTTGACCGCAAGGACTGAAGGCCAAGGAATAAACCCGCTCTGTATGTCCCTGCCAAGTAGCCATGTACTGACCAGTCTGTGCGTCCCACAATTTTATCCTTTTATCATCGCCACCACTGGCGACGGTTTGACCTCCAGGACTAAAAGCAACCGAATAGATCCAACCATTATGTCCTCGTAAGGTAGCCAGACATTGGCCGGAGCTAACATCCCACAATTTCACAGTTTCGTCGTCGCTGCCGCTGGCCAAGGTTTGGCCGTCTGGACTGAAGGCAATAGTACGAACGATATCGGTATGTCCTCGCAAAATAGTCAGACATTTACTATCGCGAACATTCCATAATCTTACCACTCCATTAGCGCTATCGCTAGCCAGAATATTGCCTTGGGGGCTGAATCGGACTGAGTAAATCCAGTCAGTACGTCCGCGCCAAGTAGCTACGCATTTGGCCGTATCTCTTTCCCGAATGTCCCAGAGTTTGATACTTTGGTCGTAGCTGCCACTGGCCAGAGTTTGCCCGTCGGGGCTAAAGGCAACCGAACGAATCCAATCCGCATGTTCCCGCAAAGTAGAGAAGAGCCGAGGTTTGCGAATATCTCCAATGTCCCATAAATTGATAGTATGGTCGTGGCTGCCGCTAGCCAGAGTTTGTCCGTCGAGGCTAAAAACAAGCGAGCGAACTGAATCGCTATGTTTTTGTAAAATAGTCAGACATTCGATCTTGCTAGCATCTCGGATATCCCATAGCTTTACAGTCTTGTCGTAACTGCCACTGGCTAAGGTTTGACCGTCGGGACTAAAGGTCACTGTATATGTAGTTTTGTCGTGAGCCTGCCAAGCAGCTAAAAACTTAGCCCCGCTAACATCCCAGAGTTTAACTTCGCCATTTTTTGTGCCGCTAGCTATGGTTATGCCGTCGGGACTGAGGGCTACGGAATAAACCCAATCGCTGTATTCTTGTAAAATAACTCGGCATTCGCCCGAGGAAACATCCCATAAACGCACGGTTTTGTCCCTGCTGGCAGTGGCAAGGGTTTGTCCGTCGGGACTAAAGGCGACTGAATTGACCCAATTACTATGCCCTTGTAATGTTTTGATACAGTCGCCGGTATCCACATTCCACAAACGCGCAGTTTCGTCATAACTGCCGGTAGCTGCAATATCGCCTTGAGGACTGAAAGCAACCGAACGGATACCGGCGATATGTCCTTTGCAGGTTAAAATTCTTTTGCCGCTGGCTACTTGCCAGAATTGCAGCTCGCCGCCGTAATCCCCGGTAGCCAAGATGCTGCCATCGGGGCTGAATGCCACTGCCAGAATCCGGCCAAAGGTTTCGGCGAAAACAGACTTAGACAGATCTGCGCCAGCAAAATTAACATCATGCAAGTTCGCCTGCTGGAGGAAAGCTTGCCAAACCGTTAACTTAGAAAAATCGTAACCGGATAGAGTCGGCTTCAGGTGACAAAGGAGATTGAGAATATTGCCGGCGGCATAGCCGGGGGGCAAGTCCGATCGCTCGCGCAACTTTTGCAGCAAGTCTCCCAAGCGCGCTTCCAAATTAACGGCGCTATCGGCAACGGGTTTGAGAATCAAGCGGACTTGGGTTTCTCTTATATAATCCTTGGCCGTAGCCTGAATCAAAGGATGGCTATTAAAAAGGGCGATATCTCCAGTAGCGATTTCTCCGCCAAAAAGCTCTATCAGACGATCGCTAGTATATTCCATCACCATCGCTTGCAGAGTAAAAGCCGCCTCGCTAGTTTCTATCAGCGATCGCGCCACCAAAGATTTCAGCCCTTCCATAAATTGGCGGCGGGGCACCGGCGGCACCAACTGCTCGCGCAACTCCAAAGTAGATATCGGCTCCCGGGCTATAGCCAGCCAATACATCATCTGCTTTTGCAACTCCGACAGGCGATCGAATTGCTCGTCCAACAAATCGCGAATCCCATCAAAAGCAACTGACTCTTGGCTTAAAAACTCGTCAATATCCCCATCGTACAACTCCTTAATAGTAGTAGCCGCTATTTTCAGCGCCAGGGGATTGCCGCAACAGCGACGAATTAGCTCTCGGCCTCCCTCCGCAAAACTGCCAGGAGACAGCCCTTTGGTCTTGAAAATTTCGCAACCTTCGGAATCTTCCAATCCCTGGAGCTGGAGCGATCGCGCCGGCAGAGTTTCTCCTTCTAGCGCCGCCAGTTCCTTCGGCTTTTCCCGACTGGTCAGCATCAAGCAACTTCGGTGCTGCGACTCTCCCGCTCGGGCGATAAGTTCCCCGTAATCTTCATAGCCAGAGCGATATTGACCGGTGCGCTGCTCGCTGCCTCCATCGCTCGCTTGGTCTCCCACCAAAATCGACTCTGCATTATCCAGAATCACCAAGCAGCGACGCTGGCGAAAATAATCCATCAGCCGCAATAGTTTGCCCTCCGTCGTTTCCGGCAAAAGGCTTTCTTTTTGCTGGGACAAAAACCGAACCAGCTCCGTCAGAACATCTTCCAGAGGCGGCGCGTTGCGGAGACTGCGCCAAATCGCATAATCAAATTCATGCTGAATCTCCTTCCCCACCAGCACCGAAAGCGCCGTCTTGCCAATGCCGCCGATACCCAGCAGCACCACCAGCCGACATTTATCCCGCAAAATCCATTCTTTCAGAGTTGCCAGCTCTCCAGCGCGCCCGAAAAAAAATGCAACATCCGGCGCGTCGCCCCAATCCCGGCGAGGGTTGGCCAGGATATATTCCGGGCCAGATTCCGTCTCCATACAGGAGATTGCCTGCCAATTCAAATTCAGCTTCTCGCTGATTTCGATAAAATTCAGGCGATCGACTGGTTTGCCATTAAGAAAGCTGGCCACCGTTGTCCGCGACAGTCCCAATTCCGTTGCCAGCGCCGTCTGGCTCGGAAAAGCATTCCGCGCCAGCGCCAATTTAACAGTCTTAATCGATTCTGGGGCAACTTTTAGAGAACGAGCCATTGTTTTGGGTGGGGTGTGGGGTTTAGGGTGTCGGGTGTCGGGTGTCGGGTGTCGGGTGTGGGGGCAGGGGAGCAGGGAGCAAGGGGGCAGGGGAGCAAGGGGGCAGGGGAGCAGCAGGGGAGCAAGGGGGCAGGGGAGCAGCAGGGGGACTTGGGGACCCTTCGGCAAGCTCAGGACATGCTTGGGGACTTGGGGGGAGAGAGCGGCGATCGCCTGCAATACTCAACCCACGCATTATCTTAGGTTAGGGACAAGCGACTGCAAATTTAGTACCAGTCCAAGAACGTTCTTTGACTGTCACCGTTCGGGCGCTCGCCTGTCGTAGGCGAAAGCCTGCCCAAGGAGGGCATAGCCGGTACATTATTAACTTGCAAGTCCCTTAGCTAGTTTTTAGCTTGCCAAGATTGGTCTTTTCATTACGCAAGCAACCCTTCCGTAAGCTGGATACGATCCCTCCAGCCCTTCTAAAGTATTATGAACGATATCTTCCAAATCGCCACACTTGCTCGTCCATTGCCCGGAAGGAAGCTGCCGAGCAACGTGAGTTGGAATTTCATCTTCATCTGCATAGATGGCTACCTTATCGAAACCAATTTCTAGGTTGCTGTTGTCGGAAACTTTATATCCCAAGCTTTGAAAAACGCGGATGAAGGCGGGTAAAGATTCAACCCTTGCAGGACTTACGCAAAATATCCATATCTAGTTGTTTGTAGGGGCAATCCCCCCGTGGTTGCCCCGATTTATAGCGTCGTTGCGTAAGTCCTGCCTTGGTTCTTCCGGCCAGTAATAGGGATTTATATCGACTGGCCACCAAGGGCGATCGCTCTCCCCTGCTGCCCAAGCCACACAGTTGTATTCCCGCGTTCTGGGGCTCTCCAGCCGATATCCAGTCTTGCGGAGATTCGGGAAACGAATTTCCAGGGAAATTGATTGCATCTAGATTAGTCCCTTATCCCTGCCCCACTGCAACCAGACTTCAACTGCCTGTTTAAAATTATCTTCTCGGCTGACCGGGTTTTCGCCAGTAATAGCAACCAAAGCCACAAACCAATGATCTGGATATCGCTCAAACTCTCGCAGAATTAGCGGAACCACGGCTTGACCCATACTAATAATTTTTTTATAAGCCGGATGATTTGACTTTTTGGTTATTGACGATAGCATCTCCGTATCGTAGCGCCATTGTTCGGCCAATTCTAAAAATGTTTTTTCTAAGTCCGCCTCTTGGGGAAGCGAGTCACTTTGAGGGTAATCTGCCCGAGTCATTTCCATTTCCTCAACAAAGAGCTAATGTTTATTATATGGGTAATTGGGAATTGGGAATGGGGAATTGGGGCATTGATCGTGGGGCATTGGGCATTGGCTGGGATGGCGGACAGGCGAGACGCCCGTCCTACACAGAGGACTTAAGCATTTTTCCAATGTCCAATGCCCAATGCGAACATGCCCAATGCCCAAGCGATAGCGGTCAGCGGTCAGCGGTCAGCGGTCAGCTAGAGCTAAAAGCATGTCCCGAGGCTAAGTCGTTGGCGTTGCCTGCCCTCCGGGGCATAGGGCTGAAAGCATGTCCTGAGCGAAGTCGAAGGGCTGAGAGCTGAGAGCTGAGAGCTTTTTTGCCCAATGCGAACATGCCCAATGCGAACATGCCCAATGCGAACATGCCCAATTCTCTTTTTTCTTAAGACTTAGGTTCTAGCATTAGGCTCGCTCTCGCTCCCAACAGCTAAATCGATTTGGCCACCGAAAAGCTTTGGGAAAAACAAGCCAGAATTGGCTTTATAGGCAGCAAATTCTGGATAGCGAGATAGCGATCGCTCTTTTTTTAACATATTGGGAATCCATACTCCAGCAATATATGCTGCTAAAACTATAAATGGCAGCCAGTGCCAAGCTAGCAAAGCAAAAGAAATGTAAATCGAGGCTTCTCCTAAATAGTTTGTATTGCGACAGCGAGCGAAGAATCCTTCAGCAATCAATCCGCGACGATATTTAAGGGTATAATATTTTTGTGCGTCGCTACCGTAAACTAGAAAAACGCCTATAATGTTCAGAAAAATAGCACCGGCTACTAAGGGAATGGGGGGAACGAAGCCACTGGATATAAGCATAAAAGGCGCAATCCAGTAGGTTCCTAGGATTATAAACGTAACTATTCCCATTGCGAGGGGCAACTCTTCTTCCCAGCTTTTATCCGCGAACATGCGATCTTTGAGCAGCCAGAGAACGCAATAGCTTCCGTGGAGAGCTAGATATATCCAGGGTCCGAGAGTAAAATTGTCGTATAGGAACATCAACCCCAGAACGAAGAGGGGCGTTGCAGCCTTATGTAAGTTGATAGCGTGTTTGATTTTCATGGCCTAGGGACTTGCAAGTTAATAATGTACCGGGCAACGACCAAGCGAGCGCCCGAACGGTGACAATTAAAGAACACTATTACTGGTACTTTGTTTCTGCGCAAGTCCCCTAATTGAAGACTAGGAATTATTTATAGCAGATTACGGTCCCCCGTCGCCTCCCTTGTTCCCGAAGCCAACCCTGAAATTTATCCTTGGCAGACCACTAGCTTGCACGAATGTAGCAGTTTGCGCCACCAGAGGAATAAGCGGTCAGCAGTCAGCAATAAGCGATCGGCGGTAGAATCCAGCTTCCCGTAGGACAGGCGAGACGCCCGTCCTACGCAGAGGACTTAAGCATTTTTCCAATGCCCAATTTTATCCTGAGCCTGTCGTAGGCGTAGCCCCCCTCCGGGGCGTAGGGGCCCAATGCCCAATGCCCAATGCCCAATTCTTTCAAGAATCCTAAGCTCTCTGCAATTGCCGCTCTTCCTTTTGCAGCATTTGTTCGTATAGCCTTTCTAGCTGAGTAATGTTTGCACTGAGAGTGTAGCGTTCTACTACTCGCTGGCGGGCTTTGCGACCCAGCACCTGGATTAATTCCGGTTGGTCTTTGAGCAGAGGCAGCAGAGTTTTGAGCTGAGTAGTTATTTCTTGGGTGCGCAGAACTATCCCCGCGCCTTCCTGCAAAACTTCCCCATCTGCCCCTACGTCGGTGGCGATGCAAGCTACGCCGCAGGCCATTGCCTCCAACAGAGATAGAGATAATCCCTCTACTAAAGAAGGCAGAATAAATACATCGGCTCCTCGGAGAATTTCGATACGCTGCTGCTCGTCGGCGATGTAGCCCAACCACAAGATATTATGTTCTGGCCCATAAGAAGCCCGCAAAGAGGGTGCCAATGGCCCATCGCCAACGATCGCCAACTTGCAGCCCGGGCCGAGGTCAGACTGCTTCCAAGCCTTGAGCAGCACTTCGATATTTTTTTCCATCGCCACCCGGCCTTGGTAGATAAACAAGCGCTGGGCATTTAGCTGGTATTTTATTTGAGAATATCCCGGCGAATATTTCTGTACGTCAACGCCATTGGGAATAACTGCTACGCCAGATCTAGGAACGTTCAGACTGGCGAGCAATTCCCGCTGGACTTCGGAAAAAACAATAGTGCGATCGTAGTTGGGCAGGCAAGGAGCATATAACTGATAAGTCAGATGTTGCAGCCGCTGTCTTCCCGATGTCAGCGGGCGGATATAGGAACCAAAAGGCGGATGGAAGGTTGCCACCAGAGGTAGATTTAATTCCGCGCAGATTTCCGGCAGAACAAAGTCCAAAGGAGATAGAGTCAGAGAGGCATGAACTATATCTGGCTGCAACTGACGTAGCGCCTTGGTCAATACTTTGCTGGATTTTAGAGTCGGAATCGTATATATAGTGGATTTATAAATACAGGGGAGAGACACCTCCGGGCAGTCCGGCCATTCTTGTTTGATGGCTGGTTGCGAATCCAGGGAACGGACTGGACTTTCCGAGACTGGTGCGGTTTCTTGGACAAAATGCAGAAAGCTGACTTTGTATCCCCGGTCTAATAAGGCATTGGTTATTTCCCGAGAATAAGTAACGTTCCCGCAGAAAGGCGATTTTTTTCCCAACCAGGCGATATGCATATAAGTTTTTTTTCTAGTCTTAGCTCTTGAGAGTTATATTAAAGGTATTTTGAGAATCGGTCAGCAGTAATTTAACGATCGCTCCCTGGGGCGATGGCACCAGTCAGTGGCAAAGGGAGCAGAGCCTAGTGGCGCGTCCAGCTTAAAATTGTGGCAAACTACCTCAATAGCCCCCCAATTTATCGGGGGGTTTGGGGGTATCGAACCCACAATTTTAAGCGTCGCCTTGCCACTAGCCCGCGCTACATACCGGGACTTGCGCAGCAAATTTAGTACCAGCGTTCGGGCGATCGCGTTATATCAAGTCCGCGTAGTTGTTCCACAAAAAAAATTGGAATCTCCCGTAGGACGGGCGTCCCGCCTGGGAGCTTAGGCTGGTAAGGACTTTTCGGAAGCCCGTCCTACGCAGGACTTGACTTTTTTTGGGGCATTCAACCCGACATGATATTACTGGTCTATGCCCCCTGGCAGCCCGAACGGCGACGGGACTTACGCTTGCCTGTCCATATGGCGCGTATTTGTAGGGGCAATCCCAAGAGCGCACCGAAGGGAGAGCGTTGCTCTCGCCCCGATCGCTCTTTGTCGTTGCGTAAGTCCTGGGCGACTACACGTTCGGACGATCGCGATCGCTCGGCTATGCCCCAGAGGGCAGGCTACGGATTGGTACATTATTAACTTGCAAGTCCCTATAAGGCGCTACATCCCGCGCCATCTCAATTAACCCCTGGCTTTTCGGTTACCGCTTTTTTGGAAATATACCAGTTTAAGCCGCCTCCTGCGATCGCAATTATTGCCAAACCCAGCAACACCACTCGCAGGCCCAGAAACGCCTCGGCAATGCTGGCGATCGCAAGGGGCAAAGTCAGAGCAATATTAACAGCGTTATTTTGCAATCCAAATACTTTTCCCCGCATATCCTCGGGAGTTTCTGCTTGAATAGTAGTCTGCATCGGCACTCCGACCATTGCCCCAAAAAAGCCCAAGACTCCAATCATAAATAGAACCGGCCAGAGGTGCTGTCCGAATAGAGCGATGCCGCTCAGGGATACTGCCATGCCGATGGAGCCGATTAAACTTAATTGGCGGTGGGAGAAAGAGGCTCCAAAATGTCCCATAATACCGGCGCTGACTCCCATACCCGCACCGCTCGCCGCTAGCAACAAGCCAAATTGATCTGCCTTAATTTCCGGCATAATCTCAGCCATCCTAACTGCCAGAACTGCTAAGGCGGCAAAAATGCAGAATAAAATAACGAGCTGGCTCATGGCGGAGCGAACGCGGTGGTTTTTGCCGAGATAGCGCAAGCCATCGCGAATATCTTCGAGAACATGGGGAGATTCTGCCTGGGAATCTTTAGGAGTTTCTCGAATTTTCAGCAAAAGTAAAATTAATCCCGCCAGACAGTAGCTGCCTCCCACTACTATTTCCTTGCCCAATCCTTCCCCCAAGCCGGACAACAAGGAATCGGCAAATTTTAATACCGGCTCTCCTACGGCAAATCCCACAATTACCGAAGCCATCATAGTAGTGGTGTAGAGGGAGTTCGCTGCCAGGAGATGCTGGCGATCGACAATTGAAGGAATCGCCGCCTGTTCTGCAGGGGCAAAAAATTGGGTTAGAGTCGAAACCAAAAAAGTAACGGCGAGCATCAGGCAGAAGCCGAGGGGCAAGTGCATCGGCCCGAACTCCAGCCCTACAGACGCCCAGAGCAGGAATGGCAGGGTTAAGACCAAGCCTCCTCGCGCCAGGTTGCTGATAACTAGCACTGGTTTCTTCCGCCAGCGATCGACTAAAGCTCCAGCGAGGGAACCAAAAAGAACGGCAGGAATAGTAAAGGCTATTGTAATGGCCGAAACCCAACCGCTAATAGCTTGGTCTGAGTTGTCAAATTGACTGGCAATCAGAGCGATCGTCAATACCAGATAGACTTTATCGGCGAGCTGTGAAAAGACTTGGCCGCTCCAGAGGGTTAAGAAATTGCGGTTTTTCAAAACCGGCCCGAATCCTCCCTCGGGTTCTGGAGACTCTGGCACCAAAGCTGCCGGAGTTGCGGATATATCTTTTTTGCCAATCGCCTCCGTCTTTGCTAGCTCTGGCAGTTCTACAGACGATTCGGCAATAGAATTCTCGGCAATGGATTTTTCGGCAGTCGGTTTTTCGGCAGTCGGTTTTTCGGCAGTCGGTTTTTCGGCAATAATGCGGCGATAGGGAACGCGAGCGCTAGCTAAACCTTGGCGGCCGACGGTTTTTTTTGCTTCTAACTCCCCATTGCTAGGAGGAGATTTGATTGGGGTTTCTAAATTGCGATCCGATAAGCGCATAATTATAGTTATAAGATTGATTCTTAGCTAGCTTTTTAGTTGTTTTTTTAGTTGTTTTTTTAGCTGGCCTTTTATTTGTATTAACTAGGTGCGATAGGGCCTAGTGGACAAGGAGATCGGGAGACAAGGTAACAAGGGGACCGGGAGACAGGGGAAGGGGAGGGTAGGGGAGGGTAGGCTTTCAAAGGTATGTTTTTTAGATTTGATGTTGTTAAGCCACGACCAACCCTCGAAATAAGGCGTAGGGGCGATAGCATTCCCGAGATATCCTTTGCTATAAACTAAATTTATAACCTGGAATGCTTCGCCCCAGAAATTTATGCCCACACCTCCGACAGCCAACAGCCAATACCCAACAGCCGACAGCCGCTATCCACTACCATACGGCGAATTGGATATTGTTTCTTAAGTAATCGTTTCTTGGGTATAACTGTCCAGAGGGGTGGCCGACCGTATCTGCCGCTCGAACTGATATTCGGTATAGCCCCGCAAAAGCCGCTCTAGGGAAATCCAGATCCTATCTAGGGCGCGGGAGCTGGGCATCCGCGCCGACGGATCCGAGAATAATCTTTCTAAAGGCGGTAGCTCTGCATAGCTCAATTGCTGGAGTATCGCTAATTCGGCGGCACTTAAGCGAGCGTTCAATTGCCGAGAGTCTAATTGCCCAGAGTTTAACTGCCCGGAATTTAACTGCCGAGCGTCTAATTGCCGAGAGTTTAACTGCCCGGAATTTAACTGCCCGGAATTTAATCTCGGTTTCGGCCTATTGCTCCGGGACGGATCGATCCGGAACGCATTGCCTTGGTTGCCATTACTTTGGCTGCCATTACTTTGGTTGGCATTGGTTAGAGACCTTGCCTGCCCGGGGCGATCGCCGCTAGATAAACTTCTGGATAAACTGACGGCACCGCCAGCGGAAAAGCTAAACCCTACTTTCCAATTGGGGTTTTTGAAATCTGGGGTTAGGGTAAGTCCTGTGAGGCAGCAGTTGTGAACTTGGGGAGCGACGCCGGCGAAAGCGAGGAGGTGATAGATGCCTTGGGTTAACAGGGGCATGACCGGGACCCGAGAGGACGCTTGGGGAACAGCGGGCGATCGCTCTATCCGGCTTAGGTGTTCGCAGGTTAAGTCAAATAATTCTTCTTGGGGTTGTTCGCTGAGGGCTTGGCAGAGTACCAACTCTGCAATGTATTGTCCCGCCGCCAATTTTCCCAAGTCTCTACTGAGCCCGGGATAGGACTTGATGGTCTGAGCTTGGGTAATCTTGGCCAGAGATCTTCCTCTATATAGGAGTAGCTCGTTGACTACAAATAACTGCGATCGCCCCGAAAGCTTCGACCTTGGCTTGCGGGCTCCCGGAGCCGTTGCCCGAATCAAGCCCTCCTCCCGGGTCAAAATCGTCACCAGCCGGTCCGACTCCCCTAGGGGCATATTTTTGAGATTAATTCCCGTCGCTTTATAGGTTCGACTCATATTTTTGGAAGACCACGGGGCGATCGCGGGGAGATTGCCCCTACAAAGACTAGATATGGATATAGGACTTAAACACAGACACAATCCGTAGGGGCAGTGCCCCCGGGAGAGCCCCTCTCCCCACTCCCTTTCCTCGGGGTATGTTTTTTATAATCCTTCTTTTTGGAGTTGCCAGGGAGGGGCATAAATTTCTGGGGCGAAGCATTCCAGGTTATAAGTTTAGTTTATAGCAAAGGATATCTCGGGAATGCTATCGCCCCTACGCCTTATTTCGAGGGTTGGTCGTGGCCAAAAAACATCAAATCTAAAAAACATACCCTTTCCACACTTCCCCTACTTCCCACCCTTCCCACCCTCCTCTACTCTCCCTCCCTCGCTTCTTCCCGTTGCCGAATGATATCTGGCCCGCGAGAGGTGCCCAAGCGCGTCGCCCCAGCGGCGATTAAATCCAAGGCTTGCTCTGGGGTGCGAATGCCTCCCGATGCCTTAATGCCGATTTGGCCTTTAGTAATTTCGCGAAGTAATTTCACATCGGCGATCGTTGCCCCGCCATGAAAACCCGTGCTGGTTTTTAGAAAAGCCACCCCAGCATCCATACAGATTTCGGCGGCAAGTCGCTTTTCCGCATCGGTCAGGAGAGTGGTTTCTAAAATTGCCTTAACGACCTTGCCCGTTTCCTGGCAAATTTCGGCAATTTCCCGATAAACTTCATTGGTCTTGCCCGCCTTCAGGGCTCCCAGATTTAGCACCACATCCAGTTCCGTCGCCCCATTCTCCACTGCCTCTTGGGCTTCGTAGAGTTTAGCTCCGGGGGTCGTGGCCCCAGTAGGGAAGCCTATTACCGTACAGACTTTCGGTCTTTTGCCGTGGAGGAGATTGGCCGCTTGTAGCACTGATGCCGGATAGACGCAAACCGTTGGGAAATGAAATTGGTCTGCTTCTTGGCACCACTCCTCCACCGCGATCGGGGTGGCGGTGGGATTGAGCAGGGCATGATCTATATATAGAGCCAAATCCAGGTCTAGTTGAACTGCCGCCATTACCGTACCTGTTCGCGTTTTAATTATGAAATGTTATCACATTTATTAAAATTGTTAAAAAAGTTTAAGAAATTTGTTCTCTGGCGGGCCTATTGTTTGGGTAATGGCGATAAGGGCTGTCTGCCTCGGCAATGGCGGGCAGGGTTACAAGGGGGTAAAAGATTGAAGGTTTGTCCTGCATGCTGCTGTCGAATAGTGGCTATAACCCCCTATTGACCCCCCGGTGTGGTAGGAAGTCCTGGTTTTCTGTAGGATAAGTTAGAGACAGTCTAATCCCTGCAAGAGAGCGGAAACTCCCACAGCCAACTAATATTAGTATTTTGGAGCAAACAAAATGAGAACTTATTCGGCATCTGGCGACAGAACTGTTGTTGGCTATATCTCAGGAAAGAAAGGCCAATACGAGGTCTTTTACCGAGGTAGTTTTGGGGACTTGTACTTCCACAACTCTGCTAGGAACGTAGCTACTCGATTTCGTAAAAAGGATAATGGAAATTATCTAGGCCCTGATGGTTCGGCCTACTATAATAACCAAAGTGTGATTGCTGCCATCCAGAACAGGTACAATTTGGGGCAGTACGATTGACCATAATCAGTTATAGCGGTTCTCAAATAAATGCACCATCTTCAAGTGCAGTCACCGCAACGGTTTCAGCCGTTTCAGATATATTCACTAACTTGAGAACCGCTGTATATTGGCGAAAAGCGAATTATCACAGGGATGCGCAGGGATGCGATCGCTCACAGGACTTACGCATACATAGCTAGTCTAAGGCCACCTGTAGGGGTCAACGGCCGTTGACCCCTACTACAGGAGCGATATGCGTAAGTCCTAGCTCAGGGGAGCATTTCACTTTTGTAACGGGGCAGCCCGGAGGGCTTTGTTTGTGTAGCCGCGCCTTTAGGCGTCAGGCGGATAGATACGAAATTGAAATGCTCCCTAGCTCAGTTAGATCTCCTCTGGGTTGATGCCTGCGGAATTGAGCTTTTCTTTCAATAGAGCAAGCTCTCGCAGAGCAACTTCTTTAGCTTCTCGCTCCTGCTCGGCCTGCTGCCGCTCCTGCTCGGCCTGCTGCCGCTCCTGCTCGGCCCGCTGCCGCTCCTGCTCGGCCCGGTGCCGCTCCTGCTCGGCCCGCTGCCGCTCCTGCTCGGCCCGCTGTCGCTCCTGCTCGGCCCGCTGCTGTTCTTGCATGACCCGCTGTTGCTCTAGCATGACTTGCTCTTCTAGCCACGGTAGCATCTGGCCATTTTCGTCCCACCAGCGCAACCAATTTCCAGTGCGATTCTGTTTGGTGCCAAACCAGACTCCCAGAAATAATCCCATTTCAGCAATCCAGTAGCGATTATTCTCATCTGGTTTTTGCTGGCGATATTTTTGCGACTGTAGCTCGTGGACTTCTAGCCGTCCTTTGCGCGGCGAGAATATTGCATAGATTGGCACTTGCAAAATTTTCTCGTAATAATACCACTTACCTACTGGTGCCTCTGAGTCTTTTGAATATTCTCCTCCTTTTGTCTCCGATAAAAACTCCATTACGATAGCCGGCACATCTCCTTCGATATGAGGTGTATAGCTGCGGCGCTCTCGCTCCTGTTCCCTCGGCAAAACAGAAGGGACGTAAAACCAATCCGGTGCTTTTGTCGTCAGTTTTCCATCTATGGTGGCGCAAACAGCTACATTCGTGCAGGCTAGCGCCGTTTCGGGCAATCGCCCTGCTAAATGTAAAGCGTCGCTTAAGGCAACAGCGATAGGGGTTTGGATCGTGTTATCCACTGGTTCGTCATCTAAAATAAAACTCTCTGGTATTTTTTCCCAGGTAATGACAGGTTTTCTTAGGGTTACTGACATAATCTCCTCGGGTAATACTGTTGTTTATTGTAATATATAGCGGTTCTTAAATTGATGTAATTTTTCTGGGGCGAAGCATCCCAGTAAGGAAATTATTTTTATACAGCAAAGATGGTCAAGGGGGATGCTGTCGCCCCTACGTTTTCGTTCATTACAATTTGAGAAACGCTAGAGAAATTATAACTAATTACCCAATTTTTTAGGATTGCGCTCGAATAGCGATCGCTTGCCCTGCCTCGGGCTATTAGAAAAAAAGAAGCGATCGCCCGGGGCGTCCGCCTGCCGAAATTAAAATGCTCTCAGCTCTAACTATATATATAGAAGGACGTCTGGTTATATAGAACTACAGGATAAAATTGGGAAGAGCGGACCCTACGCCCCGGAGGGCGGGCTACGCCTACGACAGGCTCAGGATAAAATTGGGAATTGGGAATTGGGAATTGGGAATTGGGAATTGTCCCCAAATCCCCTTGTCCCCAAGTCTGGTGCGCGGTGTGGCACCCTACAGAAATTGCCCCTGCGTAAGTCCCCCTCGGTCCTCTGCTTCTCCAGAGGAAAATCGCTCCTGCTATCCGGCAATCTCACAAAAATACATTACTTAGCTTCCACAAATATCTCAATATTGCGTTACATTGCTTAATTAACTGCAACAAAGAAAAACAAATAGTTATCTAAATTATAAGTTTTGTATGGGCGCGCAAGACCTGCTCAACTCCCGTGCTAGGGCGATCGCTATGTAAAAACCGATGCGTACCGAATCGTTGGAAACCCAGACATACAGAGACTTGAGCTTTATTTTCTCTTTGGATTGGCGAGGGCAGTCGTTGCTTAGAGGACCAAAAAAAGCGTCGGAGTTGGAAAGCTAGAAGGGGTAAAGCCCCGCGCCCTCAATCGCGATCGCGATCGCCTTGCAGGAGAACTTAGCTCACAAAAAACCATACCTCGAATCACAAAAAGCACCCCAATGCGATCGCACTAACAATAGGGAGAAGAGCCGATGATAGAGACAAGCAAGCGAACGAGGTTAGAAACTGAGCTATGTCTGTATCTTCTTCTCTATTATTCCAAGACCCCCAAAAATCTCCCAACATCATCGATTTGCTACTCATGCCAATTCGCCAATGGCTGGACTCTATTGAAATCAAAGATGCCAAGCTTGCCAAAAAGATATGCAAGCTAATTCCCGCGCAATGTCCGTTTGAAAGGGATGTAAAACTATTTGGCCGCGTTCTGTTCCACATTCCGCCAATGTGCAAGCTAAATCCTTTTTACGAGCAATTTGTGGGATTGCGATTCCGGTCTTTGTGCTTCCTCGTTGACGAATGTGGCGAAGATATTAGCTCTTATTGCTAGAGATTGCTAGAGCCTTCAATGTTATGGGATTGGGGTTCTGCGATCGGGGTGCGCCGTTTTATATTTCCCAGCCAGTTAATTTTTTGCTCGGTGGAGCGATCGCCCAAGGAGCGAACTGCTATCAACTCGATATCCACGCCAACACCGGGTATTAGATATTTAGAATCGATCGGCAACTTGCCGAGATTCAGGCTGAATCTATTGTGCCTGTAGGAAATTAGCTCTGCGGGAACTTTACCCTCATATCGCGTTTGATAATTGCGGCGGCGGCGAGAGCGATCGCCCGGGCTAGTGGAACGATACTTAATTAAAAACTCAGTTTGTAGAGCATCAGACTTACGAGCTAAATCGACCAAGCTCAAATTGAGATTTTCTCCATATTCTGCAACCCCTGCTAGAGCCAGCTTAGTCACTTCGCTTTGGCGGATAGCATGGGAAATAACCAAATCGGTCGTATCGCCTTCAAGTGGTAGTTCCGTAGCTTCCACCCAAATCTCTTCAGGAAAATCAATTGTAACTTGTTTGTTTTTTTGTAGCGCGATCGTTACTCTTTCGCTACCATCAAAATCGCTAAGGGGTCTGGATTCTTGCCATACGACCCGAACAGAACGAAAAATCTGCTCGATAAACTCTCGGTATTTAGAGGCAATAACAGAACCCGGTGCTAGCAGAGTCGAAGCGCCCCGGAGGACTTGCCAAATATTCTTTGATAGTAAGAATTCTCCTTCTTGCAGTTCCCGAATCGCAACGGTAACAGTGGGTTTTTCCGGCGAAACTGGTTCCGCTCGGTTAATCAAACTCAGGTGACCTCGCCGTCCGGTAGCTCCGTCCTCCCCATCCCAGCCGCTACTGCCATTGCTACCATTACTGCAACGATACTCGCGAGTTTTGCAGCGATATTCTGGACTGCCGGGAGTGCCGCTACATTTTTTAATATCCCAATCTCTTTTCTGGCAGCGGCAACCCCGACTGCCGCGACCGCCGCGACCGCCGCGACCGCCGCGACCCCCTTGGGAACGGATGTATATTTTTTTGAGATCTTCGATATTGGTGTAATAGACAGTCAAAAAACCGCCATCGCCGCCGTCCCCGCCGTCCCCGCCATCGCCGCCGTCCCCGCCATCCGCACCGGATACATTGCGATCGCTCCGTCTCGGTTGCCTGCAATAATAGGCGCTATTGCCATCTTCCCCATCTTCGCCATCCTCGCCCTCAGAGCCCGACAAATCTAGATCTACTTCGTTGCCGTCAGCAAAAATAGTTTGATTTTCCCCAGAGCGACCGTCTCTACCATCGCGGCCATCATCTCCATCTTGCCCGTCATGGCCAAACCCTTTGAGTCCCTGGCTCCAAGCTATCTTTGGACACCAAGCTGATTCTGATGCACTTAGAGCAACAGGGAATATTAATAGAACTACAAATAGCGAGATTTTGCCTAGAAAACGCATCGGTCTAGAAATTCCTCCTGTTTTATCAGTCGGGATTTATGGTATGATAGCAAAGAAACTATTCTCAATCCGGAAGAGACAATAAAGGATATAAGCGATTTTTGATCTGGCGATCGGGTGCGATACGGCTTTTGACGCAATGCCTGAATGCACCCTAATGCACCGCGATCGCGCCTTGTGTCCATTTCTAACTTTGTTCTTCAGAGGGTTTTGATTGGCGACGCAACCAATTGGGAAGACCTAGGGTTTTCAGGAACATACTGGCTCCAGTGGCCAACATCCACAACAACCCCAAGCCATTTAAAAGCACATATATTGGCTCTAGTTGCTGACCCAGGTATTCTCCTTCGTGAATCACCATTAAAAAATGGACATCATCCCGGGAGAGGCCGAACCAATTCCCAATCGGTAGGCGACTCCTGTCGTTACCGTAACGAACAAAGGAAGTAAGACAATCGGTGCCAGGATGCGGTGAAGTTTGCGCAGGCTAAGCTTAGCCATTATTCTGAATTACTTGGTTGAGGATTGCAGCCTGTCTATTGTATCATTAGCGTATCAGAGCGCGATCGCCTGGTGAAACCTCCCGTAGGACGGGCGTCCCCCCTGTCCCTAGTTTGTGGGATAGGGACTTTTCGGAAGCCCCTCCTACGGGGAGTTCCCAATTGTCTGGGCAAATAGCACGGATTCAATCTAAGCACAAAAAACAAAATGACAATGCTACCAGCAAAGAACGAGCAAAACCGAACCCTCACGGACGGCTAATACCCTAATTTAAACCTTGCCAAAAATATTTACATTGCATTATAGTATAAACAAGCGCAAAGATGGAGACAAAGGAGAAAATTATGAATGGTACTTTTCGCATAGGCAATTTATTTGGAATTCCCTTTTATATCAATTCCTCGTGGTTCGTTATCTTAGGCTTGGTAACCCTGAGCTACGGCAGCGGATTGGCAGCGCGATTTCCAGGATTGCCTGTAGGAGTTCCTTGGCTGTTGGGATTAATAGCGGCACTTTCGCTATTCGCCTCGGTGCTAGCCCATGAATTAGGACATAGCTTGGTTGCTATTAAGCAGGGAATTAGCGTCAAATCTATTACTCTATTTTTATTCGGGGGATTGGCGACTCTGGAGAAAGAATCGAAAACACCCGGCGAAGCATTCTGGGTAGCGATAGCCGGTCCTCTAGTGAGCTTAGTTCTCTGCGGTCTATTCGCAACCATACTACTCGGAACTGGTATTTCCGGCGCTCCGGCAGCTATGGTGCAACTGTTAGCTTCAATCAACTTTTTCCTAGCAGCATTTAATCTTATTCCCGGCTTGCCCCTGGATGGCGGCAATATCCTCAAAGCAATAGTCTGGAAAATCACCGGCAATCCTTATAAAGGTGTTGTCTTTGCCGGTCGAGTCGGTCAAATCTTCGGCTGGATTGCCATTGCCTCTGGACTTATTCCCCTTATCTTCTTCGGCCGCTTCAACAACATCTGGAATATTTTAATCGGTTCGTTCTTACTGCAAAATGCTGGATTTGCCGCTCAGTCCGCCAGCGTGCAGGATAAACTAGCCAACCTTACTGTAGCCGATGCGGTGACTCCTAACAGCCCGATTGTTTCTGCCGAGATATCCCTACGGGAGTTTGCTAACGAGTACGTTATCGGTCAAAAAAATTGGCGCAAGTTCTTAGTAACCGATGCAGAACGGAAACTGTTGGGGACAATTTCTGTGGATGACCTGAAGTTGGTCGCTACCTCGACTTGGCCTCAAACTCAGGTTAAAGAACTGGTACAGCCCGCTGATGCGATCGCCGTTAACTCCAATCAATCTCTACTAGAAGTTGTGACGCTCTTACAACAGAAAAATCTCAACGACGTGCCGGCTATCGACGATAATGGTGCTGTCTTAGGGCTAGTGGAAGAAGTTAGAATTAAGAGCTTGCTAGTTTCTTCCGCCCCAGGAACTACTGCTTAGATTTAAAAATTAAAGTTCTCCATCCCATTAAGCCCGGTTTTCTATAGAAACCGGGTTTTCTTGTTTTTTGGGAGTATCTCAAGTATTTGAAGGTTAGTAGGCGATCGCCCTGCACATATTGTCATTTAAAATAAAAATGAGACAATCTGGTTGGGGCGATTTCGCGCGAAATCGCCCCAACCAGATTGCCCCTGCCAGTAGCGTAGATGCATAAGTCCTATATGCTAAAACCACACCCTACACCCTAATTTTTAGCCGTGCCAATTTCCTAACTGGCACAAAGCCGAGGAACTAGGGCGACTAAACGAGGGATAATAACGAGACATAATAATGTATAGCAATACGCCGAATAGTTTAGGACAATTAAAAGTTGCCAAAGCTAGTAACGGCAATAGGCTGTTGGCGTAGCTGCGCGCTCTTCGCGCCATAAGCTGACCGCTGACAGCTAACTGCTTACCGCTATAGCGCTATTTGCGGCTGCACGCCTATGTTTCCCGAAAGCGATCGCCAGATTAAAATAGAACTTACCCTCAGTGCCTCGGAGCCTGAGATCCTAGAAAAGCTCGATGGCCTATTGCGTCTCGGTCTAATTTCCGAAGCTCGGATCGAGCATATATGTCGAAAATCCCTTAGCTGTCCCTTACCCGAAGCCCTTGCCGAGCCAGCAAGACCGGAGCTAGCAAAACCGGAGTTAGCAAAACCGGCGCTAATAACTGCAGGGCAAGTAACTGCCGAACCTTCTCCACAAAAGCCCCTAGCTCCCGCCGCTATTTCTGCAAGGAAGACTAGCGCTACGAGCAAAAGCTCTCCTATAGCTCGGGGCGTACAGTCTTTGGTCGGAGAATTAAGCGTCCGTTGGCTGCTATTTTTGGGCATCTTTATGAGCATTGTCTCTTCTGGTGTCCTGGCAGCAGCTAAATGGGAGCAATTTCCTAGAGTCGGTCAATATTTAATTTTATTTGCTTATACCTGTGCTTTTTGGCTGGCTTATCAGTGGGGACGCCGCCAAAAAAATTTGCGCTTGACGACCCAAACCCTACAAGTCGTCACTCTGCTGTTAGTGCCAGTGAATTTTTGGGCAATGGATGGCTTTGACTTGTGGCAATCTTTGTCCGGGTGGATAGCAGTGGCGATCGCCGCCCCTACTCTCACCGCCATAATGCTTTCCAGCAGCCGCAATATCCTCCCCTCCCGAGTTCAATCTTTCCATAACATAGCTCTGAGCTATCTGCATTGGGGCTGGGCATTACCCGGATTTCCCCTGGCAGCCTCCTACTTGGGAATTGTCGGCACTGCTGCAGCCAGCTTTTTTCTAAACAAACGAGCAAAAACTTTTCGCTGGTATAGCGGGCCAGTGGCGATCGCAGCCCGCAAGCAGAGGCGGGGACAATCTCTGGCTCTTCTATACGCCGCCGGAGTGCTGCTATTTCGAGGGATTTTTGTAGCTGGAGTAAATATCGCTCACCTGGGATTGGCCATTGGCATTGCCGGTTGGCTCCTGGCTTGGCTCGCCCAGCAGGAATCCTTTAAACAGGCGATCGATGCACCCCGCCGCTCCAACGAAGCGGGTCTATATAAAAAAGAAGATTTGGTGCTAAAACCAGCCCTTGCTCCCGGACTCGTACTTTTGGCAAGAATAGGCGGCGCTTTGTTATTCTTCGGCTGGCTGATTTCTTTTCTCGAACCCTACGGCAATTCATCCCAATGGGACGGTCCGTGGCAAGGATTGCAAGCGATCGGCGTTAGCTTTCTGGCTTTGTCCCTGCTCTGGCAAAACCTGTTGCGCTGGTTCCGCGTACCGGACTTTATTGCTATTTTTTTTATTGGCTTGCAAGCCTGGGTGACTCTGCGGCAAGTTATTCCCCCGGGAGTTCGCAATACCGCCGCCGAAACTGGGGTGGCGCTAGCCCAAGCCGCTGACGCTCCTTTCACCGTATATAGCATTACCCTGCTGCCCTATGTCGTTATTATCGCGGGGCTGACCGATTGGCTATACCGCTACGGCAGTCGGCAAACAAATAAAAAAGTCAATAAGGAAATCAATAGAGAAGTAGCTGGGGATAGTCCAAGCAAAACTAACTTTTCTTCCAGAAATTGGGAAAATTGGGAAAATTCGGCAAAAAAAATAGCTGCCGATCGCGTAGCTCAAACTGGAGACTATCTGGTTTTGGGCTTGGGGATAATAATGACTCTGGTCGGCTTGGCTAATCCCACCATGCGATCGCTCAACCTATTGGCATCAACCCTAATCCTGGCAACAATAGCTTACCGGCGCATAGTTTTCGGCATTGGACTACCTTTACCGACAGCAGCTACAGCCGGCAACCCTAACAATAGCTCTACTGCATCTAGTACAGCTAGGGACTTGCGCAGAAATCAAGTACCAGTTATACAGTCGGATTCTAAGACTACCGTTCGGGCTGAGCGGGACTTGCACAGAAATCAAGTACCAGTTATACAGTCGGATTCTAAGACTACCGTTCGGGCTGAGCGGGACTTGCACAGAAATCAAGTACCAGTTATACAGTCGGATTCTAAGACTACCGTTCGGGCTGAGCGGAGTCGAAGCCCTAGTGCATCTAGTCCAGCTAATAGCTTGCCATTTTCCGGTTACATTTTGGTTTACCTCGCCCATACGGCCGAACTTTTAACAGTTTGTTCGGTCATCGATCGCTTCTGGCCTGACCTAAACATAGAAGCTTGGAGCTTAATCCTGTTAGCGATCGCTCTCGTCCAATGGACTTTGTACTTATTTCTAGAACGGGCGATAGAAGTCCCGGAATTAATCAAGGACTCTCTAGGCAATAGTTCGGCGGCAAATCGATCGGCGGACGCTCCTTTAGTAGAGCTAGGTTGGGCGAGGTTTTTAGGGGCGATCGAACATAGCGTCTATTTCCTCGGCGTTATTATGGCTGGACTTAGTTATTCGCTGCTAATCGAGCCCTATTCTCCAGACCCACTTCTATATTTATTATGGTTTGCGGTGCCGGTGGCTCTCTCCGTGCTGGCTTGGCAGTCGCGATCGCGGGGGGCACTCTCCGGCTGGCTCGGCGCAGTCGCCTTAATCCTGGCAAATCTTATCGCTTTAGAAACTGTCCCAGGGCGATTGTTTGGTTTGGGTTTGGCCACCGTATTAATGCTGGTCAATACCCGAGCTATCCGACAAACCCTAGCTGCAGCTATAACCCTGGGATTTGGCTTATTGTTCTCTATCCAGCTCCTAGCCTGGGGAGTCTTTGGCTTGCCAAAAGTCTCGGACACGGGTTGGTTTATTGTCGGCACTCTATTTCTAATTGCTTTAGTCGCTCTCAATAAATGGGGTACTAATCGAGACGCACCAGCAAAAACCTCCCCTACTTCCCCCACTCCCCCGACACCTCCCACACCCCCCACACCCCCCACACCCCTAAAACTCCTTTACGGCCGGGCAGGGGGTTGGTGGGCCAATGTTCTCTCGGTATTCCTGCTGGTCAGTCTAACTCTGCATTCTTTCCTGGTTTATTGGGAATGGCTGCAACCCTCGATTCCTGTCATAGCTGCGATCGCGATCGTAGGAATATCTATTATCTATCGCCATTGGCCGGTTCCCAGCAATATCGCCATTTACAGTTTGGGTTGGTGCTTGGAACTGCTAGCTGCAGAAAGCCTGGGCTTTTTTAGTAAATCTCTGCTTAGCTTGGCGATCGCCAATATTGTCTTGGGATTGCTAGCGCAACTATTAGGAGATTGGTGGCAAAAAACCAGAACTATAACCAAAAGCCAGCGAGTCGCCCTAGATGTAATGCCTTTGCTATATGGAGCTTTAGGAGCCAGCCTCCGTTGGGGCACATTTACCAATTGGACGGGACTCACTACCTTGGGTCTAGCTCTCAGCGCGATCGGCGTAGGTCGCCGCCGTCCCGAAGGAAAGCCCCTAGTATATTTGGCTTTGATTGGCGTCTGGGCTTGTGGCGCAGAAATAGTCGGCTATCAAGTCTCGTCTTTGGCGATCGGAGACCAACTTATTGCCCTGGCAGCATTGAGCGCGGGTATAATGTACGCTTATCGGATTTTGACTCCTTGGCTAATCGATTATTTGCAGATTGGCGTTCAAGAGTTGAAAGTTTGCTCTCACTTGCATTGGCTGGCGGGAAGCGGTCTATTAATAACAGCGATCGCCTATCCCATCGGAGCCAACGATATGCTCGCCATAGGCACCGGCGCTTTTTTAAGCAATTATGCAATTATGCAAGGACGGCACAATCCCAAACCAGCCCTAGCAGAAACTTGGGTTTATCTGGGTTTGCTCGAAGCGGCGGCTATTTTGGTATATGTGCTAACGCGATTGCCCGCGAGTCTATTAGATTTAGTAGCTCTCTGGGCAGGAGCTGCCATAACAGTTATCGCCTACTTTCTCTACTTCCTGCCTTGGGCAAATTGGGGCTGGCTGCTGAGACCTTGGCAGCGATCGGCAATCTTTCTGCCAATAGCAGTTTCCTTCTTAACTGCTACGAAAGCCAACCCAGTCAGCTTATGTATCGCTGCTGGCTTCTATATTTTCCTGGCCTGGTTCAACCGACAAATCCGCTATACCTATCTCAGTGCCGTCCTTATTAACTGGTTGCTCTTGCGCTGGTTTGGGGAATTGGCACTAGAAGATATTTTATGGTTCGTTTCCCCGCCTATTTTTTCGGCTCTCTATGTGGCAGGGGTCGATCCAGACCTGAAGAAGCCGGAGCAAAAACAGTCCCGCCATTTCCTGCGCATTGTTGCTACTGGGATTTTCTGCGCGATCGTTCTCTTCACCAAGCATTGGCTCGTCGCCGGTGGAGTCAGTATAGGAGTTATTTTTGCAGGACTGGCTCTGCGAACGCGCGCTTTTCTCTATGTGGGAACCGTTGTTTTTCTGGTTAATGCTTTTTATCAGATGGTGATTTTGGTTTTCCGCGATTCTTTGCTGAAATGGATTGTCGGCTTGCTGGTCGGCATCGGCTTTATCTGGATTGCCGCTACTTTTGAAACCCGCCGGCAACAAGTCGCCGCCCTGCTCCAGCATTGGCTCGGCGAGCTGGAAACTTGGGAATAATATAGCAATAAGCAGTCAGCAGTCAGCAGTCAGCTCGATCGCAGCATTGCCGGCTAGTAGGGGCGTAGGCGGAGCCTGCTTAACGAGAGCGCATATGCCATTCGCCCCTACTAGCCCCCCACACCTCCCACACCTCCCACACCTCCCACACTCCCCCCTCTCCATCGCCTACTGAAGGAAAAATCTACTAATGGCTCGATAAAGATAGCGAACAAGAGAGCCGATTGATAAAATCGCGATATCCAAAAATAAAACAAATTCTAATAAGAGCAGCCAAGCCAAATGCCATACTAAAGGAGTTGCCGGTCGAGTTCCACTTATAAAAGCGGAAAGTAAGATCCAGAAAAAATTAAAGATGGACAAAAAAACGACCCGGACTATGCGATCTTCTCGTTCCCACGGGTCCAATGCCCAGTAGGCGAAGCTCAGTTCTACTACCATGATGGCAAGCAAGATTATAACCAGAGCTGCATTAGGAGGCTCGTAACTACTAGGGATAAATCCAGTCGGTGGATGACTTTTTTCGTAAAAATAATCGTAAACGATCGCGAAAGTGAGAATTAGCCACAGGGTGAAAACGCTGTAACTTTGTAAGATTGAGCCGATATTTTTCGCGATTTTAATACAAACTATCTTGTAGTAGTCTGTCAAGGTAGTTTTGAAAATTTTTCTGATGTCCAATGCCCAATGCCCAATGCCCAATGCCCAATTCTGTCTTGACAGAATAGTAGTTCATATGGGGCACAACATCTATCCCAATATTTTGTCTTTTTTAAGGGCCATAAAAACAGCCGCTATTGCCAAGGTCCTGCAAAAATCGGCAGATACCCCAATCCAATCCAAAAAACCGGGTATCTAATCTAATCTAAAGCGCCTACCTTGAACGACCTGTGCGATCGCTCTAGAAATCGCCGATAAAATTTTGGCTTTGGACACTTTATATAGCCCAAAGCCAAAACCTATTATTCAAAATTACTCAACTCCCCGGGCGGGATTCGAACCTGCGACCAATCGGTTAACAGCCGACCGCTCTACCACTGAGCTACCGAGGATTGTTTTCGGTCTGTTTTTTACTCACATTTACTACTATAACCAATGCTTTCAGATTTGTCAAGTCTTTTTTGAAAAATTTTCGATCTTTTTTTTTCGTCTAGGTCCCAAGAGGAGCTATGGGGGTGTGGGGAGTAGGGGAAGTGTGGGGGGTGTGGGGGGCGTGGGGGAGCAGGAGCGTAGTCATTGTCGGGAGTCTGGCAATACACGCATCAAGTTTAGGACAATTAAAAATTGCTCAAGCTAGTAACGGCAATAGGGTTAAAGCTGACCGCTGATAGCTGACTGCTTACCGCTATAAAAACAAAAATATCTCCCTTGAGTCCCAAAAAAACACAGAGAGACAGACCGCAATACCTCGCCCAATCTACTGGCGATCGACGGCCTTATAAATTATGTTACTCTTGTCTGTTGCTAAATTTTCTGTTGCGAAAACTGATATCCACTCTCGCTTAATGGGGAAGGAGTTTTTTGACAGTTCCCAGCAATTCTGTAGGACGAAATGGTTTGGCAATGTAGGCATCGGCCCCTTGTTTCATACCCCAGTAGCGATCGAACTCTTCTGACTTGGCCGAACACATAACTACAGGAATCTTCTCAGTTGTCGGGGTACTCTTGATTTGGCGGCAAACCTCATAGCCATTCATTTTGGGCATTACTATGTCCAGAACGACGAGATCTGGAGACTGCTCCTGAATTTTCGCAATCGCTTCCTCCCCGTCATTGGCCACAGTTACTTCAAGGCCCTTTCTTTCGAGCAGGTCGGCGATCGCCTTTTGTTGCGCGAGGCTATCTTCCACTAGCAGAACTTTACTCATAGGTCCCTACATCTTGGGAGGTTAAAGGTTTTTTTGGAGTTGCATTTAACTTGCATGATTTGCTAGGGAGGGGTTACTAGGCAGAAAAGATTTATGGATATTGCCTTTAACCTTCCCTATAAAGAAAAGGTAATCGCCATCATAACCTGCTCCCATCTGCTCTTAACTTGGTATAATTAATTGATTTCTGGCTTGCAAACTAAAAGTATAGTAACTCAAACCCGAAGGGCACCGCCACCGCAGCCGCTCGGAAGTAAATCTTAACACTAATTTTTGGCACGGGTTATAGTCATAGCTTACCCTATAGCTCTGAAAATCTTATCGCTATCTTTATCGGATATTTGACGACCCCCTGGGAGAGGACGGGGTAACGGGGGGACCGATAGAGTCAAAAGTCAAAAGTCAAAAGCGAACAGCTGACTTGGGCGCGATCGCTGCCACGGAGAGAGTGCTTAACTTGTCACTTGTCACTTGTCACTTGTCACTTGTCACTTGTCACTTGTTACTTGTTACTTGTCCTCTGCCCCCTTGCACCGAAAGCTCCCTTTCACCCGCCGCTAATTTTTGCTTTGTAACCAAGTTGGGTAAGGAACTTAAGGACTTGCTCGCGGCGATCGCCCTGTAATTCTATAGCATCTTCCTTAATTGTCCCTCCAGTCCCACATTGGGTTTTCAGTTGTTTGAGCAGTTTGGTTAAACTTTCCGGCCCGAGCTGAAAACCGGCAATTACGGTCACGGTTTTACCTTTACGCCCTTTGCGAGAAGCTTGAATGCGGATATTTTGCTGCTGAGGGGGCAGTTCAGTTACGGGCCGTGCGGTGGCGGCGGAGTTTTCCCTAGCTCCAAATTCTTGATAAACAATAGAATTTTTGTTGCTAGAGGAAGAGCGATCGCTCTTGGACTTGCGTTTGCTAGAAGTCATAAGAATTTAAAATAGGGCAAAAGGGCATGGAGCCTCCCAGAGATGAGATAAGAGCAGTCAGCGTAAGCGCCGAGCGGCGCTTACGGGACTTACGCATATACTCATTTGCAGGACTTACGCAGAGACTGCTTATGTAGGGTGCGCAACAAGCACCAGACTCTATATGTAGTTATCAATCCGACAATTTGCGTAAGTCCTGATTTGTTCAAAATCTCAAGCTAAGAACTCCGGGGCGCTCGAAATCTCAATAGCCTCTTCAATATAATAATGATAATTGTTAGATTGAATTCCCAGAGAATAGATTAGCGGGCCTGCGATACCGTTAAAGCCTTGGGAGGGGCGTTGTATAGGTCCATTTATTTTTGAAAACCGCTGTATCACCCGAATGCTACCATTGACGTAGCATCAACAGTGGAAATAAACCAATCATCAATTCATGTCTCTACAGACGCCGAATTGGCGATAGGCGACTATGCTTATATTGAGGATTGCGATTTTAGAATTGCCAAGGGTGCCATTGTATTGCACTACAAAGACGGCGAAGGGACTTGCGGGTTCGTGAGGGCGAATGCCATCTGCCCTCGCCTTGGGCAGGCTCCGCCTTTCATGTCGCGGGGAGCTACGCCTGCGCGCCGTGGAGCGCATAGCACGAAACGCCCCTACAGCCCCTAAAATTGTCCTAATCAAAATGTGTATTGCTATAAAACTTGGTGCTTCCACAAAACTTAAAGGAGCAGTCCTCAGAGCGCGCCGGCGTGCCTGCAAAATTTATTAGCTATATAGGGCTTGCTGAATAAATCGAAAAAATTAGGGTAAGAGTTAATGATTCATCTTAAGTCTTATCTAATGTGAGAAAAAGTGAGGGTTGCGATAGCATAAATAGACAAGACGCAATCGCTTTATGGCTTGCTTGGGTATGGGCTGCAAGAGCCGCTCGTCCGGTAAAAAAAATGGTAAGGTTAAGAAGACCGGCTCGGCTTTATGCAAAAACGTCCTCTGGCTTTGGGTCTTTTCTCGAATCGAAACAAACACCGGCGCGTCTTTGCAAAACGAATACGGTCATTGAGGATTTTTTTCCAATCGGAAAAGAAGTAATTGTCTGAGAATGGGCAGGGCATTTCACGCTCCAGGAAATCAGATCGTAAGCCCAGGAAATTGGCAGCAAGAAGATTTTGGATCTGCTCGAAAAGCTTCACGATAACTTGCCCCGCAAGCTCAAAAAGCTTGACCTCAATAAGGTCACTCAAGCCAAGGTTAAAGAGTTGCTTTTGCCCCTTGGCCGCGAACGCACTACAGCCCTGGGTGTTAAAATGCTCTATAGGCTCTTGCTAGCGGAATTCAAGCGCTAGATAACTAGGTCCACGCCCCGGTTGGTTTCTAATTCGTTATGATCTGAGATGAAAAATGTAGGCTATCCCGCTCGGGAGCTGCTGCAAATGAAAACGCCTTTACTTATATTATTGTTAGCCAGTGCGGCGATCGCTCTTCCTGGCTGCACTCCCCCAAAACCGGAGCCAAAAACAACTGCTTCGGCACCAAACGAAATCGTAACGATAACCCTCTCTGGATCGGGAGGGGGGAGCCAGATTCTCAAAAGTATCGGCAAACCCTTTGCGAGCGATCGCCCGCAAATCCGCCTGGACTTCTTATCTGGCAGTCGTGCTTTGGGGGGCAGCGGTCTCAGAATGTATCAAGGGCTAAGAGAGGGAGCTTTGGATATTGGCATTGCCCTCAGTCCGGATATATCTCGCGAACGAGCAGAAGAATTGGAGCTGCTAACTATTGCGGAAGACCCCTTAACTTTTGTTGTCGATCCAAAACTGCCGATAGAACAACTGACTTTACAACAATTACAAGATATTTTTGCCGGAAGAATTACATCCTGGCAAGAAGTCGGCGGCCCAGATGCCGCGATCGTGGTGCTGGTTCGCCAAGAAGACGAAGGCTCTACGACTATTTTGCGCCAAGTAGTTTTCGGAGAAATTCCCTTTGCCGAATCTGCGACCCTGCTCAACAAAGCAGAGGATATGCGCAAAGCAGTAACCGATATTCCCAATAGCATTGGTTATATGTCTTATGGGGATTTTGTCATCAACCAAGTCAAAGCCAAAGCGATCGCAGTTGATGGGGCAAGTCCGGCAGATTATGCCCAAGGAAAATATCCGATTCCCCCTCGAATCCTCGCTATTTCCTACTCGCCGAGCAATCTGCCGAAAGTTAGCTCCTATATAAACTACCTCAAAAGCGATCGAGCCCGGGAATTGCTGCAAGAAAATGGATTGAAACCCATTGATTAAGCAGGCATCTTGTTCCTATATTCGGAATCGCAGCCAAAAAGCCTGTTTCTCAAATATTTCTAAAACAGGACTTACGCAAACTGTAGAGATGCTACCAGATATAGAGTCAATGCGTAAGTCCTGTCAAAGAAACCTGCTTTCTCTATTGCCAAGAATACAGTAATTGCTATATATACTGAATTTTCTATTGAATTTAACACAGCAAATATAATCTTTTCTGTCCTGCCTGCCGGTGGTTAGCAATGAATACGAGCAAACCTTATGCCATTTTTTCTCGTCTAGATAGGACTATTAGCAATATTCCTATAGGCACCAAGCTAATTGTAGTTGCTCTGGGAGCTTCCAGCTTGCTGTTGCTCGTCACCATGTCGATCGCCTCCAAAGCGATCGTCTCCCTTGGCGAACGCATTTCCCGACAGCGACTCAACCAAGAATATCTGATTTTGAGGCAAAATTTTGAGGACGAGCAAAGTATCCTCAAAAAGGCGACTGAGTTTTTAGCCGAAAGTCCGCAACTGGTTGCGGCAGTTAGTCAGAGCGATTCTCCTGCGGAGTTACTTCGCAAAGGCCCGACTGCTCGGCAACTGGCGCTTACCCATAAATTGCGCTATGACCTGGATTGGATCGAGATCGTAAACTCAGAAAGTCAATCCTTGTTTAGCTTTGATTTAGTGGGAGATGTACAGATAGAAGGGGATATAAAAAAAGCATTATTTGGCATCGAGCGCGAGACATTGCTAGCAACAGAAAAGGGATGGTTGTTGACGATAACAGTTCCTATCAAAGAAGGAAGCAATATTAAAGGAGCCTTATCAATTGGCAAGTTAATCGATCGCGGTTTTTTAGAGCAAATTAACTTTGGGCGAGAGGAGCCTATCTTATACCTGTATGGCTCCCAGGGTCGGGTGGCAGCTAGCACGGATAATGCAGAAAATCGGCAGCAGAAAAAGCATAAAAAGATCGACCAGACTTTATGGCAGCAAGCTTTGCGGGGTAGAGTGGGTATGGATAGCGATGGCAGTTACCGGATACTCTACGCACCGCTAATTGCGATCGATGGCGTTACCGTCGCTGCCTATAGCATCTACTTATCAATCGAAGACTATGAGTTGCTGGAATGGGATTTGATAGGTCGTACCTTTATGGTACTCCTATTTGCTAATGGAATTATTCTCGGTTTTGTCTGGCTGTTAGTCCGCCGGTTTTTTACCAAGCCTTTAGCTAGATTGAGTAGGGCAGCAGGGGAAATAGGCGATGGCAATCTAGACGTACCTTTGCAGGCGTTAGGAACAGACGAGATTGGCCGGTTAACGGCGAGCTTTGCTAAGATGGTAGGCCAAATTAGAGAATCTTTCCAAAGCTTAGAGCAGACAATCAAGCAGCGCGAACAGGCAATACAAGTGGCACAAGAAGCTCGTCTAGAAGCCGAGGATGCCAACCGAGCCAAAAGCGATTTTTTAGCGACTATGAGCCATGAAATTCGCACGCCTATGAATGCCGTTATAGGTATGACGGGATTGCTGCTGGATACAGAGCTAAACTTCCAGCAGCAAGATTTTGTGGAAACTATCCGTACCAGTGGGGATACTTTGCTAACTCTGATTAATGATATTTTGGACTTTTCCAAAATAGAAGCGGGCAAGCTGGAGATGGAGACACAGCCTTTTGCTTTGCGAGACTGTATTGAGTCGGCGCTGAATTTGGTGGCAGCCCGGGCAGCGGCAAAAAACTTGGAGCTAGCTTATCTGATGGAGCCGCAGACTCCCAGCGCGATCGCCGGGGATGTGACGCGCCTGCGCCAAATCTTGGTCAATCTTCTGAGCAATGCGGTTAAATTTACCGCATCTGGGGAAGTAGTAGTTTATGTAAGTGCTATTAAGCAGGCTGGCAACGAGCCACCAAACAACGATCGGCCAAGCAACGAGCCACCAGAATATGAAATTCAATTTGCGGTTCGGGATACGGGCATTGGCATTCCTGCGGAGCGAATGAATCGCCTATTTCAGTCTTTCAGCCAGGTTGACTCTTCTACTACGCGCAAATATGGCGGAACTGGATTGGGCTTAGCTATTAGCCAGCAGTTAGCTAAAATGATGGGCGGTCGAATGTGGGTCGTCAGTGGAGGTGCGGTGGCCGGAAATCCTCCAGAGAATTTTCTAGAGTCTGGGGATAGGCATCGAGCGATCGCATTCCAAGACCCGGATTACAACGGCAATAAAGGTTCCACTTTCTATTTTACGGCGATCGCTCCGGTAGCTCTAAGCTCCGATCTAGATAATTTCGAGGAAGCTATCCCGCACTTAGCTGGCAAAAAGTTGCTCATCGTAGATGATAACGCCACCAATCGTAAAATCCTCATCCTGCAAGCGCAGTCTTGGGAAATGCTACCTCAGGCAGTGGAGTCTGGCTCCAAAGCTTTGGAATATCTCAGTACGGGAGAAAAATTTGATTTGGCTATTTTAGATATGCATATGCCAGAGATGGATGGAGTCGAGCTGGCCAGAGCAATTCGCAAACAGCCTGACTGGCAGGATTTGCCTTTGCTGATGTTAAGTTCCTTGGGCTCTGAAGAAATTAAGAGCCAAGCCGCCGATGTCAAGTTTGCTGCTATTATCAACAAGCCCGTGGGACAATCCCAACTCTATAATAATTTGAACTTTATTTTAACCGAAAAAATTGCCAAAAAAAGGATTGAGATTCGGCCAAGCCCCACTCCCCCACCTGTTGCAGATCCAGAAACAGCTACAAGCCTTCCCCTGCGGATTCTTCTGGCTGAGGACAATGTAGTCAACCAGAAAGTAGCGCGGCTGATGCTGAAGCGGCTTGGATATCGAGTTGACATTGCTAACAATGGCTTAGAAGTATTAGAGGCATTGCGCCGTCAGCCTTATGACTTAGTATTCATGGACTTGCATATGCCAGAAATGGATGGCTTGGCAGCGACAAGGCAGATCCGCGAGGAATGGTCGGCTGCGGAGCAACCTCGGATTATTGCTATGACTGCTAATGCGATGCAGGGCGATCGCGAGATCTGTCTGGAAGCAGGGATGGACGATTATATTCCCAAACCGATCCGAAGCCAGGAGTTAAGCCAAGCTTTAAGCAAATGTCGTCCTATCGCTGCAACTACCGAGCCTGCTTTAGACTCAGGAACAATTGCTATAGATGGAGCCAAGCACTAAAGCAGCCAGTAAGGGATTTCTAAATAAATATCTCTCCCTCTCTTCCCCGTAGGACAGGCGTCCCGCCTGTCCGGTGCCAAATCGCGCATATATGGCTTTTGATGGCAAGACTTTAGCTGACTGCTCAGAGGCTGACTGCTATATCAATCTCACTCCTCAATCGGCGACTATCTCAAATTCTAGATTATCTTTGTGAAAATCGTGGGTAAAAAGATCGACTTCATTGGTATCGGTCAGCTCCAAATTGTAGAAATCTATAAACTCATAGTCGGGACTGCAAAGAGGGCCAAAGTGCCACGTTCCCAATTCTAGCTTAATAAAACAATTACCGGGAACCCGGAAAGCCGCGACTCCCTCAATTGTCGGCTTATCTGTATCTGAAGGGGGCGCGACTGCTATAAACCAGTCTTTCCCTTCCAGAGAACCCAAACATTGAGTGCATTGAACATGACGCGCTATTTTATGAAATTTACCAACCCGATTCGTTAGTCGCATAATATAAAACCGAGGAATGCCATTGCTAAGATTTAACTTAGCATCATCGTCGTCATATTTTTTATCTGGAGTAGCAAAAATCACCTGACCGTAGGGCTTAAAGTTGTCTGGGGTAATCCATTTAACTGGCAATTGTTTTACTGAAATCGGCGAGTTCATTTTCTTTTGCTGATAGATTATTGCTAAATTATAATCCCGAGCAAGGTCGGTTCTAGGAAGTTAAAAAATAAAGACGACTCGAATATGCCAAAAGTTATCTTCAGAAGATTTATCTCGATTGGGCTTATCTTGATGAGGCTTATCTTGAGAAGAGTTATCTTGAGAAGATTTATCTGGACGGACTATCTGCACTTGGCGAATAAATTCACGAAAATAGAAGCGACGCTCGGACTCCGAGAGGTCGAGCCAGAATTGAGGTAGAGAAACCGCTTGGGCAGTTTCGCGCAGATTGACCGGGGGTAGCTGGGCTAGTTTGCTTTCCAATTCGGCAATTTCGGTACGCAATTTATAAGCGCGCAAAGAAGCAGTTTCCGAATCGAGAATACCGGTGCTTTCTAGGGAGGGGAGTCCGGCGATAATTTCTTGTTTGGCCGCGATCGCCCTAGCTATACCCTCCTTGATTTGACTCATCTGGGTCGTCTCCAAGCCAGCCACGGCAATCGGCAAATCCTGACAAACCCTCTCAATGGTTTGCTCCAATATTTCTTGGTAGGGAATTGCCTTGCACTTCGGCTGCTTGGGACAGTCGATGGGGCGCAGGTAGAGATATTCTCGTTTTTTGCCCCTTACCGTAGTGCGGGTAATTGTCATGGCAGACTGACATTGGCTACAGGCAACCAACCCGGCCAAGGAACGGGGGGCGCTGGCGGTCCTCGGGGGCAAGACTCGATTCCGGCGCAGGAGTCTATCTACTTGGGCGGCTTCTTCTCGGGAAATAATTGGAGCGTGGGTATTGGGGATAGTTTCTCCTTTCTGGTAGGCGAGATCTCCTCGATAGACGGGATTGGCCAGCCAGCGACGTCCGGTGGTGACAGAAATTTTTTTGCCATATTTTTGTTCTAAATAGCGGACGGCACCGCGCAGGGAGCCATACAGGAGGAAGCGATCGAAGAAATCTTTGACTACGGGGGCGGTGGAGCGGTCTATGGAATAGCGATCGCGCGATCGCCGGTAGCCGTAGGGAGCTTTACCCGGAGGAGGCAGGGCTTTGATGCGATTGCGAGCGTGTCCTTTGCGGATGCTGCGACTCCGCATAGACTGCTGGATTTCCCCGAGCAGTTTGATGAGGTCCAAAGCTTGTGGCGATTGAAGTCCTTGGCCTTCTGCAACTATTATGTCAATACCTCGCGATTCCAGTTCCGCAAGATTTGCTCTGATTTCCCCTACCGACGACCCCAATTCTTCCAGACGCCGGATTAATAGATAATCTCCGGGGGAACAGTCGCACAGCAGTTGCGCCAGATAAGCGCGCCCTCCCAAGTCCTGATAGACCCTATCTACCTCCCAGCCCCAGATTGCTGGATCTGGCGCTGGTTCCAATAGGGGGTCGCTGTACAGATATGCAATAATATTCATAGATACCCCGTCAGCAATAGAGGAGAGCTAACCCTTAATTTGCTGCCAGTAAAATATTGTTATAACGTGACCCAAATTACGGACACAAAGCTATATATAGCGTCCGTTGCTGCTTTTAAATCATACAAATAGTGTCAGGGGGTAATGTCAGGGGGTAATGTCAGGGGGTAAGTCCCGATAGTCTATCATGCCAACAAGGAGCGTTAAATTATTGTTCTGCAGGTTGTCAATAGATTACAGACTGCATTAGCTAGAAATATAGATAAGCCAATATTATTAGCGATCGCCTCGATTGGAGAAGGCAGATTCATCGGAACGATAGCCTCGGAGTTATTATTTCTGCGAGGCCATTCTACCTCAGACAGTTAAGAAATCAGTATAAGAGTGGGAGGATCCTCCCATTCCTCAGAACATTAGTACATAATAAAATATCGATTAGGTCAACTACAGGTGCATGAGGTCTTAATGACTTTTGAACAAGATCGCTCGCAATGCTTAGATAAGCTCGTCTGGGCAACCGATCGCCTCCAGATTGAAACGGACAACGACCAACTCAAAAAGATAGCCGAGCTGATTGTCCAAACAATGACTGGCCCTTGGCGATATTTTCACACTCCCGAGCACATTTTTGAGGTTGGTGGCTCAGAAGATGCCGTTGAGGTATTATCGGCCTTGTTTCACGACCTTGTATATGTGCAAGTAGATCGCAGCGTAAATTTTAATCTCACATACTATATCACTCCCTTTGTTAAGGAAGTCAGGGGCCAGCTATATATTAGGGACCGATCTGAGTTAGAACCAGATTTGATGTTAGATATGGTTATGTCGGTGTTTGGGTTTAGCCCCGAGCAGGCTCTATCGCCGATGGCCGGACAAAACGAATTTCTGAGCGCTCTGGTCGGTGCAAAGGTTCTGGAATCTTTTGTACCCCTGCGGCTGATAGTGCAAATTGTGGCTTGTATAGAAGCGACAATTCCTTTCCGCTCTAAGGATAGTGAAGGTTTGAGTGCCTGCGATCGTTTATACCAACGCTTGCTAAAAACCTCTCAAGAATTCAACATCGACTTGAGAGAAGAAGAAATCCGCGAAACGGTGAAAAAGTCAGTGCGACTGGCCAACCGAGATGTGGGCAGTTTTGCCAATCCTTCGGCGGCTCGATTTCTGGACGGCACTTGGAGCCTGCTGCCAGAAACCAACCACAATCTCAAGGAATCCACTTCCTACACGGTTCATGCCTACCGCACTGCCTTGCAAAAAATGGAAGGCTTTATGCATTTCCTCAAGCCGGAAGCGATTTTCCACCAATTCGAGAACGAGCCAGACCCAGCAACTTTCCTGAGTCTTATTGGTCGCTCCGCCAAGAATATGGAAGTAGGAAGGCTTTACCTTGGGTGCAAGATATTTACCATTGCTTTCTTGGAAGCCCTATCCTTGCGCTTGGGAAGGGATATACCCCTGTCTGCTATGATGGGAGAAATGCCTTCCGACGAATATCCGGTTAGTAAGTTAGTAGATTTTCTTCCTCCCGTTTCCAACCCCTATCCCCCCAATACGGCCATCGAAAGCGCCGTATTGGATTTGTTGGAAAAGGGACGCTTAAAAAGCTCTTCTTACGATCTCAAAAACTCTCCCTTAGCCACGTTTTTCGCTAAATCTATGGGATTTGATGAGATTCGATACCAGCGAGGGCGAGCCAAAGAGTTTTTTACGGACAAGATTTCTGCAGAAGAGTTTATAGCTGGATGCGATCGCCAAGTCACTGAAGGTGTAACGGAGGGCATCTTAAGGCTTTTTGACAGTCGCAAGGCAGCATTAAGCGGAGCCCGAAAGTTCGTCCTGAGGAATGCCAGCTAAAAGGCAATAAATCCGTGCCATTGTTTGAGGAAAAGCTACAACTGAATCGCGCCCTTTGGAATGAGTTGCTCCATTATTCCAAAGGGCGCGATTGATTATTTAGGGTTTGCTCAAAAAGGGAAAGTGTGGGGAGTTTGGGGAGGGTGGGGAGTGTGGGAAGTGTGGGAAGTGTGGGGAATGTCGGGAGTGTGGGAAGTGTGGGAAGTGTCGGAAGTGTGGGGAATGTCGGGAGTGTCGGAAGTGTCGGAAGTGTCGGAAGTGTCGGAAGTGTCGGAAGTGTCGGAAGTGTCGGAAGTGTCGGAAGTGTCGGAACCGCTGGGCGTTCTCTACACCCCACACCCTACACCCCACACCCTACACCCCACACCCTACAACCTACACCCCAGACCCTACACCCTACACCCCAGACCCTACACCCCACACCGACACCCCTAAACAATACTATTACAAGATTCCTTCCTTCTGCGCCATTGATAGCATCAGGTCAATCACCCGGCAAGAATATCCCCACTCATTGTCATACCAGGATATAACTTTAAAGAAATTGGAGTTAAGTTCCATTCCCGCACCAGCGTCGAAGGTACTGGAATGGGAATCGCCCACAAAATCCATTGAAACAACCAATTCTTCGGTATAGCCGAGAATGCCTTTGAGGGAATTTTCCGACGCCTCTTTCATGGCCGCGCAGATATCCTTATAGCTCGTTGCCTTATCCGTGCGGAAAGTGAGATCCACTACAGATACGTCCGGAGTCGGCACCCGGAAGGCCATTCCCGTCAGTTTCCCTTTTAATTGCGGCAAAACTAGGGTAACTGCTTTGGCAGCGCCGGTGGAAGCAGGGATAATATTTTGCGCCGCACCTCGTCCGCCCCGCCAATCTTTTTTGCTAGGTCCATCTACAGTTGGTTGAGTCGCGGTCATAGCGTGAACTGTAGTCATTAGACCTTCGGCCAAACCGAAGTTATCGTCGATAACCTTGGCCACCGGAGCCAGACAGTTAGTGGTGCAACTAGCGTTAGAAACGATGGTGTCCGAAGATGGGTCAAAAGTTTCGTGGTTGACGCCAACTAAAAAAGTCGGCACTTTATCGGGATCTTTTGTAGGAGCAGAGAGTACAACTCGCTTGGCTCCCCCTTTGAGGTGCTTTGAGGCACCGTCGTAGGTGGTAAACAGACCCGTCGATTCCACTACATAATCGACGCCGTATCGATCCCAAGGCAGTTCCTCGGGGTTTCTAATAGAGGTACATTTAATCAATTTGCCATTGACTACAATACCTTCTTCTTTGGCCTCGACTGTGCCGGAAAATCGGCCTTGGGTGGAGTCGTATTTTAATAGGTAAGCTAGGTTATTTGCAGGTACTAGGTCGTTAATGCCGACGAACTCGATGTTAGGGTTGTCGATTCCGGCACGCAGCACCAGACGGCCGATGCGACCGAATCCGTTAATCCCAACTTTTAAGGGAGCCATCAGGTATCCTCCTTGTGGTTGACCAGCAGCAACTACCATACAATGCCTCCCAAGGGAGCGATCGCCATTATCCAGACCTCTAAAAGCCAAGTCCAGCAAGGGATTCAGGGGTTATGGTCAGAATCTTCGGGCTTTAGAAAAGCTTTAGAGATCTCCGATGATCGCGGCCCTAATTTAGGATGTGGGATGTGGGGTGTGGGGAGTGTGGGGAGTGTGGGGAGTGTGGGGAGTGTGGGGAGTGTGGGGAGTGTGGGGAGAGGGGGGAGAATCTTCTCCGGTTCTTCCCACCCTTCCCCATCTCTCAATGCCCAATGCCCAACGCCCAATTCCCTACTCCTTCTGGTGGCTTACTTTGATAACCGTATGGACATTGCCGCGAGGGTTAAAATCCCCTTCGATAGAGACCTCTAACGGGTCGCAGGCCGCAACAAAGTCATCGAGGATTTGGTTGATGGACTCTTCGTGGGAAATGTAGCGATCGCGATAGCTATTGATATAGAGCTTCAGCGCCTTAAGTTCCACCACTCGCTCTGACGGGATATAACTTAGATAGATTGTGGCAAAATCAGGGTAGCCAGAAAACGGGCACTTGCAGGTAAATTCCGGCAAGGTGATTTTAATCTCGTAGCGCCGTCCCGGTCGGGGATTGGGAAAGGTAATCAATTCTCCTTCGGCAATCAGGCGCTCGCCATATTTAGTCTCGGAGGTTTCCTCTTGGGACCCATCTTCTGGCGAAAAATCTGGCTTAGTTGGGGACTCTCTCATAATCCTCTCTCGTTATTAGCTTTCAGCGGTCAGGGACTTGCAAGTTAATAATGTACCGGCTATGCCCCGGAGGGCAGGCTTCGCCATTCGACAGGCGAGCGCCCGAACGGTGGCGGTCAAAGAACGTTCTTGGACTGGTACTAAATTTGCTGCGCAAGTCCCTCAGCAAGGATCGCGATCGGCTTTGAGTTAGTTTAGTTTAAAATAACCAACCGCTATGCGAAATGCTACTGTTCCTGGGAAACCCTCGCCACCGAGCAATCAAACTTATTCTCCTTCTGTGCCCATTTCTCTTTACCGAGAAGTGGTAGCGGAGTTGCAAGCTGCAAAAGCCAAGCTGGATGCTCTAGACCAAGAAAATCAAGAGTTAAACCAGCAAAACGAACAACTGCGCCTAGAAATTGACAATGTGGTTCAAGCAGCGATACAGATACAGCAGGTGGTAGATTCCTTTACCCCAATGGAGCCGGGACAGGCCCCATACCAGGAAGCCTCCCCCGCACCAATGCCGACAGGCGGCCCTAATCAGGTCGCTCCCGCCGTTCCTTTTGCCTCTCCATTCGCGATGATGGGAGAACCCGGAGAAATGCCCGGTCATTCAGAGCCGCTATTTACAGAGGAGAAAGAAACTCGCAATCGGCGCGGCGCTCCTCGTCTCAAGCGAGCCTCGAATTTGGAGCGATTGGGCTTTGCACTTACGATCGCAGTAATAGTCATTGGTGCCTTTGGTTTGGGTTATTTCGTCGTTCGTCCCTTAATAGAATCTCTAAATCAACCCTCTGAATAGGAGTCTGGATTTTAAGTCAGCAAATTTTTACAATCGTTTTGGCAAAAAGGCCCTCACCAATGCACCAAGCCTAGGATGCTTTCTACACCTCCCTCCCAAACTTCCCACGCTTCCCACACTTCCTACGCCAAGGTGACGGCCTTCCAACTGTTCGGGAATCGACACTAGGAGATCTATACCTGAATATCGTTATGATCCAGGTAAGATTTACTATTTTTTGTCGAGTTGAGGGGAGCGATGACCTCGTTTACGACCACGAAAGCTGAAATGAACGAACTGCGGCGGCTCAAAGGCTTGCTACCGCCGGAGTTGCAAAGTTGGGTAATGGTTGAAAAGACTGTAGAAGTGAATCCGCCTCTAGCTCGCTGCGAAGAAATTGGTAGCGATCAGGTGGAAGTCCAAATCGACTTGGTGCGCTGGGAACAGTTGGCACTGGATCAGCGCAATTTGCTGTTTTGGCATGAGGTCGCCCGCATTCAAAACGATACTATCCCCAAAGAAGGCTGGGAAATGGCAGCCCTAGCAATAGGTTTGGGTGGGGCCGTGGGCGAACTCTGGGTGCAGGATGGCTTGCTGATGTTGTTGGCTCTGGCTCTATGTGGGGTGTCGGGTTACCGGCTGTATCAGAAGAATAACGGCGAGAAGACTTTGAAAGAAGCGATTGAGGCCGATGAAAGAGCGATCGCCCTAGCAACTCGCTTTGGTTATTCCCTGCCCAATGCTTATAAAAGTCTGGGTAGCGCTTTGAAGGCTTTAATCGAGCAAACTCCTAAAAAGCGCGATCGCTCGAAATACGAGACCCGCTTGCAAGCTCTCAAGCGCAGTGCTTCTAAGGCTAAGTCAAAAGCAAAGACCGCTCGCAATACTTCTCGTTCGGAATATGTTTACGACCAACCTCTAGGCGATACCTCTCGCTCCGAGAATCTTTATTAAGGGTGTAGGGTGTAGGGTGTAGGGTGTGGGGTGTAGGGAAGAGCGGAATTGGGCATGTTCGCATTGGGCATATTCGCATTGGGCATGTTCGCATTGGGAAGAGCGGAATTGGGCATGTTCGCATTGTCCCCAAGTCCCCTTGTTTTCCCCCACACCCCACACCCCACACCCCAAACCCCACACCCCACACCCCACACCCCACACCCTTCTTTTTACAACTGACCGATCGCCTTGTGAGTCTGCGGCAAGACACGCACGCGATCGAGCTGGCGCTTCATCAAACCCTGCCACTCTAGCACCTGCTCCGGGGTCGGCGGCGTCGGGCAGATTCCCTCCTTTCCCTGCAAAATTTCGCTCGGTTTTAGGGGAGTTACGGGTTGCAAAAATACCGGAATTTGGCGATCGCAGCCGGCTACCAACTCCGCCGCTCGTTCTAGCTCTTTTGGGTCGGTTTGGCCAGAAATAATAATTTTAATAAATACCTCTACTGGAGATTGGCAACATTGTTGCAGAAATTCTGCGTGAGCTACCCAGTGGTTTTCGCCGCTTACCCCGGGCAATTTGATATCCATCCCCGCAGAATCTAAGTAAGGAAGAACTATTTTTAGCTGTTGGGGAAGATGACCCGCCGTTTCCAAGTAAATCGGCAAGCCAGTACGTTCTTTGAGTAGAGGCAGAAATTCTTGCAAAAAAGGAGCATGGAGCAATGGTTCTCCGCCGGTGAGGCTAATGCTGTCGTGCAATCGCGGTTGATTTTGCCGCTCTATCCAGTCGAGCAAGTCAGACATGGATACGGGATTGCTATGCGTTTCAAAGTCTCGCTTCCCCGGAGTTTGCTCGATTTCACAAGTTGGCGGGGAAAACCAAGTGCGGGCGCTATCGCAAAAGTGGCAGCGCAAGTCGCAAATAGCAAAGCGAATAAAAATTTGGCGATCGCCCGCATTTAGTCCTTCTCCCTGAATCGCGGAGAATACCTCAATTAGTCTTGCCTTGGGTCGGCTTGCTGCGGTTCGTGCCATAGATTTCTAGGAATAGTTTCTCGATTTTATTAGATCGCAATCTATAGTGGTTCTCAAATTGATGTGAGGGCCCGCGCATCCCAATACCAGAACTCTCGTTCTACAGCCCAGACAGTCTCGGGGATGCTGTCGCCCCTACCATATCCTTCATTATATCAAATCCACTTAAAGACCAACAAAAAAAATTGTTACCTACCGTAGGACGGGCTTCCGAAAAGTCCCTGGTGCTTGGTGGGACTTTTCGGAAGCCCGTCCTACGGGGATTGCAAATTTTTTGTTTGGGTAATTAACCGGATTTGATATAGCGTTTCTCAAATAAGTGCAATAAAGGAAACGTAGGGGCGACAGCATCGCGAGCGACTATCTCGGCTGTGGAACGGTAATTCCCGTATTGGGATGCGCGGGCCCCAGACACCTCACATCAATTTAAGAAATGCTAGATTACACTTTATTTTACATTATTTAGCGACAATAATCGTCAGTTATAGATACCGAGTTAATGGCAATTTCCGATCCTTTCTTAATTACAAATTCGCTCAATCCCATATCCGTCCTGGGATTGCCCCAGTCATAAGTGTATCCCAGTCGCGTCCAAGGATAAGCAACAACCCAACCTCGGTCGTTAATTGGCTCGTCTGGATAGGAACTTTCTTTTTTAGCTTCAAACCATTGTTTGTGTTCTTCTGGTACGGTGATAAAAGCGCCTAGGGGGAAGTCTATTTCCGATTCGCGATCGCTAATTTCCGGATCGGGGCTGGGGCGAAATAAATCTTCCGGCTTTACCCAGATTTCTACAACATAGTTATAACCGTTATTCGGCGGCAAGCCTAAAAGTTGCTCCAGCCTTCGGGACAAGCTCTCTCCATCGACTCCTGTAGATTGATAGCCAATACAGAAGTCTTTCAGCTCTGGGACAACAGTGACCCAGAGTTCTCTATCGCTAGTCAGATCTCCTAGCTCGTAAGGTTCTCGTCTCCAACTGGCTACTAAAACCCGACTTTTGCCCGGTTCTCCTTCCCATTGCAGGTTATCGTTAGAGGGGATAATCGGGGTCAGGTTTCTCCGAATTTCATTGGGTTCCGCTATCTTAGCATCTTCCACTGCATCCAAGTAGGCCGGCGGCAGCTCGGTTAAAGCATCGGCTCGACTTGAATATAACAGCGTAAAGGTTACGGCCAAAGCGATCGCGGCGATCGCGAATAAAAAAACCGTTGTTACGCTCAGCTTAAAAAAACGACCTAGTTCCATAGAATTACTCTTTAATTACCTCAAACAACTTAATTCAAAAAGGTCTATATATAGCACTACACAGTATGGTTAGGGCACTTAAAGCTTGCCTGTAGGGGCGTTTCGCGAAACGCCCCTACGCAAAGAGCAATGCTTGTGCTGACTGCTGACCGCTGATAGCTGACTGCTTACTTCTGGAATTGCTGTATTGCCGTCAGAAAATCTTGGCGCAGTTCCTTTGTCTGCTGCTGTAGCTCCACGATGCGCCCATCCATCGTCAGAAAATCTTGGCGCAGTTCCTTTGTCTGCTGCTGCAAAGCGTCAATCCGGCGGCCCTGCTCGTCAGTCCGGCGGTTTTGCTCTTCCATCCGGCGGTTTTGCTCTTCCATCCGGCGGCCCTGAGCGGCCAAGGTCTCTGCCTGCTCCCTCTGAATGCCCTCCATCCGGTCTAGAGTAGCATTGGTCGTGCGTCTAAATTCGGCATTTTGCTCCCGTTGCTCTACCAAAAATTGAGTTAGCAGAGCTTGACCCTCTCGGAGTTCGTTGATAATAGCCTGGTGGTTGGCCACAGCTTTAACGTTCGCTTTGGCAATGGCTTCGATTTTGTCAAGTCTGTTTTCAATAGCATCCATGCGTTCGGTACTCATCATCCATATCTCGTTATGATTTATAATTGTATTTCTTAATACTCTAATATAACTAATTATCTGGTAAAGCAGCCAGAAGCCGGTTTTTCCAACAATACTTTCGCCATTTTCTGCTATTGTTGGGGTTCCCTTCGCTCAAACCAACCTACGGGAAATGGCGAAGGGATTTTCTAAAAGACCGGCTTTCTATCGAGAACAATAAACAATTGCTAGAAAGCGCAGTCAGAAACTGGGTTTTTCCAAAAGACCGGGTTTCTATCGAGAACAATAAACAATTGCTAGAAAGTGCAGTCAGAAACTGGGGTTTTCCAAAAAACAGGGTTTCTATCCTGGGTGGGGGCTCTTAAGTTGCCCTTAATACAGGAAAAATCATAATTTTTCTGTTTGCATTATTATGGTTTTGTCTTATTCTTGCTGATAACGTTGTTAAGAATGGTTGTTGTTTAAAAGGCCCTTCACTAAATCCGGATGGCTTTGTGGCAATGAGGGCATCTCCCTGGAACGACCCCTTTCAGTAAGCCTTTGGCAATTTTAGGTAACGCGGATGACAAACGAGCCCAGCCCAAACAATTCGCCAGACCCGAATCCCAATCCTAGCCCAGGTCCGGGAGCCCGCTTTCTCCGGTGGGTCAAGCGCCCTTCTACTATTGCAGGGGGCGTCGCCGTACTGACCCTGGGGACTGGGGGAGCAGTTTGGGCTTATTTCTACGTCCGCCAGACCCTGGCACCCTTAATTGCCAGCCAACTGAGCAATATTCTCAAGCGGGAAGTCCAAATCGGAGAAGTAGAACGCTTGTCCCTGACTGGGGTCGATTTTGGCCCGACCTTTATCCCCGCTACCGCCACAGATCCCGACAATATCTCCATCCAAGGGATAGAAGCAGATTTTAATCTCTTGCAAGTTATCCTCGATCGCACTCTGCCGGTAACCGTAACTTTGGTAGAGCCAAGGGTTTATGCGGAACAAGACGAGGAAGGAAACTGGGTTAATCTGGATCTCCAACTCGATGAGGACGCAGAGCCTTTGCCTATCGATCTGGATATTACAGCTCGTATAGAAGATGCCAATATAGTTCTGCTGGCTAATGGGGAGAAGACTCCTTTAAATATACAAGCAAATGGCACTGCTAATTTGCGAGACAAAAATACGCGGGTGCGATACGATTTCGATACCAAAGTGGCTGGCTCTGATGTGGCAATAGAAGGAGATAGCCTGATAACTACTGGCCAAACTAGAGCCAATGCCCGCATCCAAAAATTATCCCTGGCTAAGCTCAGCCCTCTCGTACCAAATTCTCCAGCTACTATCAACAACGGCTTCGTCTATGCCAACCTAGATATAGATTTGCCCTCTTTTCAGGAAATACCGGCGATCGTCGGTACTCTAAGAATTGAAGATGTAGAGGCGGCGATAGAACCAATTCCCCAGATAGCAACTGCTAAAGGTCTGCTGCGCTTCCAAGGGAAAAAAGTTAGCCTCGAAGAAGTCCGAGCAAGCATGGGCGAAGTAGTTGCCAATGTCTCCGGCACTGTGGATGCAGAGCAAGGGTTTGACGTAGCCGTTGACGTTGACCCGTTTCGCTTGAAAAGCTTACTATATATGGTGCCCGGTGAACCTCCGAAAATAGATTTGGAAGGAGAGATGGAGGCGGAACTAGATGTAAATGGTTCCCTAACCAACCCCGTAGTGACTGGCACCGCTAGTAGCAGTAGCGAGGCAATTAGAATCGATAAAGTAGAGTTTGTCGAAATTCGTACTGGCTTTTTGGTGGATTTATCTAAATTTGTCCTTAATTATTTTGAGGTAAGTCCGAAGGGAGGAGGAGAAATTAGCGGGCGGGGGGAGGTGAAATTTCCTTTTCTTTTGCCGCAACCGCCAACCGAGGGCAGTGGAATAGAGCTAGAGTTTGATTTTGCTGCCGACGTTCCTGTAGATCCGATCGCCGGGGCTTATGGTCTTCCGCCCAACATTTCTATCGGCAATATCATTGGCAGCGCTAAGGTGACAGGCACTCCCGAAGACCCCCAGGCTCTGGTTAAATGGCGACTGCCCGGTGCCCGAGCTATAGTTCCTTCTGCAGCTTCTCCTGTTCCTTTGACTATTGCTGGTGCTGGGGAAGTCTCCCTTGTCGATAAAAATATTCTGCTGCGCAAAACTGGGCTGCGAATTGGAGAGCGCGGTGCCGTCACTGCCGATGCGACAGTTAATCTAGAAACCAAGAAGTGGGAAGGCAAAGCAAATGCAGCATCGATTTCCTTCGACCCTTTCTTGCCCGTCTCTGCCGAACTTAACTTAGCTGAAATTAAAGCTTCTGGCTCTTTGGAAGATCTAGACCCCGCTGCTATTAAAGGATCGGCTAATGTTCGACTGGCTGCAGGCGGGGGAGTCGCCGAGGCGCAAGCAAATCTGAATTCTGGGAATATCCGAGTTTCGGCTAATACTTCTCCCATCCAACTGGAGCGAGCGGTGCCGGGTTTGCCGGTGCCCGTGACGTTAGTCGGCAGCCAAGTGAATCTTGCTACGACGACAGAGGCGATCGCTCGTCTGGCAACAAAACCCGATATAGATTTTACTGGCATCGATGCTACTGCAGAAGTACAACTGGCCGTAGCCGAGGGAACTATCGACGCGACGACTCGCCTCAATTCCGGCGCGCTCAACCTTGCCGGGAGTGCTTTCGGAATCCAAGCCAATCGGATTGTCCCGGATTTACCAGTGCCTATTGCTTTGCGAGGAAGCCGATTTAATCTTTCTACTACAGCCCCTTACCTACTGGCGATCGCCCAAGCAACTGCAGCCAATCCAGAAAGCTTGTTTAATCAAGATTTACGCGGAATCGACGCAACGGCGGATGTGCGACTCGGAGTTGCCGATGGAACTGTTGACGCCACAACTCGGATAAACTCTGGCTCTCTGCAACTCGATGCCAATACCTCAGCAATAGAAGTTTCCCAGTTTGTGCCCGGTTTGCCAGTGCCAGTCAGCTTGCTTGGCAGCGAAGTAAACTTAGGGGCGCGAATCAATACTCTATTATCTTTGGCAGGAGCGATCGCCGCCAATCCCGAGAATTTGTTTAACCAGGATTTAAGCGGAATCGACGCTACAGCAGATGTCCGCTTGGGAGTTGCCGATGGAACCGTTGACGCCAAAACTAGAATAAACTCTGGTGCCTTAAATCTGGATGCAACTACCTCGGCAATTCCAGTTTCTCAATTTGTGCCGGATTTGCCAGTGCCAGTTAGCCTGCTGGGCAGCGAAGTAAACTTAGCAGCGCGAATCAATACTCTATTATCTTTGGCAGGAGCTGTTGCCGCCAATCCCGAGAATTTGTTTAACCAGGATTTAAGCGGAATCGACGCAACGGCTGATGTCCGCTTGGGAGTTGCCGATGGAACCGTTGACGCGAAAACTCAGATAAACTCTGGTTCCTTAAATCTGGATGCAACTACTTCGGCAATAGAAGTTTCTCAATTTGTGCCCGGTTTGCCAGTGCCGGTGAGCTTGCTGGGCAGCGAAGTAAACTTAGCAGCGAGAATCAATACTCTATTATCTTTGGCAGGAGCTGTTGTCGCCAATCCCGAAAATCTATTTAACCAAGATTTAAGCGGAATCGACGCAACGGCGGATGTCCGCTTGGGAGTTGCCGATGGAACCGTTGACGCGAAAACTCAGATAAACTCTGGTTCCTTAAATCTGGATGCAACTACTTCGGCAATAGAAGTTTCTCAATTTGTGCCGGATTTGCCAGTGCCAGTTAGTCTGCTGGGCAGCGAAGTAAACTTAGCGGCGCGAATCAATACTCTATTATCTTTGGCAGGAGCTGTTGCCGCCAATCCCGAAAATCTGTTTAACCAAGATTTAAGCGGAATCGACGCAACGGCTGATGTACGGCTCTCTGTTGCCGATGGAACGGTTGACGCCAAAACTCGAATAAACTCTGGTGCCTTAAATCTGGATGCAACTACCTCGGCAATAGAAGTTTCTCAATTTGTGCCGGATTTGCCAGTGCCGATTAGTCTGCTGGGCAGCGAAGTAAACTTAGCAGCGCGAATCAATACTCTATTATCTTTGGCTGGAGCTGTTGCCGCCAATCCCGAAAATCTGTTTAACCAAGATTTAAGCGGAATCGACGCAACGGCTGATGTACGGCTCTCTGTTGCCGATGGAACGGTTGAATCTAAAACTCGGATAAATTCTGGTGCCTTAAATCTAGATGCGACTACTTCTACGATTCCGGTTTCCCAGTTTGTCCCCGGGTTGCCAGTGCCGGTGAGCTTGCTGGGCAGCGAAGTAAACTTGGCGGCGCGAATCAATACTCTATTATCTTTGGCAGGAGCTGTTGCCGCCAATCCAGAAAACTTGTTTAACCAGGATTTAAGCGGAATCGACGCAACGGCAGATGTCCGCTTGGGAGTTGCCGATGGAACCGTTGACGCCAAAACTCGAATAAACTCTGGTGCCTTAAATCTGGATGCAACTACCTCGGCAATAGAAGTTTCTCAATTTGTGCCGGATTTGCCAGTACCGGTTAGTCTGCTTGGCAGCGAAGTAAACTTGGCGGGGCGAATCAATACTCTATTATCTTTGGCTGGAGCTGTTGCCGCCAATCCCGAGAATTTGTTTGAACAAGATTTAAGCGGAATCGACGCTACGGCAGATGTGCGACTGGCAGTTGCCGATGGAACTGTTGAGTCTAAAACTCGGATAAATTCTGGTTCTCTGCAAGTCGATGCGACTACCTCGACAATTCCCGTTTCTCAATTTGTGCCCGGTTTGCCAGTGCCAGTTAGTCTCCTTGGCAGCGAAGTAAACTTGGCGGCGCGAATCAATACTCTATTATCTTTGGCTGGAGCTGTTGCCGCCAATCCCCAGAATTTGTTTAACCAAGATCTAAGTGGAATCGACGCAACGGCGGATGTCCGGCTCGGAGTCGCTGACGGAACGGTTAACGCCAAAACTCAGATAAATTCTGGTGCCTTAAATCTGGATGCAACTACCTCGGCAATTCCGGTTTCCCAATTTGTGCCCGGTTTGCCAGTGCCAGTTAGTCTCCTTGGCAGCGAAGTAAACTTGGCGGCGCGAATCAATACTCTATTATCTTTGGCTGGAGCTGTTGCCGCCAATCCCCAGAATTTGTTTAACCAAGATCTAAGTGGAATCGACGCAACGGCGGATGTCCGGCTCGGAGTCGCTGACGGAACGGTTAACGCCAAAACTCAGATAAATTCTGGTGCCTTAAATCTGGATGCAACTACCTCGGCAATTCCGGTTTCCCAATTTGTGCCCGGTTTGCCAGTGCCGGTGAGCTTGCTGGGCAGCGAAGTAAACTTAGCAGCGAGAATCAATACTCTATTATCTTTGGCTGGAGCTGTTGCCGCCAATCCCCAGAATTTGTTTAACCAAGATCTAAGTGGAATCGACGCAACGGCGGATGTCCGGCTCGGAGTCGCTGACGGAACGGTTAACGCCAAAACTCAGATAAATTCTGGTGCCTTAAATCTGGATGCAACTACCTCGGCAATTCCGGTTTCCCAATTTGTGCCCGGTTTGCCAGTGCCGGTGAGCTTGCTGGGCAGCGAAGTAAACTTAGCAGCGCGAATCAATACTCTATTATCTTTGGCAGGAGCTGTTGCCGCCAATCCCGAGAATTTGTTTGAACAGGATCTAAGCGGTATCGACGCTACGGCAGATGTCCGCTTGGCAGTTGCCGATGGAACTGTTGAGTCTAAAACTCGGCTCGACTCTGGTTCTCTGCAAGTCGATGCGACTACTTCTACGATTCCGGTTTCCCAGTTTGTCCCCGGGTTGCCAGTGCCGGTGAGCTTGCTGGGCAGCGAAGTAAACTTAGCAGCGCGAATCAATACTCTATTATCTTTGGCAGGAGCTGTTGCCGCCAATCCCGAGAATTTGTTTGAACAAGATTTAAGTGGAATCGACGCTACGGCAGATGTCCGCTTGGCAGTTGCCGATGGAACTGTTGAGTCTAAAACTCGGCTCGACTCTGGTTCTCTGCAAGTCGATGCGACTACTTCGGCAATTCCAGTTTCTCAATTTGTGCCCGGTTTGCCAGTGCCGATTAGTCTGCTGGGCAGCGAAGTAAACTTAGCGGCGCGAATCAATACTCTATTATCTTTGGCTGGAGCTGTTGTCGCCAATCCCGAGAATTTGTTTGAACAGGATTTAAGCGGCATCGACGCGAGGGCAGATGTCCGCTTGGGAGTTGCCGATGGAACCGTTGACGCGAAAACTAAATTAAATTCCGGTCGGGTGGAACTGGATGCAACGACCTCGACCATTGAAGTTTCCCAGTTTGTGCCGGATTTGCCCTTAGCGGTTACTTTACTCAGCGGGGAAGCGAGTTTTTCGGCTGCAGTCAAGTCCCTGCTATCCCTGGCAGAAGCAACTGTTGCCGGCAGACCTTTGCCAGAGCGAGATTTAGCAGGTCTGAATGGGAGCGCGTCCGGGCAGTTGGCGGCGGCTGAGGGAACTATAGATGCGATCGCCAAAATTGCTCGCAGTCGCTGGCAAGCCAAAATTAATGCTGACGACCTCCAGATATCGCAGCAATTATTAGACCAACTCGGCATTGCCAATAATCTCCAATCTCTTCTGCGCGGATTGCCGATTCCTTTAAATGCAAAAGCGAATCTAGCGGGAAATATAGCTCCTTTGGCTAGCTTTGGTGCCGAACCCCTAGAGATTCAAGCCAATGCCGTATCGGTTAATTTAGGAGACCAATCCCTAGAAGCCAGCGGATTGGTGAGCTTTGCCAATCTAACCACAATTCCCGATATCGCCCGGGTTGCTCTCGATATTGCCGCTAGTTCTAATTTCGATACTCTGCCCGTTCGCCTGCCTCCAGAAATCGAAGTGACGGGAGGTGCCGGTTTTAACGGTCGGGTGGAGGGGCGCAATTTAGTATCCAATCCTTTGGCACCGGGTAATTTTAAATTAACTGGGGATTTGGAGCTGCGCGATTTTGGCATAAACGAGATTTTGTTCGAGCCTTTGCTGGCGGGGAAAGTGAATGTGGAAGTTGGGAAAGAAGTGGCTATCTCGTTGGAAGGCAAGCGCGATTCTCTTGCCCAGAGGCTGCGGGATTCTTTTGCCCGGGCTCCTCGCGATCGCCTTGCTGCCCGTCTCGAACCCTGCGAGCCAAAGCAAAATGCCCAATGTCTTTTTCCCTATCTCCCGGCTTCCTTCGAGCTGCGACAAATCGCCAACACCGACAAGCCGACTATTGCCACCGGCCGACGCAGAGGCGAGGTACTAGAAGTCGCCCTGGAAAACTTTTCTCTAGGGCTGCTAGGTGTTGCCCCGGCAAAAGACTTTGGCATCCGAGGTGCGGTGAAAGGGGATGTTACCGGGGAATTAGCGGTTAACTTGTTTAACCTCGAAACCGCCGGCAATATTCAAATCGCCCAGCCCGGTTTGGGCTATATCGTAGCGGAGGAACTTGCCGCTAATTTTTCTTATAATAAAGGTGTCGGTCAGCTCAGAAATGCTTATTTGCAATTGGGACGAAGCCGATATGACGTGGAAGGACGGGTTAATTTAGATCTGAACGCTCTGTTGGCCGGCGAACTAGACCTGAGCGAAATTAATTCTACTGCGGTAAACGCCAAGGTTACGATCGCCGAAGCCTATGTCCAAGATATCCTGACAACATTTAAATGGTTTAGCATCCAAGACCTAGCCAGAGCAGTTCAATCTCCCGACTATGGCAGCGCAGCGGATCTGCAAACCCAGGCGCTGGAGTTGCCCGGACAGTCGATTTCCGAGCAATTAAAGTTATTCGGCCGCATTAATAATAATCTCCAAGAGTTGGCAAGGGCGAACCAAGCTCCCGGACCGCCGACCCAGGTCGATATTCGAGGCAGCTATACCGGAGAAATCCTTTTAGCGGGCACTGTGGGAGACCCGAAAATTGATTTTGAGTTCGGCGGTCGAGATTGGCAGTGGCATCCGAAACCAGATTTTCCCAATATCGGCAGCATTAGCGGCTCCGCGACAGAAGAAAGTCGCGCCATCCCCATCAATACAGTCGTCGCCCGAGGCAAAATTGAAAGCGGCGTTATTACAGTAGAACCGATGCGACTGGAGCTGGGAGAAACGCTTATTTCTTTTGGAGGAAATGTCAGCCAGCAAGGACAGTCCGGTTTTTTCCAGATGGAAAATATCTCTCTAGAAACGATACGCAATTTTGTAGAAATTCCCATTGACTTGCAAGGGAAGCTTAATGCCAAGGCAGTGCTGGGAGGGGATTTGGTCAATCCCCTAGCTCGGGGCGAAGTCTCTTTTGTGGATGCGAGTTTGAATGGGGAAACTCTGGAGCGGTTCTTAGGGGGTTTCAGCTATAGCAATTCCCGCTTCAAATTTGCTACTGCAGAGCCATCGTTTGCAGATGTTTTCGCGAGCCTCCCCCTGCCGCCAACTCCGGGAGAAAATGACCTGGTAACCGTGAATGTCAATCTGGGCACGGAGGCGATCGCTCTTTTAGGCGCTCTGAGCCAAGGGCAGTTGGAATGGATAGAAGGGGACGGCAATGTAGAGCTTAGTGCCAGCGGTCGTCTGGATTTGGAAGCTGCAACTATTGCTAACTTAGCGGCGATCGGGGATATTACTCTAGAAAATGCCACGATTCAAGCGGCGGCTTTTCCAGAAGACAAACTCCGCGCTAACGGTCGGATTGCTCTGACCCAAGAAAGCATCCGAGCCGAAGACCTCAAAGCAGAGTTTGCCGATAGCAAGCTGTCGGTGACGGGATTGTTGCCTATATTAGAGGCGATCGACGTTCCCGAACCCCTCACTATTGCTTTAAATGAAGGCAAGATTGATATCCAAGGATTGTACAAAGGCGAGGTCGGCGGCAAAATTATTATTACGGGTGCGGCGATGAGTCCGGTTATTGGCGGCGAGATTCGCTTGCAGAACGGTCGCGTTTTAGTACCCAAGCAGCAAGAGCAAGAGAGCGATCGGCCTTTACTGCCCGTCGATACCGGCATAGAAATTAACGACCCCCGCAACCTCCCGCCGGGAATTGGCCAAAGCGACCCCAGGCAAGTAGCTGCAGCGAATCCGGCCTCCGGAGCAGAACAAGCTGTTCTGCCGGTGTTGGATAATTTTAGAGTAGTTTTGGGAGATAATTTTAGACTGGACAACTCCCCTTTATTTGAATTTAGACTTAGAGGCGATCTGACCCTAAATGGCACCCAAGAGAACTTGAAACCCCAGGGTATTATTCGACTCCTCAAAGGGCAAATCGATGCTTTAAGCAGTCAGTTTTTCTTAATCCCTGACTACGAAAATAGGGTCGAATTCTTACCGGAACTGGGATTGTTTCCCCTTCTAGATTTGCAGTTAGGGACGGTCATATTCGAGGATACGGGGATTCGCCGTCCCGCAAGAGAAGGTGCCGAGCTTCGGGACGATTTGGTTTTCTCGCCCAGACCGGAACAAGTTAACATCACCGTCAGCGTTAAAGGCCCATCGATCGATCTTCTAGAAGCGATGCTGGGCGAGAATAGTAGCGAAATTGTCGATTTAGTAGAATTGACTAGCATTCCCAGCCGAACGGAAACCCAAATTGTGGCGCTCTTGGGTAGGGAGTTTTTGGCAACTATCGAAGAGCTTCAGGGCAAGTCGGGACGAGAGCTGTTAGAATTTGCCGTCAATCGCTATGTGATTCAACCCTTTTATCGCGGCGTCATCTTTGGGGTGGAACGGGTTGTCACCAACGCGGGCAGAAAAGTTGGCCTCAAGGATTTGCGAGTCTTTCCCCTCGGCGAAGTTGAAGGCATCTATGAATTAGACGATAGCTCTTTTTTAGGAGTTAGCTACGACTATTATTTCCAACAAGTCCAAGTTCGCTATGAAATACGGTTTTGAGCAGTCAGCAATCAGCTTTCAGCTCTGCTGAAGTCAGCTTTTAGTAGGGTGTCGCACCGCGCACCAAACGCTATTCGTAGCAAAAAAACTGAGAGAGCGATCGCGGATTTTTCCCTCCTGGGAGGGGTTAGGGGTGGGTAGGGCAATAAAAACAATGGATGGGCTGGACCGGAAGGAAACCCGGAGGCAACCTATAATCGTTAGATTATATTTAAATAAAGCGTTGACAACTACTTATAAGTAACAAAAGCTAAAAAATTTTGCTTGCGCTAAGGTTTTGTTATAGAGGATGGGAGCATCTAAATTTGACGAACCGAATCGGGTGGGAGCAGTCATTCTAATTGAAGTCGCTAGGGATGGCGGCCTTAGGGGACTAACCGAATCGGGCAGCATACAGGGCAAGCATTGAGGGCGTGCAATGCTAGAGCCTATCTAGCTTGGGACAGCCTCCCCAGCCTCCCAGTAGGACTGTAACTATTTGCTACAGCACAGATTAAGTTCTTTTGAAAGATGTTTCAAAACATTTACAAGGATTTTAATTTGTAAATTTTCCCGAAACGGGCTTTTGTAGTGCTGTATTCAAAATAAGGCTTTCTGTAACCTATAGGGAATTGGGTATGGGGCATGGGGCATGGGGCATTGGGCATTGGGGAAGGGTGCTACATAGGGCTTGCTGTATAAATCTAAAAGCCTGGGGTGTGGGAAGGGTGGGAGGTGTGGGAAGTGTGGGAAGAATTAAATAAAATTGTCCTCTCCCCCTCTCCCCACACTCCCCCCTCTCCCCACACTCTGCTGCTCTGTGCCTGACCGCTGACTGCTGACCGCTGACCGCTGACCGCTATGAATGCCCCATGCCCGATGCCCAATTCCCAATTCGCTTTGTTTTTAATTACACAATCCTTGAGGTTTTCCCGGATATTTCTTATGTCAATAATGCAGAATCGGAGGAAGAGACAATGGATGCTAACCGAGAGATCGGCAATTTGGTTGCCAGAGATCGTCAGATAAATAAAATTGGCAATCTAGTTGCCGTTCACCGCCAGAAAGATACCAATCATTTGGAACGGCGGCAGCAACAGCGAGCTATCAGCACTGCCATGATTAAAGTGGCTGTGATGTATGGCAAAAAGGGATTCAGTCGAGGAGCGATAGTTTTTACTCTAAACGATAGGATATTAAAGTGGACGCCTTACTATAAGTTTATTGACGTGCTGAGAGGTCTCAGAGTAGTCTGTCTCTCGGCCCCTCCTAATCCTGAAGTCCTGACTGCCTACTGGCACGAAGAAACGAGACGAAGGGCAAGAAGGTAGAGCATCAGCTATAACCGAAAGCAAAAAACTCGCGCAAATGCAAATAAAATACAAACGCTCTCGCACGGATAGCCAAGCTTGAAAGGATAGATCCGTGAGGGAGCGTTTAAAATTGAAAAAATATTATCGATAATTTTTAACTGTGACTGCGATTTCCAAAACACTGCCAACTATCAAGTTTCTGAAGGAGCCGACTTCTAGAGAGTGGGTTGAACTTGCGATCGCCAATCTGGATACAATCCTTCTCGACCATTCCCACTGCGAGCGCAAGGCTGCCGGGGTAGCATTAAATCTGATGTTTCGCTATCCGTCCAATACCAAACTGGTGCGGGAACTAACGGCGATCGCCCGGGAGGAATTGGAACATTTCGAGCAAGTCAACCAAATTTTAGAAAGTCGCGGCATCCAGCTTGGCCCCCTCTCTTCGCCCCCCTACGCAGCGGGACTAAAAGCTCGGATTCGCCGGAACGAGCCAGAGCGGCTATTGGATTCTCTTTTAGTCGCCGGACTGATTGAAGCTCGCAGCCACGAAAGGCTCGGACTGTTGGCAAACAACTGTAGCGATCGGGAATTAGCTAAGTTTTATCGCGCTTTAATGGCATCGGAAGCCCGTCACTACGGCATCTATTGGGTTCTGGCCACCACCTATTTCGAGCGGGCGATCGTGACAGAGCGACTGGAAGAATTGGCCGTTGTCGAGAGCGAGTTGTTAGCCGTCGTTCACCGCGAACCGAGAATTCACAGCTAGCTTGTCAAGGTGGTTTTGAAAGACAATCGAGTCAAGGCAGGACTTACGCAGAGATACTATTTGTAGGGTGCCGCACCGCGCACCAAACGCCATCTATATAATTAAATAGCCTCCTCTGCCCCTCTGCCTCCTCTGCCCCTCTGCCTCCTCTGCCCCTCTGCCCCTCTGCGCCTCTGCCTCTAAGTTGAGTCGAAACCTTTTTTGATAAGCGTCACTGCCCGTTCTATATCCCCTTCATCTTTTTTTATACGCAACACAAATCTACGCGCCCATCTTAATAGTTTAGCTTCGTTTGTATCCATTCTACCGTTATTGTCTGTAATAATAAAATACGTTAGGCTTGCAAATTGCACTGTATTATTAACTAGACAATCAGTAACTCTATCTACAGAAAAGTCTGATGCTTTGCAGTTTTTGCCTACTTCTATCAAGCTATTTTCGTCATCTGGTGAAAGCATATTTTTCTCCCAATCGAGATATTGTTTCCTTTCTCTGGCACGGAGTTAGCGGTCTGTAACTCCCTCCCTGTCGCCAGGTGCTGAATCATATTGCCCGCAAGGTTTTAGTCCCCTTGCCCGTAACAAGCGAGTGGTCTGTGACCCTATCCTTTTGGAAACGTTCCTAACCCAAGCCCTGCTGAAGTTAAAATGCTGCCTCGATCGCAATTCAAACTAATCTTAAGTTATTTTAACAAAAGAAACAAGGGGCGAAACGGCTATTAAAGCTCGCTCCACCTCAAATTTACTACCGAATGCTCCCCAATGCTCTGTTTGAAGGGGCAAAAGAATTTTACATTTTCGTTACAAAAGCTGTAACGGCGATACCGCAAGTATTTCAGCCCCTTTGCCGACCGGTTGCGATCTCAACATAGGACTTACGCATTGACTCTACTAACGGGGCAACCACGGGGGGATTGCCCCTACAAAACACTATATCTGGATGTTTTGCGTAAGTCCCGTCAACAAACAAAATAAACGGTGGCCCGTGGAGAAGGCGGCCAATCCCTGGTTACTGCTGAACTCGTCCCAAGCGACATCAATAATTCGATCGCCGCAGACCATCTCGACTTCGCCGCCTTCCACGTCAACATCGCCTAATTCTACCTCAAACTAGGCATCTTCGATTTCCACGAATTTGCAGGTTTCGAGTTTAGCTGTTTTGTGTAGCCGCGCGATCGCTCCCTTTTAGGAGCGGCTAAGCCCAAGGGGCTGGCGGCTAGATACGAAATTGAAATGCTCCGAGTTATCAGCGGCAAAACATATCCTGCTCTTCGGGTCATTCTACTGCTTCCGTAGGACAGCTCGTGTCGCCCGTCCTACGGAAGAGAATTTTGTATGTGGGTAATGTGGGTATTTAATTTAACGAGCGCGATCGCTCTCCAGCTAAGACTTGCTCTAATAATGAACCGTGCCATCGGGCATAATCGCGCCACTTAGATTAATCTTTTCTATGTGAACGCCGTCGAGCTTAGCGCGATATAGATTAGCGCCGCTGAGATTGGCGATACAGAGTTGGGCGATATTGGCTATATTAGTATCGGAATCTACACCCAAACGGCTCTTGGGCAACTGTAGCTCGTCACCTATGAGAACTAAAGTAAAAGGTCCAATTTGAATCGTCGCTCCATCTGGGAGGATGGCATAGTTAATCACTCGCTGCCTGTTGACAAAAACCCCATTGGTACTGTCTTGGTCTTGGATAACATAGCGCCCTTCATTGTTGATTTCTATAGTAGCGTGGCGTCGGGAAACTAGAGGGGAAGCGAATCGGACATTGGCGCTAGAGTCTCGGCCTAGAAGAACTAATCTTTTGCCCTTGAGAGAAATAGAATGAGGAGCGATCGCATCAGTAGTTTTTGGGCTCTGAGCCTTATTTGAAGCAGACCCTCCTTTGTCGCCCTTGGAGAAAACTACTTCACCGAGCTTGGCACCGCTTAGATTGGCCTTCGCGAGGTTTGCTTCGCTCCAATTGGCAAGGCTAAAGTGAGCATTGGTGAGGTTGGCACCAGTAAGATTTGCTCTAGTCATATTAGTTGCATAAAGGTCAGCTCCTTCTAACTTGGCTTTACTGAGATTGGCTTCGCTCAATTTGGCATTTCTCAGATCGGCTTCTTTTAAATTAGCCTCTATTAATTTAACTCCAAACATTTCTGCATTTCTCAGGTCTGCTTTTTCTAAATTCGCACCGCTGAGGTCTGCATCGTATAGCTTTGCATAACTGAGAATGGCACCACTGAGGTCTGCATCGGTCAGGTCGGTATCATTGAGAGAAGCTAGCTCTAATTTTGCTTCTTTTAAATGAGAATGGCTTAAATTAGTTTGATTGAGATTGGCGCGAGAAAGATCGGCTGAAATCAGGTGGGCGCGACTGACATCCGCACCGCTGAGGTCGGCGCGAAACAGGTCGGCGCGAAACAGGTCGGCGCGAGAAAGATTGGCACCGCTGAAGTCTGCATAACTTACATGAGCGCCAAACAGTTTAGTATCCCGCAAATCGGCATTTCTAAAGTGAGCTTTCTGTAAATTGGCGCTGCTAAGGTTAGCACCTCTGAGATTGGCACTTTCTAGGTGAGCGCGACTTAGTCTGGCATCGTATAGGTCTGCATCGTGCAAGTCGGCACGAGTTAGATCTGCGGCTCTAAGTTCGGCACCGCTGAGGTCTGCACCTTTGAGAATGGCACCGCTCAGGAGGGCACCGCTAAGATCCGCGCCGCTCAGGGTGACGCCTTTGAGGTTGGCCCCGGCTAGGTCAACTCCACAAAAATCCCTTTGTCCGCTGGCATAAGCCTTGATAACTTCGTTAATGCCCATATTTTTTTCCGGTTAGGACTTACGCAAAATATCCATATCTAGTATTTGTAGGGGCAATCCCCCTGCGGTTGTCCCTATGTGTAGAGTCTATGCGTAAGTCCTACCGGTCATAGGACTTACGCCGTAGCGATCGTTCGACCGCAATTAGCGAGATTTTATTCCCCACTCCTTCGCCATATACGGACTTACTGGGTAAGTCCTGGGTTACTCGATCGCGATCGCTCCCTACCAAAACAGCAACCCTAATCTCAACGAGGCTGATTTTTTTATAGCAGTTTTCGCTCCATTCGTGGTATGACTCGCCAACCCTCAAGGCAGTGGGAGGTGTGGGAAATGGAGATTCTGGGGAGATGGGGGGAGATGGAGGACTGTGGCAAGGCGGAAAGGCTAGGAAGGTTTGGAAGAACTAAATAAGATTATCTCCCCCTGCTGCGAAAGCTCCCCTGCTCCCCAGTTATCTGGCCCCGCTTACAGGACTGGAGTCAAAATATATATAAAGCTTACATAACATTTTCGATATTACGCCATCTGTAGATAGAAAAAAGACATATATACGCTATCTGTAGAGTCACTATGTAATTTTTTCTAGAGTTTTTTTCAACTACGCACTATGGGGGGTTATTTTGGTTATGTGGGTATCCCGCTCATTTTAATTGCATTATAAAACCCAAGTGGCTGCCGCTCTAGGTCGCTCCTCAAGACAATGCTAAAACAAAAAACAAAACTCAAACTTATGCAGACAAAGATTGCGATCGTGGAAAATGAGCTTGATTTGGCCCTCAATATTAGGGAAGAATTGGAAGCAGTGGGATATGAGGTTACAGATACCGTCACTTCTGGGGAGGCAGCCATTGCCGCCGCCGAATCTAACCGACCCGATTTGATTATAATGAATACTCGCTTAACGGGGACACTGGATGGCATTGAGATGGCCAGGATTCTGCGAGAGCGGTTCCAGATTCCCACGGTCTATATAACGGCAAGCAATGGAGCCGATAGCAATACCTTGGAGCTAAATAAGAATAGCGAACATTATGGATACATTATCAAACCTTTTGCTATCCAAGAGCTATTTTCGGGGGTCCAAGTTCTCCAATATGGCAAGATTATTGATTGTGGCGATCGCAGTCTAGCCATAGCCAGAGATGGTACGAAAATCCCCATTGATGACAGTGCGGCTCCTCTTAAAGACGAGGCCGGTAATATTACCGGAGCGGTTTTAGTCTTCCAGGATCTTATAGAATGCCAAAAAACAGAAGAAAAACTGCGCCAGAGCGATCGTCGATGGCGGGGAATTTTTGATAGGGATTTTAACTTTATTTGGCTTTTGCAACTAGATGGAACTCTAGAAGAAGCGAATCAAACGGCGTTAGATTTTTCGGGCATCCGAGCTGAAGACGTTATCGGCAATCCATTTTGGGAATGGCCTTGGCGGCTGGCTGCGGATTTCAGGCCGGATATAACCAGAGAAAGTCAATATTTGGCAACCTCCCAAGTTCGAGAGGAATTGAAAGAGGCAATAGCCCGAGCGGCTACTGGGGAGACCGTTCGTTACGATCTGGAAATTTTAGCGCCAGAAGGCATTGAAATGACCGTTGACTTTTCTATTAAGCCGGTTATGGCTGCCGATAGAGTCCTATTTTTAATTGCTGAAGGACGGGACATCACCGCACGATCGCAGATGGAGAGGGCTCAAGAAGAACGGGGCAAACAACTAGAACGTATGGTTCAAGAGCGCACGGCTGAATTGCAGGCAGCAGTCAGGGAATTAGAAGCAGAAATACAAGAGCGCCAACGAGCCGAAGAACGACTACAGCAAAGTGAAGAGCGCTTCCGCAGTTTAGTGGAAACCACTAGCGACTTGGTCTGGGAAGCAGATGAAAATGGAGCCTACACATATATAAGCCCGAAAGTCCGCGACCTGTTAGGCTACCAGCCGTCAGAAATGCTGGGTAAAACTTGGTTTGAGGTTGCAGAAGTATCCCAAGCGCGAGCAATAATGGCGGCGCGATCGCCTTTTCACTGTGTCGATAAAATCACCAGGCACAAAGATGGAAGTCAGATTGTCCTCGAAACCAGTGCGGTGCCTTTTTTTGATAACCAGAATAGGTTTCGGGGCTATCGCGGTATCGATAGAGATATTAGCGATCGCCAGAAAGTTTTAGAGTCTTTACGAGAAAGCCAGTTTTTTACGCAAAGAATTGCCAATGCTATTCCAAATATTATATATATATACGACCTAATAGAGGAGCGCAATATCTATGTCAATAGCGAAATAAGCAGCATTCTCGGCTATACGCCAGAACAGATTAAAGCAATGAGAGAGGCGCTTATGCCAAACCTAATGCACCCGGAGGATCTGGCCAAAGTCTCTACCCATTTCCAGCAAATCAATCGGGCTAGCGATGGCGAAATTTTTGAATTTGAGTATCGAATGCGCCATGCTAGCGGCGAGTGGCGGACTCTTATCAGTCGAGATACAGTATTTCTGAGAAGGGCTGACGGCACTCCGCAGCAGATTATAGGCACCGCTACCGATATTACCGATCGCCAGGAAGCTACCGAAGCACTGCGAGAAAGCGAGGAAAAATTTCGGCGTATTTTTGAAGAGGCACCGATTGGCATGAATCTAACTGACTCATCCGGTCGCTACCTGCAAGCAAATCCCGCTTTTTGTAAAATGCTGGGCTATACAGAAGAGGAACTCAAAAGCCAACATTTTCTGAGCTTTACCCATCCAGAAGATATTAAACGAGAAATGCCCTATATGCAGCGGCGCTGGCAAGGAAAACGCAATAGCTACCGAATGGAAAAGCGTTATATAAAGAAAAATGGAGAAATTATCTGGACGAAGATTACGGCTGGGTCAATTAAGGACGGTATGGGAGATTCTAACTATGCATTGGCAATGGTAGAAGATATCAGCGATCGCAAACAAGCTCAAGCTAAGCTGCAAGAATCTCTAGAAGAAAAAGAAGTGCTGCTCCGGGAAATTCACCACCGCGTCAAAAATAACTTACATGTTATTGCCAATTTGTTAGATATGCAATCCGATTATACCGAGGATGAGGCGGCTAAAACTATACTTCTGGAAAGCCAGAATAGGGTTAGAACGATGGCCAAAGTTCACCAGCAACTTTGTCAATCGGATAATATAGCCCGGGTTAACTTAAGGGAATACATCGAGAACTTGGTAGAAAAATTGCTGGCTGTGCATAAAATCAATCCCTACCAAGTCCAACTCATCCTTGAGTTGGAGCCTATAGCGGTCAACTTAGAAACTGCTATACCCTGTGGCTTGCTGATTAACGAACTGGTTACTAATTCACTCAAATACGCTTTTACCGAAGGCCATATCGGGGAAATACTCATACAATTGCAATCTGGACAAGAGCAACAATTGCACCTTATAATAGGAGACAATGGTATAGGCATTCCCGAGGAGGTGGACTGGCAACAAACTAATACTCTAGGACTGAGATTAACCAATATTCTCGCTCGACAGTTGAAAGCTGCTATAGAGCTAGACCGCAGCAAGGGAACCTGCTTTCGCTTGGCTTTTTCAGAACTACAGTACAAACCCAGATTTTAATGTTAGAACAGCACGACAATTATGGCCCAATAATTATGGGGCTATTCTGGAACTAGAGCGATCGTATCCTTATAAGGGAGGCAAGGGGCAGATGATATAGCTAAATAGAGCTGGGGAGTTGGGGAGTTGGAAGGTTGGGGAGTTGGAAATTTGGGGAGTTGGAAATTTGGGGAGTTGGAAATTTGGGGAGTTGGAAAACTGGAGGGTGGGAAAAGGTTATAGCAATAATATTTATAGCAAGCCCAAGCTTTTGTCTAAAACTAGAGAGATAATCCTCAACCTTGCGTATATATATAAGAATAGGATTTTTTGTAAAGTCGCCGCTCCGAGCGTTGCGATTACCTAAGATAGTTAAGGCAACTGAAGTCGTACAGCTTGCGAGCTAAAAATTGAGCGTTACTATAATCGATCTTTGTTGCTTAAATTTACTTGTAATGCTTATATTTATTGACATTATAAGAAATAGCAGCAAATCAAAGCCAAGGCAAATAACTAGAAACTAAAAAACAATGAAAGCAGCTAAAATTCTGATTGTAGAAGACGAGCTGATAGCAGCCGAGAATCTAGCCAAACATCTGAAGCGGCTTGGATACGCCGTCGCGGGTATTGTGGAATCTGGCGAAGAAGCAATAACGCAAGTTGGCACAACAGAGCCAGACTTGGTTCTGATGGACATTATGTTGCAAGGTGATATGGATGGGGTAGCCGCGAGCCTTGTAATTAGTAACGAGTTTCATATTCCTGTGGTCTATATGACGGCTTATGCGGATGAAGCTACTGTGGATCGAGCTAAGGTGACGAAACCATACGGCTATCTGCTGAAACCCTTCGACCCTGAAGAACTAGGCCCTGCTATAGAAATTGCTCTCTATAAGCACAAAAGCGATCGCCAAATTCAGGAAGCTATGCTCAAGGAAAAAGAACTCAATCTGCTTAAATCGCGGATGATTTCAATGGCTTATCACGACTTCCGCAATCCCCTAGCTACAATTCTAAGTTCCTCAGAACTCCTCAGAGATTATAGCGATCGATGGTCCGGGGTCAAGAAGACAAAACATTTCGATCGCATCAAATCCTCAGTCAAAAATATATTAGAGCTATTGGACGAAGTGCTGCTCTACGGGAAGACCGAATCTGGCAAAACTACCTTTAATCCAATCCTGCTTAATCTGAACGAATTCTGTGGCACTCTGGCGGAGGAACTACAAGACGGCATAGGCAAGCAGCACAAAATCGCGACCCAAGGCGATCGCAATTGCAGCGAAGCTTATATGGATCGAAAGATGCTGTGCTATATTTTGACTAACCTGCTCTCCAATGCCATAAAGTATTCCCCTCAAGGAAGCACCGTGGAGTTTTCCTGGTCTTGCTCGGGGTCCAATGTTATTTTCCTGGTCAAAGACTATGGCATAGGCATTCCCTCAAAGGAGCAAGAACGCTTATTCGAGCCTTTTCATCGGTGCGCCAATGTCGGCAGTATCAACGGAACGGGCTTGGGACTGGCTATTGTCAAAAAATACGTCGATCTGCAAGGCGGCCAAATATCTATCAATAGCAAACTAAATGTAGGTACTACTTTTACGGTTATTCTGCCTCTAGAATCTAAGCTATTGCTGGGAGAGAGTCCTGAAAATGAATTAGTGCAGCAGGTTTATAGTTAGGTTGTATGTGGCAAACAACCTGTTCTAAATCGCCCCTACAGCTCGTGAAATTTTTCAGATAGCCTAGCTACGTTTATAATGCTGCTATCTTTGGGTAATATAAGGCTGTAGGGGATGGCCGTAACTATAATGCTGCTATCTTTGGGTAATATAAGGCTGTAGGGGATGGCCGTAACTGTTATCTTGCGACTTTAAAGTCGAGATGCAGGATTCGAGATGCAGGAGCCATCGAAAAGTAAAGAATAAAAAAGCAGGTAAAAACGGCGATGACAAAAATACTGGTAGTCGAAGACAACCTGGAAATTAGGGGAAATGTGGTAGATTTGCTAGAGGCAGAAGATTTCGAGGTAATGGAAGCAGAAAACGGACTAAAAGCCTTGGAACTGCTGGCCGAAGACAAAAACTTCGAGCTGATTATTTGCGATGTGATGATGCCGGAAATGGATGGTCATGGCCTATTGCAAAATTTGCGTCAGAATCCGGCTACTGCCAACATACCTTTTATTTTTCTGACGGCGAAAGGGGAGCGTTCCGATATCCGAGAGGGTATGAATCTAGGCGCTGACGATTATCTCTCAAAGCCCTTTACTAATAAGGAGCTAATAGAGGCAATTCAGGCTCGTTTGGATCGATCTGCTCGGCAAAAGCAACAACTAGAAAAAGCGATTGAAGAACTGGCCCTGGATAACTTGGATTCCCTCACCGGCCTGCCCGGCCAATCAGCTTTAGAAGGAGAAGACGGATACTTTGAGCGTGCTATAGCTAGCAGGGATGGCAAAAGCTTGTTGCCCTTCCTGCTTTTAGGTCTAGATGGATTTGCCCGGATTAACTATGCCATTGGTTATTCTAATGGGGACATTATACTCCAACAAGTGGCAGAGCGGTTGAAAAACTTTACCGAAAACCTAGTAGCAATCTATGAGACTGAAAAAGCATTAGTGAGATTGAGCGGCGATGAGTTCGCAATTCTTCTGCCGCCAACCGACAGGCAGTCGGGAGCCGTAGCTCTAGCAGAGAAACTCCTAAAAGTTATAACTCAACCTTTCGACGCGAACGGCAAATCAATTCCGCTAACGGGCACTATTGGCATGGCCTTTTACCCGCAGGCACCCAGTTTAGAAGAATTGCGGCGACAAGCAAGCGTAGCGATGGGAGAAGCAAAGCGTGCCGGAGGGAATCGCTGTCAAATCTATAGCCCTCGCAGGTTCGGAGTGGATGCATCCAAAGAAGAGTTGCAACTAGCTAGCTTGTTGCGGCGGGTCTGGGAAGGAAAGCAATTTAAAGTCTTGTATCAACCCCGAGTCGATATTCGCAAAAGGAAGACAATTGGTGTGGGAGCGGTCGTGCATTGGGAAGATCCTCGTAAAGGGCCGCTTTCTTCCGAGAAGATTCTCGCTGTCGCCGAAGAATCTGGCTTTGCCCTGGAACTAAATCAATGGATCTGGGAAGCAGCTTGCGAGCAAGCCAAAGTTTGGCAGAAATCCCGGCGTAATTTACAGGTGGCCGTAGGTCTATCGGCACAGTTTTTCGCGCAAGCGAATGCTGCGGAGATAATTGAAAAAATTATCGAGGATTTTGGGGTCGATCCTGGATATTTGGTAGTAGAAGTGGCGGCGGATACTATCGCTAACGCTCAGAATGTCAATGGCATGGCGGCCAAGTTAATTGCTTTTCAAAAATTGGGTCTGAAAACAACTATTAATAATTTTGGTATAGGGCATAGTACTTTGAACTATCTAGAGAAACTGCCTCTGAATAATTTAAAACTGGATCGCAGCCTGGTTCTAAATACTAGCCAAAATGCTCCCATTATTGGCGCGATCGTGGAAATGGCTCGCGGCATGAAGCTAAGAACGATCGCCGATGGTGTCGAGACAGAAGAGCAAGTCAAGCTTTTGAAAAAACAAAAATGCGACGAAATTCAAAATAATGCTTCGTTTTCTCCTGCAGAAATTAGTAGAATAACTAGATAAGGTAACGGGATAGTTAGGGTGTAGGGTGTAGGGTAGGGTGGGGAGTGTGGGGTGTGGGGTGTGGGGAAAATTCATGTTTTTTTACGATCGGTTTCGGGATTAAGAGAGCTAACCGATACCCATATGTCACTAATTGGCGTGAAAAAGCCTACACCCTACACCCTACACCCTACACCCTAAATACCCAATTCCGGTCTTCCCATTACCGTAATAACTGTTCAAACTTTAGCGCGGGTAAGGGTTTGCTGAATAAGTATCCCTGCATCAAGTCGCATTTGTATTGGCGGAGAAGTCCCATTTCTGCTTCGGTCTCTACTCCCTCGGCGATCGCTTGCAAATTTAAGCTGTGAGCCATCTCAATAATGCTCTTCGTCAGGGCTTGATTGGTAGGATTTTTGCTAATATTCTTGATAAAACAACGGTCAATTTTTAGCAGATCGAAAGGAAACTGTTGTAAGTAGCTTAGAGAAGAATAGCCAGTACCAAAGTCGTCGATCGCAATCTTAACTCCTAGAGTCTTGAGAAGTTGTAAAATACCGCTCGCCGCTTTTGGATCTTGGATAACAATGCTTTCCGTCAATTCTAGATCCAGATATTCAGGATTAAAACTGGCTTCCATCAATATCTGTACTAAACGCTGGCGCAGATTGGGCAGAGCAAACTGACGTCCTGATAGATTTACGGCCATTCGCAAAGAAGGAAAACCAGCAGCTTGCCACGCTTTGCTTTGCTGGCAGGCCGTCTTTAAAACCCATTCCCCAATTGGCACAATCAGACCGCTCTCTTCTGCCAAGGGAATAAACTTGGCGGGCGAAACCAACCCTAATTGTGGATGCTGCCAGCGCAACAGAGCTTCAGCACCAACTATTTGCCCGGTCTGGAGATCGACTTGGGGTTGGTAGTACAGCTCGAACTCGTCTGCATCTAAAGCATAGCGCAAGCCGTTCTCTAAGGCTAGAATCTCATCGGAGGCGCGATGCCAGACCGCTATATAAAACTGATAGTTATTACCCCCAGACTCCTTGACGCGCCTCATGGCTTTGTTCGCTTTTTGGAGCAGTTGGTCTATCCGCTGGCCGTCCTGGGGATAGACAGCCATGCCCGTGCTGGCAGTAACGAATACTTCTTTGCCTTCTAGTAAAAAAGGTTTGGCAATGGCAGCTAGGAGGTTTTCAGCTATTTTACTCGCTTCATTTCTCTGAGCTATTGCCCCAGGAACGATTGCAAATTGATCTGAATTTAAGCGAGCGACGACATGGCCGGGTTCCAGAAAATTTGTTAATCGCTTGGCCACAGCTTTGAGAAGCAGATCGCCGAAGCTGTACCCTAGGGTTTCGTTAATGCGACTAAGGCGGTCTAATCCCAGACAGAGAACGGGAAGCATTTTTTTGGTCGGAGCTTCGGGCTTTGCGATAGGAGCGAAGCCTTTGCCTTCCAGCAAGGTTTCGCCTTTGGCAGATAAATTATCGGTTGAACTTCCTGTATTGCTAGCGGAATGCTGCGTCTCTAGACTTAATTTAGCTCTGGCTTCCTCGAAGAGCGATCGCAATGACAGCCTATTCGGCAGTTTAGTGAGACTGTCGTAATAGAGTAGATTACTGTATTTATTTTCGAGTTCTTTTAGTTCTTTTGCATGCTTTTTTTCTAAGGCGACGCGCCCTTGCAGTCTAGCGGCGATCGCGGCTAGCAGCTCTTTAGTAGAAAAAGGCTTGATTAAATAGTCATCGGCTCCTAATTCCATTCCCCTGCGCCAATCGGCTTTTTCGGACTTAGCTGTGAGAAAAATGAATGGAATTGTCGCCGTATTCTCGTTTTGTCGCAAGACTCTGAGTACCCCATACCCATCCAGTTGCGGCATCATCACGTCGCAAATAATCAAATCCGGCTGCAAGGCGATCGCCAAGCGCGTCCCAGCAAAGCCATTTTCGGCCTCAGTTACGTCAAACTTTTCGGCCTTCAGGGTTTCGAGGATGTTTTCTCGCACCTCTAGTTCATCTTCAATCACTAAAATTTTTGTCATGTCGCCCCCCAGCTATGGATTGTCTTTGAGCCGTTAGCCTTTGGGCTCTCCCTAACGTTTTAGCATAATGTATCAAACAATACATTTTTTCTTCAATATATTTTTCACAAGCCTAAACCCTTATGCTGAATTTTCAGAGCCGAGCGATCGTCTCAAATCCAGGAGAGCGAGTTTTGGATAATATCGTTTTCCCAATTATAACTATTTTTTCATAGCGAAACCCCCCACAGATCGACGCCCTAGGCACCCAACCCTATATATTAGGGGCAGCCATCTGTTTTGACTGCCCCTAATATATAACCAATACAAACGGGATTTACGCAATAAGTTCATATATATAGATGCAGATATAAAACCCTATCTATCGAAGTAGAACTGATAGAATGCGTAAGTCCGGATCTATATATATAGACTGGGAGCATTTCAATGAAAGTACGCGCTCCGCCAGCCCAAGGGGCTTAGCCGCTCCTAAACGGAGGCTGGCGCGGCTACACAAACTCTCGCTCCACTTGGGCAAATGGATTGCAAAAGTGAAATGCTCCTATATAGACTATAGACTTCGTGCTTAAGACCCGTTTAAATCAGATTGTGTTGGCTCCGATGCCAGGGGTAGGGTGACTCGAACGGTGGTGCCTTCTCCGGGGACGCTCTCGATGCTGAATTGGCCATTATATAGTTCGGCGAGACTTTTGGCGATCGCCAGTCCTAAGCCAGAGCCTTGCTGTTCGTAATTCTCGCGATCGAACTGCATATAAGCACCCAGAGCGTCAATCTGCTCTCGGGTCATGCCTCGCCCGCGATCGCTAACCGACAGGATAAAATCGCCGTCCTCTCCGGTCGAGCCGCCAACCAAACAGGGCAATCCGGGGGAGGAATACTTACAGGCATTGTCCACCAGTTCTGCAACTATTTTATATAAGTGGGTTGGGGAAATATTGACCGTTGCTTCTCGAACTTGCAGCTGCAAATCCGCTTCTCGTTTCGCAAGTTTTACTATTTCCCGGGCACTTTCTGCGATCGCGCTCTCAGCCAGACTGGGAGCTTCTGCTTGCAAAGCCCGACGCCGCGATGGGTCGTATTTGGCTAATTCTAGCTCGGCATATAATAAATAGTTCTGGGTTAGGCGGTACAGCCGTTGGCCGGAACTATGAATATCCTCAGCCATCTCCCGTATCTCAGAGGGATCTAGCTCCTCGCATTCTTCCAGCAGCATTTGCGAATAGCTGAGAATGCCATTGAGGGGGGTGCGCAGTTCGTGGGGCATGGCGCGGGCAATATTACGGCGCAGTTCCTCTAATTTTTTTTGGGATTTCTCCTCTATCGCCGCTTGTTTCCCCAGTCGAGCCGCGATCGCTGCCAGCAGTTCCTCTCGGGTAAATGGCTTCGCTAGATAATTATCGGCTCCCAGTTCCATACCCTTGGCGCGATCTGCTTTTTCAGCTTTAGCGGTGAGAAAAATAAAAGGTATGGTAGCCGTATCGGGGTTTTGGCGCAACTCGTCAATAACCCCGTAGCCGTCGAGTTCCGGCATCATCACGTCGCATAAAATCAAATCCGGCAGCTCCCCTGTGGCCCGAGAGACACCAACGCGGCCATTTTCCGCCCCGATCGCCTCGTAGTCCTCCGCATCTAATAAATCCACCAGATTTTCTCGTACTTGTTCTTCGTCCTCAATAACTAGAATTTTTTTCATCTTGGCCTTTAATTAGGTTATATTGACGCAAAACCTTGGCATTTTCTGGAGTCAGAAAATTTTGTAAGTTAGAAACTTGGTTGAGCAAAGCTATTTCCCGATCGCATTCTTCTTGCAAAATATGCAAATAGCGCTCCCGATCCTTTTCAGAAGGAGCTTGAGCCAGCATATGGATAGCCATATTAATATTAGAAACGGGATCCCGCAAGTCTTCGCACAGCTTCTTTAACAACTCGTCTTTGGTCGCTAAAAACTGCTGCATCGTGGCCATCCGTTTTTCCAGCCCCTGAGATTTTTGCTGCGCTATATCGTAATCCTCTCGAATGGAGGCATATTTTTCCAGTCGAATTGCGATCGCTGCCAGCAGTTCTTCTCGGCTAAATGGCTTAGTCAGATAATCGTCAGCCCCCATTTCCATACCCTGACGCAGATCTTTCCTGTCCGAGAGGGCTGTCAGAAAAATAAACGGAATCCTGGCTGTTAGCGGATTCTCTCTCAAGGCTTTTAATACATCATAGCCGTCCAGTTCTGGCATCATCACGTCGCAGAGAATTAAGTCCGGGACCACATCGGCGGCCACCTTAATCCCTTTGCGGCCATTTTCAACGCCAATAGCTTTAAAATCTTCGGCCTCCAGGATTTCGATGATGTTTGCCAGCACTGGGGGCTCGTCTTCAATCGCCAGAATTTTGTACATAGCAGGGTCGTAAGGCCACAGTAAAATTTATCTTTATCCTCAGTTTACTCTAACAACGCGGGCGGCCTAGATCCCAAAAAGGCCAAGAGCCACTTTTCCGTTAAACTCATCCGATGCTGCCTTCGCAATGGCCTAATATAGCACTACGCATTGAAGTTAGGACAACTCGAACGGTCGCCAAAGCTATCATCAGCAATAGTTCTGCTGACTGCTGACTGCTTATTGCTGACCGCTTACTGCTATATAGCACTACGGATTAAGGGAACGGACAGTCACAAAAGGCAAAGAGAGTGCGCTTGTTGGCAGGACTGAGCTAGGACTGCTGACTGCAGCAGAGCCGATAGCTTGCTCCTATAGTGCAGATTTTCTGCAAGGCAACTCACAGGGAGCGATCGCCGCAACTCTTATGACCAGAGGATACCGCCGCCTTCGCTCCGGGGTGCGAGAGTTCTTCCGCAGAGCAACAAGGGCGATCGCGGCTTCCCTCAAACTGCTGGCAGGTAATCGCTCAGTTAGCGACGGCCTTAGAAAAAGAATGAGTTACCGAAGCGATCGCTCTTTGGAATTGAGAGGGTTTTGCCCCGACGCAGCATCTCTTCAAACTCGTCAGCGCTAACTGGGCGGCTGAACAAATAGCCCTGCATCGTATTGCAGCGCTGTTGGCACAGGAAGGTTAGTTCCTCTTGGGTCTCCACTCCCTCTGCCACCACATTCAGATGCAGGCCGCGAGCCATAGAAATAATAGCAGTAGTTAGGGCAGCATTTTTAGTATCGCTGTTGATATTGCGTACAAAGCAGCGGTCTATCTTCAGGGTATCAAAAGGAAATTGTTGCAAATACTTTAAAGAAGAATAGCCCGTACCAAAGTCATCTAATGATATTTTTACACCCTGCGCTTTGATAGCTTTCAATCGTCGCTTAGCCGCTTCAACATTTTGCACTAAAACACTTTCCGTTAGCTCTAACTCTAGATAAGCTGCATCCAGGCTAGTTTCCTTTAATATATGAACTAAGCGCCGGATTAAGTCCGGTTGATTGAATTGTCGAAAAGACAGATTAACGGAGATGCTTACTGCTGGCAACCCGTTAGCTTGCCAGCGCTTTACTTGCTGGCAAGCCTCGCGCAAAACCCATTCTCCAATCGGAGCAATCAAGCCGCTTTCTTCGGCCAAGGGTATAAATTCTCCGGGGGCTACTAGGCCGCGCTCGGGATGCTGCCAGCGCACCAAAGCTTCGGCACCGACAATCCTGCCCTCCAACAGTTCCACTTGAGGCTGGTAATAAACCAAAAACTCACAACGTTCCAAGGCATGGCGCAGGCTCGCTTCCAGGGTAAGTTTTTCTAGAGAGACGCCCTGGATATCTGGAGTATAAAATTGATATTGGTTGCTGCCCAGTTTTCTGGCATGGGACAGAGCAGTTTGGGCATGAGCGATTAAGTGGTCTAGGTCGTCTCCATCGTGAGGAGCCGTAGCGATACCAATGCTAGCAATAACTGGGATTTCGTGCCTGTCCAAACCAAAAGGTTGATTTAGGGTATCGAGAATGGTAGCGGCTACTTCCTGACTATCTCGCTCCTCTTCTCCTGGTGCCAGGATTATAGCAAATTGATTGGTATTCAATCGCGCCATAGTGTCGTTAAAACTGACAGAGCCGATTAAGCGACAAACCACCTCTTGAATGAGATTATCTCTGCCAGCGTGGCCTAATGCCTCTGCAATCTGCTCAAACCTGTCCAAACCCACCAACATAATTGCCAGGGTTTGGTTTGCAGGGGTCTCTCGATAGAGTTCTTGGAACTTCTCTCGCAATAGGAGTTGGGTGGGAAGCTTGGTTAGTTCGTCGTAGTGGAGGGAGTAATTTAGCTCGGTTTTATATTGTTCCAGGGCGATCGCGTAACGCTCTCGGTATGCCGCATCTTTTTCCAGTCGCGCCGAGATTGCCCCGAGCAATTCCTTGCGTCGAAATGGTTTGGTCAGATAGTCATCTGCTCCTAGCTCCATCCCCTCTCTTATTTCGTTTTTGTCCGCCCTAGCCGTTAGAAAAATAAAAGGAATTGTCAAGGTAAGCGGGTTTTGACGCAAGAGCTTAAGAACCCCATATCCATCCAGTTCGGGCATGGTGATGTCGCAAACAATCAAATCTGGCACTTGTTGGTGAGCAAACTGCACGCCCTGTAGGCCATTTTTTGCCCCTATCGCCTCAAACGAGCCGGATTCTAGTATTTCTAGGATATTGGCTCTGACGATTTCCTCATCTTCTATGACTAAAATTTTTTTCATATTATTTTTGTAGTTCATAGAATTTGCGATTGGTCTAATCGACATTTTAATAGGTTTCTCTTCTGGTAATAATTCTCTCATCGTTCTTCTATAGCTATTTTTGCTTTCTGTTTTTCTACTAATTTCCAATTATTCTTGTTGCTAATATTTTTATCCTCTTTACCATACAGGCGCGCTTTGGGAGCCAGCCCCCAGAGTAGCTTTGGCTCCGGGTCTAAAACCTCACGCATTAGCGCGTGTTTCCTAGCTTGCTATCGAGTAGGTTAAATTGGCGCAATAGCTTCACATTTTCTAAAGTAAGCAGTCCTTGCAAATCTGAGACTTGGTTAAGCAAGGAAATTTCGCGATTAAATTCTTCCTGCAAAATTTCTAAATAGCGATCGCGCGAAGCTCCCGGGGGCGTATTCTTGAGCATCTTAATTGCCAAATTAATCTTCGATAGTGGATTGCTCAAATCCTCAATCAACTTCATTAGCAGCTCGTCTCTAGTTTGGTTTAGCTGCTCTAAATCTTGCATCTTAGATCGCAATGTTTCGGCCAAATTGCGCTCCCCCGCGTACCTTTCCAGCATCGCTGCCTGTTTTTCCAGGCGCGCGTTCACCGCCATCAGCAACTCTTTGCGGCGAAATGGCTTAGTTAGATAATCGTCCGCACCCAAATTCATGCCTTCGCGCAGGTCGGTTTTGTCTGCCTTGGCCGTGAGAAAAATAAATGGAATAGTTGCTGTGGCGGTTTCCGAGCGTAGCTCGCTCAGAACCCCGTGACCATCCATCAGCGGCATCATAATGTCGCAAAGAATCAAGTCGGGTTTGCGTTCTTTCGCCAACTGTATCCCATCCGCGCCATTTTCAGCGCCAATGGCTTGGAATCCCCCAGATTCCAGTATTTCTACAATATTTGTTAAAACTGGTTTTTCGTCTTCTATTACCAAGATTGTTTTCATCTAGTTTCTCCGATGCGTTGTTAACAAACAATAACCTGAAGCTTCCCCTGCGGTTTTCCTCCATATCCCAATAGCTCTATGGCTCTCCTTTTTTCACTCTGCCATCGGTCCGATGAACCTTATAGCAGTAAGCAGTCAGCTGTCAGCAGTCAGCTTTTAGTACGAGCGCGGCCGGGTGGGTTGGGGCAATTCGCTTTCTCGCCCAATCAGGCAAACAATAAGATTGCCCTAACCAAACATGGCTTTGTGCTATACCACACCTCTAGCGCTATTGGATGGCGACGGGATGACCGATAAGATTCTGACTTCCACAAAACGCCTCTATACTTTAATTGCTATGGCGATCGGCTCATATGCCCCTGTGTCACTCAAGATACCATCGATCTATTTTGGCAGAACATTTCGGAACTTAAAGAGCGATCGCTCTTTCCACTATGCCCCCATATTCAACCCCTTTAGGGGGACATGAGGACATGGGGACATGGGGAGCGTGGAGAGTCTCTTCTCCCTGGCCCATATCCCACGCCCTGAGTTCCCCTCCTGCGGGTGGGTTGAGAGAGAAACTCGTCCCTCTAAAGCTTTTGTAAAGTTTCCGTAAAATCACCCTAAAAGCCAAGTCCTGGCTCTTGTATATCTAGCAGTCTGTCAAAGATAAATTAAAAGGTTAGAGAGAGAGGAAAGATTATAGTTTCATGGTTTCACAGTTAATCAACAAGATTAGTCACCTTTCAAAACTGTCTTGACACTTCCCTAATGCTGCTTGCATAGGATAGCAAATAACTCAGTGCGCATAGTCTCTAAATGTAGATTGTTCATCTAGCCGCCAGTTACTCTATATATAGACATATATGACGATTTGCGTAAGTCCTATAGCTCAGATACGAGCCCTGCAACCCTTAAACTGTTGTTAAATTTAAGCCGAAGCACCACCAGAGATCCAGGAGAGCCCATTGCTCTACTCATTTTTGAAACCTCGCTCTTGTTTTTCTTCCATCCTATCTTAATTAAAAATTAAGAATATTATTCAAAATATAGCAATAATATAGCATTTCTCAAATTGATTGCGATATGAGGAAGTCTTGGGCGAAGCATCCCATTACGGGGGTTACCGTTCGGAGCGCCGAGATTGTCTTGGGGATGCTGTCGCCCCTACGTTAATCGCGCATTATATTACACTTATTTGAGAAACGCCATAAATGATTCGCGATATACGAGAAAACCGGTTTTATTTAAGTTTAAGAAACTCGTTCTCTTAAACTTAAATAACCGGTTATTTCGTATATCGCATATAGCGTAGGCGATCGCCCTACATATAGAGTTAATGCGTAACTACTAATAAATAAATAGTCTTAGAAACCCTATGGCTCGGCATCTTCTAGCTCGGTATCTTTTACAGAATCTTCTAGCTCGGCATCTTCTAGCTCGGCGTCTTCTAGCTCGGCGTCTTCGAGTTCGGCGTCTTCGAGTTCGGTATCTTCGAGTTCGGTATCTTCGAGTTCGGTATTTTCTAGCTCGGTATTTTCTAGCTCGGCATCTTCTAGCTCGGCATCTTCGAGTTCGGCATCTTCGAGTTCGGCATCTTCGAGTTCGGCATCTTCTAGCTCGGCATCTTCGAGTTCGGCTTCAATTAGGGAGATTAATTGCTTCCTGATTTCCTGATGTCGTTCTACTCCTTCAAAGGCATAGCGGTTGTAACTTCCGCTGGAAATCAGAGACTCCAAATAGTCAATCCGCTCCTGGGTGGGCGGGTGAGTAGAAAGCCCTTTGAACACTGGACTCTCTGAGCCATACTCTTCGTTGAGAACTACCATCAGATTGCGCAATCCATCAGCAGCATACCCTGCAGCTGCGAGAGTTCGAGTTCCTAGAAGGTCGGCCTGCCGTTCCATATCCCGACTGTAATCGAGAACTAACAGATTGCTGAGCGTACCGCCAAAAGGAACGTATCGGGTCATGCTGCTGACGAGATTGCCGTGAGTGACTAACTGAAAACCGTGGGAGAGAACTGCATGGGCTATTTCGTGAGCAAGCAAGCCTGCCAGCTCCGCTTCTGTATCGGTATTTAGAATAGCCCCAGCATTAACAAAAATCTTACCCCCTGGGAGGGCAAAAGCATTGATTCGGGGGTCTTTGATGACAAAAAACTCGTATTCAAAATCATCGCGACCGGCAGATATGGCTAATTTTTGTCCGAGCTGGTTGACATATTCGAGTATCTCTTCGTCCTCGACCATATCTAGCTGTTCCCGAGCATCTTTGGCGATCGCTTCTCCAATGCCAGATTCTCCTCGCGCCAGTAAAGTCAAAGTTTCTACCGCAGAAAATGCCCCGAGGGGATTGCCTGTCAGAGCCACTCCTACTGCACCGGTGATAACGTTGGCGATCGCATTGCTGGTAATCAGCTTGCGCATATAAGAGCGGAATTTACCCAGATATTCCTCAGCTAGAATGCCAAAATTTTCTGCATTGGGATGGGTCGGATTGATCAGGGCAAACCGCCTTGCAGCGATAGAAGCCTCCAGCCATTGTTTCGTATCCACCAAAACCTGGATATAAGTTTCCAGCAATTCCACCTCATTGGGATACAGGGTTGTAGCTCGCTGCAATGCGATCGCCGCTTTTTCTGGGCGATCGCGATCTACATGAGCTTTTGCCAGTAACAAATGCCCGGGCAGAAACTCTGGTATTTCTGTAACCAACAATTCTAGGGGTACGAAAATGCGAGTTTCCAGATTCTTTTCCAAACCGGCATGGGCTTCTCGCCAGTAAACCCTGCCAGCGGGGGATAGTAATTCTGGGTCTGCGAACGGTTCCCGATCGGAATTTATCCTTTTTTCTGTATCCTCATCAAAGGGAGGTTTAACCCTTCGATACAATTCTTCCGCTCCGGCATAATCTCCTGCCTCATAGAGTTTATCCCCCTCAATCAGAGTTTTGAGGCGCAACTCTTCTTGGAGATCGTCGGGATCTTCTTCTAGGGCAGCCTCTTCTCCATCGGATTCATTTTCTGGGGAAACGCTTGCATCCTCCGCTTCGGATTCGGTTTCTGCGGATTTCTCCTCTGATTCTTCTGGGGAAACGCTTGTTTCCTCTGTTTCCTCAGTCTCCTGCGACGAGGGCGTATTTTCTGCGATCGCGGGACTGCTAGGAATCCTCGAACCCGTACCCCCTAGAGTAGAGTGCGCTAGAGTAGAGTGCGCTAGAGTAGAGTGCGCTAGAGTAGAGCTTATGGCTGCAGTACCGGGCGAAAGCAACCAGAGGCATCCGGCGATCGTTAAAAAATTCCAAATCTTAGGTTTCATTGGCTTTTCTCTAATTTTTAAGCATCTTTCTATATTCGGCTACCGCCAAAAGCACCCCTGAGATTTCCAGTTCCTGGTTTTTAGCGGCTAATTTTGGCGGCTAATTTTGGCGGCTAATTTTGGCAGCTAATTTTGGCAGCTAATCTCATATAGCGATCCTAAATCATTGACTATAATAGGGGCAGTGCCTCGGTGCCCGCCCATACCAATCGGGGCGGACACCGAGGCACTGCCCCTACAGAACCCGACAAGTCTTATCGTACCTATAAGCGGATTGCTATAGATATAGCACGGATCTTGGGAGCGGACAGTCACAAAACGCTCATAAGTGCGTATGGCAGGACTTTAGCTGACTGCTGACTGCTGATAGCTGATAGCTTACTGCTATAATTTTACAACGATTTTTGTGGGTCCCAATTTAACTGCCTCTCTTTATTTTATTCTAATATCAAATCCGCGTAGCTGTTCCATAAATCCCGTAGAGACAATCCCAAGAGCGCACCGGAGCGTGAGAGCGAAGCTATAGCCCAGATTGGCTTGGGGCAGCCACCGCCACTCGGACTGCCCCTACAAATACTAGAATTGTTTAAACGGATTCGATCTAATTTTACCGCGTCGCAAACCGATAATTTTTTATTTCAAAAAGTCATAATCTCAATCGAACGTCGGCTTCTCGTAGTTTAGGTGGCATCTTAGCTCTTGGCGCGCCGAGTCGCTATTTTTGCCAAAAAATATCGCTGATTTCTATTGAGCTTAACTCTGGGACGGGCTTTTCTTAAAATTTCTTCCGCTACCCGCTCATTATCTGCTAAGCCTCTAACTACCAAAAGAGCAGCAGCCACCATTGCCGATCGCCCGCGTCCGACTGCGCAATGGAGATAAATATTGCCTTGCCAGTCCGCCAGCTCGTCCAGCAATGCTTGAAACTCCCTCTCTTTTGGGACAGAAGCATCTAAAATTGGCAGGGCAATATACGATTTGCCCTGAATTAAATCTTGATTTTCTGGAAATTACGCCGTCAAATCCACAATTAAATCAATACAATCTGGCAACTCGCCTACATAAGCGCGACGACCCAGCCAGATTCCGGGCGCTACCCAATTGTAACAGTCTTCTTTATCCCAAAAAACTTGAGCCTGCCAAGTAGCCCAGTATGCTAACAGATAAGGAAGCAATAAAATCACGGCATAAACCGACATCTGGCCGTTATGGCGCTTGCCAAAAATCCAAGCTTCCTGCCTGAAATAGGCCGCTGCTAAGCATAGAAAGGTGGCTCCCGGCCACCACAGGATAATTCCTATGCCTGCCGATAAAATAGCCAATCCACAGAACCCAGAACCTAGCAACAAAAATAAAAAACTATATTTCACGGTTCGCGGTAAAAACCCCCACGCCACCTCCAGTCCCCAATTCCCCCGGTCTCCCCCACACCCCACACCCTACACCCTACACCCTAATTTTTAGCCCTATTCCCATAAAGCTCGCATCACCTTTCTCTTAGTCTCAATAAAATCGGGATTTAGTTTCGCCTCTAAATTGGAACTGGGCGGCAGATTTATAGGAATTTCCTCTTTGATTTGCCCGGGACGATCGCTCATTACATAGATACGTTGTGAGAGAAAAATTGCTTCCTCCACATCATGGGTAATCATTAAAACAGTCGTTGGCGTCTTTTGCCACAATTTTAAGAGAAACTGCTGCATCTGTTCCTTAGTCCCGGCGTCCAAAGCGCCAAAGGGTTCGTCCATCAGCAAGACTTCTGGTTCGTTAGCCAGAGCCCGGGCGATCGCCACTCTTTGTTTCATTCCTCCCGAGAGTTCTTTGGGATAAGCTTTGGCAAACTCTGCCAAGCCCACCACTTTCATATAATAATCAATCTGCTCTTTTTGCTCAATCTTGGACAAACCCTTGAGTTTTAGTCCGAAACCAATATTATCGGCAACGGTCAGCCAGGGAAATAGAGAATAGCTCTGAAACACCATGCCTCTATCCGGTCCGGGTCCGAGTACGGGTTCTCCATCCATCAGCACTTGTCCGGCAGTCGGGAGCATCAATCCGGCGACGATATTGAGCAGAGTCGATTTGCCACAGCCCGAGGCACCGACGATACAGACGAATTCATTGGCATCAACTTGCAGGTTGATATTCTGCAATACTACGAGCTGCTTAAAGGTTTTGAATAAGCCGATAACTTCTAGTTTGGGCATGGGGTAAAAAAGCGGTCAGCGGTCAGCGGTCAGCGGCCAGCTTTTAGCTAGCTTTCAGCTAGAGAGCGGTCAGTAACTGTAGGTTGGGTTGAGGAACGAAACCCAACGCAAAGATTGGCATAGTTGGGTTTCGTTCCTCAACCCAACCTACAATTTTAAGGCAGACAGTCCAGTAGGGTGTAAGGAAAGAAGGGACTTGGGAGACTTGGGAGACTTGGGAGATGAGGGAGATGAGGCTATTTCTCTCCCCCCTCTTCCCCCTCTTCCCCCTCTTCCCCATCTCTCTTCTCCCCACACCCCACACCCCACACCCCACACCCTAACTGACTGCTGACTGCTGTAAGCTTTTAGCATTTTGAAGTTATGTCGCGATCGCCAAAACCCTACCTCAAACCATCAGTATTTTGGAGCATTCGCCAAGGATTCCCGGACTGGCTGAGAATAGTCTTAACCGCAGCGGCCCTCATCGTACCTTTGCTCCTCTGGACTGTTCTCAGTTATAGCGGCTTAGTCAAGCCCATCTTTCTGCCCTCCCCCGCTAGAGTGCTGCAAGCAGGCATAGAAATGTTTGCCGTCGAGACATGGCAGGATAACTTATTAGTCGATATTTTAGCCAGTTCCGGTCGAGTTTTAGCGGGTTTCTTGGCTGCAGCGGCCCTGGGCATACCGGTGGGAATTGCTATGGGCACTTTTTATAGTATGGATAGCCTTTTTGCCCCCATCGTCGGCACCGTGCGCTATATGCCCGTTGCCGCTTTCATGCCCTTAATTGTAGTCTGGTTCGGCCTCGGCGAATTATCAAAAATCGTCATTATCTTTTTGGGCATTGTCTTCTATAACGCAATTATGATTGCCGATGCAGTCAAGTTCATTCCGAGCGAGCTGTTAAACGCGGCTTATACTTTAGGTGCCAATCGAACCGATATTTTATTTCGAGTTATCCTGCCAGCTTCTTTTCCCAGTATCCTCGATACCTTGCGGGTGAATGTGGCTGGAGCCTGGAATTTTCTAGTAATTGCCGAGCTAATCGCCGCCGAAAGTGGCTTGGGATATACTATCAACCAAGCCCGACGCTATGGCCAGACCGATAAAGTCTTGGCTTGTATTGTCATTATCGGCGCGATCGGCTTGTTGCTCGATTATGCCTTTAAGATTCTTGCCCGTATCCTCACTCCTTGGGCTGAGAAAAGTTAAGTTTTGAGTTCTGAGTTTTAAGTTTTAAGTTTTAAGTTTTAATTTAAATCTAGCAATTGTCTATTATATCAAGTCAGGTTAAATACCCACAGAAAAAATTTGGGATCTCCCGTAGGACGGGCGACACGAGGGTCCTTCCCGCTCCGTAGGACCCTCGTGTCGCCCGTCCTACGCAGAACTTGACTTTTTTTAGGGCATTCAAACTGACATGATATTATTTGTAGTTTTTTTGAAGAAACCGGGTTTCTTATAACAACACCTTCGCCATTTTCCGCAGGTAACGATCCCCCCAACCCCCCTTAGAAAGGGCTTGCTGTATAAATCCAAAAGCCTGGGGTGTGGGAAGGGTGGGAAGGGTGGGGAGGTGTGGGAAGTGTGGGAAGAATTAAATAAAATTGTCCTCTCCCCCTCTCCCCACACTCCCCCCTCTCCCCACCCTCCCCACACTCTGCCTTTTTCAGCAAACCCTAGTGGACTGTCCGCATTAAAATTGTAGGGAGCGGCCCGGGAACGAAACCCAACGTAGCGATTGGTATAGTTGGGTTTCGTTCCTCAAGCGCTCCCTACATTCACACACAATTTGAGCCTTGCCAAAGCACTAGAAAGCTTAGAAAGGGGGGCAATAGTCTTAAGCCCCTGACTAAGGAACGAGCATTTATAAATGTCTTAACTCATTTGCGTAGTGCTGAAAGCTGACTGCTGTTGGCGCAGCCGTAGCTCTTGTGCGCATAAGCTGACTGCTATAATTCATCCTGGATTTGCATATAGAAAAAGCAAGGAGGTCCGTTGCCCAAAAAGAAAAAGAACTTCTCCCAAGGGAAACCCACCCGCTGCCACGATCTGATGGACGATCGGCCGGGTCTTGGAGTGGGCTATCTTCCCACCCGGCCTAGCTGTTGGAGTAAGCCCTAGACTACTTGCCCAGGTCCTGGGCTTACTCCGTGCCAGTCCGGTTTTTAAGGGAGAAGTTTCTTTTCTTTGAGTGAGAAGACCTCCTTACTAGGTTTGGCTTTTTTTCCAGTTTACAAAGGGTCGCGGCTAGCCGTGGCCCCTTTTTTGTGCCCCTCTATTGGAGCTATGAAACTATATTAGCACGGCTTTGCTCTAACGTCAACATTAGATACAATTTTTTTTTTGCACTTCTGCACCTGCCGCAAAACCGCCACTTTCGTATAGTCTAATCTTACAGCCTCGGTAGCCATTACTGGATCCTCGGCAAACATATTGTAGCTCCACCACAAATATTCGCCCCTGCGCCGAATTCTCTCATTGACGCAATTCAAAATTCAAAATTCCTTTGGATCCGACCATCGGCGAGGGGCGACAGCAACAAGAGAGAGATCCCCGTTGCTATAGCATTACATAGTAAGGTTAGGACGGTTACAAAATGCCACAGCTTACGAAAGGCAAGGCTTTGGCCGATAGCTGAGAGCTGATAGCTGACCGCTTACTGCTATATAAGGTAAAGTTATTATCTTGGGATGCGCGGGCCCCAGACGACTATGCAACCCAGGGCGAAGCATTCCAATACAATAGATTTTTGCGAAAAGAGCAAAGATTGTCTCGGGAATGCTGTCGCCCCTACAATTAATGCCCGGGAAAATGGCGAGGGTATTGTTCAAGAAACCGGGTTTCTGACTACAGCTAAGAACTCAAAACTCTTCCCAACGCCCAATGCGAACATGCTACCCACCCCAAGGGCATCCTCCCAACCCACCCACACCGCCTGCAGGAGGGGAGGGGGAGGTTGCCCAATGCCCAATTCCGCTCTTCCCCAATTTCTAAATTGCTTTAACAAATTTAGGTTCGATTAATTTGGCTAAATCTGGGATTTTCTGGATTTGCTTGCGGTCTTTGAGGAAATTGGCTAAAGACTCCATTGATTTTAATAAATATAAGTCGCTTTCTGGGTTGGCGAGCATTTCCAGATTGGCGGCTAGGTCTGGGAGACGCACCCCTAGGAGTCCGTCTTCTAACTCTTCTGGGGCGATGCCGAGAGCTTTAGAAGCGATCGCCACTCCTTCTTCCCGATTGGTTTTCAAAAATTCCAATCCCTGGAGAACCCCCCGGACAAAGGCTTCGGCGGCTTGGGGATTAGTTTCCAGAAACTGAGTATTAAAAACGTAGAGGTCTGCGATCGCTGTTGGCATCCGAGCAGAATCATAAATTATGCGACCGTCCGGCTGTTCTCGATTGGCTTTGGACAAATGAGGCTCGTAGGTCACGGCAATATCTACTTGGCCAGAGCGATAGGCGGTGGCAGCAATATCTGGACCGGCATTGACCATAGTAAAGTCATTCGCTTCCAAGCCAGCTTCAGCCATAACCTGTAGCAGGAAGAAATGGCTAACGCTCCCTTCTTCCACGGCAATTTTTTTCCCTTTAAAGTCAGAGATGTTGGCAATTTTTTTTCGAGCTAAGATGCCATCGCCGCCGACGGAGCTATCCTGCACCAGAACGATGCGGAAGTCGCCACCATTGGCAGCAAGGGTAACGGCTTCGGAGGTGACGGGGGATACGGCATCTAGGCGATCGGAGATAAAAGCCGCATTAGCATCGGTATTTTCGGCAAAGACTTTTACTTTTAAATTTAGACCGAGCTTTTGGAAAAAACCTTTATCCCGGGCGATGTAGAGCGGTGCAGAACCGACCCAGGTAAATAAGCCAATCGTAGCGGTAGTTAGTTCCTGTTGCGAAGAGTTTTGCGAAGAGTTTTGCGAAGAGTTTTCTGAGGACTGCTGCGAAGGGGCACAAGAGTGGAGGGCGAGAGTGCTGGCGGTACTTGCGATCGCAACTAGGGTTTGGCGACGACTCCAGAGTTGATTCATAATTATGGCCTTAGCAATCTTAAATCATTGGCTATTATATATGAGAAACCCGGTTTTTCTAAAAAACCGGGTTTCTGTCTCCCAAAGCTAGAAACCCTAGAAACCCTAGAAACCCTAGAAACCCTAGAAACCCTAGAAACCCTAGAAACCCGGTTTTTTAGAAAAACCGGGTTTCTGTCTCCCAAAGCTAGAAACCCTAGAAACCCGGTTTTTTAGAAAAACCGGGTTTCTGGCTCCTGCTATAGTAAAAAATTGCATAACCCTTGCAGCTCCTCCTGCTTTTTACTTTTTTTACTTATAGATCGTAAAGCCCCTTGAACCAACTTACGAAAGCCTTCGCCTTTGGGTGCTGCGGATCTAGAATCCGTTCCTTAACTGCATGATGCAGTTGGCGCCCTGGTGGATTCTGCCATGCCAGCCAAGTATAAATGCCAGCTTTGTCTTGATGGAGTTTTTTGAAAGGAGCCCCTAAATTCTTAGCTTCCGTCACTGTTTCACAAGCATATTTCCAGAGCGGTTCCTCTTGGTCGGGAACCATGTAAGCGAGAAAAGTTTCTAACATCCCGCGCATTTGATTATCTGGCATCATCCAAACCCCGAACTTAGGGCCGATTGTGGTAGGATGAATCAGACCCTCTTCTGGTAAGCTTTTGGGAAGATCGGCAATGCTGGGCAAACATACATTTCTAATGCTTTTCCACCTAGCTATTGGCTCTTCATCAGCATCGACTATTAAGCCTAAAGCCGCTAAGTTAGAGTCATTCAGCTCCGTGAATATAACATCCCGGTCGAGCAGGTTATCGATTCCATCATGTGGCTCTATATTAACAATATATTTTCCTGGCTCCGGTTCCCAGATAATTCCGTTGGCTTCTATCAACTCCGGTATGACTCGCTTATCTTCGTATCCTTCTACTAAAAGTCTATTTTTAGGAAAATTTACCATTACTAGCGCACCTCTATATTTCTTTGAGTAGCGATTCTAATTTGGCGATCGCTAAAAGTTACGGCAGTTTTCTTATCTGGCTCTATCCTCTGAATTGTAATTCTATCCGGCTCGCTGCTTTCATCCTCGACGATGCTAGCCAGACTCTTCCAGCAGTCATTGTTGTGGGTAGTGGCGAAAACCTGAACGTCTAATCTTTTCGCTGTTGCCCAGAGCATTTTCCACATATCGGACATAACGCTATAGTGCAAGCCAGTATCGATGTCATCAACTAGCAGCACCCCACCTGCAGCGCCTCTAGATGCTAAGGCCAGTCCCAGCATCCGCCAGATCCCATCTCCCATACTACCTATTGGGATTCGCTCGTTGCTGCCGGAACATCTTACTAAAAATCCCGCGCGTGCCTGCACTCCCGTGCTAGCGTATCTAGCAGAATTGGCTACAGCAACCCTTTTTATTGTCGGTTCTATAATTTGGAGGGCTTCGATAGAGCTTTCTTCTTCATCGGTCAGTACCACCTCATCGAACAGGGCAATCAGATCGTCTTTATCCAAAGAAAACGAACTAACAAACTGAACTTTTACATTTTTTTCTTTGGCGTAGATAGTATCAACTGGCAAGCCTTTGCTGCGAACAATGCCGCCATTAGATGAAAAAGGTATTTCTCTATAGTATAAGATATCGCTCTCAGTCCACTTCAGACCCAGACCTAGTTCCGGGCGATAGAAACCTAGAGTGGTTTCCGTATCGCCGCCATCATACATCGTTTCTAATATGGAGGCAACTAGCCTTTCCTCGTCCTTTTCGTTTTGACCGATAATCGAGAATTGGTTGTCCAACTCCAGCGATCGCCCGTAAAAAAAATGGCGAACATCCGTTTCCAGTTCTTCGCCAGACATAAGTCGCCCTACCTTTGGTTTGTGGGCGTTCCATACATATTCGCCCCGAGCCTCTGCCGACCTATAAAGCGGTTCCAGATCGGCGCGGGAGCAGAGGAGATCGATCGCCTCTAAAATAGAAGTCTTGCCGCTATTATTGGCTCCTACTAGCAGATTAATTCTCCCGAGCTCTTGAATCTCGAACGACTCGAACCGGCGAAAGTTTTCTATCTTCAACGACTTCAACATAAATTGCAATTAGAGAGGGATTAATATGGAGGGTTGTTTCCTGGCACCCGAGAGCGATACAGTTTTTCGATTTTTTCAAACCTTTGGACTGCGATCGCTCGTTTCTGGTGATAGTCGGGTTTAAGATTATGGTACGGCAAGATCGTAGATTGCGATCGGGATTTGCACGGTCCCTCGAAATCCGGTGACTGAGGGACCAATAATTTTAAGTTTTGAATTTTGAGTTTTGGGTTGCCAGTCCTTAACTTAAAACTTAAAAACTTAAAACTTAAAACTTTCCCCAATGCCCATGCCCAATGCCCTCAACCCCCTTTCAAGGGTATGTTTTTTATAATCTTCCTAATCTTCTTAAATAAGCGCGATTGGCGGGCGTCATGGGTTTCTAGGGCGAAGCATTCCAATAAATAAATTTTATCTAAAAGCAAAAACTGTCTCGGGAATGCTGTCGCCCCTACGCGCCGGGCCGATACAGACAATAATGCCAAATCTAAAAAACATACCCGCAGATTGCCCCCAACCCCTCCCAGGAGGGTCACGCCCAATGCCCTACATTCTGTAAAACTCAAAAATCAAAACTCTCAAGCTAATAACTTATATGCAAACCGTTTGGATTGCCAGACATGGAAATCGTCAGGATTTTGTTGACCCCAAGTGGATGGAAACTGCAGAGCGACCCTTTGACCCGGGTCTTTCTCCAGATGGTATCCAGCAAGCGAAGGAACTAGCCGATCGCCTTGCCGGAGAAAATATCGCTCATATTTTTTCTTCTCCTTTTCTGCGAACCGTGCAAACATCGCATTATGTGGCGGAAGTTCTCGACTTGCCGATAAGACTGGAATCAGGAGTAGGAGAAATTTTTAACACTCCCTTTTTTTCTGTGACTCCAGAAATCCTGCCCGTCGAAGAAATAGTACGGCAGTTTCCCAGAATCGATGCCAGCTATAGCTCTCGGGTTATGGCTCGCTATCCAGAAACCAAGCAACAAGCAAGGGAGCGATCGGGGCAAGCAGTCAGGCGCTTAACCGAGGATTTTGCAGAAAATATTTTAATTGTCACTCACGGCTCTCCCGTAGTTAACATGACTCGGGAACTGGTCGGCGATTCAGCCAAAGTTCGCTCTGCCCTCTGCTCTTTGGTTAAGCTGTCGCGCCAAGAGAGAGGATGGCTTTTAGAGCTTAATGGGGATACATCTCATCTTAGCCAAACAGAGCAAAAGATTCAGTTTCACCAGTTTCAACAGATTAAATATTTGTTTCGTAAATTTTTGCGTGAAAAGCTGTGAGGCTGAGTGCGATAGGCAGCGTGCAGCCTACTTGCCGATCGCTCTCTAGCTTTTTAGATTATTTTGAGAATTCCGCGATCGCCATCTAACTCTGCCTCATTTATTTTTACTCGTTGGCTCTCTGCGACATCATCTGCGCTATGAATCGCTTTGTAACTTCGTATATATCTCGCTTGTCCCCATCCTTTCGCCGCCCTATTCCGACTACAATAACCATAACTTTATCGGGCTCAACTCGATAGATAATTCGGTAACGCTGACCTACGGCTCGGATGCTACGGTATCCTATCAAATCTGCCGATAAAGCTTTGCCCTGTTTTTCCGGTTCGTGCTTGAGCTTCTCCAGCCGAACAATAATTAATGCTTGTTCTCGCCGGTCTTTTATTTCAGCAAATAGCTGACTTGCCTGCAAAGTAAGGAGAACTTGATATTCCCCAGGCGATTTTTCTATTTCTGTCACAATCCTAACTCTGCTTTTAATTGTTCTAAGGCTATGGTTTCTCCAGCATCTGCTTGCCTTATGCCCTCTCGCAGTTCGGCACAAAATTCTCCATCAGATATAATTTCTATCGTTTCCAGCAGAGAATCAAACAATTCCATACTCATAGCGACGATCGCAGGCTTGCCGTCCTTAGTTATAATCGCTGGCTCTTCTGCCAACTCATCCGGCAAGGCTGGCAGTTGTTCTTGTGCTTCGGCGATAGTTAGATATTTGGTCATGTTTGTAAAAAGAGTTATAGCGGTAAGCAGTCAGCTGTCAGCAGTCAGCTTAATTACCAAATTTGAGAATTCCGCGATCGCCATCTAACTCTGCCTCCACCCCCACCGGCAGGGCAGCATTAGCGCCTTGGTGGCCGAAAACGAGATTGGCAACAATAGGAATACCGAGGTCGCAGAGGCGATCGCGCAGCACTTCTTCAGAACTTAGAGTTGGCACCCCCGGGTCATTTTCGCAACTGCTAAAACGACCCAAAGCAATTCCCCGAACTCCCTGGAAAACCCCCATCATCCGCCATTGAGTCAGCATTCGGTCTAGGCGGTAGGGCGCCTCGGCCGTATCTTCTAAAGCCAAAATAGTTCCTGCAACAGAAGGCTGCAACGCCGTTCCCAAAAGGTTAGTTGCCACAGTGAGATTCGCTGGCAGCAGAATCCCCCGAGCCTTACCGCCCGTCCAGGGTTTTCCTTCTAGGGGGGCGAGGGGACGACCTTCTACTAAATCAAATAATCGCTCTATCGACCAATCCGGTTCTTTTCCTAGAGTTGTCAGCACCGGGCCGTGGACGCTAACTACTCCTATCTGGCTCAGACTCCAGAGCAGACAAGTAATATCGGAAAAACCCACTAACCATTTGGGCGGTATTGGAGAACTGGCAGTAGTCAAATCTGGCCATTTCCAATCTTCCAGAAGTCGGGAAGCGCCGAAACCGCCTCGGGCACAGAGTATGCCGCGACATTCGGGATCTTGCCAAGCATCGGCCAGACGTTGGCGGCGATCGGCGTCGGTGCCAGCTAAGTGACCCCAGCGATCGTCGTAGCCCGGGCTCAGTTCTACTCGATAGCCCCGCGATCGCCAGATTTCTACTCCTTGCTCGAAAACCTCCATATTTCGCAGGCAGCCGCTGGGCGCAACTACCCGCAACAGGTCTCCGGGTTTTAAAGCTGGGGGAATTTTAAACATGGGTCATAAAAGAGCGGTAGCATAATAATAGACGAAAGCTTAACTTGGTGCGGCTATGACCTCTAGAATCTTGCCAACCTTGGCCTTGCTATCCCTGGTCTGCGCTGGCTGTCAATCCAGCCCCTTGAAGCAACCGCAAGGACCACCGCCACTAACTTACGATATCCAGGTCAATCACATCCAAATAGTGGTAAGGCTTTCGGAAATATCTTTTGGAGAAGACAGTACCACAGTGAGTCTGGCCATTACTAACGGTCGCCGGCAAGCGATCGATATTAAAACTAACAACGGTATAGTCCTCTACGACGACCAAAAACACCAATACAATCTCTCAATCCCGCCAGATACTCCCACAATCACAATCCAACCGGCGACGACCCTCAAGGGCAAATTTGTGTTTATCGGTCGCTTGTCCCCTAAAGCAAGAACGATTAATTTAGTAATTGAAACCAGAAAAAATTTTGGCAACAAGTATTCGATTGGAACTATCAACTTAAATAATATTGATGTTACAAAAAAGCAGTAATACGACCAAAGTCTGTAGGCTATTTTACAGAGCGATCGCTTCCTCCTGCTTACTCCTAGCGGCATCAGCCTGCCAGAATAACCCCGAGAAATCCTCTGGTTCGACTCGCTTTGAAACCCTGCCAGTACCCGTGACAACTTTAGACGAAGTTACTCCCGTTACTCCGACTGATATTTTTGAACCTGTAGCCGTCCCGGTCACTGTTCTAGAGAATGCTGTTCCTATTTCTCCGGTTAACAGACAGGACTAAAACAAACTGTCATATTGAAATCTATATTTAGCATAAGCCGCGCACCCTACCGCCACAACTTACCGCCACACTACTGGTCTCCTGCTATTGGCTTGCTTCTATAACATATAACTCAAAACTTGCCAATTCCACATTCCCAATTCCCAAAGAAGCTCTCAGTTCTGAGCTCTCAGCAAATTTGCTGAAAGCTGTTGGGCTCCGCCCGCTGCCCATTGGGTGAGCTTTTTTGCCCAATGCGAACATGCCCAATGCGAACATGCTTGTGGGTCCAACAAGGCTCTGCTGCTCTGCTGCTCTGTGCCTTTAGCTGATTGCTGAGAGCTGAGAGCTGACCGCTGTGAATGCCCAATTCCCCATTCCCCATTCCCCATATTACGGAATATCTTCTGGAGAACTCTCTTCTACAGTGAGCCAATTGGGCAAAGCTCTTTGTTGTTCGGTATTGGGTACGGTGCGGATGCGATCGAGCATTTCCATTGCCCAGATAGCTGTTTCGCGAACTTCGGGATCGGAATCCTCAAGAGCATGGCGCAGTAAATGGCTTAGGCGATCGAGCAGCTCGTAAATGCGCGTCAAATCTCTAATCGCATTTTTTCTTACGTCTGAATTGTTATCTTGCAAGGAGAGAGACAGGGCTCGATTTATTGGTTTGAGGGTGCGGGTGCCTATTTCCGACAGTGCAGCCAAAATTAAACAGCGCTGCTTTGAATCCGACTCTAGCATTAAATCTACTAGAGGTTGCACCGCCCGGGAGTCTCCTCGCTGGCCTAGTTCCCAGATTGCTTTGCGCCGCTTGGTGGGGTCTGTACTTCGCAAATTGGCGAGCAATTCCTCAATAATGTCAATTCTCTGCGGGATGCGGGTTACATCTTCGGTTGTTGGTCGAACGGTTGCCCTGTTTGTAGGTACTTGCAATGGTTCGGAACTTGCTCTGGGTATTTCGATTGTGCGATCGCTCGACTTCTGAGCCTCCTCTATCCTCGTTTCGGGGTAACTGTTTATTTCTTGTTCGGACTTGGTCGCAAAAATCGTAGTGTTTTCTTCTGGGTCTTGTGGGTTTTCTGGCGGTAGTTCTTCTCGGTATCGATTGGGCTCTATACCATTTAAAGTCTCCGCAGGGGATTCGATAGTCAGGGACTGCTCTTGGTATTGCTGGGGCTGCCTCTCAGTAATTGGCTCTGGCTCGGGTTCTGCATCGCTATGCCCAGAATTGGTTAGTACATAAAATATGCCAGCAAAGATTGCCGCCCCGGTTATGGTTCCCAAACCCAGCAACAACAGCCAGAGCAAATCCCGTTTAGAAGCGGGTTTTTTCGGCTCGGTTTTTGATTCTGACTCAGCCTGAGCAATTAAGGGAGTAGTTGCACTTGCTAGAGCGATCGCCTTGGATGCCCCTATTTGGAAAACAGAACATGGGACATTGAACAGTCTCCTGCTACTGGGAGGGGGTTGAGGTCTAGGACAGCTCCCCAACCCCTGCTCCCTTCCTGGGAGGAATTTTGGCCCACTACTCCACATTTTGGCCTGGTATAGCTCCCTCTGCTCCCTTCCCGGGGGGTGGGTCTGGAGAATTGGCCTAGGGTACAAAAACTCAGTAGATTGGGATTTTAGGGTTCGGACTTCGGCAATATTTTCAGAAAATAAGCCCCTACCTGCTGTGACGGGGGCCAATAGAAGGCCAGTGAAACTGGCAATGAGTAATAAAGTTAGGCGGTAAAAGCTCATAACCTCGTTCGGGGATGCGAAGCGGCAACCAGGATCGCTCAGGGACAAATTAGTCAGTTCAAACTAGCACCATCGTAACTTTAATAAACTTGACTGACCCTATAAACTCGATGCCAGAAAAGCACTTGCAGGAAAAGCAACGCCGCAAATAGGAAGGAAGACCTAAATCGCAATCGCTAAAAGCGGTACAGGTCCATGTTTGTTTCCCTCGTATATATAGCGTTTCTCAAATCGATTTAGTAAGCTAGAAAACAGACAGGGAAAGGGTTTCTGGGTTTAATGCGTAACCGATTAAACCCAGAAGTGCTATACATAGCCATTTTCTTCAAGCTATCCCCTCCTGTCCCAGAGAGTTTGGCGCTTGCCTAGTTTAAAGGAAGCTTTTTTCGGCATCTTGAGAGGATAAGCGTTCTAGGGTAAGAGCGATCGCCTCCCGTTGATTGATAAGATAGATGCTCGCTAAGGTCAGACACACCCCTATTGATTGTAGCCCGGAGAGAGTTTCCGATAGCAACAGGTTGCTAAACAGAAGCGCAAACACTGGCGTTAGGAAGGTTAAAGCGCTCAGACTGGTGAGATTACCTCTGGCCGCAAAATAGAAAAACAAACCGTAAGCGATCGCGCTGCCAAATACAGTTGAGTAGGCCAAGGCCATCCAGCCGGACGCATCGATATGAACCCACTGCTCGCTTTCTGTAACGGCACTGAGCCCCCACAAGGGCAAACCACCTATAATCATATGCCATCCTGTAGCCGCCACTGGGTCAGCATATTTGCTCAGAGGTCGCATAGTTACGGTTCCAATCGCCATTGACAGAGCCGCCAAAAGCATCAACCATTGCCCGTTCTGGAACAACTGGCCGATATCCCCAGACAGAGATATGGTTTCGCCCTGTAGCAGTCCCCAAAACCACTCGCTTGGCAAGCCAATGAGACTAATTCCTGCTATTCCCAATCCCAGACCGATGGCACCCCACAGGCCAATCGTTTCCCCAAACAACCATGCACAAAGCAGTGCCACTGCTAGGGGTTGAGAGTCAATCATAACAGAACCCAATCCCGCGCCGGTTTTGACTAATCCTTCTGCTAAAAAGCCTTGGAACATTGCCCCATCGACTAGGGCAAAAAATGCTATCCACAGCCATGCCTTTAGACCTTTTGGGGCGGGACGTCCCAAGGCAATAGCTACAGATAAAACCAAAAATCCAGCAGGGACCAACCGCACTCCAGCCATGAATAGGGGCGTAGTGCTGGGAATCGTTCCCTTCATCGCTACCATTGCCGTCCCCCAGAGGAAAAAGGGCGCGATTAACAATAACGGCTCAAAGGGCAATTTGGATTTAACTTCTTTTTGCATAGATTGGTAATTATTCTTTTTTTATTCGCGGCCCTGAATAGAAAATGTCTCACTATTTTAACTAAGGTACTCAAATTATGTATTTTTGTAAAACAGGGATACAAATTGATACAGAGACATCCTGCCCAGTAAGGGGCAAGGGAGAAGGGGGGCAATCTGCGGGTATGTTTTTTAGATTTGGCATTATTGTGTATCGACCCGGCGCGCAGGGGCGACAGCATTCCCGAGACAGTTTTTGCTCTTAAATTAATTTTATGTATTGGAATGCTTCGCCCTATAAAACCATGCCGCCCGCAAATCGCGCTCATTTAGGAATATTAGGAAGATTATAAAAAACATACCCCGAGGAAAGGGTAAGGGGGGCAGAGGGGAGAGAGGGGCAGGGGGCAGAGGAGCAGGGGGCAGAGGAGCAGAGGGTATGTTTTTTCTAATTCCGCTTTTTGGAGTTGCCAGCGAGAGGCATAAATTTCTGGGGCGAAGCATTCCAGGTTATAAGTTTAGTTTATAGCAAAGTATGTCTCGGGAATGCTATCGCCCCTACGTCTTATTTCGAGGGTTGGCCGTGGCCAAAAAACATCAAATCTAAAAAACACACCCTTGAAAGGGGGAGTGTGGGAGGCCGCCTACGAGGTGTGGGAAGGGTGGGAGGAATGGGAGAATTCCCCTCTATCCCCTGCCCAAGTCCCCAAGCATGTCCTGAGCTTGGTCGAAGGGTCCCCAAGTACCCAAGTCCCCTCTGCCTCTTCCGTAAGTCCCGGCACCCAGGCGATCGCGCTAGGATTGAAACGAACGCTGGTTCTGCGGTTGCATCCTCGACTCCCGTTGGGAAGAGATCGATCCCGCGAATAAAACCACAGGGAGCGATCGCTCCCTGTGCCATCCAGCTTAGGGGCGCTCTAGTCAAGAGTCTGGCTTAAAATTGTAGAGAGCGGTTGAAAAATGTTGGCGATCGCCTGCTCGCAGAGTAACGGGCGCGATTGCCGCGCCAGGTTTCGTTCCCGGCTCGCTCCCTACAGTTGCACGATAGGTTGCAGCATTTTGGCTTCCCACGCCACTAGAGCGTTCGACTTGTTTGATTTATGGATGTTGAATGCCCATGATTTGGCCTTTTAGACGCAAGTCTCGCAAGCTTATTGCTCGGATAGAAATTACAGGGGCGATCGCCTCAGCTACTCGCAAAAGGGTGCTAGAGGCCCTAAAAACAGTAGAAGAAAAAAAGTTTCCTGCCCTGCTACTGCGCATTGACAGTCCCGGTGGCACTGTAGGAGATTCCCAGGAAATATATAGCGCCTTAAAGCGTTTGAGCGAAAAAACCAAAATAGTGGCCAGTTTCGGCAATATCTCCGCCTCGGGAGGAGTCTATATCGGTATGGGGGCCCAACATATTGTGGCTAACCCGGGCACTATCACTGGTAGTATTGGCGTGATTCTACGAGGCAATAACCTAGAACGCCTTCTAGAAAAAATAGGCGTATCCTTTCAAACAGTTAAGTCTGGACCTTATAAAGATATTCTCGCCTTTGACCGAGAATTGACAGCAGCAGAAGAGGATATCCTACAAGAGATGATCGATACGAGCTATCAACAGTTCGTGCAAACGGTCGCCGAGGCTCGAAATCTAGCAGTAGATGCTGTTAAGAGTTTTGCAGACGGGCGCATTTTCACGGGCCAGCAAGCCCAAGCTTTGGGAGTTGTCGATCGCCTGGGAACTGAAGAAGATGCCCGCGTTTGGGCGGCACAACTTGCAAAACTAGATCCAGACAAAGCTAAGTGCGTGACTCTGGAAGAGCGCAAGTCCCCTATAGACCGCTTGCTGGGAAATAGGAGCCCCGGCTTTGGAAGCTCTGGGATCTCTTATTCCGGCATCGATCGCTCTAGCATCGATTGGCTAGAGTTTGAGCTAGCCACTAACGGCCTGCCATTATGGCTTTATCGACCGTAACGAGAAAATAGGGAAAACTGTCTCGATAGACCGGAAATTAATTGGACCTTTGCGCGATCGCAGAACCATTGGAAAAAGAAAACGAGAAGGAGGATATTGGCGTGGACTGGAGAGTTAGGGCGATTCGCGGGGCAACAGTCGCCTCAGCAAATACCGTTGAGGCCATTCACGAAGCAGTTACGGAATTATTGGATGCCCTCGAAGACCGCAACCATCTAGACCCAGAGCTTATTATCAGTGCAACTTTTTCGGCAACTCGGGATTTAGATGCTATTTTTCCTGCAGCGATCGCCCGCAAACGACCAAAATGGGACAGCGTTGCCCTGCTCGACGTTCAACAGATGCACGTTGAGGGCGGTTTGCACCATTGCATTCGGTTTTTAATCCATGTCAATCTGCCATCCTCCCAAAAGCAAATCTACCATCCCTATCTGCGCGAAGCTAAAAATCTCAGACCCGATTGGAGCTTGGCATCAATTAATTAGGGAATTGGGGATTGGGGATTGGGGATTGGGCACTGGGCACTGGGCATGGGGAAGTGTGGGAGGGAGCATTTCAATGAATGCAATCGGTAGCCTGAAAGGGCGAGAGTTTGTGTAGCCGCGCCTTTAGGCGTTAGGCGTCCGGCTACGAAATTGAAATGCTCCCGTGTGGGAAGTGTGGGAAGGGTGGGGAGTGTGGGGAGTGTGGGGCTTCCCACCCGTGCGAGTCCCCCAGTCTCCAAGTCCCCCAGTCTGCAAGTCCCTGTCCTGAGCGCTCCGTTGGGTCTCCAAAAAAAGGGTGGCGGCCTCCCACACTCCGTAGGGGACTTGCAAGTTAATAATGTACCAGTTCAAGGTCTATGCCCCAGAGGGCAGGCGGGGCGCGTTCGCCTACGACGTAGCCTGTCCTGAGCTTGACGAAGGGCGATCGCCCGAACGGTGGAACGCTTAGAGACTGGTACTTTATTTCCGCGCAAGTCCCTAGGCGTAGCCGCCCCGAAGGGGCAAGGCGGCCTCCCACACCCCCCACACTCCCCACACTCCCCACACTCCCCACCCTTCCCCATGCCCCCAAGCGATGGTAAGCTCAACATTGCATTCAATCTAATGGAAAAGCAAACATGGCAGGGACAACCGAGCTTCCTTATCTTTTGAGGGCAGCACTAGGAGAAAAATTAGACCGGCCGCCGGTATGGATGATGCGGCAGGCAGGTCGTTATATGAAGGTTTATCGAGAGTTGCGAGAAAAATATCCTTCATTTCGCGAGCGATCGGAAAACGTAGATCTGGCTGTACAGATTTCCCTGCAACCATTTGAGGCATTTGCCCCCGATGGGGTGATTCTGTTTTCCGATATCCTGACCCCCCTTCCGGGAATGGGCATTCCTTTTGATATTGTAGAGAGCAAAGGGCCTATTATAGACCCTCCGATCCGCAGTCTAGAGCAAATAGAAAAGGTTCATGCCCTGGATCCGGAGGCATCCTTGCCATTTGTTGGCAAAACTTTGCAGATATTGCGGGACACAGTGGGCAATAAAGCAACGGTGCTGGGCTTTGTTGGCGCTCCCTGGACCCTGGCCGCTTATGCCATTGAGGGGCGTTCCTCAAAAGATTACCGAAATATTAAGGCAATGGCTTTCAAAGAGCCAAAGATGCTGCATAAATTGCTGAAAAAAATAGCAGACTCGATCGCCATCTATCTACGGTATCAAATCGACAGCGGCGCTCAAGTGGTGCAGATGTTCGACTCCTGGGCCGGTCAGCTCAGCCCCCAAGACTACGATGAATTTGCCCTTCCCTATCACAAGCTCATCGTAGATAAAGTCAAAAAAACTCACCCAAATACGCCATTTATCCTTTATATTAGCGGCAGTGCTGGCCTTCTAGAGCGGATGGCAAAATCGGGAGTCGATATCGTCAGCCTGGACTGGACCGTAGATATGGCCGAAGCTAGAAAGCGGCTCGGACCCAATATCGGCGTGCAGGGCAATGTAGATCCTTGCGTGCTGTTTGGCCCGCAGGAAAATATTCGCGATCGCATTCTCGATACCATTCGCAAAGCCGGTGGCTCCGGCCATATCCTCAATCTGGGTCATGGCATTTTACCCGGAACCCCCGAGGAAAACGCTGGTTTCTTTTTTGAAACCGCGAAGCAAGCCCACGAACTGCTAGCGGTTACGGCTTGATTCGCTAATGCCATTTTGAATGCTACAGACATAGCATTACGCATATTTGGGAGCGGACAATGGGCGAATGCCATATGCCCATCCAAAGGCAGGCTCCGCCTACGCCCCTACTGCTTATTGCTATAATGCTGGCTCCCTTGTGAATTGGGGATGCGTCGTCCCAATTGACCGACGATCGCCTTCCCATTATCAACTAGCAATTATTAGGAGAAATTCCTGCTCGATGAACCCCAAGCGGATTTTCGTTACTGGCGCTAGTGGCTGCATCGGTCACTATTTAACGGAAGCTTTAATTCGGGAAACAAACCATGAATTGTATTTGCTGGTCAGGAACCCGGAAAAATTAAAAGTTGACCTAACCAGTCGTCCCGGCATAGAAGTCTTGCAAGGGGACATGCAAGGTATCGAGCGGTTTCAGCCATTGCTCGAAACCGTTAATGCAGTAGTTTTAGCTGCCACCGCTTGGGGAGGCACCAGAGAAACATATGACATTAATGTTGTTAAAACCCTCCGCTTGATGGATATGCTCGACCCCGAGGCATGCGAGCAGATTATCTATTTCTCTACAGCCAGCATTCTCGATCGCAATCTAGAATTACTCAAACAAGCCGGACAAATAGGGACGGAGTACATTAGATCTAAATACCAATGCTACAGCCGCTTGTCCAGGGTCCGCCTCGCTTCTAGGATTACGACCCTTTTCCCTACTCTTGTATTTGGAGGCGATCGCCAGAAACCCTATTCTCACATTACTGCTGGGTTGCCAGAGATTTTAAAATGGATTTGGCTGATTCGCTTTTTCCAAGCAGAAGGAAGTTTTCATTTTATCCACGCTCGCGATATTGCCCAAATCGTCCTCCATCTGATCGAAAATCCCCCCGAACCGTCCCGCCCCTTTGTCTTGGGCAATCCAGCAATTAGTATTAACCGCGCAGTCGAGCAGATGTGCGCTGCTGTCGGCAAACAAATTTACGTTCGCTTGCCCCTGACTCCTTGGCTGACCGATTTTTTTATCAATTTATTCCGAATTCAAATGTCTAGTTGGGATCGCTTCTGCTTGGAGCATCGAGACTTTAGCTACCAAGATGCAGTTAATCCCGCCGCCTTCGATCTGCCTGTGGAGTATGGCAGTCTAACCGAGATTATCAAAAGGACGGAATAGGCATTGGGTATGGGGCATGGGGCATGGGGCATCGGGTATGGGGATGGAGTTTGGCGAGTGTGGTCCCAAAATAACCACACATCCCACATCCCCGCATAGTCCCCACAGTCCCCACATTACCAATGCCCAATGCCCAATTCCCCATGCCCCATGCCCTTTTCTTAAATCAGCTTAACGGCGCGCAAGCCAAAGAACAATGCGAGGGCAAGAACAAAGGCAGTAGTCAACAGACCGAAGTAAGCGATCGCTCCAGATGCAGTCATTGAGGTTTCTCCACAAGATTCGATAAAAAATATTAAAACATGGCATCGGCTAGAATGGCTCGGTCGGCTACCCAAATTCCCCTTAAGTGCGAGCCATGCTATCTACAATCCGCGTTTCCCTACCCCAGCAGTCTTACGAGATTGCGATCGCGCCCCAAGCTCTAGACGAACTGGGTGCCAAGATGCAGCCCTTGAACTTGGGCAAGAAAGTGTTGCTAGTGTCAAACCCGACAGTTTTCGAGCATTATGGCGAACGGGCGATCGCAACTTTAGCCGCCGCTGGCTTTGAAGTCGTCTCCTGCATTCTCCCCGACGGCGAACAGTACAAATCCCTGCAAACCATCCAGACTATTTACGATACTGCTCTGGAAAATCGGATCGAACGTTCCTCGACAATGGTAGCTCTAGGCGGTGGCGTCATTGGCGACATGACAGGCTTCGCCGCTGCCACTTGGCTGCGAGGTATTAACTTCGTCCAGGTTCCCACCTCTTTGCTAGCAATGGTCGATGCTTCCATCGGCGGCAAAACTGGTGTCAACCATCCCCAAGGCAAAAACCTAATCGGTGCTTTCTACCAACCGCGCTTGGTTTTAATCGACCCTCTAGTATTGGAAACGCTTCCTCCCCGAGAGTTTCGTGCTGGCATGGCCGAAGTAATTAAATATGGCGTTATCTGGGATGCGGATTTATTTGCCCAATTAGAGCGATCGCCTCAACTAGACCGCTTGCAGGATTTGCCCGCCGGACTCTTGCAAGAAATTTTAGTTCGCTCTTGCCAAAGCAAAGCCGATGTAGTGGCAAAAGATGAAAAAGAAGCAGGACTGCGGGCTATTCTCAATTACGGTCATACTATCGGTCATGCAATTGAAAGTTTAACCGGCTACGAAACCTTGATTCATGGGGAAGCAGTAGCCATTGGTATGGTCGCTGCCAGTCGCATCGCCCTAGAGATGGGTATGTGGTTGCCAGAGTGCCACGCCCGTCAGTTGGCATTAATTGAAAAAACCGGATTGCCCGTCGGACTTCCGCCCGGATTAGAGATTGAGGCAATTATCGATACTCTAAAATTAGATAAGAAAGTCAAAGCCGGTCGCGTCCGGTTTATCCTGCCCACCGATCTTGGGACAGTGACAATAAGCGATCGCGTTTCCCCGGATATAATTAGAAAAGTTCTGCTATAATTTTTTGCCCTTAGCGTTTTGGCTCTTTTGGCAAAAACAAATCATATCAAATCCGTTTAAAAGTCACAGTATTTGTAGGGGCGGTGCCCCCGGGAGCGCCCCGGAAGCGCCCATAACAACCGCCATAACAACCGGGGCAGCCACGGGGGGACTGCCCCTACAAATACTGTGGGCGTATTCAATTGAACCAGATTTGATATCAAACACAAACATGAGAAACCCGTGTTTTTCAAAAACCCGGGTTTCTGGAGGTTTCTGCTAATAGCCCAAAATATAGGAAATAGGAGATATTGGCAAGCCAATATCTCCTGTTTCCTATTGTTCTTCTATCTGCCGACGCAACGCCGCCAACTCTGCTTCTGCAGCTTCGGCTCTCTGGCGTTCGGCATCGGCTCGCTGGCTTTCCGCTTCGGCCCGCTGGCTTTCCACTTCAGCTCTCTGGCTTTCCGCTTCAGCTCGCTGGCTTTCCACTTCAGCTCTCTGGCTTTCGGCATCAGCCCGCTGGCTTTCCGCCTCGGCCCGTTGGCTTTCCCCTTCGCCTCTTGTCGGAACTAGCTCCATTTCTGGAGTAAAAAACCGCAGCTTTTCGGCCACAATACCCAAATACAGTTCTAACTGCTGGCTCCATAGCCATCCATATTCGTTTGCTTCAATTGCCCGGTATTTCCCCCCATCTGTAAGGCGAAATCCCTGAAACTCCAAGCTGTACGGGTCGAACCAAAAATATTCTGGCGTTCTAAAAGTATCTTGATATATTCGCTTTTTCTTGTTCCTATCCACATTCGCGGTACTGTCCGAGAGCATTTCCACGATCGCATTAGGGTATTTGCCGTCCTCTTCCCATACAGTCCAACTCTTGCGCTCCTTATACTCCGTATCCAATACCACAAAAAAGTCCGGTCCTCGTAATTTCTCCGAGGGCAACTGACGTCGGCTGTAATATATGGTCAGATTCCCTGTCGCATAGAAATTATTGCGTCTATTTTCTGGAGCGTCGGGGCGCTCCTGCCACCACCACTCCAGGCTCAGCAGCAATAGAAGGATTTGTTTTAAATGGCGATCGCTTTCCAAAGGAGGTTCGTCACTGAATAGATCTGACGGAGGAAATTTTGCCGCATTATCGGTTTCGCTAATAGCAAGCATAGTCATTTGGGTCAGCTACTCTGTTTTTACTCTATACTCTATCAGTTCCATAAGCCAATCTCCCGCTTGAGAGCGCCAGACAGAACCTTGCCTATTTCTGACTGACTGCGCCGCGTCGTTCGATGTAGCCTAGTGGATTGGCAAATCTAAAGTTGTGTGTAAATGTAGGTTGGGTTGAACGGAGTGAAACCCAACTATACCAATCGTTCCGTTGGGTTTCGTTCCCGGGCCGCTCCCTACAATTTCAAGCTAGACAGTCCACTAGAGCGTCGGTTCGGTAAAAAGAGTTGACAGCTCTCAAAACTCAAAACTCTCAAGCGCTCGAACTCAAAACTTAAACTTCTCAATCTTTCTCAACTCGATAGCCAAAGTCCGCTAGCAAGTTCCGAGACTGTCTCCATTTGGGTTGCACTTTGACAAAGATTTCTAGATAGACCTTGCCATCGATTAACTTTTGCATTTGCTCCCGAGCTGCAGTACCTATTGCCTTCAGCATCTGGCCTTTTTTACCGATCGCAATTCCCTTTTGAGATTGGCGCTCGACATAGATAGTCGCCAGAACTCGGGTAATTTCCGGCGACTCGTCAACCCGGTCTATTCCCACCGCCACCGAATGGGGAACTTCTTCCCGAGTAAAATGCAAAATTTGCTCTCGAATCAGTTCCCCCATAATAAAGCGTTCCGGTTGGTCTGTAACCAAATCGGGAGGATAATAATAAGGACCTTTCGGCAGTTTGCTAACCAATAAAGACAGCAATTCGTCCAGACCGTCGCCAGTTAGGGCAGAGAATTTTGCAGTAGGCCAACCTGCCGGCTGGGCGAGTTTTTGGTAACTGCTATCCAAAACGGGAATATTGCTATCGTTTTGGGGTTGTTGGTCGGATTTGTTTAGTCCGAGAATAGTTGGTGCTTTAGTTTTGCTGACAAAATCGGTAATAAAGCGATCGCCGCCTCCCGCCTCCACAGCAGAATCCACCAAAAATAAAGTTAAATCTACCGACTTAATCGCATTTTGGGCATTTTGTACCAGCACTTTACCCAGTTGGTGATGGGGTTTATGGATGCCCGGAGTATCCACAAAAATAATCTGAGCTTCTGGAGTTGTTAAAATACCTCGCAGTCGGTTGCGAGTCGTCTGAGCAACCGGCGAAGTAATCGCCACTTTTTGGCCTACAAGTTTGTTCATTAGAGTCGATTTGCCCACATTAGGACGGCCAATAATAGCGACAAATCCAGATTTGAATCCTTCTGGAGGACTGGGGATAAGACTTAATTCCGATAACATTTTATATATTGGGCACTGGGCATGGGGAATTGGGCATTGGGCATTGGGCACCAAACTAGGGTGTAGGGTATAGGGTGTAGGGTGTAGGGTGTGGCAAGGGTGGGAAGAATTCCTTTCCGATGTCGCTATTTTAGCCCAACGGCGGCCAAAACGAACTGCCAGTGCGAACGTTATTTAATCTTTCCCCATCCTTGCCCAGCCTCAAAAGAAGAAAGGACCGCTCAGGTAATTTCTGGTAATAAAAGTACCTTATGGATCGGAGCTTCTGCCCCCTCTCGGGAGGGGGTTGGGGGTGGGTACTGCGACCGGGGAAGAACCCACACCGCCCGCAGGAGGGGAAGCGGTACTTTCTTTCCCAGAAGTCTCCGAAAAAACATATTAATGAGGATTGCTCCTATGACAATGACAATCGAACAGCTCGAACAATTTGATAGCTTAGTGCAACGCATAGAGAGATACGCTCGTCAAAAACCCGCCTATTATAGATTTCGGGTTGGCCTTTTAGCGGCCCTGGGCTATGCCTATGTTGGCTTTGTCTTTTTGCTGCTCTGCGCAATTGTTTGGGCTCTAAGACTGGCGGTGCTACATCTAAATGCGGAATATTTAATAGATAGGCTCAATTGGATTACCTTTTTACTGGCTTTAGGGGTTGCTAAATTATTTTTCTTTAACTTTCCCCGCCCCAAGGGTCTGGAGCTGAATCGCCAAGAAGTGCCGGAACTGTTCGATATAATTGATGAAATGACGGCGGCGCTGTCTGCTCCTAAATTTCACCATATTCTGCTAACGGACGATCTTAATGCCGGGGTTTTCCAGAGACCGCGATTTGGCTTTTTTGGCTGGCAGGAAAACTATCTAATTTTAGGACTGCCTTTAATGCAGGCTCTGTCGCCGGGGCAGTTCCGCGCTGTAGTCGCCCACGAACTGGGACATTTGTCGGGAAACGACCACCGCTTTTCCGGCTGGATTTATCGAATCCGAAAAATACTATTCGATGTGGCCGAAAAATTCCAGAAAGAAGAGCGAGGAGTTTTTTTCCCATTTAAGTGGTTTTTTAGCTGGTATGGACCTTTTTTCAATGCTTACAGTTTTGTTCTGGCTAGAGCCCATGAATACGAAGCAGACCGCTGTGCCGTAGATCTGGCCGGGGCGAATAATAAGGCGGAAGCGCTGATTCAGTTAGAAATTAGCAGCGCTTTTCTACAAAAACGTTTTTGGCCGAAGCTCTATAAAAAAGCGGCGAGTTTGCAGGAACCACCAGAGGAAGCGATCGCCAATTTATTGAGCGAGCTGCGAACTGGAATATCCCCGCAAGATGCTAGCAAGTGGCTCGCTCTCGGGCTGGCAGAGAAAACCGATAACGACGATACCCATCCTTCTCTGTCCGATCGCCTCGGGGCAATAGGTTACCAGACTAATCCCGAGGAGTTGCCAGCCGCTATAGAAGAAACGGCAGCGATGCATTTTTTTGGCGATAAGCTGGAAAACTTTGCCGCCTCTGTCAATCTCCAGTGGCAAAAAGAAATTGCTAAGACTTGGCAAAAGCTCCACGCCCAAGGGGAGCAGCAAGAGCGAAATCTGCAAGTCCTAGAAGAGAAGTCGCAAAATAGTTATTTAACTGTGGAGCAGTCTTGGAAGTTAGCCTATCTGACTTGGAAAGAAAAGGGCAAGGCGGCGGCGACTCCCTTGTTCCAAGCCGTCCTCGATCGCGAGTCGCATCATCCCCGCGCTAACTACCAATTAGGGCAAATATTGCTGGAACAGAAGGACTCCAGAGGCATTGGCTATTTGGAAACGGCGATCGCGCAAGACCCAGAGATGGAGATAGCAGCCGGCAAGTTACTTTATAGTTTCCATCGGCAAGAGGGACAATTAGAAAAAGCCGAAGAGTATCGGGAGCGGAGCGAAGCAATCTATGAGGATTGGAAGCGATCGCGCCGAGAGAGAGGCAGCATCAGCTATCTAGATCGGTTTCTGCCCCACAATCTGCCAGCCGAGGAGATGGAACAAATCGCCGAGCAGCTTTCCCATATTCCCGAAATCCGAGAAGCTTATTTAGTCAGAAAAGCAGTGGCGGTTTTCCCAGAAAAACCCTTGTATGTTTTGGGTATTATCCGTCGCTTTGTTAAGGGAACTGGGCGCAATTACAAGTACGATCCGGATTTGATAGCTCAAATAGAGACAGAACTAAACTTTTCTGGAGAGGTTGTCGTTCTTATCTTTCAGCAACATACCGCGAAACTTAAGAACGCTGTCCGTCAAGTGGAAAGTTCTTTAATATATCACTGCTAAATGCATCCGAGGCATCCGAGGCGATCGCTTTCCGAGAATTTCCGAGAACTGAAGATGCAGGAAGCTATGGAAGAGCGATCGCTTTTGGCGTTTGGGTGGAGAAAGGCTGTGGTTCAGAAATGGGCGATCGCCTTTATCTCGCCTCTGCTCTAAACAGATATGGTTTGACCAATGAAGTCATGCGCTCTAACTCAGTTTGGTTGTGTTTGAGAAGATCGTGTCCCCATAATTCATTCGTGCGATCGGCACAATCCTTGGCCAGCGCCTCTCCAATACCTTCCCAACTCTTTTGGATATCGCTCCTAAGACTCTCTGGCTCGGATATAACGCCCAGAACGAAGACCCTATTTCTTATTCCTTCTGGAATCTGTCTCTCTATATAAGTCAGTCGATCTTCGTCTCGATCGAAATCAATAACCAAGAGAATCATCCTGTTAGAAAGGCTTTGCATTTCAGGAGCATGAACGTTTCTGAAATCCTCCAAAACTTTTCTCCAACCCCCAGAGGGTGGCAAAACTTGGATAGAACGGGCATTGACATTTGGATGGAGAATAAATCCATTGGCAATCTGCCGATTCGCATCATCTTCAGGCAAAACTAGAAGGTGCGGCCTATATTTATTTAACCTCATAATTCTAAATTGTCACGAATTAACGCATCTACAAGATTGCCTCTAATAGAAACATCTTCGAGGAGTTTAATTGTAGTTGGCTCTAAGTGACTTTTTCGGTCAAGTACCCAGGTATTCTCGTCAGAAAACTTTTGGATTGCTTCAGGATTGTGAGATGTCACTAAAATTTGTCCGCCGTTCTTAAACGATCGCCGCAAGGATGTAACGAAATGTCCCACCTCGGACAAGGAGAGATAGTTTTCAGGCTCGTCCCAGAAGCAAAAAAGGGGTCCATAAGCTTCGTTAGCAGCCAAGACAACCGCCCCAAGAAAAAAACATTTTTCCCCATCAGATAAGTCTTTAAAATAAATGCTCAGTTTGGCATCTTTTTCTTCAAAGCGAACGATGGTACTTTTGACATCTTTGCCAAGAATTTCATTCCGAAAGTCCTTAATATCGGGCATGACTTCTCGCAGATATTGAACGATTGATGCATAGGCAGCAGGATAGCGACTTAGTAACCCAGAAAACCATTCTGCAAAATTTGACATATCTCGCTTTGGCTCTAAGGTTTCCCCTTGGGAATCTCCGGTCATTAAGCTTGGGATTGGGGCTAAAACAATTGTTCGTGCGAGCCAGGTTTTGAAAATGTGAAGCGGATCGGTTTGCGATCGCTCTTGAATCACTGGAAGGGCAACAAGATGCCAATCCACCATAAACTTAGCTTCTTGACTATTTTCCGAGCTAGAGTGAAGAGCTATCTGAGCCTCTTGCCGAGAGTAAATTGGATTGCCAGTTACTAGAAGTTGCTCTTCAAAAACTCGCAGCTCTCTAAAATTTTCTGGCAAATCAAAAGCCAAAATATATTTGTATAAATTATTCTTAATTAAGGCTTCTATTTCAAAGCGTATCGGTACGTCAGACTTTCCCCGAGCAAAATCATTGGCCGTTACAAGATCTTTAACTCTATTTATGCCTCTTCCGATATTCTGAAAAACTTCTAAGGCACTGGCTATGGTTGATTTGCCAGAACCATTTCTCCCAATCAACAAAGCAGATGACATTTCCTTGAGATTTAGTTCAAAGTTTTCCAGGCATCTGAAGTTGTGTATATATAGTCTTTGAAGCATAGATTGATTACGGTTTAGTATTGGATATTGCTCCCGGTCAGTCTGGGTAAAACTATAAAATAAGCGTTCTATGTCTCGCTCAAACCCAGTTTGCGTCGCATATCCTTGCTGGAGATTCCGCCCTCAGAACGTCGCCGCGATCGCGATCGTTCAATTAGTTCTATAAATTTCGGGTTAGTGCTTAGGGAGATAGTCTCCATGTCAACATTGTCTAGGGCAACCAATGCTGCAATAGGTTGGCCGTTGTTGGTAATAATGACTGCCTCTTCTGCCAGAGTAGAGGCATATTCTGCCAGGGTTGCGTTTGCTTCTGCGATTTCAACGAGCTTCATAAATCGTATATCTCTCCTGCGATGCGGACTATATTTCGTTCTTTGACCCCGACTGCGTTGACGTACACAACTGGCTCGGGCTCCTCCTCTACATCATAATAGACTCGCAACTCGCCAATTCGCAGTTCCCAAAGGGCAAGAGTATTAGGATGCATTAGTTTTCGATTTCTCGTTTCCACGGTGGGCTGGTACATCTGCGCGCTGCTGGAGAATGCGTAAGTTCTGTCTAGTCTATTTTATTTGTTTCCCTTTCTTCTATAGTATCCCTTTACTGGAGTTCCGTTCTTTCTAGTATAAGGTCTTACATATATATAGTCATCCTTATTAGAAATATCTTCGTACTCTTCTTCTGAAATGGTGTCTTTTGATTCTTCTTCCTTATTATAACTATATATAGATTCTAACTCTTGACTTAGGTTGTCTATTAAGTTTTGCTGATGCTCAAACGTTTGGTCTAGAGACTGATTTTGTCGTTGTAGTTCCGATCTTTCAGAAGCTAACCGATCTCTTTCTTTTTCTAAAACGTTTATACGAGATTGCAAATCATCAATCACTGACCGATCGCTACTCTCAGATTTAGGACTATCATACCCTAAAGCTAGCTTGTCTGATAAGGTTTTCATCAATTCATCAATTTTATACGCAAGCCGAAGACGATAAGGGCTTATTTGGTTAGCGTTTTGTTTTATCTCCGCAGCCAGCTTATCAATTGCTTCTGAAATAATGGTTTGCGACGGTTGTCTGTCTTTAGCAAAAAGAGTCAGATTTGTTACAATTTTATCAAGATGCTCGTAATCTCTTGGAGCCCTACTAACTAAAACGAGACGAGCCGAACCTTGTATTCGATCGAAAAGACGATATCTTCTAGGTTTTCGCGGCTCTAGCTCTCTTATAATTGTGTTTCTTTTATACTCTAATGCTTCAATTGTCTTTGCTATGCTTTCATGGTTTGTAGAAGTATCTGCACCAAGACGATCTAAGATTCCTTCATACAACCACAATCTAGACTCTAAATTATTTAACTTTTGAACTTGGCGTTTATTGTCAGCCTGAGTGACTACATCTGTTCTTTGTATTTGCTTCTGTAGGCTATTAATTTTGGCTGCGATAGTACCTTTGAAACAAGCAAGTGTTAATTCTATAACTTGACCGTAGGGAAAAGAGTAGTCTGCTAACCAACCAAACACAAGCCACAAAAGTAGAGCGCCTAATAAGAACACAACTACTTTGGCATAGTTGAAAATTTTGTTTAACCATCCCTTACTGGGCTCTAGGTCAGAGTCCTTCAGACCAAAAAACTGGTTAACGAAAAAAGTTGTTTATTTCCTGTCCCGTGACCTTTCCAGTGTTGGTATTGACACTAATGCTTACCCCTGATTGGGTACTCTGGGAAAAAGAAGAGTTACTTTCTATCTTCTGATACCAGCTTACGAGCCTGTGTAAATCCTCGTGAAACCTTTTATCCCGCTGGGCTTCACCTAATATCTGAGCCTGTAGCTGCTGTGGTTGAGCTTCCTTGCTGATTTTGAGTTTGCCTTGAAATTTTTTTCTTAATAAACCTAGAACGTCTGCTCCGGCCTTTTCCAAGGCCCCACCAGAAGTCTTATCAAGTGCCCAAATTGCAATTTTCGCTGCTTGTAAAGCTAGTAAAGATAGTTCCATGATAGTTTTAATTTAGGGCTTGTAGCAATTTATAGGATAGAGTAGTTTACGCCTCTAAGGCAATGCTGTACTCAAGGCGATCGCTCCTTCTGCTCGCCCGAAACACTTTACCTTTAAAACCGATGACTCTGGCTTGAGCCACATTATATACCTTATTCCGTTCCTTATCAAGCGTCACCTGCCAGACGATCGCATTCCAGAAACCCACGATCGCCTATACTGGGCCTTAACCGAAAAATTAGCACCAACACAATGCAAGCAACAGAAACTGGAATAAAAGAAACGAAAGGTTGGGCGAAAGCGATCGCTTCTCCGGCTCAAGAATTTGGACCCGAAACCCTGCCCCTTATCTCCGGGCAAATTCCAGCTCTGCTACAGGGTTCCTTGTATAGTAACGGACCAAGACGCTTGGCTAGAGGCGGACTGCAGGTCGGTCATTGGTTTGATGGCGATGGGGGAATTCTTGCAGTTCATTTCGTTGGAGGGGCGGCCACCGGCCTCTATCGCTATGTGCGAACTGCAGGATATATAGAAGAAGAACGAGCGGGAAAACTTCTGTTTGGCGGTTATGGCATGATGCCTCCGGGCCCGATTTGGAATCGCTTCCGGCGATCGCTAAAAAATGCCGCCAACACCTCAGTTATCGCCTTACCCGATAAATTATTAGCTCTTTGGGAAGGAGGTCAACCCCATGCCCTAGACTTAGAAAGCCTAGAAACCTGGGGTCTCGACGACTTACAAGGATTAACAGAAGGCTTGCCCTATTCCGCTCATCCCAAGCGCGACCCAAAAACCGGAGATATTTATAATTTTGGAGTGAGTTTCGGCAAAACAGTTTTACTAAATGTTTATCGTAGCGATCGCTCCGGTCGAATTCGCAAAAAAAACGCCATACCCTTAGACGGAATACCACTAATTCACGACTTTGTATTCGCCGGTCAATATCTCGTATTCTTAATTCCACCCTTGCGCATAGAACTGCTCTCAATGCTGTTAAAAATGAAAAGCTTTAGCGATTCTATGTCCTGGCAGTCCGGTATGGGCACGCAAATCTTAGTCGTAGATAGCGAAACACTCAAGCCAGTTAGTCGCGGCCTTACCGACCCTTGGTTTCAATGGCACTTTGGCAACGGATTCTCGGACTCCGATGGTTCTGTGGTGCTGGACTTTGTACGCTACGACGACTTTCAAACCAATCAATATTTAAAAGAAGTTCCCACGGGTCGCACCGAAACCCCAGCTAAGGGAACTCTATGGCAAATGCGCCTCGAACCCCAAACCGGGAAAGAAATAGAAATGACTTTGCTATGCGATCGCCCTTGCGACTTTCCCAGCGTCAATCCCAATAGCGTCGGACAACCCTGGCGCTACACCTATCTATCGGTGCTATCCGACGAAGCAGACTTGGGTCGGGAATTATTGAGCGATATTGCAGTTTTAGATCGGCAAACCGGCAACTATCAACTTGCGAAATTAGGTCGTAACCGTTATGGCAGCGAGCCAATTTATGCTCCCCATCCAGACAACCCAGACCGAGGTTGGATTTTAACCGTTGTTTTCGATAGCAACAGTTGCAGCAGCGAAGTATGGATATTCGACAGCGATCGTCTGGATAGCGAACCAGTTTGCCGCCTGGGATTGCCCGAAGTCGTCCCAATGGGATTTCACGGCACTTGGAATCCAAATATGGCATAGGGCATCGGGCATTTTGAATTGTAGGGTGCCGCACCGCGCACCATTCAGTTCTTTTAAGTTTTGAGTTCTTAGCTTGAGAGTTCTTAGCTTGAGAGTTCTTAGCTTGAGAGTTTTGAGTCTTGAGCAATAGAGCTGACCGCTGAAGGCTACGAATGCCCAACGCCACCCCTAACAAGCGGGTGTGGGGTGTGGGGTGTCGGGTGTGGGGAAAGTTCATGCTTTTTTAGGATCGCTTTCGGGAGCCGAAAAGTCCTACAGGGGCGGAGGTTTCTGGATTAAGAGAGCTAACGATACCCATATGTCACTCAAACAATGAAAAAGCCTCAAAATCAACACCCTACCCCTAACCCCTCTCAGGAGGGCTCCCAGGAGGGGAGTGCCCAATGCCCAATGCCCCAATGCCCAATTGCCCAATTGCCCAATTGCCCAATTCCCCATTCCCCAATTCCCCAATTCCCAATTCCCCAATTCCCCCATTCCCCATTGCCAATGCCTATATTGAATGAGAAACTGTCCGCTTGGCAGGGTGAGGTAATAAAACGGGCAAGCCCAACCAGAGGCATGGGCCCATATTTGCCTTGCCTATATTTTTGCGTACATTTATTTTACCAACCTGGAATCGATTAGCCACAAAAATGAGAACCCACTATTGCGGCGAACTGCGAAAAGAACAAATTGGCGAAAAAGTAACCCTGTATGGATGGGTGGATCGGCGTCGCGATCATGGTGGCGTCATCTTCTTGGATTTGCGCGATCGCACCGGCATCGTTCAAATTGTCAGCGACCCAGAGCGCACCCCCGGCTCTTATCAACTGGCGGAATCTCTGCGCAATGAATATGTGGTCAAAATCGAGGGACGGGCCACGGAGCGCCCGCCAGAATCTCTCAACCCCAATTTACCAACAGGCCAAGTCGAGATTTATGCCGATCTAATAGAGCTGCTCGGTCCCGTCCGCAAGCAACTTCCGTTCCAAGTCTCGACAGCAGATACCGAGCCGGTGCGAGAAGAATTGCGCCTGAAATATCGCTATCTGGATTTGCGGCGCGATCGCATGAGTCGCAACATCCAAACCCGCCATCAGGTGGTCAAAACCATACGTCGATTTTTAGAAGACGAATGGGGCTTTATAGAAGTAGAAACTCCCATTCTGACTCGCTCCACCCCAGAAGGGGCCCGAGATTATCTGGTGCCCTCGCGGGCGAATCCCGGAGGGTGGTTTGCCCTGCCCCAGTCGCCGCAATTGTTTAAACAACTCTTGATGGTTGCCGGGTGCGATCGCTACTACCAAATTGCCCGCTGCTTCCGAGACGAAGACCTCCGCGCCGACCGCCAGCCAGAGTTCACTCAACTAGATATGGAAATGAGCTTCCTGTCTCTCGAAGAAATTCTGGAACTCAACGAAGCCTTAGTCTGCCATATCTTCAAAACTATCAAAGGAATCGATATTCCCCGACCTTTCCCGCGCTTGACCTACGCCGAAGCAATGGAGCGCTACGGTACGGACAGGCCCGACACTCGCTATGGTCTCGAACTCGTAGATGTCTCCGACTTAATGAAAGACTCTGGTTTCAAAGTCTTTTCCGGAGCTATTGCTGCTGGCGGTATCGTCAAAGTCTTGCCCGTGCCCGAAGGAGATGGCGCTATCTCCAACGTCAGCATCAAGCCCGGGGGCGACCTATTTAAAGAAGCCGCAGAAGCTGGAGCCAAAGGTTTAGCCTACATTCGCGTCAAAGAAGGCGGCAAAATCGATACCATTGGCGCTATCAAAAATAACCTCAGCGCCGAACAAAAAGAAGAACTGCTGGCGCGCACCAATGCCAAGCCGGGGCATTTGCTGCTATTTGCCGCCGATAGCATAGAAACTGTGAATAAAACCCTCGATCGCCTGCGTCAAGCGATCGCCCGTCAGTTGGAACTCATCGACCGGGAAAAAATCAATCTTCTCTGGGTCACCGATTTCCCCATGTTCGAGTGGAACGCCGACGAAAAGCGCTTAGAAGCATTGCACCACCCCTTTACCGCACCTAATGTCGATGACTTAGGCGACCTCAAAAATGCTAGAGCCCAGGCTTACGATTTGGTTTACAACGGTTTGGAAATAGGTGGCGGCAGCCTGCGCATTTACCAGCGAGACATTCAGGAAAAAGTCTTCGAGGCGATCGGCTTGTCCCCAGAAGAAGCAAATCGCCAATTTGGCTTCCTTCTAGATGCCTTTGAATACGGCACCCCACCCCACGGAGGAATTGCCTACGGCTTAGATCGTTTAGTGATGTTGCTCCTCGGCGAAGAGTCAATTCGCGACGTAATTCCTTTTCCGAAAACCCAGCAAGCTCGTTGCCTGCTGACCTCCGCTCCTGCAGAAGTCGAAAAGCAGCAGCTTAAGGAATTATACGTTGCCTCCACTTATAAGCCCAAATCTTAGGATTTGATATATAGCGGTTCTCAAATAAGTGTAATAAACGATAGGACCCTAGAAATGTAGGGGCGACAGCATCCCCAAGACCATCTCTGCTGTAAAACGGGGATTCTCATATTGGGATGCTTCGCCCTACATACCTCACATCAATTTGAGAAACGCTATAGCAATTCCAAATAATTTGCGACATATAAGAAACTCGGTTTCTCATATCAGACAATAGCCTCGCCATTTTCCCCTAGGGAACAGCTCGGCGAGGATCTCCTGATTTATATGGCCCCCACGGTTACTTGCGTGGGGCTTTTTCATTGCGGTAAGCTATCTCTGTTCTGTAAAAAAGAGAATAGTAAACAAGTGTAAAGAATTGTTACATTTATTAGTATCGTTAAATAACACCAGGGATGAGTACTGGGAGACTGGGGGACCAGAAGACAAGGAGAGTGTGGGGAGTGTGGGGAGTGTGGGGAGAGGGGGGGAGTGTGAGAGAGGAGAAAAGGGAAAATTTTCAGCAGTCCTTCCCACACCAAGGATGGCGGCCTCCCACCCTTCCCACACACTCCCCATCCCTCTTCGCCCAATGCCCAATGCCCAATGCCCAATGCCCAATGCCCAATTCCGCTCTTCCCAATTCGTACATATTTATAAAGACTCCAATGCAAAAACTGTTTGTCAAAAAATTTTTCTTATCTTTAACCGCCGTTTTCCTAGCTGTATCTACTTGGGCTTTGTTCCCTCAATATGCTGGTGCCTACGATAATCCAGAATTGCTTCCTGCCATTCAGACCCCAATCATTGACTTGGCCAAATCCCTAACAAGCGTTCAAGAGCAGAACCTGATCGAGGAAATCGAGGGTTTTGAAGCCCAGACTGGCTGGAAACTGCGCATATTGACTCAGTACGATCGCACCCCCGGTCGAGCAGTCAAGCAATATTGGGGTCTTGATGACAAAAGCGTCCTGCTCATCGCCGATCCGCGAGGGGGCAATCTCCTGGCCTTTAATGTCGGGGACGACCTCTATCCCTTATTGCCCCGAACCTTCTGGGTTGAGTTGCAAACTCGTTACGGCAATCAGTTTTTCGTGCGGGACAACGGCGAAGACCAATCAATCATCCAAGCAATACAAGCAGTAGAAGGTTGCTTGAGAGATGGTGGCTGTCGCGTTGTCCCCGGCTTGCCGCGAGAGCAATGGATTCTTACTTTGGTTACTTCGGTACTCGGCGGCGTCATATTTGGATTTGCCGGTCAGCCCCGCAAACCAGGCCAAGTCTTTGCATGGCAATGGGCCTTGATTTTTTCGCCCCTCTGGGGAATCCTGTTTGTGGCTTTCGGTATTGGCCCAGTTGTGACCCGCACCTCTGACTTATTACCCTTGTTGCGCAACTTCCTTGGTTTTGCTCTGGGCATTTTGGTCGCCTTCCTGACGCCGATTCTCAGTCAGTCTTCTGCGTCGGAAACCTAAATAGGGTGTGGGGTGTGGGGTGTGGGGTGTGGGGTGTGGGGAAAGAGAGATGGGGGAGGGTGGGGAGAGGGGGAGGATGGGGAGGAGAATATTCTGCGCCTTCTTCCCCTCTCATACTTCCCACACTTCCCACGCTTCCCACACTTCCCACACTTGCCACACTTGCCACACTTCCTACACCCCACACTTCCTACACCCCACACCCCACACCCCACACCCTAATTACTGCCATTGCCTCGGGTCTTCCCATCCGGGTTGGGGGTGACGGAATAAGCTCAGTTCTAGAGCTTGTCCGTCTTGCTTGACGGCAAAAGCCATCAGCGGATCTGTGTGACCCGTAATCGTGCGCAATAGAGAGCCGGTTTCCAAGCTCCAGATTTTAATAGTTTTTTCCATGCTTCCGGTGGCGAGTACCTGACCGTCGGCGCTGATGGCAACGGAGCGAACGATGCCGCAATGACCGGCGAGTTGGTATTTCAGCTCGCCGGTTTCTAGTTGCCAAACTTTGAGCATGCCGTCCTGAGAACCGCTGACGAGTTGCTGGCCGTCGGGGCTAATGGCGATCGCAACTATTGGGTCTGTATGCACCGGGAAGCTTCGCAACAATTCGCCGCTCTCCATATCCCAGAGTTTTAGGGTTTTATCAACCCCGCCGCTGGCTAGGAGCAATCCGTCAGGACTCGTAGTCAAGGGCCTTACCGTACCGGAATGGGCAGAGATACTACGCCTAATTTGCCCCTCCGGTAGATTCCAGAGATGGATGCTGCCGTCATAGCCCCCGCTAGCCAGAATTCGTCCATTGGGGCTGATGGTTAGAGCGCTCACCCCGCTGGTATGTCCCGGAAGAGTGCGGATTAATTTGCCATTGGATGCTTGCCATTCATTGAGCTTATTATTAGTGCTGCCGCTAGCCAGGGGTTGTCCGCTACTACCGCCGGCCACGGGATAAAACGACCAAGGCTGCCCGCACAGGGATTGGCCGATTTTGGAAGAGCCCATGCGCCAGAGCTTGATAGTGCCGTCATAGTTGCTGCTCGCCACAGTTTGCCCGTCGGAACCGATCGCCACCGGATAAACGTAGCTCGAACCAGAGGCTAGGGTAGGCAACCATTCCCGAGATTTCGGTTTGGCATTGCAGGATTCTAAATAGCTGCGCAGGCCGCTGTTATAGAGCAAGTTTTGCAGCTTGACCCGGGCTATCCCGTCGCTCATTTCTACGAGCTGTCCTGGGATAAAGCCAGCTAAAATAATATGGTAATTGTCGCAGTTTGCGGCGACCTTTTCTCTAATCAAAACGCAGGCGATCGCCGCATTTTCCTTGATCTCTTCTATGGCTATTGGCCATTCTGCCTCAGCAAAACTGCCGCAAGCTACTTTTACCTTAATGCCAATAGCTCGATTCGCACTAAGAACGAATTTGATATTCTGTTTGGTTTCGGACTGTTTGGTATCGGTATTTTTGGCAACTACAATAGCAAAATCATCTAAACAAGCGGCGATCGCTTCTATCGCGAGCTGCTCTTGCAAATGTTCTAGCTCGGTAGAAAAAACCGACCTTGGCGCTCCAGAATTCTTTGCCGAATTCAGCGCCAGTTGCTTGCATTTGCTGCGGATTGCCTTTAACCTTTCGCCAGCGATCGCCACCATCTCCGTGTGGAGTCCTCTGATTGGGCAATGCAGCACTGTAGCAGAATCCCGAGTCAACCTTGCTATGAAGTCAGCCTGTTGGGATTTCAGCGGCGTCGTCCAGTCCATATCCAGCCTCGATCGTCCTACCCAAGATTTTACATAGATTCTAGAAACAACGCTACCTTAATCCATATGCTCTCGCATTTCACTCTTCAACTGCCGGAGGTTCGTCCCCAGGAGAGCGCAGCACTTCAACCAATTCCTGAACTTCTGCTGGAGGCGCAGGAGTTAGGCGAGAAACCGTCAAAGTCACGGCAAGGTTTAGGACCATGCCCACCGTACCAATTCCCTCTGGCGAGATTCCGAAAAACCAAGAGTCCATACCGTAGAAGTTAACGCCAACAATATAGAAGGTTGTGAAAATCAAACCTGTAAGCATACCGGCGATCGCGCCTTCCCGATTTGTCCGCTTATCGAATACACCCAGAACGATAGCCGGGAAAAAGCTCGCCGCTGCTAAGCCAAAGGCAAAAGCCACCACTTGGGCCACAAATCCTGGTGGATTGATGCCAAAATAGCCGGCAATGGCAATGGCAAATCCGACCATAATTCGACCCACCATTACCCGCAAAGACTCGGAGGCTTGAGGATTAATCAGTCGGAAATAGACATCGTGAGCTACGGAGCTAGAGATAACTAGGAGCAATCCCGAAGCCGTAGAGAGAGCGGCTGCTAGGCCCCCGGCAGCTACTAGGGCAATCACCCAAGGGGCTAGATTGGCTACCTCCGGAGTCGAGAGAACAATAATATCTTTATCTATCTTTATCTCGTTGGTTTCGTCCGGAGTAAGCTGTAAACGACCGTCGCCGTTTTTATCATCAAACTGTAACAGCCCAGTTTTTTCCCATTTGCTCGCCCAATCTAGCTGCCGCACCGTTTCTATCTTTTGGTCGTGCAAAGTGTCTATCAGATTGTAGCGGGCAAACATGGAAACGGCAGGAGCGGTGGTATAGAGAATGGCGATAAATAGTAGCGCCCAACCGGCAGAGTAGCGAGCGGCTTTCATGTTGGGAACGGTATAAAAGCGGACGATAACATGGGGCAAGCCCGCAGTTCCCACCATCAGGGCGATAGTGATAAATAAAACATCCAGCATCGACTTGTTGGCAAACGGTTGGGTATATTCGGCAAAGCCAAGGTCGAGCTGGATTTGGTTTAGCTTGTCGGCGATATCGCTAAAGGTGAAGGCAAGCTGGGGGATGGGATTGCCCGAGAGCTGGGTGGCGATCGCTATTGCAGGAATTAGATAAGCGACAATCAACACGCCATACTGGGCAACTTGAGTCCAGGTGATGCCTTTCATGCCTCCTAGCACTGCAAAAAAGCCGACAATAATCATGCCAATAACAACGCCGGTCTCGATATTTACTTGCAGAAAGCGGCTGAAGACGATACCGACTCCTCGCATCTGACCGGCGACGTAGGTTAGGGAGACAAAAATCGCCGCTACTACTGCGACTAAGCGGGCGGCATTGGAGTAGTAGCGGTCTCCTACGAAATCCGGCACGGTGTATTTGCCGAATTTACGCAAGTAAGGGGCGAGCAGGAGCGCCAAAAGTACATAGCCTCCAGTCCAGCCCATTAGATAGATGGAACCGTCGTATCCCAGGGTAGAGATTAGACCGGCCATTGAGATAAAAGAGGCGGCGGACATCCAATCCGCAGCGGTAGCAGCTCCATTTGCGATCGAGGGAACTCCCTGGCCGGCGACGAAGAATTCTTTGCTGTCTTTTACCCGCGATCGCCAACCTATGTAGATATAAAAAATGAAAGAGATAATGACTAATATGGTAGTCCAGGCTTCAACGCTCATAATTTTTTAAAATTATTTTTTAATGTTGTATTTGCGATCGAGCTTGTCCAGTTGGATAGCGTAGATAAAAATGAGGATGACGAAAACATATATAGAACCCTGCTGGGCAATCCAGAAGCCGAGAGGAACGCCGCCAAGGCGGAGAGCGTTTAGAGGACCGACAAGGAGAATACCGCAGCCAATAGAAACTGTGGCCCAAACGATGAGGAGGTTGCGGATTAATGCGATGTTGGCGCGCCAGTACGCCTGACGCTTGTCCTGGTTCATGGGTTTTTGCCTATTTCCCTAAATATGTTCACCAGAATACACGGGCTTTGCGCTTTTGGGTATTAGAGCTTAGAGCTTTCAGCTTAGAGCTTTCAGCAATCGGCTCTGAGCTCTCAGGCGATCGGCTCTCAGCTCTCAGGCGATCGGCGATAGGTACCTAGGACGGGCGTCCCGCCTGGGAGCTTGAGCTGGTATGGACAGGCGGGACGCCCGTCCTACGGGAGATTCCAATTTTTTTTGCGGGTATTTAACCGGACTTGATATTAGCTCTAAACGGCAATTTCGGCACTGGGATGCTTCGCCCCAGACACCTCACATCAATTTGAGAACCGCTATATGTGGGGAGGATTTCCAAAAGTAATCCGTCAATTTTTTCCTATAGCGTTTCTCAAATCAGTGTAATTTAGAAGCGTAGGGGCGACAGCAACAAGAGCGACAATTCTTGCCGCTCTGAACGGAAACTCTCGTCCTGGGATGCTTCACCCCAGATTATTCATATCAATTTGAGAAACGCTATAACGCTCAAATTATTACCGACCGATTTCATGTAATGAAATCGGTCGGTTTTCTACTGGTCAATTACCTCATTCTTTTGCGAATCGTGCGCCGATTCCATCCTAGACCTTAATTACCGCCGTCTTCTCCTGGCTTCGGAACTGTCCCAAATATCCTGGCGAATCTCGCGCAGGTTACGCCCCCGAGCGAGAGCCCTTTGATAGGTTCTCAGACCGTCGCGATCGGCATTGCGCCCGAGTACCTCTCGATAAATTCTGTTAATGGCGCGTGCGGCTTCCCGGCTATCTGCCAAATCTTCGCGCACTTCCTGTAGGTTCCAATTTTTTGTGGCTAAAGCTCTGGCGTAGGTTCGCCAACCTTGGCGATCCATGCTTCGTCCGAGAACTTCTCGATAGAGTCGATTAATAGCATATTGGGCATCGCGACTGGTAGCGATTTTCGATCGCACTCGCGCTAGAGACCAGCCTCGGTCTAAGGCTTCTGCATAAAGATTTACCTCGCGCCGGGAGGGATTTATCCCCAGCATCTCTCTATAAATACGAATCACTCTATTTTCTAAGTCACCGCCTCGATAATCCCGGTCGTAATCTCGGTCGTAATCCCGATTGCTGGGCGATCGCCTTCTCCCGGAGCGCCGATTGGCCTGAGCTTGTTGATAAGCGCGATAGCTTTCCCGAGACCGAGAGACAACCCGATAAGCGGATTCGGCCGCATCGTCGCATTCCGATAATGCCGCATTAGTGCGACTCGATCGCCCGTAAGCGCGATCGCATTCTCGTTCTAGCCTTTCTAGAAAATCGCGATCGCATTCGCTTTTATCCGCTCCCCGGCTTTCATAACATTCTTGATGCTCCTCACAAGCGCGATCGAACCTTGCGGCACGATTGCCATTCTGACGCCGCGCCACAAATTCGTCGGGAATATTCAATCGACCTCGCCAATTTCCTCGGTCTTCGCACCGTTCTCCAGCCGCATTAGCGTTTTTGATTGGCAAGCCCACTAGAGAGGCGATCGCCATTACCGATGCCAGACCTACTACTGTAAAAAATTGCGATAACTTCATAATTATATTCTGCACCTTTATTTTTTACATCCTATCTTTCTAGCTTATAACCCTAATTTATTATCGTTTTTTGCCAATTATACTAAGCTTAGTGACTGCTACTAGGTAATGATGGTTCCTCGTCTTCACCCCACACCCCACACAAGAACACCCTAATTTGCCCAATTCCGCTCTTCCGCTCTTCCGCTCTTCCCAATTCCCTACACAGCGAGCACCCCACACCCCACACAAGAGCACCCTAATTTGCCCAATTCCGCTCTTCCCTAACCATTATATTGAATTCGATAAATACGACCATTTTCCTCTTCCGTAAAGAGTAGGCTGCCATCAGGATGAACCAGCAAACCAGTAGGTCGGCCCCAAGTCGTTGGCGGTTCGGTATTTTGGAGAAAACCCGTGAGGAAATCTTGGTAACTGCCTAGGGGACGACCGGAGCTATCGAAGGGAACGAAGGTTAGCTTGTAGCCGGTAGGAATGCTGCGATTCCAGCTACCCCGAAATGCTACAAAAGCACCATTACGATACTGCTCTGGAAAAGTATTGCCATCATAAAACTGAAGTCCTAAAGGTGCAGAATGAGATTGAAACAGGACATCTGGAGCTTGAGTGCGTGCGGCTAAATCCGGTCGCTCGCTATTGCCGTTTTCAGTGCGGCGGGGGTCGAGGCGATCGCCACTAATATAGGCATAAGGCCAGCCGTAAAAATCCCCCGCACTCAGACCCGTGAAATAGTCGGGCACTAAGTCATCGCCTAAGCCATCCCGTTCGTTAACAGTAGTATAAAGTTCTCCAGTAAGGGGATGAAAATCCAAACCTACGGGATTGCGCAAACCGGAAGCAAAAGTCGAGCGATCGCTGCCATCCAAATTCATCACCTGCACCGATGCCCGAGGCAGGGGTTCTTCATTTACATTAGACTGCGACCCAATCGAGACATACAATCTTTGACCGTCTGGGGAAACTGCCACATTGCGCGTCCAATGCTGGCGAAAGTCCTCCCCGGGTAGGTCGGCAATTATTTCTCCAGTCCCTGCCAGTTGTTCTTGGCCGGGGCTATAGGGAAATCGCAGCACTTCTCCAGTATTGCCCAGGAAGAAAGAGTCATCTGTAAAAGCCATCCCAAACGGCAGACTCAGCCCATTATTTTCATTAGCAAAAACTCGATAAATGTCCGCATCGCCATCAGAGTCCGTATCCCGCAACAAGCGAATTTGATTTTGGCGCGTTTCGGTCACTAGCACCTCTCCCGTAGGAGTAACTGCTAACCAACGAGGACGATCCAATCCTTCAGCAAATACATTAACGGTAAAGCCCGGGGGCACTTGCAGAACCGCATTCTCTGGGGGCGGCACGGCGCGAGCGGGATTCGAGGCGCTCGGACTCGCGAAAGGAGCGGGTAAATTATCCGGGCTAATGCGAATTTCTCCTGGGGTCAGCGATTCGGTCGGAATTAGAGTCAAGCTCGGGCTGGGAGTCAAATCGCCGGAATCAACAGGTGCCGAACTGCTGCCGATACTTGCGATCCTTCCTTCGGCCAATCCATATATAATAAAGTGTTGTAGCGCTTGTCGATTATCCAAACCAGCGGCGGCTAAGTCGGGATTGTTGCTCAGGTATTGGTTTACGTCAAACTGCCTCGAACTAGCGCGCCCTTCTGCCAGACCCGAAATTTGGAAGTGATAAAATAATTGCCGATTTGTTAGGCCAGAAGCAGCTAAATCTGAATGCTGGTAACGGTAGAAATTAACATCGAACGCCCGAGAAAAGCTGCGCCCTTCGGCGAAACCATAGGCTTCTAGGTGTCCTAGCAATTCGTCCTCGCTCAGGTTAGTCAGGTCTGGATTGCTGCTTCGGTATAATTCTAGATCGATGTAAGGGGAAAATCTTCTTCTTTCAGATAGACCAAAGGTTTCTAGATGCGCCAATAATTGCCGATTGTCTTCGGAGCTTAGATCGGGATTGCTTGCTTGATAAAATTCTAGATCTACCAATGGAGAAAAGACCCGCCCTTCATCAAAGCCGGTGGCGTTGAGATGGTCTAAGAGCTGCTGGCTATTCAAGGCTATCAGGTCTGGATTGCTATCTCTATAGAATTCGTCGTTAAAAAATCGGGATGATTCTGATATCATTTTTTTGTTGCGTATAAAATCTTATTTAACTGGAACTCTGCGATCGCTTCTTGGGACAACGGCCTTTTTTACCATCGGGCATCTCTGCATTGCAGAAATTCGCATTAGTCAGGTTAACATCTATTAAAACCGCCCCCACTAGATTGGCATCAATCGCGCTCGCGCCAGTAAAATCAGTCTGAACCAGGTTGGCTTCGATTAGATTTGCCAACAGCAGATTAGCCCCGGAGAGGTTAGTTCTAGTTAAGTCCGCTTTTTCTAGATTTGCCTTCTGCAGGTTTGCACCAATGAATTTAGCATCGCTTAGATCGCCATTTATTAGGGTAGCCCCTTCCATTTGCGCTCCTCGAAAGTTGGCTCTGCTCAGATTAGCATTGCCCAAGTTAACGCTACTGAGATTGGCACCGCTGAGATTGGCATCGGCGAGGTTGACCCGCACCATTGTCGCTACAGACAGGTTAGCCCCTTGCAGTTGGGCGCTTTGTAAGTTCGCATCTTCTATATAGAGCTGATTCAGGTCGGTTCCGCTCAGGTTCGCTTCCTCCAGATTCACTCCACCTAAGTTAATCAGAAATAGATTAGCGCCAACCAGTCGGGCGCGTTTGAGATTAGCACGGGTCAAATTTGCCCCTTCTAAATTCGCACCTCTAAGGTCTGCTTCTTCTAAATTGGCATCGGTCAGGTTGGCACCGCTAAGATCCACTGCTCGCAAGTCAGCCCCTTTGAGGTTCGCACCCATGAGGTTACTGCCTTTGATATTGGCACCAATTAGGTTTCTTGCGCTTAAATCGATGCCCCTAAGATTGCAGAGCGGACAACTTTGAGTATCGTCGAGTGAATTTCTCTGTCTAAGAGGATTGAGGTCGGGCAAGGAGTCAGTTTGCGCTAAGATTACCGGTTTCGCTGGAAACCCGATAGCTAGCAGAGTGGCACTAAGGGAAGCGATCGCCCCCAAGCATACTAATCTTTTTCTATAATTCAACCGAAGACGCTCTATCTTTTGTCTGCCAAAGACCCTATTCAACCAAAACCCATCAACTTTCATATAACCTTGATAACGCGCTATCTTAATTATGCCTCTAATTTTTAAGGAAGAGAGAGACAGCGAGGGATGAGGGGAGTAGGAGTTGGACGAGTAAGAAAGCGGAGGGATACGCAGGGACAGGCAAATAGGGGCAGGGACGGCTCGGCACTATAGCGCTACGCGCAAGTCAAAAGTCAAAAGTCTCAAGGTAATAAGTCAAAAGTCGAAACTGACTAAGGAGCGAGCGTTTATAAATGTCTTAACTCATTTGCGTAGTGCTATAAAGGTATTTTCTCTCTTATTATCGCCCAGATCCCTCCCCATCGCTCTATATAGCGGTTCTCAAATTGATTAGGACTTACGCATCTACGCTACGGGTAGGGGCAATCCCCCCGCGATCGCCCCGACAAATATCAAATATGGATATTTTGCGTAAGTCCTGTTGATGTGAGGTTGCCACCGGCGTTGCATCCCAGTAAGGGAATTACCGTTCGGGACGCCTCGAAAAGTCGCTCTTGTTGCTGTCGCCCCTACATTTTCGTTTATTACACTTATTTGAGAAACGCTATATACTTATGGCGAAACTTTTTGATATTGAATCCGGTAAATACGATTGTTAGCCTCTTCTGTAAACAATAAGCTGCCATCAGGCATAACCAACAAACCAACAGGTCGCCCCCAGGTTGTAGGTCCAGTGGAATCAATTAAAAACCCGGTAAGGAAGTCCTCATAATAGCCTTGAGGTCTGTTGCTAGCATTGAAGGGAACAAATACAATTTTATAACCCGTGCCTTGGTTGCGATTCCAACTGCCCCGAAAAGCTACAAAAGCACCATTGCGATATCGCTCTGGAAAAGTTTTCCCATCATAAAATTGTATTCCCAAGGCAGCAGAATGAGCCTGGAAAAGGACATCAGGGGTCTGGGTGCGACGGGCCAAATCCGATCGCTCGCTTTGGCCGTTTCGGATGCGGCGGGGGTCAAGTCGGTTCGGCGTCAGATAAGCATAGGGCCAACCGTAGAATTCTCCGGAACGAATCCGCGTGAAATAATCTGGGACTAAATCATCCCCCAACCCATCTCGTTCGTTAACAGTGGTATAAAGTTCCCCAGTAATGGGGTGAAAATCCAATCCCACCGGATTGCGCAAACCAAAGGCAAAGGTCTGTTGGTCGGAGCCATCCAAATTCATTACCTGCACTGAGGCTCGGGGCAACTCCTCTATATCTACGTTCGAGCGAGACCCCACCGAGACATAAAGCTTATTATTTTCCGGAGATACTACCGTATTGCGCGTCCAATGCTGGTTGTAGCCTCTACCTGGAAGAGACGCTATTTTTTCCCCTTTACCAGTTAGAGACTCCTCGCCCTTAGCGTAGGGAAAGCGGCGTACTTCGTCGGTATTGCCGAGAAAAAAATAATCTCTGCCAAAAGCCATGCCAAGGGGAAGATACAATCCATTATCTTCGGTAGCAAATGTCTTTTTTAGATCGGCAACGCCATCGCCGTTTGCATCCCGCAGCAGGCGAATGCGGTTTTGCCGCGTTTCGGTCACTAAAACATCTCCAGTCGGAGTTAGCGCTAGCCAGCGAGGTCGGTCTAGACCTTCAGCAAAAACATTGACTGTAAAACCTGGTGGGACCTTTAGTAAGGGATTGGCTGGCACCGAGACCACCTGTGGCGGTTTGCCCGCACTATTGGTATGGAAGGGTTGCGGCAAGTCGGAGAGAGTAATGCGGATCGGTACGGGGTTTTGAGTTTGGGTTCGCACCCTGTTTCCAGAAGCCAGTGCTAGGTCGGAGTTGCTAGCCGAGGCAGAAGCGCGATCGCTCTTTTCTAGGGATGAATTGCACCCTGAAACGGCGATCGGCAGTAAAATCAACGTCAAGGAAAGCAAAAAGCGGCATGGGGAATTGGGAAGAGCGGAATTGGGCATTGGGCATTGGGCATTGGGCATTGGGAGAGTTCGAGCGCTTGAGAGTTTTGAGTTTTAAAGGTTCTACCCTTTAGATTACGCATAGGCGGTAGAGCCAGGTTATTGCGATACCTCTGATCTTGACATTATAGGCAAATATTTGTTGCCATATAAGCCTTGAGTTCAATGAGCGGAATGTTTAGGTCCATCTCCCATGCTGGGATGACATACGGAAGCCTTCTCTCTAATAAGGTTGTTAGCTTGTCGTTTTATCTACAGCAAGGTAACATTAACAGTAGGCGGCAGCCATGAAAATAAAAACCTAAAATTGAGGTGCACTTCAATGGCAGAGAAACGAGTGAACCCTGAGACAGGTGTGTTGGAAGAAAAGCATTGGTATGGATGGGATGCCTCGACAAACTCAGAAGGACGCGAGGAGCGTATCAATCCTGAGACAGGTGTTCGTGAAGAAAAGCGATGGTACGGATGGACGTCTGTTGATTCCTGAAGATATCTGAAGTCTCAACTGGTTATATACAGCAGTCGGATTTGAGTCGTAAATTTTATGGGGCTGAAAGCCCGGGTGTACCTATATCGGCTGTTTACATCTCAAATCACACTGCTGTACCGTTTAGATTATGCTAAGTCACAATAAGCCTCTGGCTTGCAATCGCACGCCCGGGAGACAAAAAAAGGTTATTTTTGGGTTATAACCCATGATGCCCAGCAACGGTAAGAGGCTTTTGACACCTCTATCGACGCATAGTCTGGATGGTAGAACAGTTTTAAATTAAACAATTATAACTCAAAAGTTAATGGCCAAAACTCAATGCCCAATGCCCAATTCCGCTCTTCCCAATTCCCAATTCGGTTTTTGTCTGGGGGGCAAGATGGCTTATCTTATGGCTGCTCGCTCCGATGCCGATTGCAATGTAAGCTACTACGGCGTGACAATTGAAAACAATCTGGACGAGAGCGATAACATCCAAAAACCTTTGCTGATGCATATCGCCGAGCAAGACCAATTTGTGTCGCCAGAAGTCCAGGAACAAATAAAAAACGCATTGAGCAGTAACCCGGCGATCGCAATTCACTCCTATCCCGGCGTTAACCATGCTTTTGCCCGAATAGGCGGCGAGCCTTACGTTGCCGATGCGGCAGAATTAGCAAATAATCGAACCATCGAGTTTTTCCAAGCATATCTTTGAAAGTTTTAAGTTTTGAGGTTTGAGTTTTGATTTTTTAGCTTGAGAGTTCTTAGCTTGAGAGTTTTGTATGGTGCGCAAGTAGCACCGATTTTTTTTTGGTGTTTTTATAATTAGCAATATAGTAATTTCAATTAAGTATGAGACACTTACGATCTCCCCTACGTCTGTCTCGTTTTTATTTGAAATGACTATAAATATTCCGAGGATAACTAAGCCCTGCACGCCTATTGTATTGGATCGATCGGCTGTGCTGGCGATTGTCCCCGTTATATATAAAAAATGAAATGCACACGCAATAGTAAGAGCGATCGCAATCGGAGGTTGAATATAATTGCCAAAATATTTATGGAATAAGAGCTTAATTTTTCCGGCGATAATGTGGCTGTCGAGCCGAGGAGCGATCGCCATTGTCTTGTTATTAATTGCTCCCTTGCTGCCAGCTCCCCCCGGAGGCATCCAGGCCACTGCGGGGGTCGAGGCATTCTCCGCTTGGGATAGCCTCCATTATGAAAAAATTGCCGCCGATGGTTACCCGGGAATCGGAGCGGAAGAAGGCTATCTGCTTGCTTTCTTCCCCCTATTTACCTTACTAATACGCTTAATAGCCAGTCTTGGTTTATCAGTGCAAATGGCGGGAATATTAGTTAATAATCTCGCTTTTCTCGGAGCTATCCTAATTTTTTATCGTTGGATCGAGGAACGCCACGACCTTCGCACCGCTCGCTGGGCAACAGCAGCTCTAGCTTGGCATCCGTTTTCCTTATTTACAACAGTAATTTATAGCGAAGGGCTATTTTTATTATGGAGCGCGGCAGCTTTGCGGGCTTTCGACGCCAAGCAATACAGCCGAGTAAGTCTGTGGGGCGCTCTGGCCACAGCTACTCGACCGACGGGAGTGGCGCTGATTCCGGCTTTTCTCTTCGCGGCTTGGAAAGAACGCAGACCTCCTGTAGCTTATATTGCCAGCTTGGCTGCCAGCGGCGGACTTTTATTGTTTGCTCTCTATTGCTGGATTCATGTCGGCAATCCATTAGCATTTGTTGAAGCACAACGATCGTGGCGACCAACATCTGGATTTGATTGGCAGGGCTGGTGGAAAATTCTCATGCAAGTGGCGATCGGTCAGGCTAATGTTAGCAAAGGCTTCCTTAGCGATCCTTGGCATCCGCTGTTAATGGTGCTAGTCGCCGCTATGGGCTATGGATTATGGCGGTTTCGCGATCGCCTTGGCGCTACTAAAGTCGGTTCTGCAGTTTGCGTCTTAATACTGCTGCTCTGGCTCCTCGGGGGCGATCCATTAATTAATTTAATTTCTATCTTTGGCAGCGGCTATTTATTATGGTACTTGCGTGGCCAACTCGCTAATATAGCAGTGGTTTATGGTTTTTGCGGCTTGGGGCTTATTTTGGCCTCGGGCAGTACCATCTCTCTGGCGAGAATTGCTTATGGAATTCTGCCCATATCCTATGCTCTTGGATTTCTTCTCGCTCGCGCCCCTCGTTGGGGATATTGTACTCTAGGATTTTTTGGTGTCTTGCTGATTAGCTTGGCAGTTCGCTTTGCCCAACATCTTTGGGCTGGTTAGGACAATAAATTTGAATGATAATTTTAACAGCAGGCAGAGACATTATTTGTAGGGTGCTGCACCGCGCACCTTACGCTATATTTATAATTACATCCTGCATTTGCGTAAATCTTATTTAAGGTTTTTTAGCATTAAATCTATTTTTAGAAAATAAATATGGCTATCAAATGCTTAATTATTGCTGCCGGACAAGGCACTAGACTGCGATCGAAGGGAGAAATAAAACCCCTAACTCCCATTCTAGGAGTACCTTTGATAGAACGGGTTATCCATTCTACTTTAGAAGCTGGGGTATCTGAATTTTATATAGTTACTGGATACCGGAGCGAACGAATTAGTGATTTTTTGGATAAGTTAGGCGATCGCCTGAGCATTTTCATCCAGACTATTCATAATGAAGATTGGCAAAAACAAAATGGTATTTCCGTACTCAAAGCCCAAGAACACTTGCAGGATCCTTTTTTGCTGCTTATGGCAGACCATATTTTCGAGCCCAGTATTGTCAGCACTTTGCTAGAGTATCCTCTAGCCGAGAACGATGTTGCTCTCGCTGTAGATAGAAATATCGAAAATCCTTTAATTGACCTAGATGACGTTACGCGGGTGCAGACAGAAAATGAAAAAATACAAAGAATTGGCAAGGGTTTAAAGGACTTCAACGCTTTTGATACTGGAGTTTTCTTCTGCACTCCTGCCATTTTCAAGGCATTAGAATTTTGCCAGAACAGGTACGACAATACAAGTTTATCTGCGGCAGTACAGTCTCTAGCTGACCGGGGTCGGGCAAAAGCGATCGATGTTAGCGATCGCTTTTGGATAGATGTCGATACTTCCGCAGACTACCAATTAGCTGAAGATGCCCTCCTAGGGAGACAAGGGAACTAGGGGACTAGGGGACTAGGGGACTAGGGGACTAGGGGACTAGGGGACTAGGGGACTAGGAGACAAGAAGATATATATAACTCCCAATGCCCGATGCCCAATTCCCAATTCCCAATTCCCACACCCCATCGGCAAATTAAGCCATTTAAATTAAATTAAATTATTGCTACCATAAAAAAAACAGGGATGCAATATGCGTCCCTGTTTTTTCTGGCAATGTTTTACCAGCAAACAAATAAGGATATCGAAGGCTATATGTAGCTAGGGTAAGGTGCCTGGGTCGCGCACCTTCAATAAATTGCCAGTAACTAAATGCTGTTGCAGTTAGACAATGCAGTTAGGCGATGGAATTAGGCGAGGTTTACAACAGGCGTACCCGAACAATCGCCAACTTTAGCATTCCCAAGCCCGAGAATAATTTTGACGACTGTTAAGAGTAAAATATATCTCTAAAATTCTCGCCAAATCCTTCTTTACCTAGCTCCTCAAAGACCTCTAGGATTTCTGCCCAAGTATTGCCTTGTCCCGCGCAAAAATCCCAAAATTCATCTTGAACCCATGCATCTTTCGCTCTTTCCAGGGGATAGGCTTTATCTCCTTGACGCTTCCACCAATCGACTTTATAGGGGTTGAGCGGAAAGACAATTCGCGCTTCAAACTGAGCTGAAGGGTCTTCGCATAACTTATAAGCGTACCATTCCAGGAGCTGGATTTTGAAATCTAGTCCGCTGCGTTTGTTAATTTGTACGCTCTTGAGGTCAAAAGCATACTCCTTCCCTTCCTTAGACAGATAAAGATCTACTGCTTTGCTGGCAGGGGGAGCGACAAGGTTCAGATTATCTCTGTCAGATCCCCGTGCGGCCTCTCTCAAGCGAGCAACACAATCCTCCATCGGAGGCCATCCCTCTTTATTTTCTCGAATCAGAGTATCAAACTCTTGAGCAAGAACTTGAGGTAAAGGCTTAGGCATCATCAGCTTTTTAGCTTCTACCGTAAAACCGTTGGCTTTGGCGATGACTTGGGCGACGGGTTGCCAGACTGTTATCCCTAGACTGGTTTCTAATCCCCCAATCAACGACCTAATCCGTCTTTCATTGGGTAAAAGTAGGTCAAGAACGTGGCTAGCCTTTACCTGCTTGCCCTGGAAAAATTTTCGGATAGAACTCTCTATACTTTGCTTGATATCGGCTTTTAACTGTTCATCCATAGGAAAAATAAATCATCAGACAGTTTTTGCATTGGGTATATTTGGGTTAAATACCCTTATCGATAGACCCCAGAGATATTGCTCTTGGTAGGGCACCAACCCAACTGGACCGATTTCTGGAGGTGGGCGATCGCGACTTTAGGAATGCCCCTCTGATTGCTCCAGCTTTATTTAGGTCCTGTTTCTAGGCAAGATCCCACCCTAGGGCAGTTCTATTAGTTGTTGTCTTTTCGGCAGAAGAGCGATCGTGCATATCGTAACTCTCTCAGCAATACGGTCCATTCAGCAAACTTTGCTATTCTATCACAGCTTTAACGGATCTGGACCGTAATTTACTAATTTGGACCAATTTTTTTTTAGCTGCCGAAGCAACCCAAAATTTGCACTGGACCGTGGGATAGACTGCCACTTATATCACCTATTACGATGGCTGATTTGCTGTAAGGCTTAGCTTACCCTACAAAAAGGGATTTTTTTGAAAAGGTCCAAACCTTTTCAATTAAGTTTGCACTCTTATCGGAACGGGAACTATCTCAGGACTTACTCAGAAAATCCGTATGCAGTGTGCTTTTAGCATAAAGAACTCTATTCATAGCGTTCTATCTTACGAAAAAGCGTAATTACCCTGCCTTAAAGCGGTACCCCCTACAAGAACGACTATGGCCTAAAGCTTATCACAACGGACCCCGATCGTGCCACATCGGGAAATTTTTTCTATGGAGTAGGGAATTGGCAAGCAGGGAATTGGCAAGCAGGGAATTGGGCAGAAAAGCTTTTAGCACTTCCTTCGGCAGAACTTACGCTAGACTCTGTATGTAGTGCGTGCAATTAGCAGGCAACTCTTTATGTAGCAATCAATCCGATCGTCTGCGTAAGTCCCGTTAGGGATTGGCTTCGCTTTTGGCAGCAGGAGTCCTCGGCTTTCATTTTTTAGGATAGGACTTACGCATTAACGATCCTCCTGTGGTAGGGGTCAACGGCCGTTGACCCCAAGAGAGTGGTATTGGCTTTCCGGGTATGCGTAAGTTTTGGACGTAGGCGACATAGCTAACTGCTGACTGCTGACTGTTCGGGGCCTAGTCTCAAGAGAGCGATCGCCACCTCATCTATTTTCTGGGCGGAACTATCTCAAATGACTGTGCGAATGTTTTCGGTTTTGGCAGTTGTTTTCCTTGTGCCAAAGACGATTAGACGAGAAGTTCCAAAACTTCCCGGGCATTCTGGAGAGCTAATTCGTAGGTATCGCCGTGAGTGGGCTGCATAACATCGGTAAAGTCAGGCAGAAGCACTACAAAACAATCATCTTCGTCAGACCATTGAATTACAACAGTGTATTTCATATAGTACTTACGCATTACCTCTATAAATGTAGGGGCGAGAGCGCGAAATCGCCCCTACATTTAGGTTTAGATTCCCATGCTCTGCGTAAGTCCTATCATATTTTCTACCTAATGTCATAGCCAAACAAATTGGGATTAACCCGCTCTAAATTCAAATCGTCCAAACCATATTCTGCCCAGCGGCGATCGCACATAGCAGCTACATCGGGGTCGGAGGTTAGCGGCTCTCCCCACTCATGGTCGGTTTCTGGAGGAATCTTAGTTGTAGCATCAATGCCCATCCGTCCCCCCAAGCCGATTTTTTGGCTGGCAAAATCCAAAGTATCGAAGGGCGTATTGGGGAGAATAAAAACATCTCGGGAGGGGTCAACTTTAGAGGAAATTGCCCAGACTACTTGGCGAGGGTCGCGGATATTAATATCTTTATCGACGACAATAACGAACTTGGTATAAGTGAATTGAGGCAAAGCGCTCCAGAAAGCAAGGGCAGCACGTCGAGCTTGTCCCGGATAGGCTTTGTCGATGGAAATAATAGCGGCTTTATAGCTTAGGGCTTCCATCGGCAGGAAAAAATCTGTAATTTCAGAAACTTGTTGCCGCAGGATAGGAGTATAGATACGATTGAGCGCAATTGCGATCGCCGCTTCTTCCTTCGGAGGCCGACCGCTAAAGGTCGTAAAATAGATGGGATTTTGACGATGAGTCAAGCAGTGGAAGCGAATCAAGGGCGAATCTTCCACCCCGCCATAATAGCCCATGTGGTCGCCAAAGGGGCCATCTTCCTGCATTTCTCCAGGGGCAATCGTACCTTCCAGGACAAATTCTGAATCGGCGGGCACCTCTAAATCGAGAGTCTTGCATTTAGCAAGGGATACCCCTGAACCGCCATAAAGTCCGGCAAACAGCCATTCCGAGAGATCTACCGGGATGGGAGTGGCAGCGGCCATGATTATGAGGGGATCTATACCGAGGGCGATCGCCACCTCCAACTTCTGCCCTCGTTCGGCCGCCTTACGCAGATGCCTCGCCCCGCCCCGAACCGACAGCCAATGCACGGTCATAGTGTTGCGCGATTGCAATTGCAGGCGATAAACCCCCACATTTGGCGTGCCCGTCTGACAATCTTTGGTAATGACCAGCCCCAGGGTAATAATCTTGCCAGCATCTCCAGGATAAGGACGAATCATCGGGATTTTATTCAAATCCAAAGCATCCCCCTCGACAACCAGCTGCTGGCAGGGAGGAAAAAAGTTGCGACCGGGTTTGGCCTTGAGAACGTCAAAGAGAATTTTGCCAAACTCCACCGCTTGAGAAATTTTCTTCGGAGGCTTCGGCTGTTGCAGGGTTGCCAGCTTGCGGCCGAGTTCCTCTAGCTCCCCTGGCTTCTCCATATTCATCGCCCAGCAGATCCGTTCCTCAGTACCCATTAGATTGATAGCTATAGGATGCTTGGTCCCCTTTACATTTTCAAACAGCAGTGCTGGGCCGCCCCCTTGCAGCACGCGGTTAGAAATCTCCGCCACCTCCAAATCTGGATCGACTAGGGCGCTAATCCGTCGCAGTTGCCCCCGTTCTTCTAGCAGTTTTAGGAATCCCCGCAGGTCTCTGGCCATAATGAAAATGCGTAACAATCCGGTTTGTTTCCTTATATTATGGGGTTCAAACCCGCCGGATTCCCCCTGGTTAAGAGTTTCTGCTCCCGAGATAAAACCTAATAAGGGGGCCTGCATCTGGATAAGATAATCGCAGTCTTCCAACTAGCTAGATACGTCAATTCCTGAGATATGTGTAGGAGCGATTCGCGAATCGCCCCTACATTTGGGGTTAGACTTCCATGCTCTGCGTAAGTCCTGTAGCTAGATACGTCAATTCCTGAGAAGCTCTGTTAATTTTTTATAAGTTGGGTTGTTTGTTACATGGCACTGCATTATAATTACTCTGCAAATTTAATCTTTTCTTCCGTACTTGCTATGTAAAATCTCAACCTTTGACGAAGCTCAAACCTTGCTGTAACTGCCATGAGCGCCCAAAAGAAGGCTGACTTATATCGATATAGCATTCCGCATATTTGGTTAGGGCAATTAAAGGCGCGGCCTCGTAGGGGCTTTACCTTTTAATATTGTCTCGAAAACCCAAATCTGCCTGACCCGGTCGCACCAAATTCTATTAGTCCGATAGCCGACCAATAGTCTAAGGTCTAAGATAGGTTTAAGGTCGTCTAAGGTTTAAAGTAGAAGCTTTGCAAAGCTAACATTGCCAAACATAATTATATCTTTGTTAAGACATCAAAAATTATGACATACAAAGGCATAATGAGCGCATGGTCTTCCAAGGCGACTGTTCGCTCTAGGCCACCTCGCCAGTTATCCTGGAATGAGCTGTCTGAAAAATGGCTTTACTCGCCAGAGTTAGTTACGGTGCTAAACCACCCCCTATTGAGCGGATTGGAGCGCCATCTGCGGCAACAGATTCTCGCCAAAAGTCTGGCAAATCACCTTAATTTTACCAACCATCTAGAACATGGCATTGTAAATCAGGTGGTGTTTAAGTTAGCACACAATTATGTTATTGATTTGCCAGTAGAGATGCGACAAGATGCTTATCGAATTTATGTAGATGAAGCATACCATTCCCTGCTGGTCAGCGATATTCAAATACAAGTAGAGAATGCTACGGGCATAAAAACGTCTAACTCACCGCCGCCCTTCTACTGGGACATTCAAAAATTGATTAGTGAAGTACCTAACGAGTTGAAAGAAAAAGCGTTGCTTTGTGTGGCGATAGTCTCGGAAACTTTGATCTCGAAGTTATTTGAAAAAATACCAAAAGATACTTTCGTGGTTCAAGGGGTACGCGATGTCATTAGCGACCATGCCTTTGATGAGGCATACCATCACCAATATTTTAAGCAAATTTTTAAGTTTGTATCGCCTCAATTTACAGAGCAAGAAAAAATAGATCTAGGTTGCTTGTTGCCTAAATATATTTACAGCTTTCTTGTCCCGGACTTTGGCTTCATGCATTCCTGCCTGATAGATATTGGTTTGACCCGCGATCGGGCAACAAGGGTAATTAATGATTCCTATCATCCAGCCAATGTTGCCCGAGATATACGAACTGCCGCCGCCGCTACCCTGAGATTATTCTATCGCCACGGCGTATTTGACAATGACAGAATTGCTGCTGCCTTTGCCGAACTAGAATTGTTACCCGAACTAACTCAAACCTGCAAGACTTTAGCATAATGAATCAAAACAATACAAAGCCAGGTCCGATTCACGATCGCATTCACAAGACATTACTCCCCTATCCATTCTATCAAGATTTTCTGGCAGGAAAATTAGATAGACATCAATACGCCGACCAACTCTTGGCATTGGAAAAAAACGGGCTGCCTGATGGGATTGCTGCCGGTGACTTTCCCTTCGCCAGTCGCTTCCCTGCCAATACCGCCCAATTCGTTCGCAATGTTCTTGAGGATCTGCATATCCGAGGTTGGCTGCCCTCGTCTAACTATGATGAAGCTGGTTATTCAGCATACGAGCAGAAAACAGAAAACCACTTTTGGCATGGGAATCAGGCGACCTACATAGCAGCGGAAGAGGCACGATTAGTCTATGCCCTCTGCAATATCCTGCAACCCCAGAAAGTGGCGTTCCTCGGATCCTATTACGGCTATTGGGCTCATTGGGCTTTGCCGAACATCCAAGCTGCAGGCGGTCGGGCATGGCTGGTGGATATTGATGCCGATGTCTCGGCCATTGCCCAGAAAAATATTGATCAATTTGGGTTTGGCGACAAGGCGGAAGTAGTAGTGGAAGATGCGATTGCCTTTTGCCAAAGTTCCCCGGAAAACTTCGATATGGTCGTCATTGATGCAGAATGTCCGTGCGACCATCCAAACCCCAGCTATCGCGGAAAAGCAGTATATCTGCCTATCCTTCAAGCAGTTCTACCAAAAATGGCTCCAGGTAGCGCCCTCGTCTTTCACAATATTATATTTCGGCATTTCCATAAGTCTGCGTTTTTTGACAGCGTAATGTCTCGCAATCGACAAGAACTAGATTCCTTACTCTCCCTGCTGGAGGAACGCACCAAAGTCTTCCTAGAATATGAAAGCACTGAAGGGGTAGGAATCGGCTTTCTACCTAGATAGACTACCCTAGCATAGGGTGTGGGGTGTAGGGTGTCGGGTGTAGGGTGTAGGGAAAAGTCATGCTCTTCTCGTACTCTTCTTAAGCCCATGAAAACCAGAGTGTTATGGTGCAAAATAAATCCAAAACATTATGACTATAGCAACCGCGCAATTTTCTCGCATCGGGACTGCCCTGCGATCGCAGTTCATGCTAGATCCCAATGTTTGTTACCTCAATCATGGTGCCTATGGGGCAGTGCCTCGTCCGGTTTACGATCGCTACCTCGAATGGATGCGTCTATTTGAAGCTGAGCCCGTTGACTTTCTCTCCCGCCACGGCGAAGAAAGGCTGGCAGAATCTCGACATATTCTGGCCGAATACTTAGGAACCCAGCGAGACAACATTGTCTATGTGCAAAACGGTACGGTTGGCCTCAACATAATCGCCCGCAACATGAAATTGGGGCCAAATGACGAAATGCTAACCACCAATCAAGAGCATGGTGGTGTTGACAGGATGTGGCGCTATTTCGCCTCGCAGCGTGGCTTTGCTTACAAAAAGGTGCCCCTCCCCATCCCCGTACCGACCCACGCCGAATTCGTCGAACAGTTTTGGTCCCAGGTCAACCCCCGCGTGCGGCTGATATTCATCAGCCACATTACCTCTTTGAGCGGTCTAATCCTGCCAGTGGAAGAAATTTGTCGGCGCGCCCGCGAGGCAGGCATTACGACCATCGTCGATGGCTCCCATGCCCCCGGACAAATACCCCTCGATCTCGATGCCATTGGATCGGATTTTTATGTTGGCATCACCCATAAATGGTTATGTGCCCCCCGGGGCTCGGCATTTATGTTTGCCCGTCCCGAAGTTCAACATCTGCTCGAACCCCTAGTCCTCAGTTGGGGCTGGGAACCGAAACAGCCGGGTCCTTCACAGTTTGTCGACCGACACCAGTGGCAGGGCAGCCGCGACATATCGCCATTCCTGACCGTGCCAGCAGCCATTGCCTTTCAACAAAAAAATAACTGGGACTTGGTGCGCAAGGAGTGCCACGAACTAGCCCTCGAAGCCCAGCAACGGGTCAGCGAAACCGTTGGAGAACCTCCTTTTCAATCTATAGCAGGTGCTAAGGAGTGGTTTGCCCAAATAGCATGCGTCTTCTTGCCGCAACATATCGATCCCATTCCTTTTCGGGACAAGCTAAGGTACGAGCATGGTATTGATGTCTCAATCGATGTCGTGTACGACCAACCACGGATGCGCATTTCAGTGCAAGGCTACAACAGCCCAGATGATATCGACCATTTAGTTCGGGCATTGGCAAAATCACTCTAACCGGCTAATGAACAATCCCAATACCAATTGCTGGTATGCAGATAATCCCAATAATTTCTTCTTTTCCTTCAGAGCATCTGCCAATAGATCTTCTACTGCCCTGCCACTGGTCTGCAATTCTGGCTTTTTGCTCCTGGATAGTGGCGAAGGCGATCCCTCCTTTATATATCGCTGTCAAGACCGCTATTTTGCTTACAACAGCATGGTCGGTTTGCGGAGTATTTTTTTTGTTCTTAACGACGAACATTTTGATATATATACCCAGTCGATAGAGAATCTCCGACAACGGCTCTTAGAGTCTGACGCCTGGAACGGGGTTTGGGGCAATCTATTCTTGCCAGAACCATGCTTCCTTCCTTGTGACATATACCGCTGTGAGGTGCCTTTCACTCCACTGCTCGAACGCCAAATGCAACGTCTCGAAGTTAGAGATAGCATCAATGCAACGGGCTTATTCTGCAATCAAGTATCGCCGACCCTCAGCCTATTGCTCGGCCAATGGTTACAGCATATTAGGGACATTGTTCCCTCTTTTATAGATTTCTATAAATTGGCGCTTTCAGGTGAAATAGCCATCCGATTTCACGACAAATTATCCTATGTTAAATTATTGCAGGCAGTTCCAGAAGATACCTTGCCCCTGCATGCGCCAACCATCACCCTCACAATTGAGGAATTGCTGGATATACGAACTTGGAGCGACCTATCTCAGAGGTTTATAGCTGCAACCAATGATGCAATATCTCCGACCGCTTTCTATATTAAATCTAGCTTCGACTCTGGCGGCAATGCAGCGGCAATTTTGACCCAGAAAGATTATGGGGAAAAATACGCCGCATTCAAAGAGGAACTGTTGGGCAGCTTAAGCTTAATGGATAGCAGCTATTGTCTGGCAGAACTGCGTGCAGCTATAAGCGCACAGCAAACCTGGTCGGCAATGACATTGCCGGAAGAAACCTTGGCGGCTTACGCCACTGCCTGGACAAAAAAAAGAAGCCAACAACCCCTTTCGATAATCGTGCAGCGGCACATCCGCCGTACTGCAAAGCCCGATACATTATTGCCCTATGGAATTGGCTACAACTTGTGGATTGCTCCAAGCGGAGACTGCAAAGTCCTAGCAATTGCCGCGCAAGTGTACTCGGATCCGGAATACAAACATCATCTTGGTGCCTGGTTGTCAACAGACCTTGCCAACCGCATTGCTAATCTTATCCCTTTTGCCAAGGTGCGCAATCTGGCGAGCCAGTTTGTATTGGAAGGTTATTGCGGCCCTATCGGCTTTGATGCCATTCTCAATGAGTCAGGTGAATACGAATTTATATACGATTGCAACCCACGCCTGACAGCCGTATTTCCGGCACTAGCTGTCCGAACTTTCCTAATAAAGCAAGGATTTGTCGTTGAGTCTGTCCTTAATCTAGATTATCGGGGTCGGTTTCAATTGGCAGACCGGCAAACCATGAATAAATTATCAGAGCGAGGCTGGCTCTTCGAGCCGAACCGACCCTCAGGAATTTTGTATGTCCCAAGTCTTGCTAAGCAGGATGGTTTTGATGTGGTGATGGTTAATATGAGCTTGGAAGAGATGAATGCAGCCGTTTTATCCGGTCTTCTAGGGGATGGTCGGGACGATGACAAGGGTACTATTACGCGATTGTACTGCTGAATAGCTTAAGTTTGGTACTAAGAAATTTCTTCGGTGGCTTGGGCTTTTGCTCTTTGCCAGCTTGCGGCCGAGTTCCTATTAGATTAATAGCTATGGGATGCTCGGTCCCCTTTACATTTTCCAATATGCTGGGCCGCCCCTTGCAACAGGCGGTTAGAAATCTCCGCAACCTCCAAATCTGGGTCAAGGCGCTAATCCGTCGCAGTTGCCCCCGTTCTTCTAGCAGTTTCAGGAATCCCCGCAGGTCTCTGGCCATAATTCAAATGCATAACAATTCGGTTTGTTTCCTTATATTATGGGTTCGTGCCTTGCCTATTCCCGAAGGCCAGATTTCACGGCTGTAACTTCTGCCAAGCCAAACGGGATTAGAAAACCTAAGAGACTGCGATTAGCTATAAGCCTTATGTCAGATGACTCCAATGTAAAGCCAGAAAAAGATTATGCTGTTATTCGATTGATTTGCGACTATCTCTCTGATGGGATTGTTTCTATATCCAGGCACCATCCGGAATGGCTCTCCGAGAAGTTTAGGGACGGTCGCTTTATTCAACCAAATTTTAAAGTGAAATTAAGCGCATGGTTGGCAGCAAAATTGAGTCGCGCTTCAGACCGAGCTTCCCTAACTAGGCAAATTATGAAAATATGGACGTATTTTACGGTTCCAAGTTTTTTCTTAACTTCAGAGTTTGCTAGCATAATGACCGATATCGGTCGCGTTCTCTATTCTCGGGAAAGCATTACCCAGGAAAATTATATCCAGGAAAGCATTGCCCAGGAAAATGCTACCCAGGAAAGCATTGCCCAGGAAAATATTGGTTATTCCCAGTCTGGAGCTAGGGAAAAAACAGGGGCGATCGCCGTGTTGCTTTTAGACGCCGAAAACACGAATATCCCTGCAAATGCCGAAAAAATATTAGCCGATTTCTGCACCTATCCTTTGCAAGTCAAGATTGCTTTTGCCAATTGGCGGTATCCCGGCTTAGGCAATAAAGACGCCGAACTCCACGCTCGCGGCTACCAATTGCTCCACGCTCCGGAGGCCAAAAATGGTGCGGATGCCCACATGATTGCAATGGGAGCTTCAATTCATCGTTATTACCCCCATACCAAAGAGGTTTTTGTTTGCTCTGCAGATACTTTGTTACTTCATCTGTGCAATTCCCTGCAAAATCAAGGCTTTAAAGTTTATAGAGTAAGGAGAAATAAGGATACTATAGAGATTGAAAATCGTTATAACGGAGAAGTTAGATTTTTTTCTATAAATACAATTAGTCGCAATCTTTTTCAAGAATTGGCACGGGAACTAGAAGAGAATATCGACAAACTCGAATCCTCCTCAATTGAGGAGAAAGTAGCTCAATTGTCTAACCTGATTGCTCGCTTTCAAAAACAAGCCCCTGTCTCGGCCAATGCTAACGAGGCCGATTTAGCCTCAACCCTTGCAGAACAGCCTCAAATTATTTCTGCGGATACGGAAGCTCTTAAAGCGATCGAATCGCATCTTTCTGTTTTGAGTGTTAATTCTCTAAATATGTTGGATGAATTTATGCTCGACTGCGTGCGATATATGACTGAAGGCGGGGCTTTGGAATATATTTCAGCCGATAGGATTATCAAGCATATTCGCGCTCAATATGACAAAGATATTAATTTAATAGTAAAGAAATTTAAGCCCGATTTTAGTTTAATTAAATACTTGCGATCGCGCCCTAGCCTCTTCGAGCTAAAATTAGTCGGCAAGGAATATAGGGTAGCTCTAGCGAACCAATCCCCTGCCCCCGAAATTACTACTGTATTTAATATTAGCTCTCGATCCGACTTAGAAAAGATCGTAATCAAAATTATTGAAACTTATACCGCTAAGTCTCCAGGTAGCTATATTATTATTTCTGATGTGGCCACGGCCTTTTACAAACAATACGGCCAACCTATTACCAAAGTGATGCAAACTTTGCAGTTGGGTAATAAATTTATCAAATTACTGCAATCTTGTAATAATTTGAAACTACAGCAAGATGGTAAAATCTATAAGGTGGCGATCGCCACTTAAAAGGCAGGGGAGCAGGGAGACAAGGGGGGACTGGGGGACAAGGGGGGAGGGGGGACAAGGGGACTTGTTTCCCCGTCCCCCGATCTCTCCATCTCCCGCTCTCCCGGTCCCCCGGTCTCCTTGTCCCCTTGTCCCCCCTCCCCCCTTTAGGTTCGGTCTCGATGCCCCGGATGCTGTTTAAAAATAAAAATAAGACAATTTTAAATACTGCCCCCTAGAACTAAACCACACGATAAATAAAGCTAAGAGTAGCCCAATGATTGACATCTAGGTTCCAGTCATCTGCAGAGATACCAGAGGATTGTACCGAGCTGCTGCTGGCTTCGTTCAAGTCTCGCAAAACCGCTCCGGCAAAAGCTAAGGAATCGCGCAGATCGATCGTTCCCTGCATATCTCTTTGAGAAGTCATGGCTCCTGCCAATACCATAAATGTCTGAGTAAAGGGACTGGTACTGCAAATAATATGAGCTTCTGCTAGTCCAGGGGGACCATTAATAGACCAAGGAGACCCTCCGCCCTCCTTGGGAATTGTCAAGCTAGTACCTGGGGGAATAAGGTTCTGTTCGAGCTGAGGGCGATCGCTAGAGTCGGAGGGAGAATGGAAAAAAGGATATAGAGCGAATGTGCTGCCGTTGCTATGCAAGCCAAATAACAAGCAGTAAAGTGGTTTTTTACTATAATTGAGCAATTGGTAGCGAATGCGACTGCCTTGAGGCAACGATAAAATACTACCCTCTACACCTTCTGTAGAGAGAACGCCTTTTGACGGCACAGCCCAAGGCGCTCGGCGAGTAAAGGCTTGAATCAGTCCCTTTTTCTGGGGTTCTAACATTTCCAGAGTTGCCCTTACCCCCAGACGAGAAGAACTCTCATTAGCTGTCGTGCGAATTAACTTTGCCGCTCGCAGAGTTTGTAGTTTTGGAACTAACCTTAGTGCTGCTGATTTAATTGCCTCGCCACCTTCTCCCATAGTATTGCGCAGTAGATTTTTTCCCGGAGAAAACAAAGCATAGCTTCCTTTGGGAATGGAAGCCAAAGCAACTTTTGGATTCTGACCCAGGGCTTTGCGCACCGGACCGAACAGACAATCAGCAGGTGTATCTCCCGCTACTACTGCCGATACCTGGGGAATTGAAGCAAAAGCACTGGTGGCATCTACTCGCTCAATGCGTTCTAAGCTGGGGTCTAGACCTACGGTAAGTTTAAGATTGCGAGGTATGACTCGAATCGATTCCTGTAGAAGTTGCCCTTTTTGGAGGGGAATTTCTGCTTTGCCTACAATTTGCGCTTTGGCTCGCAAGCCATCCCGAGAACGAATCTGCAATAATGCAGGTGTAGGTGTCAAATCATTGTTTTTATTGTTTTGGGAAACCACAGAGAAAATGGAGTTTTCCCCGTAAGAGTCTAGAACCTTCGCGGGCAATCCTCCCAGCCAGACTTGTCCGGTTTTGCCCCCTTCTTCCACAAGAGCGATCGCCCCATCTGCACCGGGCTGATATGGGGGGATGAAGATACTATTCCAAGTACCGGGATCTTGACCTTGGGCAACCTGGGGTTGTTGTTCCTCTCCAGTTATTTGCTGTACGCTACAGGAAGTTTTTTGAAGGCTGAATTTTAGGGTTGTAGCTGGTGTGGCTTCCCATAAATGCTGGGTCAAGGCATAGCTGAACAGTCCCGCACCGAAACCATTCCATCGGGTCTCTGCCGCTAATTGCTCTGGTCCTGTTGCAGTTATGATGATTCCAGGAAGCGGACTTTGCGACCCCCTTTTAGATGTAATTTTCAGCTTTTCGAGCAGAGCTATTTCCTCCCTGCTGGGTTGTGCTGTTGGCGTGCTAGGGCGAGAGCGAATCCGCAAATTTCCTTGTAAGTTGCTACCTGGGTAGGCGAAGCAAGTATCCAAAACCGCGATCGCCCTAGAAGTAGGCAGCGATCGCAGCAACAGCCAAAGAGTCTCCGTCAGCAAGTCATTAACTTCCTGCCCATCTGAGTTTGGCACTCCTCCATCTACCGGCACTAAACTGCTTGCTCCTTCTGGGGAGTTTGCCCAGTTCAAACGACGACCGTAACCGCTAAAATGAAACACCACTACATCGCCAGAACGAGTCTGCTTGCCAAGGTGGTCGATTAAGGCTTCCTCTATGTTCGCCCTTGTGGCTCGATCGTCTGTCAGGGTGACAATATCGCTTTTGTTAAAGCCAAACCTATTTTCGAGCAGTTCCCGTTGCAGGTCCACATCGGTCGCGCAACCGGCAAGGGGCGTCCCATCTGGATACTGGTTAATACCCACCAGTAGGGCCAACTTGCGAGCAGTTGGTTCTGCCAGAGCTTGGTAATAACTAGAGCTAGAGCGCCACAGTAAAGTCTCGCTAATTCCCAAAGCAGCCAGCAAACCGCTGGCTCGTTGCAGCAATTTCCTTCTATTGACTCCCATTTGCTGTTCCTGACATCCCACTGTTAGCTTATGAGCTTATATTGTCATCCCGTCGGGGATTAACTGCAACTGACTTAATAGAACCTAATAGCAAAGAGCTGCAATGAGTGCATACACTCATTGCAGCTCTTTAGGCCACATCCCGACTCTTAATAAGATTCCACCGGAACCCGCATGGCGCGAGCCAGCTCTGCGGCTACCTCGGGACGAGAAAACTCTGGCGGTGGTAATTGACCGCTGCGCAACATTTCCCGTACTTTGGTTCCCGACAGGTGAATCCGCTGTTCCGGGTTGCTGGGGCTTGTCTTGCTCGTTGCCATCCCCTGGGTCACCGTGCAGAAGAAGGCATGCTCGAACTTCATTGGTGTTATGCCCAGTTCGCTCGGTTCAAATTCGTTAAAAATATGCTGAGCGTCATAAGTGCCGTAGTAGCTGCCCACTCCCGCATGGTCGCGGCCGACGATAAAATGGGTGCAGCCATAGTTTTTTCGCAGCAGGGCGTGGAAAATCGCTTCCCTTGGCCCTGCATAACGCATGGCCGATGGGTTGATCGCCATAATCACCCGGTCTTGCGGAAAATATTTTTCGAGCATTATTTCATAGCAGCGCATCCGCACGTCTGCTGGGATGTCATCGGCTTTGGTCGCACCGACTAGGGGATGCAGGAATAAGCCATCGACAGTTTCCAGGGCGCATTTCTGGATATATTCGTGGGCCCGGTGGATGGGGTTGCGGGTTTGGAAAGCAACTATAGTTTTCCAACCTTTACTGACAAAGAGCGATCGCGAGTCAGCCGGGTCAATTTGGTATTTGGGAAACAAGGGATGAGGATCTCGTTGCAGCAACCACACTGGCCCTGCGAGATTTATATGCCCTTGGTCGTATAGCACTTTCACCCCAGGGTGCTTGACATCCTCGGTGCGATAAACCGAAGATGCTTCCAGAGCTTTGTTGTAGCGATATTTTTGCGTCAGCTCCAAGACCCCTACAAAGCGACCGCTGGGATCGTCCAAGCGCACCCAGCCCCCTTCCTTAAGGGGTTCCGCTACTTCCTCGCTGACAGGAAGAACAATCGGAATCGACCAGGGCAGACCGTTGGCCAAACGCATATCCGTGACGACCGGATCGTAATCTTGCTGCTCCATAAAGCCAGCTAACGGACTAAAGCCGCCAATGGCAATTAGGATTAAATCCGAGAGACTGCGAGGAGTAAGCTGGACCCGGGGCAAAGATTCCCCTTGTTCTAGAAATTCCTGCTTCTGAGCAGGTGTGGCAATTCTATTTATCAAATGGCCGCCGTGGGGAGCAATGCCTTCTGAATGCTGACTCAAGGTAATTCCTCTTTATGTTTACTGCAAATGATTTTGGGCATGGGGCATGGGGCATGGGGCATGGGGCATTTGGCATTGGGACCAGTAAATTGGAGGACAGGGGACCGGTAAACCGGGGAACCAGGAGACCGGGAGACCGGGGGACATGGGGCAGGAGACCGGGAGACCGGGGGACATGGGGAAAGTGAATAGTGAATAATTGGCTTTCTTAACTCTTCACTTTTCACTTTTGACTCCTCCCATGCCCAATGCCCAATGCCCAATGCCCCCATGCCCCATGCCCAATTTCCTAAACTTCAATAATCCCGCCACCCTGAAGCATATCGCCATCGTACCAGACAGCGGCTTGACCGGGAGTTACTCCAAACTGGGGTTCGTCGAAGATAAGTTTGGCTCTGGTCGCCTTGGTCTCTTGCCCTTCTTCAGCTAGAGGAATTAAAGTTACGGGGACCGGACGAGTCCGATAGCGAATTTGGACTTGAGTGCGAATGGGGCTCGCCGGTGGGGGTATAGAGACCCAGTTAACTCTGGTTGCGGTGCAATCGGGCTTCACGGCAGTAGCGCGATCGCCTACAATTACTCTATTCATTGCCGGGTCCAACGCCACTACATACAAAGGCTCCGCCGCCGCCACCCCAATTCCCCGACGCTGACCGATGGTATAGCGATGAATGCCATCGTGCTGTCCGAGAACCCGCCCTTCGCGATCGACAATATCCCCTTTTTGTTGGTTAATATATTTTTCCAAAAAGTTCTGCATCGACCCGTGGGCTTCAATCAAGCACAGATCTTGGCTTTCAGGCTTATCTGCCGTTTTCAGCTCGTACTTGGCGGCCAGTTGCCGCGTTTCGGTCTTAGGGATTTCGCCCAAGGGAAACAAGCATCCCGACAGCAGCTCTTGGCTGAGGTCGTATAAAAAATAAGACTGGTCTTTGTTGGCGTCTGCAGCTCGCCACAACTGATAGCGATCGGTTTTCTCGTCGTATTTTATTCTGGCATAATGTCCGGTAGCGATTTTATCAATGCCCAATTTTTCCCGAGCGTAATCCAGCATCGGGCCGAACTTGACTGCCTTGTTGCATTGAGAGCAAGGCAGGGGAGTTATACCATTGCTGTAACCAGCAACCAAATAATCGACTATATTGGTTTGGAATACTTCCCGGCTATCGACAATGTGATGGGGGATGCCCAACTGCTCGCAAATAAAGGCCGCATCGACCATCCCCTCAGAGCAGCACTGACCCTTGCCCTTCATTAGCCAAAGGGTCAGACCAACGACTTCATATCCTTGGTGATGTAGGGTTGCAGCCGCTACGGAGCTATCCACCCCACCGGAGAGGCCAACGACAACCTTGTTCATGTAAACCTCACTGGACTTAACGCCTATTGTTCCATAAACAATAACAAATTAGGATAGTGGATAGTTTCTAACTAGCCGTCAACTGCTAAAAGTAAACTGCTAGCTATTAAAAGACTATGATAAAGAATTTTGGTGTTTTGAGAATAACCGCTGCTTATTTACTGTTTGCGATCGCCGGATGGCTCGGCAGTTCCCGTCCGACAAGCGCCGAACCGCTCCGAAAACCCCTGAGAATAGCTCAAGGTTTTGAATTTCCCGATGATTCTAGCTTCCAGCGCAATCATAGGGAAAGATTTTATCAAGATCCAGAGCTTCTGCCGATCTACGAGCCTAGACTAGACAATTTTTCTCCCCCGCCCAGCATTGAGGAGACAACCTCCAAACTCTACTTGGTTTATATTCCCGGAGATAATCAACGCATTCTAGAACGGGTTAGGTTGGTGGAACCGGAGGCTTTTCGCTCTAATTATCGAGGACGAAGGGTGATTCAGGCTGGGGTATTTAGCATTCGCTCTAATGCCCAGCGGCGAGCCCGAGAGCTGGAGCGAGATGGCGTGCGGGCGGCGATCGCTACTTTAGAAGAGACTCGGCCAGAGGTATCGTTTAGGGATAATTTTGATGGCGAGTTTATTCCTCCTCCTTTTGAGGACGACGATTTATTGTCCGACACTTTCCCTTCGGAGCTGCCAAGAAACGGGTCTTTTGATAACCAAAATGCCTATGTTGTAGTTATCCCCAGCAGCAGGCCGGACTTACGAAGGATTGCCCAGCTTGCTGTTGACGCCGGAATTAGCGAAAACGAAATAACTGTCCGAGAAGAGCCGATCGGTCTTCACGTCGAAATTGGACCGTTCCCTAGCAGTACTATCGCCCAACAAGAAAGCAATTTACTGCGTCAATTCGGCCTTGATGCCCGAGTCTATTATCGGCGATCGAGACCCTTGATTCCCTAATGGTTATAAAAGCAAAGGCGCGGCCATGCAAACAAAGCCTCTTGATGCTCCTTTCTGTTCTTTTTACAAAAGTTAAACGATCGGGATCAATAAGAGTCATTTTTTTGAGATTAAGTTATAATTTATTTGCAACCCTTAGCTGTGGTTTTTGGCCAACTGCAGTCTGGGGCGATCGCCAGTATAGAGGTAAAAAAGCCGTCGAAACTCTAAAGCGCACCTATACCAGAGAAGAATATCTATGACGCCCGCTGCGAGCAAAACGCACCTTTTGTTGGAGAATGTGACCTGGGCAGATTATCAAACCTTGCTCAAAGGGTTTGGCGATCGCCCCCAACTGCGATCGTGCTATCTAGAAGGAACTTTAGAAATTATGGCCGCTTCTCCCGAACATGAAGCTATCAAAAAAAATATCGCTCGCTTGATTGAACTCTATGCTTTAGAAAAAGATATTCGCTTATTTAGTTGCGGCTCGACAACTGTTCGCAGAGAAGCGAAGTCCAGGGGAGTAGAGCCCGATGAAAGCTACTGCATCGACAGCCGCAAAGCTATTCCAGATTTAGCGATAGAAGTGCTGATTACCAATGACGGCATAGATAAACTAGAAATATACAAGGGCTTAAACGTTCGCGAGGTGTGGGTTTGGAAAAATAAAGGATTCAGCCTATATCGAATGCGTGTTTTCACTGAAGGTTACGAGGTAATTAGGCGCAGCACTTTGTTTCCCGACCTCGACCCCAATACCCTGGCTAAGTATGTCAATCCCGAGCGAGAGCCGCAAATGCTCCAAGCCTTTCGTCAAGAAATTTGCCGCGAAGCTGCCGACAATTTAGAGTAGAATAAACCAACATTGGTTATGAATTATGGAAGCGATCGCCAGCGATCGCCCCTTTATTTTTAAAAAAATTAAAGTTGAACTACCTACGCAAGACTTAACTTTGGCTTTTACGGTCATTCTATGCTATTTATAAGACCATATTTTCATTGTAATGCAAGTTTGACTGCCTTAAATATTGCAAAATTCGAGCAGCACATTTTGTACTCTTTGCCACATCCTTGCCCTGTAAGGGTTTCAGAGATTTTTGGGTTACAGTTTGGGTTACAGTTTGGGCACAGTTTGGGCGCAGTGGCATTTTTTTTGACAACAAAACCCCCTTATTGACTAAGGGGGTCTGCTTTTAGATTTATCTTTGAGGGTTATTCGCCGGTTTTGCCGTTGGCCCGTTGGTCTAGCAAGTAGTTCCAGATTTGCTTAACCTAGGCTTGCATTTCTCGAATCTCAGCTTGCATTTATCTCATCCCTTGTCGGTTCGCTTCGGCATTTTCTGTATTGCGCAAAACAACGCCAGCAAGGTTATTGACGGCTGCTTCGGTAATTGCCGTCATTGCCTGTTTTTGGGCAACGCGCTCAATGGAGATAGTTAGTTTATCCAGGTGAGAAGAGAGCAGGTTAATCGACTCTGTATTGCGATCGGCGATCGCGGCGGCATTGGCGAGTAGTTTTTGAATTTATTATAGCCTATATTCCGCACTACAAATGTAGCATAAAAAATACATCAGTGTTATTCAACTTCTTAAGACCTCAAAAAAGGCAAAACATTGAAAGATTGAGGAATAATTTATCGTTAACTCATCTATAACACTCATCTATACCCTCAAGGTTAACGTGCTTTGCATAAAATTTACTATAACTACCCTAAAAATGCTCGCAACTAAACCACTCAAATGTCAAAGATATCCAAGCTATTCAAAGATTTTTTAGACGGCTTTTTTTACTATGCTACTAAGGGACTAGCAAGAAAATAAAATACCAGTTATCCTCCAGGTATTATTGTTACGTCCCATAATGGCAACTCCACCGATGGATGCCAAAACTCAATACTACGATCCAACTTTTCTTGCGATGGCTTTATTCCCGTAGGATCATTTCCTTCTACCAGTTTGATTATTGGCTTTGTGACCTTCCTAGTCATATTTTTAGCCCTATTACTGTTTCTATAGAATCTAAAATTGCTCCATTCCAAAAATTCTCACTCGCAAGCCCAACATCTCTCAATTGGATTATATTTACTATGGTAAGGAGGATAATATACTAACCTTATTTTTAAATTACTATACTGGCAAAATTATACCATCCTTTTTATAAATTGACTTCTATTACTTCTAGTAGCACTTCCTCCGTCTAATTCAATCATAATTTCGTCGTATTCTCTATATTCTTCACTATTTTCGTTCCACCACATATACAGACAATCTACTATGAAATCACTGGTTTCTTTGCTTTTGCCAAAATAAATCCATAATCTATCATTGGCAATATCTAGAATACCAAAAGGTATTAACACTGCCGTTGGGTTGTAATCGTGGTCTAAAGCATTGAGAGGTTCTCTAGTTCTGTCGTACCCCCCTCTTGAAAACTCTCCTACCCTTACTTTTGCCTTGGTATCAATAGAGATCCTCAAACAAAGTGGATTCTCAAGGCAAGCCTTTTTTGCTTACGATATATCCTCAAAAAATGCATCTGTTTCCGGTATTTTTTTGAGTGGCTTTATTTTTTGTGTTTTTTTAAAAGGTAACCCATTCTATTTAAGATTGTCCCGAGCGTTTGACGAGATGGTAATTGCTCTTCTCCATATCCAAATTCTTCCTTTAAACTTTCTCTTACCGCTCGTGCGCTGGTTCTAGCATAACAAAATACTGTTTGAAATTTCGGATCTGCCTGGGATTTACCATCTACCAGAGACCGAATGTCTTTTTCTAATTTCAGGTCTTTTTCCTCTGTTCTTTTTCTCCCTTTAGCTCTATCGTTATCGTAACATATTATTCCTGTTTCGCTCTCTTTCATTCCCTTTGCCACTGCCTCTCTTGACCATCCCATATAGCTTTCTGCCTTTCTAGGACTTCCATCAAAATAATCCCAAGTAGCTTTAGCCATAAAAGCTCTTTTCTTATGGCCTGTTAATTTCATTGAAGCATCTTTAAGAGTTGCTTTTAGTTTAGAATCTAGTTGTGTTTTTGTGCGTGCCATTATTTTTTTGCCTCTGAGTGCCTGTAAGGAAAAGTTATTACCTCGCGACCTGTATGCACCAACAAAAGCCAGACAGTATTAGTTTTTTTTTTATAAATTTACTGTCTATAATTAGCAAAATATTGACTCATTTTTACATTACATCTAATCTAAATCATTTGCGTAACAATTTTTAGCCCTGGCGCTTCGCGCCACCCGCTTACAATTGCACGCTCTGATGCAGGGCTTTATACAATATAAGAACCCAGGAGCCCCAATAATTGGGCCTATATTAATATAGGGGGCCATGCCAAAAATCATTGCTGTTTCTCAGTTTAACTGGTATATCTTTTTTTTGCAACTCCCTAACGACTTCATTTTCCGTCTAAGACTTAACTTGGATAGACCCCCACGTTTGCCAGCGTGGGGCTTTTTGTTTAAGCTTGGGTGAGTCTGAGAAGAACCCTAGGGTTCCGACACGGGGTCGCAGGGATTTGCAGACTCCAGCAGGTGTAAGCCCTGATGTAGCTACACAACAAATGAACAAAAAATACGCAACGCCTTACCACGGGGTTTGCCTTAAAGATTTAATAAGCAGTTTTCAAGAATCGCAAAAATATTTTTACAGCTAAAGCCTAGTTTTATAGTTGCGTCTAGGCTTATGCTTATAGAATCGCTATCACGCAATTACATGACAGAACAAACAAGCTTGCGAAAAATCGTGGCTCAACTCGTCAAGCGAGTTCGAGGCTTGCCAGAGCAAGTTCTAAGCTTGGAAAAGGGATATGCTCAGCTATCGGTGGAGCTTTCGGAGCTAAAACAACAACTTGCAGAAATCCGCCAGCAACAACCGAGCGTGTCCCTATCCAGCGCCGACGATCAGCTAGCAGTAGAGCTTGCAGAGCTGAAAAAGCAAGTAGCAGAACTCAGCCAACAACGACCGGCAAGCACGCTATCTAAACCTAGCATTAACTTCTCTCCAATTACCACTATCTCGGCTCACAAAGGCGGGGTCAAATTTGTGGCCATTGCTGCCGACGGTCAACATATAGCCAGCGGCGGCGGGGACGGAACTATCAAGGGTTGGAATCTCAACACCGGCGAATTGCAGCGCACTCTCGCTGGTGCTGATGGCTCGGGGCGTTTCGCCGCTAGCGCCGACAATCAGACCCTTGCTAACTGCCACACTTCTAAAATCTGGGTTTGGGTTCCGCGCATTGGAGATCAAGCTCATGCCTTTGCTTCGGGACAAAGCTGCTCTTGCTTGACTATTAGTCGCGACGGGCAACTCTTAATTAATGGACATGGACGAAATGTTAATGTTTGGGATGCTCGCACGGGGCAGCTCGTTCGCAGCCTCGATCACGAGGATACTGTTTTTTCTGTTGCTATCAGTGCCGACAAGCAGACTATCGCCAGCGGCAGCCGCAAATACAATATCAAGTTATGGGATGCGAGTACGGGCGAATTGATTAGCACGCTTTCTGATAGCAATGACAATGTGGTGCGTCTGCTAGCCTTTGGTCTTGCTAAAGAAAAAGTCCTTGTAAGCGGTGGTGATGACAGTTCTATTAAGTTGTGGAACTTCGGCACAGGGGAGCAACTTCGCGTTCTCTACGGCCACATGAGACGAGTTCGTTCTGTAGTGGTCAGCGATAACGGCAAACTACTTGCCAGCGGTAGCGAGGATGAAACTGTTCGAGTTTGGGACTTGTCCACAGGCGAACCGTTGAGTGTTTTGTCTGGCCACTTGGGATTGGTCAATTCTGTAGCTATTAGTCCAGACGGGCAAACAATTGCCAGCGGGTCTGACGACATGACGATCAAAATTTGGCGGCTAGGGCAAATGTAAAAGGTTGAGGACTTCATAAAAAACCTGCTTACTGTATAAAGTCTGACCGGATTGGCTCACCGCCGCGCTTGCAGCACAGGTTCAAAATCAACAAAGGCGATCGCTCCTACTCAGCTTTGGGACGATCGCTCTTATTGTCGCCACATCTAAGCGCAAACCCGATACCAGCTTGCTATCAAAATGGGGAGGACTAAAAACCGCCCCTTTTTGGCCATCTTCGTACATCTAATTTGCAAGTATATGCCCCAGCTCTGAACTGCCTCCTGGCGCGAGCGATCGCAGGACTCAAAGTCTTGCTATACAAGCACTTCAATAAATTGAGCCGTTAACGGGCAGCTCTACTTAAATATGCAATTTAGATATGGAAAACGGAAAAAACGGTTGCAAATAGCAGCTCCCGAAAAGTCCTCCTTGCCATTTTCTTGCCCTGTAAGGGTTTCAGCGATTTGTGCGCGCAGTTTGCGCGCAGTTTGACATACAGTTTGCGCGCAGTTTGCGCGCAGTCCGACAATAAGCCGCCTTATTGAGAATATTAAGAAACGTTAAAAACGACGAAACCCAGTCAGTGACTGGGTTTCAAAAGGGTTATAATAATGCCAGGAGGGAGAATCGAACTCCCGACACGAGGATTTTCAGTCCTACATTTTTTCTGTTGCCGCTTCATTTCAACATAACACTGCGATCGCACTTCACTTGCCAAGCTCAACAAAAAAAATTGCAATAAGGTTTATTGTTTAATTCTGCCTTGATTAGCCGCTCTAAACCTTGCTTACCTTAAGCGGCCAAGCAATTGTGAATCTTAATTATAAAAATAAACATATGCTCGGTTGTTGATATTAATATTTTGCGTCACTGGCAAAGTCGTTGCAATAAATATTGTTAACTGCTTCCATGCAGGAACAGTCAAGGACAAGTCTCGATAATAAAGAGGTCTATTGTCATAAAAGACGCCGCTATTAACTGGTTCTGACCATTCAGGTTTATACCGTCCTTCTATTATGGTCGAAATCCTAATAGACCCGCGAATGTAAGCACAGAGATAAGAAGAATATTCAGAATCAGCAAGGTTAGGATAAGAGCTGATTATCTCAACAAGATGCCCGCTAGATTGCCAATGGTGGTGATCGGACCACTGCCTTAAAAGTAGAGCCTTTACGGGGTTCCATTGTGTGTAGATTGTTGTCTTGTGAGCGATCGCCTGCCTTAAATTTTTAATATCATCTTGGCTGGCCAGATTTTTGATCGCATTTTCTACAGCCCCGGCTGGCTCTGCTTTAATATCGGCAGGAGTCAACCCGGCGAGTGCGTTTTCAACAGCCTGCTGCATACTTGTATTGGTAGGGCTAGAATCAACGATCGCCTGCAACCGTTCAAAATCCGCTTGAGCAACCGCACCGTCAATATCTGCAGCAGCCAGACTTAAATTACCGATTGCCTGCTGTGCAGTCCCCGCTGGTTCCGCCCCAATGTCAGCGGGGGTTAGGCTATCGATCGCTTGAGCAATTTCTTGCTGCACGTCTTCTATCAGCCCAGTAGCTCCTGGCAAATTATCGTATTCAAGCTCTAAAATTTCAAGTTTTTTCATTTAAGTGTTAAACTAACTTGTTAGGCTTTCCTTTCCCACGAGCAGCATTTTGAATATCTAAAAGCTGTTGTCGTAGCTTTTTTTGAAGTCTTCCAGGAAATGTTTCTTCTTTAAAGACTTGAACCACCATTTTTTCTTCAGAATATTGAAGCAAATCTGGCAAAAGAGCTTCAATATCTTTTTCTTTATTAGAGTTTATTTTTTTCTTTCTTTCATCTTGTGTCCCTGCGTGAGGGTTAAAGCTTAACTTTAATCGTCGAACAGTTTGCTCAAGTGTATATCCTAAGTATCTTTGAATGTTGTAAACTGTAACTGAGATATTTGCAACGATTCTATGTATAATAGAGACTTCGTAGCCAAGTCGGACACCAATAGCGCTAAGGGCGTCAATGTCGCCAGAGCTTTCTTTTACAGCCTCTAATATAAGCCGCAGAGCTTGCGATTCGTTATAGCATTGTATCTCTTCTGTTTGATTCCCGCGCTGGGCTGGCGCTGTATCTAGTATTTTTACTGAAAAAGGGACAAATGAATTTTTGTCTCCTTGAAGTAGCAATGTTTTAAATAATTCAGGATAATCTTTTATTTTAACTTTGCCGGAAGCCCCTGGAAATTGAAACCTTTTAGGAATTTCAGTATTTTTTATGCTTTCAGGGTTAATTACTTCATGGGCTTCTTCAATTAATTTTTTATTCTTTTTAAGTAGCTTATTGTTTTCCTTAAGAAGCCTTTTTAGCCCTTTGCAGCATTTGTTATTCATAGGAGGTAATCCACTAGGATCGAGAGCGATAGGACAAGGAAAAGAGCGAACAGCACGCATTTTTGAGGATATAAAAATTTTGTACTCAGTGTAACCATAGAGGTTGTACGCATGGTTGTCGTATTTTCTGTGGATTACAGCACCCCACGCAGAGGATATACCCTCTGCATTGCCTGCTTGTCTGTGCAAATATCCAGAGCCGTGGGCAAAACCGCTTCCTATAGCATTTTCGCGAAGCCAGAGCAAGTCTCCAGCTCCAAATATTGGCCAATCCGGGCTTTGAGAGGCGATCGTATAAGTCCCATTCCTCCAGCTACGCCCCAGTCTTACGCTTACTGATACGCTAATGGTTCCATCACATTGTTTTGTGATTGTAGGCGTGTACTTTCTTCCGCCCCGTATCATCCCATTCTCAGGAAGCCGATGTTCATCAGGAGAAGGGAGCCATTTTGGCCCTACTCTTATGTAATAGCCCCGGCGAGGCTGGTCGATGTAATAGGCATAAGTCCTCCGATACCTTTGGATCCGAATAAACTCAGGATAGAGGATCTCTCCTGGTTTGATAGATAAATCCTTGATGTCACTTTCGCCGTCAAATGGACCGTTGTCTTGGGGCGGCTCTTTCCCTTCGTAGAGGTCAGGCTCTTCCGGCTCTTTCTCCTCTTCCTCTTTGCATCCAGGAACTTCAAAAAGGATGCTCTTAACTATCAGCCCTTCCAAAGCCCTCAGATTGACAACTCCATAGCAATCTGTACCTATAGACACATCAGCCCCGACTATGCCTTCTAGGTTTACTCCTGCGTTAACAGACAATCCATCGCGAGAAAGGGTAACTCCAGCGTCAACCCCCACTTCGGCACCAAAAATTTCAAAGTCCCACTCTTTCCCAATGCCGATCGAGTCCCAAGTTAATTCTACTTGAGCTGCCCCAAAATCTATAGAGATTTCGTCGTAGCCTATCTCCACCGTGTCAGAAGTGGAGTAGCGATCGCCCAAATCACTGGATTTTTTTTGTGACTTCTGCTTCTTCTTGCGCTTCTGTTTCTTGCTTTTACTAGCCAATGGCCTGCCTTTGGACTAAATCGACAATTCCTTGGGTACTAGGAGTTCCAGTTAGCTTCTGGCTCCAAGAGCCCCGTATAGATATAGAGTCGCTACCGCTCAACAGCCCATGACCCATGTCCTTAAGTCTTGCCCCTAGCTGATAGTCACTTCCAACCAGCAACACCTCATCCGAGGTAAGATGCGGCACTAACCCATCAACATAGTAGCTGAACTTCCTGTTCTGAATTTTGATTTCTCCAACTACCTCCCAAGCCTGGGAGTCGCTATCTCTCTCTAAAAGCTCTACAGCTAGCAATGGGTAGGCTTCCCAGCTTTCTAGTACTTTCTGAGCCTTTACAGATTCAAAGTCATCATCTAGTATCTCAGGAGGCTTCGCAATATTATCTTTGTGAAAATTAAAAATGTTAATCCACAGCCGCAAACTTTCAATCCGCGTTTCTGTGCCTACAAAATAGCCTTTTTGAAGCGCCTCTTTTTTTGAATTGTCAATTTGCCTAAAGTCAATTATTTTAACTGGCTGCGTTGACGCTCCAGAAAGGCTAGCCCTAAATTGCCCTGTATCTTCTAAAGTAACCATTACTTAAACAGCTCGTCAGGCTTAAATCCTTGCTTTAGCAAAAATAACTGTATTTCAACAATGGCTTTTTCTTGTTTGACATCTCTGTCAATAGCTTTTTTATGATTTAAAGTTATTTTTATTAAAGCAATTAAAGCAACTAATAAATCAATTATAAGCGTCGCGATTAAAATTGCATTGTCAATAATTTCCATTATCCTGTTAAAGAGAAATCGTGGCAACCAGCTAGCAAGCTATCAAGATAATCTAAAGACAGTCCTGCCAACGTCTTTGAATCAATGACAACTTTTTTTATTTCCTCTATTTTTTCAGCAAACGTCCAACTTTCAGAACCATCCTTGCCCCAGCTTTCAATAGCTTCATCCAATTTTTCGATGCCAGTTGGCACACTTTGGATCCAATCTCTTACATTGCTAAATGCGTGCAAAAACGTCAAATACAGGCCAGTATGCTTAGTAAACATACTTAAATCTTTGAGTGCTTGCTTACTTTCTTTTATACTTTCATCGTCTAAAAACATATGAACTTTTGTCAAAAGCGCATAGTCTATTTCTACAGATGACATACCTGCATGAGCAGAACAGACAAGAGAAGTCAAAGCGTCTCCTAGTATCCCTCCACTTTTTTCTACAAATTGTTTCAAATACTCTTCTTGTCTTTGTTTGATGTCTTCATCAGAAATATTCCAATCAAAATTTAGAATTACTTCTTTTTTCTCAACTAAAAATCCTCCAAGACTTTTAATGGTAGGTATTGCTCCTAGTACCCCTCCAGCCGCGATCGCCCCTTTGTAGGCTGTAGCGGCTTTTCCTAGTGCTGCCATCCCTCCGGCGACCAGTCCGCCAACAGAGCTGCCTACTGAGACAATCGCTGGTACGGCTAGCCCTCCAGCAATGATTCCAGCAGAAGCCCCTATTGGGTCATCTTCAAACCACCCGCGCAAGAACTTGTATCCTTTTTTCCCTGCGTTTAAAGCCTTGCCTGTTTTTCCCCATAAATCTTGGGCAAAACCTTCAATTCCGTTTAGCATGCCAAAGGGGTTGAATGTTTTTAGCCTGCCCGTTATAGCTTTTAATACTGGGTGAGAGCTTTCCACCAATCCGCCAAGCCATTTAGATGATTTTTCGACTCCAGCCCAAACTGCTGAAGCACCTTCCCATTCTTCTATTTTCATAAATGCCAATGCTGTATTGAAAAATTGATTGGAGGCTCCCCGACGACCGACCTGCGTCGGGGAACTATTCGGAGAACTGCAAGCCGCAAAAATAAAGGAGTTCCGCCAAGAGCCATTTCCTTTATGTAATTGTAAGGCAAGTCTAGCTTAAGATAAACAGGCTGGTTTATTATGCCAATTTGGTGCGATCGGCTTATCATTTCTGTGGTCTCAGCGTTACTGATGACTGTCCTTAGAAGAATATAGGAGTTTAAAGTGTTGCTCCAATCCGCGCTTAAAAATGAAACTTTAGCTAATAATACATTTGTTATTGGCGCGGGGACAGCCTTTGTTTTTAGGTATTCTTGGGCGGAGAGCGCTGCAATATTTCCTAATGTAGTCCAGGGCATTAACTGATTGGTAATATTATTCGCGAGTTTTTGCCAGTTTTAATAGTCCATCCATCAGGTAAGTTGTCAATTTTGCTTGTTGCTACAAATATGCAAATTTGGCTTGTAAAAGTTTCTCCATCTTTTTCAAGCGTTTTTTCTGTGCAAGCGTGTGATGGCTTAGGATAATTAACTCCATAGCAAAGCTCTAGCGGGTTTACTTTCGAGTCAATCTCTACTATGCCTAAATCTTTGAAAGCATCTTTGACATAGGCTAAACGGTTTGTGTTGACCCGAAATACATACTTGAAAAATTTGTCGGGCGGCCCGGTAGGGTCTCTTATTTCAACATAAACTGGAATACTTTTGTTTGATGCCGTAGGTAGCTTTTTAGTTTGAGGGATGGCAATCCGCTTATAGTTTTTGTCGGGGTTATTGACCTTAGAAAAGTCTGCATAGGTACTTTTGCCTGCGTCTGCCCCTTTTTCTCCTTCAATTCTTCCTGGCTTAGGATATTGAGCGCCAAATATAACAGGAAGAGTTGGAGCTGAGCTGCTGTTCAGCTCAACGTATCCAGCAGCTTTAGATAAGGTCTTAGAAGCTGAACTTAAAAAGCCATACAAAAAAGGCGCATCTTTATATGGAATGACAGCAACTCGTCTTTTAGGTCCATAAAGTTGCGGGTCAATTTTTGCCGTTGTTGGTGCCATAATTTAAACTTTTATGGAGTAAACGTATCAATGATAAATCCTCCAGGGCTAATGACTTCAGTCCAATTTGCAGAAAAAGCGTAACTTAACGTTTGGACTTGAGTTCCTGAGCCTGAAGGGAATTCGGCTGTGCTAACCCCGCCGGTAGCAAGTTCAACAAGGCTGGCTTGCTCTCCCGGGGGAGTTGCAGCAGCGGCAGTAGCTCGCTGAGTCGCTTGAGCTTGGCCGAAAGAGCGAGCTATTATCGAAAGAAGCTTGGCAGCAGAAGCAGAATCGGGAAATTCTGTGGCGTCTAAGCTTACTCCGCTTAAAGCTCCTGTGGACTTTAAGTCACCAATTGAAATTGCCATATACTTAGTCGTGGCTACTTTTGCATAAAGTAGCATGAAATTAAAAAATAAACAAGATGCAACCGTAACATTTATTTGTTTAAGCGTTTTAAGGATTAAAGCTTTTAAACTTTAAAACTAATTTACAACTCTGAACACTCGGTCGATCGCATTATTTTTTTTTTAAAGTTAAAGCGATTGATGCAAGCAATCTAAAGGTTCGGTAATCCGCACTTATGCAAATAGTGTTTTTACACTTGATTCATAACTGCTGGTCCCATCAGGTTGCTTTACTCTCTCTTCCAGCAAAGTAAAGTTTATTTCTGCGGAAAAGGTAGCATTGACTCCGAAGGTCAAAGATTCAGCTCCCTCTACGTCAAAAGAAAAATTGTCCAGCTCTTCTGTCGATAGCAATTGCTGCTCATGTAGCTTTAGTAAGACCAGCCAAATAGTATTAGTCCAGGTGGACACGCTTTCGTAATCTCCGCCAGTTCCATTGGTAAAGTCTGTCGCTTGTAAGCTTAAATAGTCGATCGCCTCATGTTTGCCGTCATTGCCAAGCCGCAAAGGAAATCCACTCAAGGTAGCGGTGAATGAGGTCTCGTCATCGCTAGTGCCGCTAGTAATTAAGTTTTGATTGCTAGTGTTTTTTGCCTTATTACCTTCCATCTCTTGCCCAAATTTGATGAGCAAGTAAAGGAAGTGTTCTAAAGATTTTCCCACTAAAGTCGCGCCAGTTCCAGCGTTATAGTTCATTACACGAAATCAATTCGACCTGTTTCAAAGTTAAAGTTAAAAGCTGCTTTAAGACGCTTTTCCCAATCATCAAAAGGCTTTTTCTCTGAGCTTAAAAAAAACTTGTGTTCGAGCTTGTTACGAACTATGTCTTCATAGTCCCCTTGCTTAAAGGCTTTGCTTAGAGTTTGCTTAGATGGAAGCTGAACTCGCACCCATCCCGGGTAAATTTGATAGCGTTCTGGTCTTGGATCCCCTTGTTTTGGGGGTTCGTACCCCTCTCTAATCTCACTTGTTAGCTCTCCCCGACTCAAAGCGAGAAATCTTTTTAAATTTTCCTTCGCTTCTTTCGGAGACCCCCCGCGAGCAACCATTTGAGAGTTTGACTTGTGTCTATCGTCAGATTTGCCGTCTCGCGATCGCGGAGCATTATCCCTGGATTGAGGAGCCAAATAAGCTCTAGCAGTATAGCTGCCCCAGCTTAAACCCCGACTTCCCCCACAGGCATTTCGTAAAGTCTTATAGGTAAATTTTCTTAAATCAGGGTCAAAAATAGAAACTTGTCCTGGCCATAACGTGTACTTTTGCCTTCTTTTTCCTTGATATTGAGGAAAGGCTATTTCTCCCTCCCAAAGTTTGCCCGCCACAAGGTGCAGGCTGATCTTCGATCGCAAGACTGGAGCTTGCCGCATCCATTGCACAATCGGATATCCCAAGAATTGGCCGATATTCATGCCGTCTAAAAATTGGCGCATAGTCCAAAACTGACGGATTTGAAGCCCAATTTCTTGGTAAGTGCCCGACAGAATATAGCTCTCCTGGGGTTTGCTTTTGTCCGGGAGGAATTCTACCACCTTGAAATCAAAGTTACGCTTGCGGCGATCGCTCAGCTCCCTTATCTCTGGCAGATGCTTTCTGTCTTGCAATCCCCAGGGTTTTGAGGGATCCCTAAATTTGCTTTTAGGATGCTTGCCTTGCCAGTCCTTGAAACCTTCCTGAAATTCTTCTATCCACTGAGTCCAGTCAATAGAAAAATAATCTATTAAGGCTGAAGTCTGGGAAAGTTGTAAGGGGATAGACAGATTTCCCCCAAACAAAAAGACTTTTTCATCCACATCTTTCCTAGGGTAGAACTCATGGAGGCTAAAATAAGCTTCGCGAGTTTTATTTGGGAATTTATCTGTAATAAGAACTTCGCCCTTGGTCAAGTCATTAAACTGGCCTTCCCAATTTTTCCTTCTATTTCTTCTATTTCTTCTGTTTCTTCTGTTTCTTTTTCTCTTGTTGTTGGCCAATGTCTTCCCTCTTCTGGTAATCTCTTGCGCCTCTCTCTCTGGGCTTAAGTCTGGATAGCTGTATAACTACAGGCAGTCTTTTCCTTTCTTCTTTGGTGAGCCTTCGCTTACGATAAAAAGCCCTAGAGAATCCTTGCTGGAAGTCCTCAAGGAAAATTGACTTGTTGTAAAGGCTACCTGATTCTGGGCCAAATTCCTGACGTAAGACAAGCCGGTATTGCCAGCGATCGAAGGTTTGTTCGATTTGAAGCTTTACTCGCTCTGCTTCAATCTTGTCATCAATCGCATCGAGCATCTCCTCTTCTTGCTTCTTGTATTGGTCATAGCCCTTTCCTTGACTTTGCCCGCCCTGCCCACCTTGACCTCCTTTTTTCTTTAAGTCGGGCTTTTTTTTTCTTTTTGGCTGCTTAAAAGTCTTTTTTAGGTTTATAGCCATCAATCATTTTAAAATAGCCGTACATTACTATCATAACAATAAGTCAAGTAACACGCAATTTTATGAAAAAGCGCATTATTAGATGGCAAGATGTGCGAGGTAATCGATACCGAAAAAAAGTCACTCCAGCCATGATTGAACCAGGGGGGGTAAACGAATTAAGACAACCTAAAGACGAAGACCCCTATTTTGTTCATTATGATAGAGATTATGTGATACATAAACTCAAGACAGAGATTGCACCATTGTGCGATCGCTCAGAAGGGGAGCTTCTCTCTTTAGTTCGAGAAGCATATCGAGCTGTGTTTTCAGCTCGTCAAACAGAGTAGCGGCCAAAAAAAACTACTTAAAGGACCAGTTTATAATGCAAGGGCCTTTAGCGTTACTTGACCTATCGTTACCGTTCGCTTGGGGAAGGGCGATGGGCTTTGGCCGGATTTGCGCAACGACTGCTTTTTGCAAAGCCGTTCGCAGGTTTTTTGAGGGTTTGCCCCGTTTTTTAAAATTTAACACGGATCGACCAAATTTTCAAAAATTTCGCAAAATTTTTACCGCAGATCGCACTGAAACCCTTAAGGGTTTCAGTAAGTAGTTAATCAAAATTAATTACATAAGTTTCTCCTCCAAATTCTCGTAGGATTGTTTCAATAGTGTCAACAAGAATTTCCCAGGTAAAATAATCGTCTATTTTAAGCCATTCATATTTAATTTT
>JAAHFN010000026.1 GCA_010672965.1 Oscillatoria sp. SIO1A7
ATCGGGTAAGCCTCGGACTCGGGGCAACGAGTCCTTTGGCTTACTCCAACAGCTAGCCGGGGTGGGAAGATAGCCCACCTCTACCCGCTGACATTGCACAGATGGCGGCAGCGGGTGGGTTTTCCTTGGGAGAAATTCGCGCTAGTTTTTACCTCCGTAGTTGGCTGTCGCAAACGATCGCGATCGCGCCAACGAGCCTATAAGCACCAGCTCCTGGGCTGGGGCGAGGACCTCCTTGCTTTTTTTTAGATTCTACAACGGTTTGCCTTGTTTTGCACCGGCTCGGGAGCCCTGGAATCTCGGCAGGGGCGCGGAGTTCCAAACGCCTCTACGCAGGTTCTGTTCTTCTGGTTCTTCTGCGATCGGTGCTTCAGATAACTTTTTGCATCTTAGTTCTTGTCCCTTTCACCTAAGATTTGACTGTAAACTAATCTGTTTTTCTGGCAATGTCGCTTATCTTTCTATATAGCTTTTAGCTTTTAGCTTTCAGGCTTCAGCTCTCAATCGCCGAGTAAAAGACTTCCCGCCCCTCCCGACGGCTCGTCTCTCATCATATTTTTGATTCCGAAAGAATAGAGTTCATAGATATCCTCTACCACGTCATTGGGATCGTCAAACGAACCAATGACATCCTCGCGAGCTGGAATATCCAGGATGCCAGTTTTTGCGTTTGGCTCATCAAAACCTGAAGTCAGATCGCCGACTTTAGCGACTAGCAAGGATTGGCGATTGAAGGCCATGTCAATACTTGCCTCTGCGATTAGCTCTAGAAAAAAGTTTACATTTTGAGAACTGCTATAGCGGCTATGTAGGGTTTTCGTATCTGTAGGGGCTGGTGCCGAGTCGGAACCGAGCAAGTCTGCCAAGTCTGCCGACTCCAGTAAAGCGTTCTGGGGTGCGGCGCTTATAGAGCAGTGTTTTTTTAAGAGTTGTCCTTTATCGCCGGAGCCTCGCCCGTGAACGCCAACGATTCGACCGTTGGCATCCAATACTGGCCCTCCACTCATCCCAGCCCGAGTGCTATCGAAGTAAAAAATACTATAGCCATATTCTCCTTGGCTGGGGTTAATTTTGCTCGCTACAGGCCCCCAAGACAAGCGCCGCTGTCGGCGTTCTACCTTGCCGCGACACTTACCGTTGGCATCGCGTTCTTTTTCCGGATCCGGCCAACCTGAAATGTAAACCCTGTCTCCCGGGTTGACCAGATCGGGATCGCCCAAGGGAGCGAGGGGATAGTTGCGATCGCTCTGGAAACTGACTACAGCCAAATCCACTCCAGCCACTCGACCGGGAACATTTCGAGAATAACAGCCGAATCTGAACAGAGTCCCTAGAGTTAGCGTCCCAGTCAAGGGACAACCCCGACCATCATTTATTGTCTTTACTTCGTGTACTATTCCGTCGCTGGTGCGAATGCCATAAGATAGTTCTTGGTCTAAATGTTTTTGTTTGAAGTTGTGGGTAACGGTCAAAACAAAGTAAGTCTTTCCTTCTCTGGCAACGATCGCTCCCGACCCGGGATTCCATAACCCGTCTGGGTTTTTTTCCGAGGCTAGAGGATTGTTGCGATTGTTTTCCAAATCCTCTAGCAGGTCTTCTGTCAGACCCGGTGCTATCAGCACGGTGGTTTGCCGCGCTATAGAATTAATCTCTTCTACGGATAGTTCTGCCCGAGCTGAGCCTGCTGCCAAGCCACCGAGCAGCATTGCGCCGATAAGAGATTTCCCAATTATCTGCTTTAGCGATAGCATTTTTTTGCTCTTATTTATTAGATTTTTATTCAGGACTTACGCAACGACACTATCGACGGGGCAACCACGGGGGGATTGCCCCTACAAACCCCTACAAACTTTAGATATAGATATTTTGCGTAAGTCCCGTGCATTTTTACAGTTGCCGCAGCCCTCCACCTTCCCTGGGTTCTTGGGTCTGGGGGGGGTTTTTATTAGGCGCGTTATTGGGAAAAGGAGAGGTAGCGGGGGTAGCGGGGGCAGTCTCGCTATCTGGACTGTCGCTATCTGGATTATCGCTATCTCGTTCCAAAAACGGCCGCACGTCTATATAATACGACGCTCCTGTAGCATCTGGCGCAGCATCTTCGTCAGGGTCGGCGCTTTCATACAGAGGCGCTGTCCCCGCCAGGCCCATGCGGTGCTGCATAAATTGTTCTAGAGTAGCCGCCGGGTCTTGAGTGGGTTTGAGGGTATAAATCAAACCGACACAATTCTGGGGGCTGGCCTGGGCGCAAATGATATTCTGGCCGTTCATCCGACCGATGCCAATGTAATTTAAGCGATCGTTGCGACGGTAGGTTTCCAGGCGATCGCTCACTTCTTGGCAGCGAGTCAGCGGGTCGTAGCCCCCCGCCGCGAAAAACTCGGATTGCCACCGAATCCAGACCTCAGCCTTGCCAGTTGAATTCTGGTAGCGAGTTTCTGGCACCCCAGAGGCGCTAGAGCAGAAAAACCCTCGCGCCACGGGAAAACTCTCCCGAATCGCTAAGCCGAAAAAAGCGCTAGAACAAGTATCTACTAGACGGCGTTCTATTTCCCTGCCGTCAATTAGCAGGGCTTTGATATCGTATAGGCAGTCCCCGCTAACTTTAACAGTCACGGTATCGCCGTCAGCCATCGCCCAAGGTCCCAGCTCGTCGGTGCCCCAAACGCCGCTACCGGCTGACGAGACCTGCAAGGACACTATATCGCTACCTGTATTGTTGCGAATGATAAATTTTCTCTGGGCTAAGGCAGTGCGGACTGTTATGGCGATCGCTGACAGGGTAAAAGCAGCAGCAGCAATACCGCTGAAGAATTTTAGTCCTAACATTGAAATTCTTGCTCCCTATTCTTCCGGACTTACTTACCATTGTGAGCGATCGCGCTGTGGATTTTCTGGGCAGACTTATTTGAAACCCGCTATATGAGAGGCGATTACTCGGCGATCGCTCGCAAGCGCTTAGTAATCGCGGTTATGCCATCGTGGCGAATTAAAATAGCAGAAATCCAGAGGTTTTCTGGCAAGGCTGGAGCTTGACCTATTTTAAAAATACCGCCAGAAGAGAGGGTTTCTATGCGCAGGTTGGTGGGAATGAAATAGGTATTGACTCTAATTGGTTCTTCCAAAGCACTGCCCAAAAGCAAGTCGTCACCTAGGGGTTCGGTAACTATTGCATCAAAACCAAAACGCTCCCCAATACCTACTTCATCCGCTAGATTGACCGTAAGCTCGGGGGGATTTTTTCCAGAAACAACCTCGGTATTTTCGGATAGGATATCTTGGCGAACCAGTTTTTGGTTTTCATAGCGCTGGCGCGATCGCAACGTAGCAGTAAGAGCCAAGTCTCTATCGGCCAGAGTTTCCACGCCAACAATTCTGGTCTCGGTTTCCGCAACCACCTGGTTGCCATCCGCTTCCCAAGAGAGAATTTCGGTACGATATTTAATATTGGGATAGCGCGTCCAAAGTTCGCGCAATGCTTTTTCTAAAGTATTATAAGTAAGACCGTCAGAATGGGTAAATTTCCGAGAATAAAACTGCATCACCTCGCGCAGATCTTGGCGATTGGCCGCCGCATCAATTTCTTGGATGAGGGTTGTCAGTTCTGGGGGTGCCGTCTCGGGGCTGTCGGCACGGGCGCTGCGAGGATGCAGCAGAAACCCCCCCCAGCAAAGGCTCAAACCGAGGAGGGATGCTATCAGTCGGGTCGCGGGCTGGCGGCCACTGGGCTTTTTGGGCTTTTTGGAGCGGGCGATCGCGATCGTAGGCATTAGAAGCTTACAGAAAATAATTGTAAATTGACTTAAAGTGGAGCTATGAGGTATTGTCGTTCTGCGTCCTCTCGCTCGCTATTTCGTTCCCCTCCCTAGTTCGTTACGCAAATTAAAGAAAACGAATAAGGAAAGCGGATAAAAGAAAGCGAATCTTTCCCCAGCTCGCGGTTAGGAGAAAATTAGGTTTGACAAAGGCACCGATTAGATTACTGATTGCAGCGAGCGGTACCGGGGGTCATTTGTTCCCGGCGATCGCCACTGCAGAAGCACTCAAAGACTACCAGATAGAATGGCTCGGGGTCCCAAACCGCATGGAAACCCAGCTCGTTCGCGGCAAGTATCCCTTACATACTATCGCTGTTGAAGGATTTCAGCAGCGCCTGGGCCTGGGGACTCTCCGCATCCTCAGCCGATTAGCAGGCTCTATTTTTCAAGTCAGAAAGCTGCTGAGGAGCAAAGGATTTCACGGCGTCTTTACCACTGGTGGCTATATTGCCGCACCAGCAATTATAGCAGCTCGGTCCCTTGGGTTGCCAGCTATCCTTCACGAATCTAACGCTCTGCCCGGTAAAGTGACCCGCTTAATCGGTCCGTTATGCAGCGCGATCGCAATTGGATTTGAGAAAGCAGGGGAATACTTGCCACAAAACAAAACCATATATGTCGGCACCCCAGTACGCCCGGAATTTCTCACCAAAACTCCTCTGGACTTGCCAATTCCCGAAGCTGCACCCCTGATAGTTGTTGCCGGCGGTTCTCAAGGAGCTGTAGCTATTAACAAATTAGTGCGCCAATCTGCTAAAGCTTGGCTCGATGCCGGTGCTTGGATCTTTCATCAAACCGGCGCTAACGACCCGGATGCCGATAGCTTTCAACATCCACACTATATATCTATGCCTTTTTATGACAACATGGCGGGGCTACTTCAGCGAGCTTCTCTGGCGATTAGCCGCGCTGGAGCGGGAACTCTAACAGAATTGGCCACGACCCAAACTCCGTCTATTCTCATTCCCTATCCCTATGCCGCCGAAGACCATCAATCCTATAATGCCGCTGGATTTGTCGAAGCTGGGGCGGCAATTGTCTATGGCCAAAGCCAGTTAACTTCAGAAATATTAGAAGCAAAAGTTTTGGAATTGCTCGAATCGGACAGTATGCTGCTAGAAATGGCTGGCAATGCTGGCGCTTTGGCCGTTCCTGATAGTAGCGATCGCTTGGCACAATTAGTTAGAAGTAGGGTGTAGGGCATTGGGCCCCTACGCCCCAGAGGGCGGGCTACGCCTACGACAGGCTCAGGATAAAATTGGGCATTGGGCATGGGCAAAAGTGAACAGCGGAGCCTGACCCTAGTGCCGCTGGAATTCAAAATTAAAAATTCAAAACTCAAAATGCCTTTTAACCCTGGCTCCCGGCCACTATACGGCAGGATTATTTCTGGCGCGCTGCACCTAGTATAGCTGGGCTATCGCTACTCCTAAGAGCGGAAGGCTAACCCCTCTATCGCTGACTGCTGAGCGCTGACCGCTGACCTTACTAGCTTTGGTCAAGAATAAAATAAAAATTGCCTCTACGAACGGGGCAACCACAGGGGGATTGCCCCTACAAAACAATCTGAATATTTTGCATAAGTCCTCAACTTAAAACTCAAAACTCATAACTTAGAACTCTCAACCTAAGAACTCAACCGCGTGTTTGAATGCTGCGATCGCGCCCTTCTTTTTTCGCTTTATACAAAGCTACATCTGCCAAACCGATAAATTTTGATATTGACTTGTAAGGGCTGGGAAAGGTAGCAGTAATGCCCAAACTGAGAGTAACAATATCGCCAATTTTAGAGGCCGAATGGGGAATGCCCAGACCTCTAACTCTAACCCTGATTTCTTCTGCAACTCTCATAGCTCCAGCCATATCGGTATTGGGCAGAACTATTGCAAATTCTTCTCCTCCGTAACGAGCCACTAGATCGCCGGGACGCCTGACTGCCCGATCGATCGCTTCGGCTACTTTTTGCAAACAGGCATCGCCAGCTTGATGTCCGTAAGTATCGTTATAAAGTTTGAAATAATCGATATCGCATAAAATAAGTCCCAGCCAAGACTGCTGCCGCATTGCCCGCCGCCATTCTATATCAATATATTGGTCAAAGCGGCGGCGGTTCGCTAATTTAGTCAGGCTATCGGAGATGGCTATTAGCTCCAACTCTTGGTTGGCAATTTCGAGCTGCTCGAACAGAGTGGATTGTTTAATCGCGATCGCTACATGGGTAGCAAGCTGCTCTAGCAATTGAATCTCCCAGTCTTGCCATTGCCGAGTTCTGCTACAATGATGGGCAATCAGCAGTCCCCACAATGTTCTAGTTTGTGTTAGAGCTTTTATCTGGTTTTCAGCAGCAGGATTGGCCGATTTAGTTTGGGGACTCGACGCCAGCAAAGATTCCCGAGATAGTGCTTCCGCATTTTGCACGATGGGCACCACTAGATTAGCTTTGACTTGGCATTCCCAAAGCAAATCCCGATGACATTTATCGAGGTTTGCCGTATCGATATCCTCAATCGCTTTAACTCGCCCTTCTCTATAGGGTCGAACATAGCTTTGTTCAAAGCAAGGGTCGTAGATGCCCCGACCCAAGATTGATTTCCAACCCCGAGCTACAGACTCCTGAGTAACGACTCCGCTCCAATCAGCTTCAAAGCGGAAAATAAGTACCCTATCTGTTTGCAGCAGTTGCCGCACCTCATCAACGGTAGTTTGGAGAATCTCTTCTAGGTCTAGGGATTGGCGAATTTTGGCAGCGATCGCTCCCACCAGTCGCTCCCGCTCCCCCTGCTGCCGTAAGGCTATTTCCGTTTGCCTAGCTGGCGTAATCTCCCGAGCCAGAACGCAATTGTATTGCTTGCCCTTAAACTCTATAGGATTGACGGTTACTTCGACTGGAAACAAGCTACCATCGGCTCTTCGGTAGCGAGTTTCTAGGCTAAAAGAACCTCTAAGCTTTACTTCTTGCCAGTGCCAGACCCATGTCTCTGGGGACATATCTGGTTCAATATCGTGGATGGTCATCGAGAGGAGTACGGAGCGATCGTAGCCCAAAGACTTGCAGGCTGCCTCGTTCGCATAAAATAATTTCCCGTCCTCAGTCAACCAGAAGGCAGCATAAGCATTGCTATCGATTGCTAACTGGGTTAACTGCAATAGTTCCTCTGTCCGAGCTTTGTTGGCAATATGCCGAAAGCGCCACACTCTGCCCAGAATTTCGCCGTCGGCACGCTGAGGTTCGCTGTATAGTTCGATAATCCGGCCATCCTTGAGTTCGAGGATGCCATTACCTGTAGCCTCCACTTCTTGGGACCATTCCTTGACTAGCTGCATAAATGCTTCCGGCTCTTTGAGGCGATCGCTAAGCATCAAGAGTTTTTCGGTTCCCGAGGCCATCACCTTTGAAATTCCCCACATTTCCAAAAACCTTTGATTGACCGCGATGAGTTCCCCATCGTTGCCTACAGCGATAATCCCATCAGGTGACGACTCTAATATGGCCCGCAGTAAAGAATGCGATCGCCTGACTTCCTCCTGAGCCTTGTTGCCGCTAATGAGCGGATGTTGAAGCTTCAAAATCCCCTTACCTTTAATCCGATCCTAGATACTAACTTCACCCCATATCAGCATAGCATTCAGGAAGAAGCGATCGCAGCCTCTCCACAATTCAGTCTTCTCATATTTGGGCCGTTCATACCTATTTCGCTCTTGATAATTATCTTTATCCTCAATTTTTATGACAATAACTGTAGAGCCTGATTTTTTAATATCTTCTACATTTAACTTAACTAAATAAACTAGAGGATACTCTCCTCCTCGGCTGCTTGCGATTAGGGCTTTACAATACGTTTATCGTAATCTCTTTATATGCAATTTAATAGTTCTTATTTATCTCTAAAGCCTTTACATACTTGAATTTCAGTATTTTACAGCAAGCAACTCAATCTCTTTTGGCGATCGCAAAAATACCGCGCTCCCGATTCTAGCTTTGCCCTATAGCCTTTTCCAACCTGACTTGTTTCAAAAACTTTAAAATATCGTAATAGAGCTTATCGACTATAGGCAAGGTATTGACATTCTCTATTATCGAGTGCTTTTTATCTCAGAAAGCTCCTACCTTCAGCCATATCTCGAATTAGCGATAGTTTAGATTGTAGATAGGCTCTAAGCATATCAATTTCATCGCTTTTTAGCGCCTTGTTTTGTTGGAACTGTTTGCTCAAAGACTGCACTAAGCTGACATCATCCAGAGTCAACAAAGTCTTCACTTGCGTTTTTTCAATTAAGCTCCAAAGCTCGCGCAGCATTAGGGGACTCATTACTACCTCCTACCGATATATCTCTTTCTCCTATAGGATTTACGCAAATTGCCAGATGTAACAGTATATTTAGCGCTCTCTTGCGCGGTCCGGCACCCTACATAAAGAGTCTTTGCGTAAGTCCTGTCCTATAGCGGACTGGGAGGATCCGATCTTGCCTGTTGGCGGCCCATTAGACCCATCGAACCCTCTTTTTAGACTTCTTAATAATTTCTTTATTTTTATAATATAGCCTGACTAGGGACTGCTCTTCTTCAGAGAGACACAAAACACAACAAAACTTAGAAAAACATTACATTAATCTATGCAGCTTATTACTAAAGCGTCCGTTACATTCGTTACCAAATCGCCTCCGCAACAGGGTAAGGGATCGATATTGCACAACTTACGACGGTTTAGGACGTTCTTTTTCGTAGGAGCGAATGCCCCTTGAGGGCTGTCCGTTCGCTGAATCCGTAGTGCTATAAAAATAGAAGTTTGCTAGCTCGGGTAAAAAAAGGTTGAGGGCGTTGAGGGCTAATTTCATGCCAGCGCAACCCAGACTGTCCGCAAAACAGTCTGACAGGTCTGACTCATCAAATGACAACATGAAGCTTATTGCTATATATATAGCACTACGCAAATAAGCGCTTGACATTTATAAATGCTCAAACGTAAGTCAGATTATGCTTTTGACTTATTACCTTGAGACTTTTGACTTGCGCGTAGCGCTATATCATGCGTCCTATGGGTTTGTGCAAATCTTCTCGAAGATATAGCAGTAAGCAGTCAGCTATCAGCAGTCAGCTTTTAGCACAAGCCTTGCCGTTACTAGCCAGGAGCGAGATTTGAACTGTCCGTTCCTTGAGTGCGTAGTGCTATACAACGCTCTCAACCTTGCTGGATAAGCCTTTTAGCGGTGAATGGCGCGATCGCGAGCGATATTTTACACAACGAGTTTGGGCTTGTTATGGAGAGTAGGGGATTCGAACCCCTGACCTCTGCGGTGCGATCGCAGCGCTCTACCAACTGAGCTAACTCCCCAGGTTTTAAAAAATCATAGCATAGAAATCATAGCATAGAAATCATAGCATAGAAATCATAGCAGGGGGCATCTGCCTGTGGCAAGCACCAATAATCAGAGGTCCTTTCCTTGCGTTACGGGTTAGCTAGTGCAGCGCGGCATAAATAATCTTTCTTCGCCATATATTGCCCGGGAGCCAGGGTTCAAAGGAATTTTGAATTGCGTGAATTTTGAATTCCGCGCAGCGGGACAATGGACCTGACTTACCAGTATAGTTCTTAAAAAATACCCCATTTCCTTTAGCTGCGGTTTTTCACGGCTTGCAAAACTACTCTCGAACAGTCGAAGCAGCGAGGAAACCACCATATACCCTATCGAGCCGCTCTATTTCCAAATCCCACAGATAATCAACCGCCCAGTTGGCAAGGCGCTGAACTATATGATACGGGTAAGTATTGGCCACTCCAACCACGGGCATTCCAGCTCGCTTAGCCGCTTCAATTCCTGCCGGGGAATCTTCTATAGCCAGACATTCATTCTCGCGAAGGTTGAGATCGGGATATTCCCGATTCAAGCGTTCCACAGCCAGCAGATACCCATCTGGTTCTGGTTTGCTCGCTGCCAAGTCATCGCCAGCAACCACGACCGGGAAATACTGGGCTAGCTCTGCGCGCTTTAGCACCAACTTGATTTCAGAACCGATTGCCCCGCTGACGATCGCCAACTTCATACCCGCCACCCGCAGTTTATAAATTAAGTCAGCAACTCCTATATATATGGGCAGCTTTTCCTGGTTTTCGAGCTGGTTTCTATAGGCCCTATTTTTTCTTTCTATTAATCTGCTCAGGTAGTCTTCCGAGAGGAATCGACCCTGACTGGCAAATAGATCTGCAATAGAGGCGCGATCGCTGCGACCGAGACAGAGTTTCCGAAAATCTCCTGGCTTTGGTCGCAAATTTTCTTCTAGGAGTAGTTGCTCTAGCAACTGCTCGTGAATAGGCTCGTCGTTAATAATAACACCATTGAAATCAAATAAAACCGCCTTAATCGCCATTGTCACGTTTCCCTTGTCTTTTTTTCAGGACTTACGCATATACTCCAAATGTACTGTGCTACTGCAGCACCTTCACCTATATATAGAGTTTGCGCGTAGCGCTCGTAGCAGCCTTACGAGCGCTACGAGAAAGCGTAAGTCCTATTTTTATTGGCAGCGACGGGCGAAAACAGGCAGGATTGATAGTACCGCGAGAAAAGCTAGAGCTACGAAGAATGGTAGGCGATCGCCTCCTTCGAGCGCCTGTTCGCCAGTTACCCCTAACCAAGTATAGGCGAGAGTTCCTGGGATAATGCCAAAAAAGGTGCCCGCTGTATAGTCAACCCAGTGTATAGGAGTCAGGCCAAACAGGAAATTAACCAGATTAAAAGGGGAGATAGGGACAAAGCGCACGGCCAGCACAAATTTTAGAGGCTCTTTGGCTACAGCTTCGTTAAAGCGTATCAACATTTTATGCTGTCCGAACTTACACATGGCCCAATCTCGCCATAGATAGCGAGCAATCCAAAAGGCAGCTAAGGCTCCAAGTGTAGCTCCTATAACGGACAAGAAAGTACCCCACCCCAAACCAAAAACGGCACCTCCCGCGATTGTCATCACTGTACCGGGAACGCCGAGAGCGGTGGTGACAATATAAATTAGCACAAATATAAGTGCGGCCCAACTACCCCATTGGTGTAGCATTTGGGTGATAAAGGCGCGCTCGAACAGTCGGTTTAAAGGAGTGAAAAGGCAAAGCAATAGGCAGCCAAGAGCGATCGCCGTCATTGTGAAGCGCGGATTCTTAAAGTTAGTCCACAGCTGACGACTATTGCTTGCAAGCGATCGCCGCCCCAGACCCCGGCCAATTGCTGCTTCCTTCATGTATCCTCCAACAAGAGCTATATAAGATGAGATCGGATCTAGATGAGTGCAGCCTTAGAACGGGCTTGGCATTTGTTAAAAAATATAGCTCTGAACTCTGAGCTCTGAGATCTCAGCAATCGAGCGTGCGCCTTTTGGCATTTTGTAATTGTCAGGACTTACGCAATCGCCTATATCAATAGGGGCGATCGCGGAATAATTGCCCCCAAAATACTAGATATGGACAGTTTGCGTAAGTCCCGATCGCCTAACCGATTCCGGGGATTGCTATAAAACAACGAGCGTAGCTGCATATTAGGGGTCCTTTATCTCTAACCTGCCCTCTCGAACGGCCTTGCCAACTGGGCATAGGCAGATCCCTCTAAGATAAGCTACGATGACCAAATAAGGATAAAACACTTGTGCAAATTATAGTATCTAATTCTATGTGTGGCTTTTGGTGCTAGCCACGCACCCTAAAAAAAGCGCCCCTGCATAAGTCCTATAAAAAATGTCTCTTTGTCAGAGTGTGTGGAGTTAAAACCTGCAAGTCTAGGGTGTTATGTTTAGCGAAACTCCAACAGATAATTTTAAGGTAGAATTTAAAGACGAAACTGCGACAGTCCATCTTCCCCCTCGGGTTGCCGTGCTGGAGGCCGTCGCTTTTAAGCAGACCTGCCACCAGATTATTGCCAGGACTCCCCCTCCCAGGCAGATTGTCTTTGATTGCAAGCAAACTATTTTTATAGATAGCAGTGGGGTTGGTGCCTTAGTTCATAATGTGAAAGCAGCCAAAAAACAGACTATTTCCTTGGTTCTACGATACGTCCAACCTCAAGTTATGGGAGTGTTATCCCTCACTGGTTTAGATAGGGCCTTAACAATTGAATTCGATATTGAAGAGGACCAAAGCGATGTTGCCCCTCCCGAACTCGAACATATAAGCACCGAAAATAAGGAAAATAGAAACAAGGAAAACAGAAGCAAGGACAAGGCACCTCTGCCAACTACTCATCCTTCCGTCCGTTCCTCGGTAAAGCGGGGAGTGGATATTTTGGGGGCGATAGTTGGTTTGGGTATAACCGCAATTCTATTTTTACCGATCGCGATCGCAATCAAAACCGATAGTCCTGGTCCAATTTTATTCAGCCAAATCCGCTGTGGTTGGATGGGAAAGACATTTCTGATGTGGAAATTTCGCTCGATGTGCGAGGATGCCGAAAAGCGAAAATCCGAAATCCACAACCAAATAGAAGGTCCTGTTTTCAAATTATTCAAAAATGAGGCGGATCCTAGGATCACCCGAGTAGGCCGCTTTATACGCCGCACTAGCTTGGACGAACTGCCCCAGTTTTGGAACGTACTAAAAGGAGAGATGAGTCTGGTCGGCACTAGACCAGTTCTCCCAGATGAATTAGAAAGTTATGAGGTGCCCGAATGGCAGCGTCTGGATGTCAAGCCCGGTATAACTGGGGAATGGCAAGTGAACGGCCGCTCTAACATCCGCAATTTTGAAGATGTCATCCGCTTAGATCTGCAATACCAAAAAAACTGGAGCCTACTTTACGATGTAAAAATAATAATCAAAACTATCAAAGTCCTGTTGCAGAAAAATAACGGTGCTTATTGAAGCATCCTAAAACTACCCTAAAATCGCGTTGACGATCGTGAAACGATCTGTGCTAAAGCTAAAATCGTTATTCATCCCCCCGCGTACTAAAAAAGCTAGGAAGCTGGTGGAAGTCCTTTAAATACCAGCGAGTAAGAGGACCAAAAATGCTGGAGCAATTACGCAAACCCAGGCGAATAGAGGTCCATACAGACCTGAGCAACCTGGAAAAAGTTCTGATATGGTTTGAGAAAAACCATACATCGCTAGTACCGGAGAATCTGTTGTGGCAGTGTAAAACTGCTTTGGCAGAAGGATTCACCAATGCGGTGCGCCACGCTCACCGAGACTTGCCCGATTCGACTCCCATTGAAATCGAGGTGACCTTGGAGGAGAGATCCCTAGAAATGCGAATTTGGGATTTTGGGCAACCTTTTGATTTCGAGTCAAAACTACAGTCTATATTGCAAGAGACTTTTGAACCCCTAGAAAAACCAAATGGCCGGGGGCTAATTTTTATGCATCGCCTGACTGACGAGCTGTCTTACACTCGCACGGATAGGCGTAATTGCCTATTCATGCGCAAAAAAATGGTGGATGACTAAACTCCACTCCCGTTTATCTGTACTATTGTCAAGGTTTGTCGCTGGGGTTGGGAGCATCGCATCCTATGGAGATTGTGGGCAGGGCGCTTTTGGGGACGCTCTTGGGATAAGAGCTATTGTTGCGAAAAGGCAGCTCGGCAAAATGTAGGGGCGAACCTTACATGGGCAAACGATCGGGAGCAGGGGCTAAAAGAATTATCTAACTGGGAAACAGAAAAAAACCAGCCTCCCTGAGTTACCCTAAATATGCAAGTATGGAAAAGGATAAAGCCCTGCGGAGAAAGCAAACCCGGAAGCGGCGATCGCCATATCTCTGCAACCCCCGTGCAAGCTGGCCGTGCAAGGGGCGATACACCCCAAAAAAAACCTTGCAACAACCGACGAGCTATAGCAATAATACTGCGCTCCCTCGTCAAGATAGTGGAGAGGGAGAGAATTGGGGGGCGGGAAAGCTAACAGGGCACTACGTTTCAGCCAAAGGAGCTGAAGAAAAACTCTTATTGGCAGACAAAAAACGCAGGAATGGTATGGATTCTCAGTCAGGAGAATTGATTGGCTTGCATGACCAACAAGGCGATCGCCACCAACAATTTCAGATCGATAACACAGAAGCAACGTTTACTCGGGGCCAAGTGCAGGAGCTTTTGAAATATACCCACGATCTTATAGTAATTTTCCGGCTGACCGACCAATGGTGTCTTTATGCCAACGAGTCTTGGTGTCAAGCTTTGGGCTATTCAGAAGCAGAAGCCAAGACTCTATATTTGTGGGAACTCGTGCGATCGGCAGAGCGTGCAAAAGTTTCGCGCATTACGGAAATTCTCCTCAAAGGAGAATCAATAGAGGAAATAGAGCTGACGTTCTCGACCCGCTCGGGCGATCTAGTGTGGGCGATAGGCAAGATATTGTGCCAGAAGGAAAATGGTCAACCTTACTCTGGGGCTTGCATTTTTCGCAACATTACCGCCGAAAAACTTTTTCAGGCGAAATACGAGCAAATTTTTGATAACACTAGAGAAGGGCTGTTTGAGGCAAGCTTGGCCGGAGACGTGAAGGTTGTTAACCAATCAATGGCAACGATTTACGGCTATGATTCCCCGGCTGAATTTATCGAAAAAGTTAAAAATGTCAGCAAGCTATATGTGCGTCTCGAACATTGGCAGGAATGTATCGCCGATCTTGAACTTAAGGGCGAAATCTTGCAAGAGGTTAAGGTTATAAAGCACGGAGGCACTGCAATCTGGGTATCTGAAAGACTTAGGCTAACTCGTTCTGCCCAAGGCCAAGCCACTGGGGTAGAAGGATTTGTCCAAGATATTAGCAATCAGAGACAGGCAGAGGCAACTCTAGAGGTAGCGAAAGAGCAGCTCCAGGCAGTATTGGATGCTGTCCCGGGCACGGTATCTTTGATAAGCTCTAATTTCCGCTACTTGGGCGTTAACCGACATTTAGCCGCTACTTATAATATGCCTTTGGAGCATTTTGTCGGTCGCGAAGTTGGCTTTCGCCAAGGTGTGTTTGGTAAATTCGTGCGCGATTTTTTTACCAACGACGTTGAGGAAGCTTCAATTGAAATCGATGCAGAACTGGATGGAGCTTTCCGCAGCGATATGGTGATCGCGAAGAAATGGCTCGACAATGAGGCGGCTGTTTTCGTAGGGATAGATATTACCGAGCGCAAGCGAGCCGAAGCAGCTCTGCAGGCAGAGTTTGCTGAGGCAGCAGAATATGTGCGAAGTCTCCTGCCCGCTCCTATAACAGAACCGGTGGCTATTGATTCCCGGTTTATTCCTTCGCAACAACTCGGCGGCGATGGGTTTGATTATTATTGGCTCGATGACGACCACTTGGCCGTTTATCTTCTAGATGTCTCCGGACATGGTTCCCGCGCTGCCCTGCTATCGGTTTCGGTACTGAATTTGCTGCGATCGCGCTTTTTACCCAATACGAACTTTTACCAACCCAACGAAGTTCTCGCTGCCCTCAATCAACTAATACAGATGGATAGGCAGCGAAATATGTACTTCACTATATGGTATGGCGTCTATAATCAAAAAGAGCGCCAGCTAGTTTATGCTAGCGCTGGCCATCCACCGGCGTTATTGCTCTTTGGCAGTTCCGATAACGTCCAGGTCAAACAGCTTAGAACTTCGGGTTGCTTGCCCATAGGGATGTTTCCCACTGCTCAATATGTTAACGATTCCTGCGAAATAGAAGATACCAGTACTCTTTACGTTTTCAGCGACGGAATTTATGAAATACGCCTACCTGACGGCACTGTCTGGGATCTCAACGATTTTCTACAATTACTAAGGGATTGTCATCGTACTGGCAAAGCCTTCAGCCTAGAGCCTATTTTAGATGCTGTTAGAAGCCTCAAAGCTAAAGAAACATTTGAAGACGATGTTTCTCTCTTAGAAGTTAATTTTAGCTAAATTGTAATTTAATCTGGGATTTACTTTGACTAAGGCTAAAATAACCATATAACTGCCATTCCCTTCCCACACCCATTCCGCTGGCAGACCATAACTATTGTTAAGATGGCTTATTTGGTAAAACTTTCTCCTCAAATTCCGGCTGATGCTCGAAAATTTCTATAACCTTATCCAGGCCAGCCAGCTCAAATAGCATTTTGACTTGATTGTTCAGGGCGCATACATAGATCTGACTGCCGGCTGATTGAACTGTTTTAATAGCTAAAACCACAGCTCCCAAGCCAGAACTATCCATAAAGGTGACATCCTTAAAGTCAATTAAAACCACTTCTGCGCCAGACTCTCCTTTATCTGATTTGTCTGATGAGGTATCGACACAGTTGCTAATTTCTTGATTAAATTGGCTTGCTTTAGTGCGATCTAAAAGGCCAACGGGGTGAATAACTTTAACCACAGGACTCATATTGTTAACTTGCCGATTCAGTGGACCAAAGAGAAGGAAAAACTAGATAGTAGATAGTTTGGCCTGAAATGCCCAACAAAATTATCTTAACTTGCTATAACCTCCCATACAATCGGGAGATCGGACAATTAGGGCATATTACTATAAGGCAACAGAATTGTTGCATTTCAGTAATAGACTATTTTAGGGTATTTTTGTATCTGAGAGGATTAAGATTTACCATGACTGCACTACTTACTATAGGGGAAGGTTACCACAAGTGTCAAAACGGTGGATGGCTGGGGACAGGTAAATAACCCGCCCCTAAACTAGCTAGTGCAGCGCGGCAGAAATAATAAGCGAGCGCGATCCTTGTGGCCGGGAACCAGGCTCCAAAGGAATTTTAAATTTTGAATGAAAGAATTTTGAATGAGAGCTAGAAGGCACTAGGGTGTGGGGGGGCAATCTGCGGGTATGTTTTTTAGATTTGGCATTCAACCCTCAGTATCTCGGACGCGACCCTAGGCGTAGGGGCGATAGCATTCCCGAGACAGCCTTTGCTCATAGAGAAAACTTTGTAGTGGAATGCAACGCCTATGAAACCCATGCAGCCCACCGACCGCACTCATTTAGAAGATTATAAAAAACATACCCTTGAAAGGTGGGGGGGTGGGGCTTGGCTTGGAGTTAAAAATATAATTTTTGAGCTGAGATCCAATAAAATTTTAAAATGGTACCTAGTGCCATATTGATGGAAATCCTCGATATCAATGGCCAAAAAAAATACGGCCCACATCCTAGTTATTGAAGATGAAGCCAAGCTAGCTCAATTTATTGAACTAGAACTGAAATATGAAGGCTACCAAGTCAGCGTGGCTAGCGACGGACTAGCTGGACTAACCGCCGCAAGGGAATCCGAGCCCAATTTGATAGTTCTCGATTGGATGCTGCCCGGGATATCCGGATTGGAGCTATGCCGACGCCTGCGAACCACTGGAAATATGGTGCCAGTGATTTTATTGACCGCCAAGGATGACGTTAAGTCTCGGGTGGCTGGTCTGGATGCCGGTGCCGACGATTATGTGGTCAAACCCTTCAGCGTAGAAGAACTATTAGCTAGAGTCCGAGCCCATCTGCGGCGTACCCAAGAAGAAGACCCCGAACTGTTGCAATTTGGCGATCTGAGCTTAAACCGCAGCACAAGGGAAATCTTCAGGGGAGACAGAGCCATTGAGCTGACAGCTAAAGAATTTGACCTTCTAGAATATCTGCTGTCCCACCCACGACAAGTTCTCACTCGCGACCAAATCCTGGAAAATGTCTGGGGCTACGATTTCATGGGGGACTCTAACATTATCGAAGTTTATGTGCGCTACCTGCGCCTTAAGCTCGAAGCGAATCAGGAAAAACGCCTAATTCAAACAGTGCGAGGCGTCGGCTATGTGTTGCGGGATTAGGTCGGGCGGATTGTCGGGCGCGATTGGTCGGGCGGGCGCGATTGGTCGAGCGCGATTGGTCGGGCGCGATTGGTCGGGCGCTATTTCAAGAAGAGGAGTTAGGCAAAAACTCTGTATGTAGGGTGCGCACTGCGCGCCTAATCTAGATATAGAGTTCGATCTGACAATTTGCTTAAGACCTAAAAAAAAGACTCTACTGATTATCAGGGATTTCTCAGCTTGCGATCGCCTTACGCTCATATTGTAGGGCTTTAATTGGCGATCGAGGGCTAGCGATCGCTATTGCGAGCGAGGGGTCAGAATCCTCCTTGCTTTTATTCTCGACTTGCTATTATTTCTGATGTCTCGGGGCTTAGGCAAAGTATCGCTTGGAACTATATATATATATATGAATACCTTCGCCTTTTTTCGGCAGGGAACGATCCCCCAACCCGCCTAAAAAAGGGGGGGCAATAGTCTCCCGCGTCAATAGCCCCCCTTTTTAAGGGGGGTTGGGGGGATCCGGCGTTGGGAAACAAACAGTTATTTGTTGGATTTAGTCCCAAGACGGGGGCGCCTCCTGCGAAAAGCGTCGGTGCGTAATTACTATGTCGGCTGCTGCCCGAAGGACAAAATAGTCAGCTTACAGCAGAACCTAGCGCGATCGCTCGTACCCACCCACAGACCTTATTGCTAGCAAGCGCGGGATTTTATATATAGCTTTCGAGCCAACAAGAAAGCCCTAAGTCCTGGATTGAATAGCCCAATATAACAGTTGTAAAAAATAGCGAGAAAACTATGGTTCAAACATTAGTCACCGTAACAGTAGAGAACCTGGCACCAAACAACGGTACCTTTTTGACCCCTGTCTGGGTTGGCTTTCACGATGGTAGTTTTGACAGTTACGACGGCGGCGCATCCTTAGACGGTTTTCCCGGAACCGAGAGTTTAGCTGAAGATGGCGCTACCGCCGAGATTTCTGCCCAGTTTCAGTCGGTGGCTGGTCCTGGTGCCGCTGAAGCCACAATCGTTACTAATCTTAACCCTGGTCCCCTTGCTCCGGGCACCGTTGGCACCCAAGATTTTGTTCTTGATAGCACCTCCGCTAGCGATCGCTATTTCAGCTACGCATCGATGGTTATCCCCAGTAACGATGCCTTTATAGCGAACGGGAACCCTCTTGCCCACCGAATATTTGATGCAGCGGGCAACTTTATCGGGGCGGAGTTTGTACTAACAAACAGCAATGAAGATGTCAATGATGCGGGAACGGAAGTAAATGACGAACTTCCCGCAAATACTGCCTTTTTCGGTCAGCAAACTCCCAATACCGGCGTGGATGAAAATGGGGTAGTTACGACTCACCCCGGTTTTATTCCAGACGGACCCATATTAAGCGATCCCCGGTTTGCCAATGCCGATTTCACAGCGCCGGGTTATGAAATAGCTCGCATAACTGTGGCTTTGGCGGAACTTGGCGACGCGGCAAATAACTCTGTTGTGGGAAGCGATGTTGCTGAGAGTTCTTTCGGTTTGGCCGGAGACGACGTTGTTTTTGGCTTAGAAGGTGATGATATTGTTTATGGCAACGAAGGCCAAGACAATGTTAATGGCAACGAAGGTGACGATATTGTTTATGGCGGTCAGGGCAACGATACGGTTCGCGGCGGTCAGGGCAATGATGTAGTTTCCGGAGACTTGGGAGACGACCAACTTTTTGGGGACAAAGGGGAGGATTTTCTAGTAGGCGGAGCTGGCAACGATAATATCTCTGGCGGTGAAGGAGGCGATTTCTTGGCTGGAGGTAGCTTCCTCGAATACCTACTTCCGACAACGCTAGCAATGCAAGAATCCCAAGAAGTGCCGCCGGTCACCGACACTGCTGCAACTGGAAGTATTAACGTTACTGTCAGCTTCAATAGCCTGGAAATAGACGGAACTTTCAGCAATCTCAGCAGCCCCTTAACTGTTGTTGGCGATGTTGATGCGCAGGGAAATCCAGCTAGTTCTGTTCACGTCCATTTTGGAGATGCAGGCTTCAACGGTCCGATACAGACAAACCTGACTGTAACTGATGAAGGAGATGGATCTGGTAGTATTCGCGGTTCATTGCCTCTGAACGCTTCTACAATTCCCTTGTATCTGTCTGGGAATTTATACGTTAATCTCCATACCCAAAATAATCCTGGTGGAGAACTTCGCGCTCAAATCGAGCCGAATGTGGGTGCTGCTACGGGTAACGATACTCTCTTAGGTGAAGGTGGAGACGATGGATTGATTGGCTCCCGGGGGAATGACATTCTGGATGGCGGAGCTGGCAACGATTCTCTGACTGGGTTTACTGGCAGCGATATTTTCGTCCTTGCCGCAGGTTCCGGTTCCGACCTAATTTTGGACTTTGAAGATGGGGTGGATTCAATCCGCCTAGATGGAGGATTGACTTTTGCAGATCTGACTGTAGCACAGGGAACGGACACCAATCCCGCTTCTCTGCAAAGCGAGAATCACACTTTGATTAGCGTTACCGCTACCAATGAACTATTGGCTGCTGTAGCGTTTACGTCGGCAAGCACGATTGATGCTAGCGATTTCAGTTAAGATCTAATTACTCTAGAACCACGATATCTGAGAAGACCGGTTTCTTAAAGAAACCGGTCTTGCTTCTGGCTCCCTGTAGTAGCGTAATTTGCAGAGTACCAATTTTTGCGATACATTGTCGTTTGAAATAAACAGGACTTACGCATTACCTCTATATCTCGTAGAGGTCAACGGCCGTTGACCCCTACACTTAGGGCACATCTCTACAATTTGCGTAAGTCCTAATAAAGATGATAAAGATGAGAGAAGACTTAGGGGATTTCGCGCGATCGCCCCTACAACCCCTACAATAAGAGAGATCGTAACTGTATAACTGTATCAAACTTAATTAAAATGACTATAAATTGGTACAAGCTATAATCTGGAATGCGAGATTGGGCTATCTTATTTAAAGCGACGATCGCGGATTTGATATAAGGTATTGCTCCATTTTTTCTCTTTTTCTTTGTTACTCATCACTTATTGCTTATCTTTTTAAACCACAATGCATGCTTGGAACTGGCAAACTTGGAACGAAATGCCCTACCTTACCTGCAGCCTCCTGGAAGAGTGGCGGCACGGTTTTTTTACGCGACTGTTTTCGCCACTAGCTCCGATCGCATTAGTGGAAGTGCTAGAACCGGATGCCCTAGCTTACCGAGTAAAACAAATCCACAGCAATATAGTGCTGGGAACTAACGAAATTGGCGATAAGGGACTTGCACGGCAGGATAATTCCGATGGCTCTCATGCTTACCCAGAGGCAGACGGGTTGCTGGCTGAAAAGGCAAAGCAGGCCGTATGGGTAGCGAGCGCCGATTGCTCCCCAGTGCTAATAGCCGAGAAAACCACGGGTAAAGTGGCAGCGGTTCATTCTGGCTGGCGGGGAACAGCCGCAGAAATAGTACCCAAAGCGATCGCTCGGTTCCAAGAAGCATTTCCAGAAATATCTCTAGATAATTTACGCATTGCCATTGGGCCAGCGATCGCCGGAGAAGTTTACCAAGTCTCCGAAGAAGTAGCCGCCGAAGTCTGCTCCACAATTATTAAAGATAAAAGTATTGCCGATCTTTCTGGGGACAAATCGATTCTCCAATCTCTACAGGAATGGGAAAATCCGCCAGTATTGCCAGATCCAGAACCCGGCCGAGTACGCTTGGACGTACCGCGCACTATATATATACAGCTTATGCAGTTGGGAATTAGTCCCGAGCAAGTGGCGATCGCTCCCCACTGTACCTACCAAACACCAGAAAGCTTTTTTTCCTACCGACGCGATCGACTTAAAAAAGTCCAATGGTCCGGCATTGTCAGCTTATAGCTTATAGCTTATAGCTATCAGCGGTCAGCAGTCAGCTTTGGAGTTATCCGCACTGTAGGGGCGTTGGCTCCGCCAACGCCCCTACAGCTGACAGCTTATTCACCCTACAACTGACAGCTTATTGCTTACTGCTATAGATAATACTCGCTCAGGGCTGAGTGCTGATAGCTGAGTGCTGACCGCTGAGTGCTGACCGCTGAGTGCTGACCGCTGAGTGCTGACCGCTGAGTGCTGACCGCTCGATCGCTCATTGCCCGATTCTTTCTAAACCGGGAAACACTCGGCTGCGCGGGCCTATAGGAGCAGCGATTTGCGATTTAATTGTATTCACGAAATCCGCCTTCGAGGGTCGCAAATCCTCCCCAGACCGGGCAGCGAGAATATCTTGAATCAAACGACCTAGAGGGTCCCGAGTTACATTCGGCTGGGGTTCGGGAGAAATAGCAATTTCTGGCAGGGACTCGGGAGCTGGAGAAATGGCAATTTCTGGAGGTGGTTCCGGAGCTGGCCTCACTCTTACTGCTGGCGGCGGCTCCAGGGCTTGCCGAGCTGTCACTGCCGGAGCTGGCTCGGGAACAGACCTCACTGTTACTGCTGGCGGCAGGTCTGGAGCTGGTATAGACCCAACTGCTGCGGTCGGGAGCTGTGGAGTTGGCGAATTCTCAACTGCTACGGGCAGATCGGGATTGGGCGGGACCACTACTTCTGGGGCTATTATTTCTGGCGGTTCTGAGGTTGCTGGAGTATTCCCTACAGGTCCTGAAGCTGGCGAGCTTATGAATTCCGCACTTGCTTCTAAATCTGGCGAGGCTGGCAAGGAAGCGCCGGGGAGCGATGGAATAGTTCGCGTCGGCAGGATGTTAATAGAGTTAGTTTCCGGTTCTGGATCGAATTCGGGTTCTGGATCGAATTCGGGTTCTGGATCGAATTCGGGTTCTGGATCGAATTCGGGTTCTGGATCGAATTCGGGTTCTGGATCGAATTCGGGTTCTGGATCGAATTCGGGTTCCGGATCGAATTCGGGTTCCGGATCGAATTCGGGTTCCGGATCGAATTCGGGTTCTGGATCGAATTCGGGTTCTGGATCGAATTCGGGTTCCGGATCGAGTTCGGGTTCTGGATCGAGTTCGGGTTCTGGATCGAATTCGGGTTCTGGATCGAGTTCGGGTTCTGGATCGAGTTCGGGTTCTGGATCGAGTTCGGGTTCTGGATCGAGTTCGGGTTCGAGAAGATCTTCGCGATCGGGAATTACTTCTGGATCCGGGCTTTCAATTCTACTGGGCAATTGCCTCAAACCTGAGAAACCTTTACCAAAGTCTGTATTGACTGGGGACAGATTGGTAGCAAAGATCTGACCGTTGCTCGGCCGACTAGACCCAGTGGGGCTCAGCCCCACCCCCACATTAAAAGAGACTTCCCCACTTGCAGTAGTATTTATTTCAGTGTCATTGACTGAAATTCGGACTTCTGTCTGGCTCTCGGGACTCTGAAAATTAAGTCTTCCCTGTTGGGAATTAAATTCGGTGCTACCCGTGCCCCTCCCATTAAGCTCGAATTGGCTTTGGCCGCTGAGGTTTTGGCTGCCATCCAAACTGCTATTGTCAGCACCGCTCACGAAAAAATTAACTGCCCCTTCAACCGTACCTTCGATCGCAAAGCTATTTTCCCTAACCTCCAGTTCCGTACTGACCGTTTCCACATTCGATCTTAAAGTATTTATATTAGTTATAGTATTGCTGCTTGGGTCAGGGGCTCCATCCAAACTCCCTTCAACCCGAAAATTAGTGATGCCATTGTTGCTTTGGTAGCTAATCGTACCTTCGTTACTATCGACAGCAACAGTTCCCTGGCCGCTTCCTTGCAGTTGAAAACTCGTATTCGTTCTAGCAGCGAGTCTATTCCCATCAAAATTAATGCTATCGATCGCCGGCGTGGCAAATTGGCTATTTGAGGGCAAATCTATAGAACCACCAGGTATATCGGCAGCATACTCTCCAAGGTACAAGTCACCAGAAATAGCTTCAAAAGACTGACTTGAAGATGCTGCTAGAGTCACTCCCGTTGCTTCCAAAAATACTAGAGGCTCCCCAGCATTTGTCCTAGGACTAACTACAGTGCCTGCCAACACTCTATTAGAGTCGAAAGAGGTTAGGGTAAATTCTACTGTTGTCGGTATTTCCTGGAAAAAAAACGGCGTCCCCTCCCTGGTGAACGCTCTACCGGAGAGAGTTCCTTCTAAAGTGCCCTTTTCTCCGCCAACAGGAACTCCTTCGGTGGGATTGAGCCTGCCCCTAATCGGACTGAAACGCGAATTTACTGTAACGCCATTGGGAGTTTCCAGTCGGATAATCCGGGCTGACGCATCAAAGAGGATAGTATTTCCCGTTTCTGGCACGAAGAATGCTCCATCACCAGCGATGCGACCTCCTGTTATCGGTATTTCGGCATTAGCTTCTGGCGCAACCCATATTGCCACCATAGCAGCTATACCTGTAGCAAGTATTTTTATAGGGGATGGAGCTGTCATAGTAGCAAGCCTCAACCAATTAAAGCAATTAATTTTATAACCAATCTAAATAATGTCAGTTTCTGTAGAGCTAGAATAGATGTCAGAAGCACAACAAAAGATAGAAACTGCCTAAATAATCTATGTTTTGTTTGCTGCTTGTTCTATAATATTGGCGCATCGCAAATATTTTTACCTCGTAGGTCGAGGACATATTTTATACCCATAATTATTTGTTTCATTAGATTTCCCTTCAGGCCACTCAATTACAAAAATGAGCTAACGCTCCATCCCAATAGATACTTTATATAGTGCTTCTAAATGAATTGTAAAATTCTTTTCGAGTTCCCGGGGAGCGCCCCAGACCAACCGGGGCGATAGCTTCGCTTACCTTACGGTGCCCGGGGGGGATTGCCCCTACAATGTAAAACTACGGAACCTGACGTTTTTGTAATCTATAAGGTTCCTTAAGAGGGGGTCTTGTGTTCTGCAACGAGAGCGCTTTGGGCGGAAGGTACCTGCTTGGAGCGTCTTCTTTGACCTTTCATAAATCTAGAGCCTGGGTTACTATAAACAGCGATCTAGGCAATCTGGGAAGTTTAACCAAGCAAGTAAAGCCAGTACAAGCAAATACGAGCTGAATGGCATTGGGCAAAAAGCGCTTGTGTAATCGGGCCGACAGTGCATCTAATTTCTCTTTAGCATGGGGTTGCGAATCTCAAAAATCCCTACCCAGATGCGATCGGTATTAGCTTCCCTGCCGGAAGACAAGCAAGATACCTCTGGGGAATCCATTTTTTAAGCAATAATACTCAGCCAGATCTCCTGGGCTAGATTTACGCCTGCGATTGACGCAGTAGGGACGTAGGCGGAGCCTGCCCAAGGAGGGCATACGGCGGTTACAATTCCTACACCCCACACCCTACACCCCACACCCCACACCAGCGGTTCGCCCCTACTGCTGATAGCTGATTGCCGATCGCCTGACTGCTGACAGCTATATATAGCACTACGCAAATGAGTTAAGACATTTATAAACGCTCGCTCCTTAGTCAGTTCCTACTTTTGACTTATTGCCTTGAGACTTTTGACTTGCGCGTAGCGCTATAACTGCCTACCCCAAGAACATCCCCAAACCTCAGAAACTAAAAGTAGTGCGAACTACTCCCACAAAAATTGTATCGCTCGCTGGGGTCTGACCGGGCTCGAAAATCGCCAAAAATCCAGGAGTCAGGCTAATATCCTCGGATACTGCGAACTTGTAAAACAGTTCCAGATGAGTCGTGGTTCCTGGTTGACCCCCATCTTCTCCTGGCCCCCCAGCGAGCAAATCGGGAATATTTTTTCCTAATGGCAGGTCGCTATCAACTATCTTGGGGGGTTGACCGACATAAATCCCTACCAAATCTCCCGAAGCAAACAGATCCTCAACATTAACGAAAACCATCCAATTAGTTGTTTCCACATTCCCCGATCGCCCGGGGATATAAGAATTCGTGTATCCTCCCCAAGTTCCGAGAACAAACTGGGGGGATATACGCCATGCCAAAGTGGCACCAAAGGCATTAGTTTTCAGGGGTGAATTGCTAGTGAGCTGGTCGTCCCCCACTCCTGTTCCCAATAAACCAAAGGGAGAATAGGCATTAACATAGTTGAGGGAAATATCAATAGTATCGATTGGGGTTAAAGTAAGCTGCATTCCCAAAGAAGTATCGCCATCGTCCCCCCCAAAAATGCCGCCATTTACTGCATCTGTAGGGGTACTGGCCGCATATACTCCCTGCAAGCTCGTCCGAGAAGAGATTTGCCAGTCAAAGCCGAAACCCCCACGACCGCTGCCGATATTAATAATCGGGTTCCGTTGCCCCAAGGCAGAAATAGGACCCCTTCCAGCACTTTCAATGCGATTAATCCCTCTGAAGACATTGGCCATGTTCACTCCTGCCGGACCAACGATAATAGCAAAGCGATTGCCGACGAGCTGGCGATAGTTCAAATCGCTTAAAACGACTGTATTATCAGTATCTCCCTCATATCCCAGGCGTCTATCGTTGGTCAAACGGGGAGCGGTGCTGCCATTGCCCATTTGTACGCCAGCAAGGACCAAACTCCTAGAACTCAGTTGGGTCAGCAGGCTCAGTTGCATATTGCTGATAATATTTACTTCAGAAGAAGGATCTCTAGCATCTTTGATATCATCAACGGGGAAAAAGTCAGCTTCATTTTCGCTAACTCCCTGAATGCCAAAAATTACCTGTCCAAAGAGTTTGGTGGTGGCAGAAAACTGTACTGTTTCTAGGAATGCCTTGCGAGTTTCTAAGCGATTTATATCTTGTTCTAGGGAAGCCAGTTCGGCAGCGAAATCTTCTTGTAAGCGCTGTAAACTGTTTAAGTCGGATGGGTTAAATGACTCCGCCGCGTCTAAGGAGGAGGCGATCGCAACTATATTTTCCATGCAGGCATCCAAGTTAGCGGCAAACTCATAGCGATTTAAAGCTTGGTTGCCGCGATATGTGCCATCTCGGTATCCCAACAGGCAATCATAACGCTCTATCAAAGACTGTAAAGCTTGAAAAGCCCAATCGCTCGGTTGGACATCTGATAGTTCGGATACCGAATTCAATTGCATCAAGCTTTCATTAATCTCATTATCTTCATTACCTTCATTACTTTCATTAATCCGTTGGGCGCGATTTTCCCTAGGAGAGGCGATTCCCTCTGCCTTGCCCCCCCCAACGCCAAGATTATTCTGGTTTTCCAATTCCCTAAAATAGGCATCCTCCAAGTCTGGATTTAGCCCGATCGCTCTTAAAGGAGTATCGCTCCGGTTTTCTGTTGAGGAATTTGTTGCTGTAGCTGTGGCTGGTGAATTTGTCCCTGTGGCTGGTAAATTTGTCCCGGGTAAGTTTGTAGTTTGCTTAATCTCAGGCAGCTCGGATTTTACTGTATTTCCCTCTTGGCTCTGGGCAAGTTCTATAGAGCTGCCTTCTACTTTGCCACCTTCTACTGGTAAGCTGACTGGGAAGTTTTCCGGTGATGCCACAGATAAGCCCACAGGTAAGGTCGCGGGCGTAGCTCCATTTTCAGAAAGGTCTATATTGGCCGTCAGTATCTCTGTTGGTTTAATTGATATCTCTTTTGTTTGGGCTGCTGTTTTACTTGGGGTTCCAATACAGACAAAGGACGCGCTAAAGCTTAATATGCCCAGCTTTGCCCAAATCCCAGTTGAGGATTCGCGCTTCGCGGAATCTCGCCCGCGAGAACAGAACGGAAAAGGCAAAAAAATATTTCTTCTTTTCCCCCTTGTGCCTTTTTTTGCTGAGGCTCTCATGTTTGCACAACTCCTACACAGACCATCTGTTCGCGCTTAATAGAATAGGACTTACGCAGAGAAACTATTTGTAGGTGCTGCACCTAGCACCAAACGCTGTATCTATTAAATCGTGCAGTTTCCGCAAGTCCTATAGAAATAATGTACGGCGGAGACAACGGACCGATCGGCAATAAAGGTTTTGGGGTTTGGGATCGCATTTGTCCCCCATCGGTGCAGGGTAGGGCAGAAAATATAACATTCGCTTTGCCCTAGTCGATTGTCCAGCTTTTTCGCTCCCCTGCCAGGACTGCAAAAATCGCATGAAGCTTTTATGCACCCTATACACTCTAACTCACAGCCTACCCTACTGCTACACCCTAATTTTTAGGCTAGGCCCTTTGTCACTATAATTGACGGGCTACCAAGCCAATACCCGCCAATATCCTAAGCTATAGACTGTAACAGGACTTACACAAATCGTCAGATCGATCGCAATATGTTGCGTCTGGTGCGCAATGCGCACCCTACAAATAGCGTTCTTTCGTAAGTCCTATGTAAATGAGACTTTGGGGATTCCCTATCTATTGCAAGCGGTTAGGTTATTGCTGTTGCCTGGGGACAAGAGCGATCGCTTTTTTCTAGGGGACGCTATCGTAAAAATATGCACCCTGCCTAAGTCCTGTAACTGCGGATCTGCCACAGCGCTAGTCCTTCCGAGATGGTAAATGGACCTATAATGGGTTGTCTTTATTGGATTAAGACGGCTCTTACAGCTCTCCTAAACTCAATATATAAGGATGTTCGCTCTCAGCGCCTCGGAGCTGAGATTGCAGATTATCGATTTTACTGGGGGTCCCGCTAGTTTCAACGCGGAAATGACCCAACAAGGCGATCTCGTTGTTTCCTGAGCCCCAAGACTTGGTCGATGGTGTTATAGGTTTGCTGATTTCTATATTTATTGCCACCAGTGCTATCCCTTTGCTGCGATCGAGCTGGGAACAATGGCATCAAAAGAAGCAGGATAGCGATCGTTTTGTTTTAGCGGAGATAGGCAGTACGAGTCTGGAAGATTTAATTGCCCGACAATCTCGCAAAAAAGGTATCGAGAGGGCGTAGGGGCGATAGCATTCCCTAGATAAGGTTATGTATTAAATAAAACTTTTTTTAGTTTAATGCTTTGCCTCAGAAACGTATGCCGCCTACCGATCGCCCTCCGGGCACGCAAGAGCGATCGCTTCAAAAAAGAGCCCCTACACCTTATTGCGAGGATCTATCTGGGACCCGCGCATTCCAGGACAATACATTTTTTTTCATAGCGCAGGTTTATCTCGGGAATGCGATCGCCCTACACCCCCTACACCCCCTACATCATCTTATTGCGAGGGGCATAAATTTCTGGGGCGAAGCATTCCAGCTTATAAGTTTAGTTTATAGCAAAGGATATCTAGGGAATGCTATCGCCCCTACACCTTATTGGTCGTGGCCAAAGAACATCAAACCTTGCCGCCGCCGCCCCGAGAACCGAGATTATTCTTTAATCGTCATAGCAAAAGGCCGATCGATTTTGGTTTAATACCATTTCTATATGAAGATGCGCCTTTGCCAACGGACTGGGCTAAGCGCCCAACGACCGGCTCAGGAGATCCGCAGCGCGCAGGCTACGCCAACGACAAGCGAGCGCCCGAACGGCAGGTTTATTGCAGCTTCATAAAGAATTGGTTTCAGTCTGCCTATTGCAGTCGAACTGCCAAAATTTCCAACTCCTATGACGATGCGAGACAAGCGACTATGCCAGACAAAAAAATAATGACGAACGATCGCTTTTCTATTCCCGGGCGAATGGTAGCGGCAGTTGCCTCTACTGTAGCCGTAGCTTCCTGCCTATTTGGCAGCCCTGCTTTTGCCGGCGATCCTTTTAGAGAAATCAATCCCCATTCTATCGGCGATGTTTCGGAAAATGCTTTTCGGGCTCTCTTCGAGAAAGGAGACTATCAGCGAAGTGCTGGCTATCTCGACGAAGCAGAAAGTAAAGAGCCAGACGAGCCCTTGGTCTATGCAATGCAGTCGGCTTTTGCCTATCTCGACGAAGATTGGGACGACTTGGATCGCTATGCCAGCCAAACTCGGGAAACTGCCGAAGCTCTGATTGGCTCCGACCCTTTGCGGGGCAATCTTTATGCCGCAGTAGGTCATTTCCTAGAAGGAGCTTATATCATTAGTAAAGAAGGCACGGTTAGGGGAACTCCAAAAGCCTTGAATAAACTTCAGAAGGTTTTCCGCTATTTGGGGGAGGCGGAAAAAATTGCCGAGACCGACCCAGAACTAAATCTAATTAAAGGTTTTATGGATTTGATGCTGGCCGTGAATTTGCCTTTCGCAGATCCGGCGGAGGCGATCGCGCGGTTGCAAAACCATGCTGGACCGGATTATCTGGCTTATCGAGGTTTGGCAGTGGGCTATCGGGATACGGACCAACACGAAGCGGCCCTCAATGCCGTGAACCAAGCGATGCAATTGACTCCCGATAATCCAGAGCTATATTATCTTAAGGCTCAAATTCAGGTGGAGAAGGGTAACGATCTTAAAGACCGGGCTTTGCTCCAAGAAGCACAGGCCAATTTTGATGCTGCTTGGGCCCAAGCTAGTGAGAAATTCCCCGAAGGTCTAATGCGCCAATTGCAAAAAGAGCGCGATCGAAATGCTCGCCGCATTCAGAGCATGAGTCAATAGAATTGGGTTAGGGTGTAGGGTGTGGGGTGTAGGGTGAAGAGAGAGATGGGGAGTGGGGAGAGGGGGGAGAGAAAAAAGAAAATTTATGCTTTGGTTCTTCCTACAACCACACCCCACACCCCACACCCTACACACACCCTACACCCCACACCCCACACCCTACACCATTTTAAAAAATGCAAGTAGAATTTCGAGAGTTCAACCCTTTTGATGTTTGGTTTTGGCTGGAGTTTAGCACTGTTCCCAGCGAGGGCGAGAAACAATATATAGAAGAAGTGTTCTCCTCCTGGTTTCTCCTAGGTAAGTTAGGAGGATTTAATGCTGAAAATCTCCAAGTGCAGGAAGCAGGAATCGAAATCGGCTATATGGATTACGATCGCTCTATTGCCGATAACAGCATGATGGCGCTAATGCATAACATGGGAGATTTTGAATATCTGGGTCAGTGGGCTCGCTGTTGGTTCGACCTCGGTACCAGCGATGCGATGGCTCTAGATATTCTGATCAATTCTCTCCTGCAACTGAGTAAAGAATACGCTGCTATAGAGCGTTTGATTATTGGCGGTCAAAATTCAGACTGGCCCGTAGAAGAAAGCGACAACTATTCTACGTTTATTTATGATAATTAGGGCACAAAAGCGGTCAGCGGTCAGCGGTCAGCGGTCAGCAGTCAGGCACAGCAGAGCTTTCTTGGGAATTGGGCATTGGGCATTGGGCATTGGGCATTGGGCATTGGGTAGGGTGTTGATTCCCTTGGCTTTTTCACGCCCTATGGTGACATATGGGTAACGATCGCGACGAATATCCCAAAACCTCCCTTCCCGCAAGACAGTTTAGGACACTCTTGTTCGTAGGGGCATATGGCATTCGCCCTTATATATACTAACGGAAGGTGTAGGGGCGACAGCATTCCCGAGACAACCTTTGCTCTCTTCGCAAAAATTAATGTATTGGAATGCTTCGCCCTCTTATGCTTGAAAGAGGTAACGGCTCTAATGGGCATTAAATTACAAAAAAAATTATGAGTAAAGGTCGTATTAGGGTTCTAGCCCTCGGACTAATTAGAGATGGCGATCGCCTTTTCCTGTCCCAAGGCTATGACGCAGTAAAGCAACAATCTTTTTACCGGGCTCTTGGCGGCGGCGTAGATTTTGGCGAAACCAGCGAACAAGCTCTGCACAGAGAATTCAAGGAAGAACTCCAAGCCGAGTTAACCAACATTCATTACTTGGGCTGTCTGGAAAGCATTTTTACTTTTAAGGGCAAACAAGGTCACGAAGTGATTCAGCTCTATCAGTGCGATTTCGTCGATCGCCAATTCTACAAAGTCGAGCAGCTCTCTTTTGTTGAAGGCAATCGCAAAAAGGCAGCCATGTGGGTTGATATTTCTCGTTTTGAATCCGGCGAATTGATTCTCGTCCCGGATGGCTTTATGGAATACGTCCGCTGAATTACTACGATTCCCGCTCGTAACCGAGCCGATTCGTAGCTCTACAAGCTCCTACTAGCGCAATTAAAGCGCTAAACATCTAGGCCCAACCGACGGTTAGTTTCTAGTTTGTTACAGTTATTCTGTGAGCTGAAAAGAGCATCTGGCAGGGGCGATCGCAAGGGATGTATGATATCAGTAACCGCTCTAAAAAATATAATCTAAAATTAATCTAAAATTGTATATTGCCCTTCAGGAGTTAAAGAAAATGACCAGCTTCGGCTTTAATATTGCCAATCCATCTATGTTCCAACTAGCACGGGAGGGAAATTTCCGGGCGATCGCCTACTTAATTAACCGCTATCTCGCTCCCAACGGCATCTATGCGCGCACCGCTCCGGTTCAAGGGGGATGCCTGCCAGTCAGAGTGGAATTTCAATGGCTGCCCAACAACAGAGATCTTTTCGAGCAAATGCGCGTAGGACTGACAAGATTTATATGTCACCAAATTTGGCGGCTCAACTCAGAAGCGATCGACGGGGTTAGGATAGTTGGCTTATGGGCCGGAAGCGGAGAAGCCCAAGTCCTCTGGAACCAAACCGTCCGTATCGTCACCCCAGCCAACCAGGAGCGGCAAACCCAGGTTCGCTCTATGGCTAGCTCTATGGTGCAATCTATGGTGCCGCAAGCAGCAGAAATTCTCAATTTTAAAATTCTGCGAGCATTTTTGCTCGGTAGCTCCGCCGTCAGTGCCTTTATCTTAAGCTTCTGGTGGATATATAGCGACCTAAACCAGCCCCGCAGCACCAGAGTTTCCAACCCAGTAGAACCTATGGCCCCAGCCACAACAAGCTCCCCTCGTCCCCAAAAAGTACGAGCAGCCCTAGAAACGGTTCCAGTGGTAAAACATCTCGACCTGTACGACCCCACCGACCCCACAGTAACAATGATGTTCGGTGGCGACGTGACTCTCGGCTATGCTTTTGAAGACTTAATCGGCGACAATCACCAGTGGGCTTTCAACAATATGCCCGAATACCAGCAGGCAGACCTAGCAATGGTGAATCTCGAAGGCACTCTTACTAATGTCGATACAGAATATCCGGGCAAACAGTTTCATTTCAAAGCCGACCCCGAAGCAGTTGAAGTATTGACTCATGGGGGCGTGGATATTGTCAATCTCGCTAATAACCATGCTATGGATTATCAAGCGGAGGGACTGCAAGAAACTCTGGCAACTCTAGATGCCGCTGGCATTCATTATGTTGGTGCTGGCGAGGACATAGTGGAGGCGCGACGACCAGAAATTATTGAAGTCAAAGGCCAGCAGATTGCCTATTTCGGTTACTACGCTGCGGATTATCATTCTGCAGATAAAGGGGTTGCCGGTACTAATTATGCTTTGGAAGAGCGAATTGCCGAGGATATCAAAGCTATCCGCGATCGCGTAGATTGGATTATTATTAATTTCCACTGGGGCGAAGAACTCAGCAACTATCCACAACAGTGGCAGAGCCAGCTTGCCCACTTCACCATCGACCAAGGGGCGGATGTCATACTCGGGCATCACCCTCATGTATTGCAAGGTGCAGAAATCTATAAAGGTCGTCCTATCGCCTACTCTTTAGGTAATTTTATTTTCGGCGGTAATTCCCGCAGCGATTACGATACCGCCGTCTTGAAAGTCTCCGTCCGCGAAAAACAAATGAAAGTTGAATTCTTGCCCGTAGAGGTGCGCAAGTATCAGCCCGTAGTAGTTTCGGGAAACCGGGGCAAGATGATTTTAGAAAACATCGAGATTCTCTCCAGTATTTTCGAGCAGCCTATGGCCTCCTCCATGATTTTGGATGCAGCAACATCGCAAATTGTTGAAGACCCAGATAAGTCTGTATTTAATACAGCCTCAGATACAATTCTGACTCCATCGCCCCGAGCCGCTGGCGATACCGAAACTTTTGACAGCACGCCTTTTACTACTGATTCTGGCATTACCGACTGGAGCAAATTAACAGATGAAGATAGCGAGCCCGTCTCCCAAGAACCAGAAGAGACAGTAGAAAAGCGCGAAGGTGTCAACCCTATAGTAGTTGGCGGTGCTGTAGCAGCGGCCACCGTAGCTGCTGCAGCGACCCTGGCCAATCGCCGTCAGAAGATTCAACTCCCGGTTTTACCGCGCACGTCTTCCGATCGGGGTTAGAGGGAGTGTGGGAGGTGTGGGAGGTGTGGGCATTGGGCATTGGGAGTACGCGAACAGGTCAAAGGTGAAGAGTTAAGAGTCAAGAAAACCAATTATATAACTTGTCCCCCATGTCCCCATGTCCCCATGTCCCCCTTGTCCCCTGCCTATTCCAATGCCCAATGCCCAATGCCCAAACTATTCATCTTTGTCCAGAGGTGGGATTTTATCGCTCTCGATGATGACAACCTTTCCATCTTGCCAAATACTAATTGATTCGCCCAGTTTGCGATGTCTCTCGATCGCCTCAGCAATAGCTTTTTTCACGCCAGCATCAATTTTTTGATGTAGTGGAGAAAGGGGGGTATTTTTATGATTCATAGATACTTCCAATAATTGAATTCCAGATTTCGGTTTTATAAACGATTGGCTTGGCTGCTTCGCTATTATAACTAGCCACTAATTGAGCGTTTAATGCTGAATTATCGTAAACAATACAACTGTCGCTTAATGGCAGATATAACTGGCTGAAATTTTTTCTTCCTCTTTCATAACGGCGGCGGATCGTTTCTTCAGGAATGTTATGTCCTCCACTAGCTACCCGTTGCTTCACGCGGGCGATCGCCAATTCCGGGCTGCTCAGCCAAAAATAAATCAAATTAACCACATACCCTTTAGTTTTACACCTTTGCAAGAATCGGACATAATGCCGAGAGGCGAGGGTTGTTTCAAATGCAAAATCAGCTCCCGCGTTGGATAGTGAATTTAACCTTTCTAGCATCAAACGTCCAGCTTGAAGGGCAACAGACTCAGGATTAAATGGTGAGAGTCCAGCCGCGATTTTATCGGCATTTATATATTCAAGCAAATTTAAATTGTTCGGCAATAATTGCATTGCAGTGGTCGTTTTGCCGGAACCGTTACAACCGCCGATTATGTAAACGTCTGGCACAATCTTGTTATGATTTATTGGTTACTCGTTATTTATAGCAACGATCGGATTTTAGGGTCGAGTTCTATTTGATATAACCTGAGCTACAGGCTATGGTAAGGCAAAAGTCACAGCTAGTTCATTAATTAATGAGAAAATTTTTTCTCCTAGTAGTCCGTCAAGGTAGTTTTGAATAGTTGAGCAATTTTTTCCGTAGGCGTAGCCGCCCCTACGCCCCGGAGGGCGGGCTACGCCTACGGGGCTTGCCCAATGCCCAATGCCCCATGCTCAATTATTTCTTGACAGACTACTAGATCTATCCGGTCTCTTTGTCCCCTCTTGTCCCTCAATACCACGGACCTCTCTCAACTCAAAACTCAAAACTCAAAACTCAAAATTTAAAACTAAAATAAGGGTCCCATAGAAAAAAGTGATAAAACTTTACATTTGGGTGCTAATATCAAACCCTGGAACGGTCAAGGTGTGATGGCCTACTAATAAGGAAGGAGGGCATCTTCTTTTGTAAGAAGGTGTTTAAAGGGCTGTGCAAGCGGGTAATAACTCGCTGGCCCATTGTGGTTTTAAGCTTGGCGGGAGGCAGGTGTGGCCTGCCGGACTAGCAAGCAAGTGGTGAGAGGAGTGAAAATTGGTTAGAACCATGAAGGCATCCTTGCGCAAGGGCAACAAGGTTCGCAGGAGGCCACAACTGGACCCCCAGTTGGCCTTTAAACTGAATCTGCTGCAAACCTTGGTGCGACGGGATTTAGAAGCGCGATATAAAGGCTCGGTTCTCGGGAACTTGTGGCCGTTGCTGACGCAGCTATCCCAACTGCTGATTTATACTTTTGTTTTTTCGATTGTATTAAAGGTAAAGCTAAATATTGAGGGGTTACCGGAAAATAATTTAACTTTCGGGCTCTGGCTGTTTGCCGGTCTAGTACCTTGGATAGCTTTTACTAATGGCTTTACCCAGGCGGCAAGCTCTGTGGTGGGACAAACTAATTTAGTAAAAAAAGTGGTATTTCCCCTGGGCTTGTTACCTTTAGTGCCGGTGCTGTCAGCATTCATAGAGAGTACCCTTGGGCTGATGGCTCTTATTGTTTTATTGGCCATTTCTTCCCAGACGCTACATAGTACCCTATGGCTGCTGCCCCTAGTTTGGATTACTCAATTGATGCTGACTGGGGGTTTGGCATATTTGGTGGCAGGGTTTACGGTATTTTTGCGAGACATTCCTCAAACAGTGGGGGTGATTCTCAATCTTTGGTTCTATCTAACGCCGATTTGCTATCCAGCGGAGAAGATTCCCGAAGCTTTGCGGGCTTTTGTTTTTTGGTTCAATCCCGTCGCAGCGATCGCAGAAATGTATAGGGATATTGTCCTTGAGGGAAATATAGCCCATTGGGGACAGTGGGGCGTGGCTTCTGTAGTATCCTTCGTCATATTCTATGCGGGTATATGGTCTTACCGGCGATTGCGACCGGCTTTTGCCGATGTCCTCTAGGGAATGCTTGCTTAATATAGCTTTCAGCAGTCAGCCCTATGCCCTCCTTGGGCAGGCTATGCCCAAGGAGGGCAGGCTACCGCCTACGCCTAGACTTAGCCTCGGGACATGCTTTCAGCAGTCAGCTTAAAGTGGCAAAGTGGCGATCGCTCCTTATATTGCCGCAATGCTTTCGCCTCTCTATTCTTGTAACAGTCGCGATCGCGATCGCGGTTGCACTAAGGCATTGAGAACAAATAAGTTTAACACTCAGCTCCTTGTACTGACGAGCGAATCTAGGTTTGACTCGAACTTGTGTAAAAGTTATTTATGCGCAATGCCTAAGGAGATAACACAAACAAGATCGGGACTTACGCAAATCGGCAGGTAGGTCTATATATATAGCTTCTGGTGCTTCTTGCGCACCCTACTAGCAAGGCGACGGTTAAAATTGTGGGTTCGATCCGCGACAGCGCACCTATCCCCCCAAACCCCCCTTAAAAAGGGGGGCTATTGAGGTAGTTGGCCACAATTTTAACCTGGACGCGCCACTACGAATAGCTACGAATAGCGTCTTTGCGTAAGTCCTGAAGATAAAACAGCCCAACTAAACTTGCAGGTAAGACCAATGGCTGAGATAGTAATTTCCCTCCAAAACGTCTCCAAGTGTTTCAAGCGGTATCGACATCCAGTAGATAGATTAAAAGAAATTTTTTGGCCTGGAAAAACTCGCGCCGATCAATTCTGGGCGCTGCGCAATCTCAATCTGGAAGTTCCTCGGGGAATTACTCTGGGGATAGTCGGACGGAATGGCTCTGGCAAAAGCACTCTGCTGCAAATTCTGGTCGGCACTCTTGCTCCAACATCGGGCAGCGTCCGGGTCAATGGCAGAATTTCCGCTCTCCTAGAATTAGGCAGCGGCTTTAACCCAGAATTTACCGGCCGCCAAAATGTCTTCTTTAGCGGCCAGTTATTGGGCTTGAGCCAAGAACAGATTGAGGGCAAATTTGACGAAATAGTCGCTTTTGCCGATATTGGCGATTTTATAGACCAGCCAGTTAAGACTTATTCGAGCGGAATGTTCGTAAGGCTGGCCTTTGCCGTGGCTACTAGCGTCGAACCGGATATTTTAGTAGTAGATGAGGCTCTGTCTGTCGGGGACGAAGCCTTTCAGCGCAAGTGTTTTGCCCGGATCGAAAGCATCCAAGAAAGGGGCGGTACTATTCTATTTGTCTCCCACTCTGCCGGTACGGTAATCGAACTCTGCGACTCGGCTATTCTTATGGATAGCGGAGAGCTGCTTCTCTACCATACGCCGAAAGTGGCTATAGACAAATACTATCAGTTAATCTATGCTCCTGAGAATAAAAACCACCAGGTGCGATCGGAAATTCGCGCTTTGAACCAGGGACAATCTCCTTTTTCTAAGCCGGGGAGTAAAGAGCAAGCTAAAGCCAAGAGCGAGGCGCGGACAGTAAAGCAGCAAGCTCGGGCATTTTACGATCCCAATTTTAAACCAGATAGTAGCATCTCTTACTTATGTCGGGGAGCGAAAATTCAAGAGCCGCTCCTGCTGACACCTAGAGGCGAAAGAGTCAATAATATTGTCGGTCGCCACGAATATGTTTACTCTTATTCGGTGGAGTTTTTCGAGACCGTCGATAAAGTTAGATTCGGAATGCTAGTGAAGACCATCACCGGCCTGGAAGTAGGAGGCGCTTCTTATGTTTTTCCCGAGGGATACATAGAAGCCGGCAAGATAATTAATGTCAAATTCCGCTTTAAATGCCTGCTGCATCCAGGGGTTTATTTTTTAAATGCTGGGGTCTCTGGTTTGGAGGACGGCTGTAGAACTTATCTCGATCGCTGTATAGATGCAGCTATGTTTAGAGTCCTCCCGGAACAAGAAGCTTTGGGAACCGGGACAGTGGATTTGCTCGTCAAAACCACCTTTTCAGTAGAAAATGCTGAAGATATGGTGGAAGGTATGGCAGATAATATGGTCGATATTGGCGAGGGAGCTATTGATATCGTCAGTCAGGTAAAATCTGGTTAAGGGCATGGGGCATGGGGTAGGGTGTGGGGTGTGGGGTGTAGGGTGTGGGGTGTGGGCGGAAACTAGGGTGTGGGCGGAAACTAGGCTTTTAGCTTATCCTCCTTGTCTCCTCCCTACACCCTTGTTCCAACCCTACACCCTACACCCTACACCCACCCTACACTCTAATTCTTAGCCCCATTGCCCATTAAATTATGCCCTTGCCAATCGTTATCGCGGGAATGCACCGCTCTGGAACTTCTCTGACTGCTTCGGTGGCCGGATCTGTCGGCGTCGATTTGGGAGAAAATATGTTTCGGGCGGACTGTTTCAATACTAAAGGCTATTTCGAGGACTTGGATTTTCTCGAATTTCAGCGATCGCTCCTTCAAGAATGCTGTCCCCCTGGAGAATTAGGATGGCCGGATTGGGGTTGGACTGAAAGCGAATCTCTCGATCGCAGTAAGTTGGAAAAATACCGGGAAGCGGCGCAAGAGCTAATCGCCAGTCGCCGCGATCGCTCTGGCGTATGGGGTTGGAAAGACCCGCGCACTTCTCTATTGCTAGACTTCTGGCACCAACTACTTCCCGATGCGAGATTCATCTTAGTCTATCGCTACCCTTGGGATGTCGCCGATTCCATAGTCCGCATCAATGGCGGTATTTTCTCAGAGCGCCCGGATTTTGCCCTGAAAATTTGGAGGTATTACAATCGCCACTTGCTCGAATTTTATCGCCAGCATCCAGAGCGCTGTATTCTCTTGAGCGTCAATGGATTTGTCCGGCAACCCCATCGGCTGCTGGAACTTATGGAAACCAAGCTGGGTTTGCCAGTAAGCTCTAAAGTAAACGCTAACTGGCGATCGGAGCAATTGCAAAAAATTTACGATCCGAATTTGTTGCGCGCTTTACCAGCAAGTCATCCTCTAGTGCGACTCTTGAAAAAAATGGTGCCCCAGTGCGTCGCCGGACTCGAAGAGCTGGATCGAGTTGCAGATATTAAGAGCTTTCCCGAAACCTTAGCTGCTAATTATAAAGACGAGAACCAAGAACCTCTAGAAAAACTGCCCCTAGAAGGCTTAGTCTTGTTGCTGTACCGGCAGGCGATCGCTTCTCGCACTCAGCTAGAAAGCTTGGCGGGTCAAGCCCATCAAGAAAAACTGGCGCTGACCTCCGAGATAGATCGCTTGGAGCGGGAAATTGCCAGTCTCAAGTCCTCGCAGCCGAAAGGTCTTCGTAAAATTATCTCTTTTTTGCCGAAAAGGCTAACTAATCTGCTATAGTAAGCCCAAACTCATGTTATATAACGATTTCCGTAGGGGTTCCCCGTGGCTGCCCCGTTACAACTCAGACGGGCACTGGGCGGGGCGGGCACGGGGAACCCCTAAAAGTCTGGGAAGCAAATTATGTTTTGTCACACTATATAATATCTCCAAAAACCGAAGTTAGAAAAAATGTCCGAGCCCGAAGTTGGTCAGAATCAAATAGCCCTTTCCGTTATTATCCCTTGCTATAATCATGGCAATTTTCTGCTAGAAGCAGTGGCCAGCGTGGAAAGCTGCCAAGAACCCGTTTATGAAATTATTATCGTGAACGATGGCTCTACTGATGCTTTAACAGAGCGAGTGCTAGGATATTTGCAGGAAAAAGGATATCAAGTTATTAATCAGGAAAATCAAGGTTTGGCTCAGGCTCGCAATCACGGCATCGAGCGGGCGAGGGGTCTATATGTCTTGCCCTTAGATGCCGATAACAAAATTCGCCCTAACTATATTACTGAGGGTATTAAAGTTCTAGATGAAAATCCCGAGGTTGGGGTAGTTCATGGCAATTTTGAGTTTTTTGGGGACAAAACTGGCATCTGGGAGGTGCCGGAATTCGACTTAAATCGCATTGTTAGGGGCAATTATATTGATGCCTGCGCGGTAATCCGCAAAAAAGTATGGCAAGATTGCGGCGGTTATGACGACAAAATACCCGATAAGTTGGGATATGAGGACTGGGACTTCTGGCTGGGAGCGGCGGAGGAAGGCTGGCAGTTTTATCATATCGATCGGGTTTTGTTTGACTATCGGTATCGAGACGACTCAATGGTGAGCGGCTGTAATATACCGGAAAATCATCGGGAGCTTTTTCGCTATATCAGTAGCAAGCATATAGGACTTTATACGGCCAATTTTGCCAATGTTTTTGCCGAGGTAGAATGCGATTTTGTCAGAGAAAGAGATAAGGTCAAAGTCCTGGAAGACCGATTGGAGGAAATAGAGCTGGAGCTAGAGTTGGAGCGATCGCAGTACCAAAGTAATAAGAGTCGCTGCCAAGAAATAGAGGCACAGCTTCAGGAAAGCGAGAGTCAACTAAAGGAAGCACAAAGCGATCGCGAAGAATTGCAAGAGGAGTTGGATAGGGCTCGGGCAAAATTAGAAAAATCCCAAGCTCTGCTAGAGAAAACCAAGACCGAATTGGACGGGGTAGAAGCGGAACTGGGCGGCGCTCGGGCAGGACTGGAGCAGGCCGAGGCAGATTTGGAAGCAAATAAAGAGGAGTTGGCGCAAGTCAGGCGAGACGAAACCGAATTGCGGCTGCAACTGGAAACCAGGGCAGGTCAGGCTGAGGCCGCATGGCAGGCCAAGCAAGCGGAGGTGGCGGAACTAGAGCGAACCAAAATAGAACTGCAAGCTCAGTTGGGGCAAGTCAGCGGGCAGCTCGCCCAGTTTAGCCAAACCAGCGAACAATTAATTCAGTCGAAGCAGGCTAGCGAACAACTGCAGATGCAAGTCCAGCAACAGCAAGAGCAACTAACCCATACTTCGGTAGAATTGCAGCGCGCCCGAGAAGAAATATCTGCCATGAAAACCAGTAAATTTTGGAAGTTGCGAACTAAGTGGTTTAAGCTCAAAAAGGCGATCGGTTTGCCCGGGGAAGAGTAGAGTGTAGAGTGTGGGGTGTGGGGTGTGGGGTGTGGGGTGTGGGGAGTGTGGGAAGTGTGAGGAGTGTGGGGGGGCAAAAAAATTGGAACCAGGAGACAAGGAGACATGGGGAACTGGGGAATAAGGGAGCAAGAGAGCAGGGAGCAAGGGAGCAGGGGGCACTAAAGACTAAAAACTAAGAACTAAAAACTCAAGACTACAAGACTTACGTCAATCGTCAGTTCTATCACTACGAATAGTCTGGTGCGCGGTGCCACCTCTAGGAATAGCTCCCATGCGTAAATCCCGAACTCAAAACTCAAAACTCTCAAGCTAAGAACTCAAAACTCAAAACTCTCACCCATCCTTAGATGTAATAAATAATGTTGAAAAATCCGATCGCTTGGTCAAAAAAGCAACTCTCTCGCAGCAAGCGGCTGTCAAAGCTGTTTCTTGAAGCATGGAAAACGGACGGAGGCAGACAGACTCTGGCCAGAGTGTTTAAGAAACTCTATTTAAAACTGGATAATACGCCGCCACCGCCGCCGCCTCCACCAGTAGAAGAAATTCCAGAAATGCCCGACCCGCGTTTGGATTACTATCGCCAGTGGGCCGGAAATAACTTTACTAGAAAAGCAAGCTGGCAGCAAATGGCGGAGGCGATCGCTGCTTTGCGATCGCAACCCCTCATCAGCATTATATTGCCAACCTTTAATACAGGCGAACCTTATTTAAGAGGAGCTATAGGGTCGGTTCGCTCGGGAGCTTATCCCAACTGGGAATTATGTATCGCCGACGCGGGCTCAAGCGCTCCCCATATCAAGACTATATTAGAAGAATATGCCGCTCTGGACTCTCGGATTAAAGTTGTTTTCGCAGAGGAGCCGGGAAATATCGCGGCTGCTGGCAATTTAGCTTTAGACATTGCTACCGGGGAAGTTGTAGTCCTGCTGGAGAATAAAGACATTGTAACTCCAGATGCTTTGTATGAAATAGCCCTAATGCTGAATCGGCATCCAGAAGCAGATGTTATTTATTCCGATGAAGATAAGGTAGATGATGCCGATAATATCCAGCAGCCATTGTTCAAGCAGGATTGGAACCCGGAGACATTTTTATTTTGGATGGAGGGCTACCAGCTTGGAGCTTATCGGCGATCGCTGGTTAAATCAAGCGGCGGATTTAGAAATGGGTTCGATAGCTGCCTGGATTGCGACTTATTTTTAAGGCTGGTAGAGGTAACTTCCCAAGTTTTTAGAATTCCCAAGATACTGTATCACCGGCGAATTGACTCGGCGGCAGCGGAACTGAGGCAAGAGGCAAGCAAAATTGCGATCGCCGAAGCCATCCAAAGACGGGGTACAAGAAAACCAGGGTTGGAGTTTGCAGGCAACGCTACTGGCGAATTACCCAAACCAGTAGAAGACTATCACCAGTGGCTGAAAGAGAATTTCCCCAGAGCCGACGAGTTGCGCAGTATGGCTCGGGCGGCGGCGGCGCTCCAGCACAACCCTCGAATTAGCATTGTCATGCCGGCGTATAATACTCCCGAAGTATATTTGCGCGAAGCGATAGACTCGGTGAGAAATCAGATTTATCCTCATTGGGAACTCTGTATCGCGGACGATGCTTCGACTGCAGAGCATATTAAACCGATATTAGAAGAGTATGCAGAACTGGATGCGCGGATTAAGGTAGTTTTCAGAGCTGAAAACGGCCATATTTCCGCTGCTTCTAATTCGGCAATCGCACTGGCGACAGGGGAATTTATCGCCTTGCTCGACCACGACGACCTGCTAACTCCCGATGCCCTCTATCAAGTGGCGCTACTAATTAATCGGCATCCAAAGGTAGATGCTATCTATTCCGATGAAGATAAAATAGATGAGCTGGGAATGCTGCGAGACCCGTTTTTTAAGCCGGAGTGGTCTCCCGACTCGTTTCTATCCCGGATGTATGTGGGTCATCTGGGAGTATATCGGCGATCGCTGATTCAAGAGATTGGCGGATTTCGGCTCGGTTACGAAGGCTCTCAAGACTACGACCTGGTATTGCGACTGACGGAAAAAACCGAGAATATTTTTCATATTCCTAAGATTCTCTACCACTGGCGCATTCATTTAGAATCTGCTGCTAGCAGCGCCGAGGCCAAGCCTTATGCCTATAAGGCCGCTCAAAAAGCGATCGCCGAAGCTCTAGAACGCCGGGGAGAGCCGGGGGAAGTAAGCATGGTGCCCCTATATTTGGGACATTATGTTATTCGCTATAAAATTTCCGATTACAAGCGGGTCAGCATTATCATTCCTACCCGAGACTTGGGAGATGTCTTGAATCAATGCTTGGAATCTATTTTCAGCAAGAGTACCTATCCAAACTATGAAGTGCTGGTTATCGACAATGGCAGCACCGAGCCAGAAACCGCCGAAGTAATTGCCCGCTGGGCTGCCAAGGAGCCAAACCGATTTCGCTGTTACCCCCTGGATATTCCTTTTAATTTTTCCAAGATTAACAACTACGCTGCGGGCAAAGCCGAAGGGGATTATCTGCTGTTTTTAAATAACGATACAGAAGCGATCGCCCCGGACTGGATAGAAGCGATGGTGGAGCAAGCCCAACGACCTTCGATTGGCGCAGTAGGAGCGCTTTTGCTTTATCCAGATAAGACAATTCAACATGCTGGCGTCATCCTCGGTCTGGGGGGGCTCGCCGCTCACAGCCATCAATATTTGCCCTCGATAACTCCGGGATATGGCGGTCATGTTATCAGCATTAGTAATGTTTCTGCTGTCACCGCCGCCTGCTTGATGTGTCGCCGAGAAGTTTTCGAGAGCGCAGGAGGATTTAATGAAGAACTGGCCTTCGCCTATAATGATGTAGATCTTTGTTTGAAAATAGGCGATCGCGGCTATCGCAATATTTATCTGCCCCATGCGGTACTGTATCACCACGAATCTCGCAGCCGAGGTTACGAAGATACCCCCGCCAAACAGGAGCGCCTGCGCCAAGAAGCCGAAATACTCAAAAGTAAATGGCCGAAGTTAATCGAAAATGACCCTTGCTACAGCCCCCATTTAACTCGGGGTCGCGCCGATTATAGTATTAGGGTGTAGGGTGTAGGGTGTAGGGTGTAGGGTGTAGGGTGTAGGGTGTAGGGTGTAGGGTGTAGGGTGTAGGGAAATAGAGATGGGGAAGTGTGGGAAGTGTGGGAAGTGTGGGAAGAACGCACGCAAAATTTTCTCTTTTATCCCCAGTCTCCCCATCCTCCCTCATCCTTCTTATCCCTACACCCCACACCCTACACCCTACACCCTAGTTGTTGCCCAATTTTAAAAAAAAATCCGATGAATTCAGAAGATAGTTTAATTGTCGCGATCGACCAGTCTTGGTCTGATGACTTTGCCGTAGGATTGAAAGGATGGATTCTTAGCAAAGAAGGGGCGATCGATGAAGTGAAAATATCTGTGGGGGAGACTTCCATACCAATAACATCTTGGCATCCCCGCCCAGATGCGATCGCTGCCTATCCGCAATACAGCCAAAATGAGAATTGCGGTTTTGTCGTGCAAGTGCCTCGCCTTGCAGAGCATCCCCTGACTTTTACCGCCAAAACCCAAGGAACCACTGCCAGCAAAACCTTGGTTGTTACGGGCGCGCCACTCCAGACGTCTCCCGATGTCAGCCAAGGAGGCGGCATTTTTGGGGAGTTTATCCAGCTCGTTAACGATCGCCATCTAAGAATTTTAGAAATAGGCTCCCGCGTTGTCTCTCCCGGAAGTGCCAGCAAGAGAGACTTATTTCCCGGAGCTGCATCTTACACGGGATTTGACTACTATGGCGACGACAATACCGATGTAGTCGGAGATGCCCATCGACTCTCTCAATACTTTGACGGCCAGCGGTTCGATGCTATTTTTTCTTTATCAGTATTCGAGCATCTGGCCATGCCTTGGCTGGTAGCAATGGAAATTAACAAATGCCTAGAAGTCGGCGGTATCACCTTCCATGCCACCCATTTTTCCTGGCCGCTCCACGAAACACCTTGGGACTTTTGGCGCTTCTCCGATGAAGGTCTCAAAGTTTTGTTTTCTCCTCCTATGGGATTTGAAACTATAAATGCCGGTCTCTTTAACCCTTTACGAATGCACTTAGATACTTTCGTTGCCGGTCAAGAGCTATTGCCGCTTTCCCCTGGATTTGCTGGCGTCGCCATACTTGCCCAAAAAACTGCCGACCTAAATGCGAACCGATTTAACTGGGACGTAACAATGGAAGAAGTCTTGGGCAATCAAAGCCATTATCCCCAAAAGGAGTAGGGAAGGGTGTAGGGTGTAGGGTTTAGGGTGTAGGGTTTAGGGTGTAGGGTGTAGAGGAAAGCGAAAAGTGAAAAAAATCAACCCCCATTAGCTATTCGCCTATTCACTATTTACTATTCACTCTTCCCTACACCCCACACACCCCACACCGTAGGCGGCCCCACACCCTAACTTTTGGAAGAGCGGGAAAAGCAATATCGAGAGTGGGTAGAGGAAACTCGCGATAAAGTTGAAGTCGGCATTGCCCAGCTCGATCGCGGAGAAGGAATTGACGGCGAGCAAGTAATTGCTAGATTGCGCGATAAACTGCGCCAAGCTCGGGAGTATATTCAATGAGTCGCTACATTATTAGGACTTATGTATTGACACAATCTGTAGGGGCAGTGCCCCCGTGCCTGCCCCCGGTCTAGCAGCAAACATAGAGATAATGCGTTCTTGATTATATCCCCAAAAGCAAGAAATAATAAGCAATAAACAATAGTCAATAGTCAATATAGGAGAACAGATGACGGCGGAAAGTCAAATTGTACGCTTGGGGCGGTTATCCAAGAAATTCTTTAAGACTTTGAGAAAGAAGGGCGGGCGGTACGCTCTAGCCAGAGTTTTCAGAAAAATCTATTTTAAACTAGAAGAAACTGCCCTGCCGACGGAGGGAGCCCCAGAGGTCGCCCACCCGGTAAGTCACTATCACCATTGGATTAGGGAGCATTTCCCTCGCGCTTACGACCTACAGCAGATGAGGGAAACTGTTGCCGTCTTGAACAAGCCCCTCATCAGCGTCATTATGCCGGTTTACAATACTCCCGAAAATTATTTGCGCGGAGCGATTCAATCGGTTATCAATCAAGCTTATCCTTATTGGGAACTATGCATTGCCGACGATGCTTCTACTGATTATCGAATCAAGCCAATATTAGAGGAATATGCAAAACTAGACTCGCGAATTAGAGTAGTTTATCGCCAGGAAAACGGCCATATTTCTGCCGCTTCTAACTCGGCTCTGGAAATGGCAAATGGGCAATTTGTGGCGCTGCTGGATCACGATGATGCCCTAACCGCCGATGCTTTGTATCAAGTGGCGCTAATGCTGAATATGCATCCAGAAGCCGATATGATTTATTCCGATGAAGATAAGGTAGATGAGGCGGATAATCTCAGAGATCCATTTTTTAAGCCGGATTGGTGTCCCGACTCTTTCCTATCGCGGATGTATGTTTGCCATCTGGGAGTATATCGCCGATCGCTCCTCAACGAGATTGGCGGCTTTCGAGTTGGCTACGAAGGGTCGCAAGACTACGACCTAGTTTTGAGGCTTACAGAAAAAACTGATAAAATCTTCCACATTCCCAAAATCCTCTATCACTGGCGAATTCACCCCCAATCCACCGCCAGCGATCTAGAAAACAAAAGCTATGCTACGGACTCTGCTAAAAAGGCTATCTCGGAAGCTCTCTCTAGGCGGGGGGAGCCGGGAGAAGTTACGCCAACCGAAGGCGGTCACTGGATTGTCCGCTATCAAATCCGGGAATACGGCCGGGTTAGCGTCATTATTCCCACCCGCGACTTGGGCAATATCCTCAATACCTGTTTGACCTCTATTTTTGAAAAGACTACCTATCCCAACTACGAGGTGCTAGTTATTGATAATGGCAGCACCGAGCCGGAAACCCTGGATGTCTTTAGCAAGTGGCAAGCGAAAGAGCCGGACAGATTTCGCTGCCTGCCCTTGGACATTCCTTTTAATTATTCAAAACTTAACAACTATGGGGCGACCGAGGCGCAAGGGGAGTATCTTCTCTTATTAAATAACGACACGGAGGTGGTGGAGCCGGACTGGATGACGGCAATGGTCGAGCAGGCGCAAAGGCCGTCGATTGGTGCTGTGGGAGCGATGTTGCTCTATCCAGATCGAACTATTCAACACGCTGGAGTAATTGTCGGACTGGGGGGCGTTGCCGGTCACAGTCATAAGAATTTTCCCTACGGCGTTCCCGGATATTATTACCAACTCCATACAGTCAATAACTATTCGGCGGTAACCGCTGCTTGCTTAATGTGTCGTAGGGAAGTCTTTGCTGAAGTCGGCGGCTTTGAGGAAACTATGCAAATTGCTTTCAACGATGTTGACTTTTGCTTGAAAATTGCCGAGAAAGGCTATCGCAATATTTGGCTGCCTCATGTAGTTCTCTATCACTATGAGTCCAAGAGTCGCGGGCAAGAAGATACTCCTGAGAAACAAGCCCGCTTTCACCAAGAAATTATGACGATGATTAATAAGTGGAAGCCTTGGATCGATCGCGATCCTTGCTACAGTCCCAATTTGACTCTCGATCGCGAGGACTATAGCATTCAGTTGTAAAGACCGCTACTAGGTATTCTGTCAAGACAGAATTGGGCATAGGGCATAGGGCATAGGGCATAGGGCATTGAGCAACTACCCTCCTGGGACCCTCCTGGGAGGTATTGGGCGATCGCGCAAGGTCGCTACTGGCGGTCAATTGGGAGAATTGGGGCCAGTGAGACGATCGCGGCGATCGCGCAGGGTCGCTACTGGCATAGAATCGATTGGGGCGATCGGGACAATTGGGAGAATTGGGGAGAATTGGGGCGATCGCTATTCCTGCTGGAATGTTAAGATTCTTATCGAACCAAGCCCAAACATTTGCGAGGAAAGTTATCTATGTCTTTAGAAGTTGGCTCTACCGCTCCCAGTTTTACCGTCAAAGACACTAACGGCAACACCGTTAATCTCTCTGACTTCGCTGGTAAAACCGTAATTTTGTATTTTTATCCCAAAGACGATACCCCCGGCTGTACTAAAGAAGCGCAAGGCTTCCGGGATAGCTACGCCGAATATCAAGGCAAAGATATGGTGGTATTGGGAGTCAGCATGGATGATGAAGCTTCTCACCAAGCATTCACCGAAAAATACGGCCTGCCTTTCCAGCTCCTCGCTGACACCGATGGTGCTATTACCAAAGCTTACGATGTAGAAGGTGCAGGTTATGCCAAGCGCGTCACCTACATCATCGACAGCGAAGGCAAAATTTCCAAAGTATTCAACAAGGTCAACACCGACACCCACGCTAAGGATATCTTGGCTCAAGTCGGCTAAAGAACTAGGAGATTTTTAAGCTTTGAGTTTTGAGTTTTGAGTTATTAGCTTGAGAGTTGTTAGCTTGTCAATTATTGGCCTCTCGATAATGACAAATATAGAATAGGACTTACGCAGACTGCCAGATATAACAGCATATTTAGAATTTGTGCGCGGTGCGGCACCCTACATACAGAGTCTTTGCGTAAGTCCTGTAGAACTTAAGCAGAAGGCTTGGGTGCGGTGAGCCGCATTATATGTGGTGCGTTTGCTTAAGGACTCTTCAATTAAAAACTCTCAAGCTAAGAACTTAAAACTCAGAACTCTCAAATCTAATGCCATACTAAAATACCTATGCTAGAACTAAAAGTCCTGCAAAATACCTTTTTTAAAGTTTCTACGGATTCCTCCTCTAGTTTGAGCGATCGCCAGAAAGTAAGAGTATCTGCCGGTCAAACATTTACAATTAGCAGTAACTACAAAATAGAAAATGGGCACCTCAAAGTAGAACTAGACTCTCCCATCTCTCCCGTCGGTGCCTCGGGCTACTTTTATGAAAAGCACATAAGGCTTACCAAAAACGGGCAAATTCTTCGCTTTGATATGAGCGACTTAACAGCACCGCCTCCCGGTTTTGGCCAGTTACTGATAGTTCACCCTACAATTATTAAGAACTCGCCGGAAAACTCTGCTAGTCTCGCCCCTCACCAGAAAGCAGAACTGCTCCTGGGAGAAACTTTTTTAGTTCTCGGCTATGTCTCGGTAGAAGAACATTTTCGCGTCACCCTCGCTAGAGAAGTTCCCAACTTTGGCAAGAGCGGCTATATTTATCGATATCACGTCCAAATCAGAAAAGACGGCAAGCTAGTCCAGTACAATCCACAAGCATACAAGCTGACAATTATTAGAAGCACTACTTTCAAAAAGCGACCTGCTAGTAGTTCTCAGCTCAGCTCTTCAGAAAAAATAACTCTCCCTCCGAGCATGGTTTACGGGCTAGCCAGCTACAAAATAGAATCGGGACATTTGAAAGTTTCCCTGACCGAAAACCTACCTCAATTTGGCAATACAGGTTATCTCTATCCCCCTCATGTCCAAATCAGCCGAGGCACCGCTGCCGTCAGTATTTCTGGCCGCCTTGCTTATACAGGACCAAAAGAAGTAGTAGCGGGCAAGCCGACAACTTTGACGGGAACCTACGACGCCCAGAGAACGGCAAGGGTGGAACTGGTTGCGGAGGATAAATATCCTCTGACAGTAAGGTTAAATAGCTTGTCGGGTACTTGGCAAGTGGAGCTAAGCAAAGGCTTTAGTGCGGCGGGAGCCCGCTGGCTGCGCTTGAAGGCAACAGATAGTCGGGGGAAACTGCTGGGGAGCGAGGTAGTTTATATCGCCGTAACTACAGATTCTACCTCCGTCGGGGAAGAGCTGAGCTTGACAATCGAGCGGGATACTTTCTTTAAGGTGACGCCGGTTGATTCCAGCAACCTAAATAATTCGCAAAAAGTGATGGTCAAGGATGGTCGGACTTTTCCGGTGAGCCAATACGGACTGGTTGACGGTCATCTGAAAGTTACTCTAGCTAATGCGATCGCTCCCATTGGCGATTTTGGCTATTTTTACCAACCGCACGTTCAGTTGCGCAAAGGCAACCAAGTCATAAGCTTCGAGCCCCAAGAAGCCCCCGAAGTCGAGACGAAGGCGGAAATGCTGGTAACCCAAAATACTTTTATTAAAATCCAGCCCCAAGATTCCAGCAATCTGGCAGCAAATCAAAAGGCAGAACTGCGATCGGGGCAAGCTTTTGGCATAAACGGCTATGCCAGTATTTCCGGTCACTTTAGGGTCACCCTCGCCGAATCAATTCCTGGCTTTGGCAATGTCGGCTATATCTACTGGCAGCACGCTCTTATTTCACAAAATGGCAAAGTAGTGCCTTACAACCCGGATGCCATAACGGCAACCATTCGGCAAAATACCGTTTTCAAAAAACGACCCGTCAGTTCTTCTAGTTTAAGCAGTTATGAAAAAGTCACTTTACCTACGGGGCAGGTCTATGGTGTATCTAGCTACGCCATCGAGGACGGACATATAAAAACTGCCCTGACCGAAGAAATTGCTAATTTTGGCAACACCGGCTATCTCTATCCCAATCATATCTTGATGCGTCGGGGCAGCAAAGCTTTCAATCCTCTACCGGAAGAAATCGAACTGGGAGTGCCGTATTTTTCCCAACGGGATAATCCCCGCTTTTACTGGGCAACTTGCAATGTCACCTCAATTGCGATGGTCTTCTATTACTATGGGGTTCGCTCCGATTGGGGCGTACAGTTAGAAGATGATTTGCTTCAGTGGATTCTCAATAAATATGGCACTGGTTCTCAAACCGACCATTCTGTGCTTTCGGCTCTGATTCGCACCTATGGCTTTAAGCATAGTTTCAGCACGACTCGTCGCTGGCCGGAGGTGAAAAACGAGCTGATTAACCGACGGCCAGTAGTGATTGCCGGGGACTTTACGCCAACGGGTCACATCGTGACTTTGATTGGCTACGATCGCCAGGGTTATATTGCCAACGACCCTTGGGGAGATGCTCTGACCGGCTACGCCAATACGGAAGGTCGCCGCTTGGTTTATCCCTATAGTTATATGGATGAAGTTTGCGGGCCAGATGGCAATGTCTGGGCGCATTTTATTGCTAAATAAACAGGGCTGGGCGGGCTGGGCTACAATTTGCTAGCATAAGAGCTAAAACGTATCGTTTCTGGACAGAAGCATTAGCCGTCCAGAACTTTAAATTACTAATTGCCAACATTATAGAAAAAATGGAGACTGAATGTCACAGTATTCCCAAGTAAATTCGTCTTTGTTGGATAGCAATGGTATCGACCAAGATGCGAGCCTGGTTCTGGCACGGACAGCGGCCCTAGCAGCAGACGATCGCAAAGGGGATAATATTTTAATCATCCGGGTAGCAGAAGTATCGTATCTGGCAGATTACTTTGCGATTATCACGGGGTTTTCTAAGGTGCATGTCCGGGCGATCGCCGAATCCATCAAAGAAAAAGTCGAACTTGAATGCGATCGCGTACCGGTGCGCCAAGAAGGACAAGAAAGCGGTACTTGGCAGGTCCTAGACTATGGCGACATTATCGTCCATGTATTGATGCCCAACCAAAGGGAGTATTACAATTTAGAAGCTTTTTGGGGTCACGCAGAACGGGTAGAGTTTTCTGCATAGACCGATCGGGAGAAAATGAATGAGGGAAACTTCTAAGGCAAGCTGTCCGGTACCGACGGAGCAGCAACCGCTTGTCGAGTATGAAGAACTAAAAGAATCCTGGTTTTTTGGCTGGGCTGTCCGAGACTGGCGCGGCTATCTGACGCCGATGGTTTGGATTTTTCTGTCGAGCTTATTAGTGACGGGACCAGTAGCAGCGGCCAGCTTCCCATTGGCTAAATATCCGCTAAAGTGTTTTCTATGTGGAGCCGTTGGAGCGGGATTCTTTTTGGGATTGGTGCTGCTGCAATTATATTTGGGCTGGAGATATATCAGCGCTCGCCTGAGCAGTCCCACTATAGATTATGAAGAGTCGGGATGGTACGATGGTCAATCTTGGTCGAAAAACGAGGAAATGCTGGCGCGCGATCGCTTGATTGTCGCCCACCAAGTTCGACCTATCCTCCGCCGCCAAGAACGAACTTTCGCGGCGATCGCTCTTTTTTTCCTAGCCGTTGGCATTGCTTGGAATTTTATATAGTGCTAAGTAGTGCCAAATAATGCCGAATCGGTAAAAAGTGACGAGCCATATTAACCCCTTGAAAACAGAAGTCTCTTGTGGCTTTTGAATTCCAGCTCGTCGAATAAGCTCATCTAATACACCAATAAAATCATAAGCGCCCACCCATGACAATGGGAAAACGAACTCAAACAGCAGCCTTAGAAGTCCGACTACTACGGGACGGTATTGTCGAGTCAACCCATAAAGCCCAAGCAGTAATGTGCGACACCCGAGGGCGGGTTCTCTGCGTAGCCGGCAGTTCGGAAACTTCCTCTTTTATACGGTCGGCACTAAAGCCGTTCCAAGCGCTAGCCGTAGCTGGTACGGGCACTTTGGAGCGCTACCAGCTAAGCGATCGCGATTTGGCGATTATCTGCAGTTCTCACCAAGGCCATATCGAGCAAGCGCGACAGGTATTCAACATTCTCTGGCGCTGTGATGTGGACCCATCAGCCCTGCAATGCCCAATTCCTGCGGGCAAAAAAAGCCCTCTAGAACATAATTGCTCGGGCAAACATGCCGGGATGCTAGCGGTCTGCAGGCAGAACTCTTGGGAAATCAATACTTATACTCAACGCAATCATCCCGTACAGGGTCTGATTTTAGAAAAAGTCGCCGAACTGCTACAAATGCCTCCCCAAGAATTTATTTGTGCCCGTGATGATTGTGGCGCTCCTACCTATTTTATGAAGCTGGGGCAAATGGCTACTTTGTATGCCCATCTCTCTTCGGGCAAGAATTTGGATATGGAGCGTATTGTCCGGGCTATGACCTATCACCCGACCCTAATCTCCGGAGAGGGAAAATTTGATACGGAGCTGATGCGCTTGACCGAAGGAGAACTGGTCAGCAAGTCTGGGTCGGAAGGAATCCAGTGCGTTGGTCGCATCGGCGAAGGACTGGGTTTAGCAATTAAAGTCGCCGATGGGGCAAAGCGGGCCAAGTATGCCTTGGCCATCCACTTACTCAGGCAGATGGGCTGGATTACTCCCTCTATAGCCGAGCGTCTTTCGGAAACTTATATTACTCTGGCCGACAATAAGCGCCTAGACACTGTTGGGGAGTTGTCGATGCCTTAAAATTACTGGGCATTGGGCATGTTCGCATTGGGCATAGGAAGAGGCTGTCTTGGCAGGGGGGCAGGGGGCAGGGGAGTGTGGGGGCAGGGGAGTGTGGGAAGGGTGGGAAGGGTGGGAAGAACCGGAGAAAATTCTCCCCACGCTCCCCACACTCCCCACACTCCCCTGCCCCCACACTCTCCCCTCTCCCCACACTCCCCCCTCTCCCCACACCCTGGTCTCCTGGTCCAATGATAATTTACCCCATCCTCGTTATATCCAAAAAAAATTTAGGATGCTCAAAGCCTCTCTATGTCTGGATTTGAAAAAAAGTTCAAAAAAAAATTGCTCCAGGGGTTGTCAAATCCAAAATTGGCTGCTATATTAAGAATAACGACGCGGGATAGAGCAGTCTGGTAGCTCGTCGGGCTCATAACCCGAAGGTCGGTGGTTCAAATCCGCCTCCCGCTACCAAATAAAAACGAAAAAGACCGGGCAGCCGAAATTGCCCGGTCTTTTTTTATTTGATTCTTGTCTCTGGCTTCCTTCTCTTGGTTCGTGTCCTATATGATATAAGTAATCTGTAGCGGCGTAGGGGCGGTGCCCCCGTGCCCGCCCCGGCTGGTATGAGTCGGCACGGGGCGGGCACGGAGGCACCGCCCCTACAAATACTATAATTGTTTAACCGGATTTGATATTAGGTGTCCAATTAGTTACAGGTTAATTATTAGATAGAAAATACTTATAATAAAGGGTATTGAATAGGAAATTGCCATTTACGGATATCCGCTTTCATAGGTAAGCATTACGCATTAAGGTTAGGATAATTCCCGGCCAAAGCTAGGAATGGCAAGAATCTTGCTGTTGGCGCAGCTCCGCACGGGAACCAGTAGGGGCAGGCTCCGCCTACGCCCCTACTGGTGAAAGCTGACATTTGTAGCGCAGTTCGGCCCAATTACCGATTTCTAATATACAAGCAAGTTATATATGTGGCTATGGCTATTAAATTACGCAAACCGATTTTAGTTGGGGGACTAGGACTTTCGCTGCTTCTGTGGCTGTTGGATAGTTTTCAAAACACTCTGGCAGAAGTTGGGGAGTTTGGGGCGATCGCAGTGTTGGCCCTAGGGACTGGCTGGTGGTTTTTCCAGAAACCCTCTTCCCCAATAGTCTTTGATAAGGCAAAAGCTCCTGCCGATAGAGAAACCGTTGAAAAGGCGATCGCTGCGGCGACTAGCATCATTGCCCAAATAGAAGCAGAAGGCGATCTCGATACTGGCCCGCTAAGGGAGCGATCGCAACAGTTGACAGCAGAATTAGACCGGCAAAAACTGCGTCTGGCGATAACTGGAGGCAAAGCTACGGGTAAAACCAAGCTAGTTCAACTTTTGCAAGATTGTCTGGAGAACTTTAGTGCGACAAATATTGTAGAGACATCTCCTTTGTTTAGGGACCTATCGCAAGAGCGGGAACGGGATCCAGACAAAAATCGGGAGTTGGAACAGGCGAAGGCTTCTGACTTAGTTTTATTTGTTATCGCTGGCGACTTAACAGAGCCAGAGTTTAAAACCCTGGGAGAATTGCTAGATGCGGGAGTGCGTTCCGTAGTGGTTTGGAACAAGCAAGACCAATATCTAGAAGACCAAAAAGCGTCGGTATTGCAGCAAGTGCGTTCCCGGCTAGAAGTAATTTTAGATTCCGAAGATGTAGTTGCTACCTCCGCCGCACCGACACCAGTGAAAGTGCGCCAGCATCAGCCAGATGGTTCGATACAAGAGAGAATAGAACAGCCAGCTCCAGAGATAGATCGGCTTGTGGCTCGTCTGAGCAAAATCGCCGTTGAGGAAAAAGAGCAATTGGTATTGGCGAGTACCGAGCGACAGGCTGAGGCTTTGAAGATAGAGGCAAAAATAGCGTTAAACAAAATTAGACGCGATCGCGCCATGCCGATAGTGGAGCAATATCAGTGGATTGCTGCTGCTGCTGCCTTTGCCAACCCCGTATCCGCTCTCGACCTCTTGGCCGCTGGAGCGATTACCGCCCAGCTAGTTATCGATGTCGGTAAGATTTACGAGCAAAAGTTTTCCTTGGAACAGGGGAAGGTTATCGCTACTACTTTGGCAGAGCTGACAGTCAAGCTGGGAATAGTGGAGCTTTCTACTCAGGCGATCGCTGCAGTTCTCAAAAGTAACGCCGTGACTTTTGTAGCTGGCGGCGTCGTCCAGGGAGTTAGCGCTGCCTATCTTACCCGGTTGGCAGGATTGAGCGCGATCGCCTATTTCCAAGAACTCGAACCCAATGCCGATGTTACTGGATCTAATTTGGAAAAACTGGGCAAAACAGTTAAAACAATCTTCGACCAAAATAAGCGGCAGGAATTCTGGCTGTCTTTCGTCAAGCAAGCGACCAGCCATCTCGTACCGGAATCAAAGAAGTCGGCAAGCCTCACCTCGCAGGTAGAAGCTTTGCAGTAAAATTGAATAAGGGCATTGGGCATTGGGCATTGGGCATTGGGCATTGAAATTCTAAGTTTTAAGTTGTAAGTTTTAATTCAAAACTTACAACTCAACACTTTCTCCCTCTGCTCCCTTGCTCCCCTGCTCCCTTGCTCCCCTGCCCCCCTGCTCCCCTGCTCCCTGCCCCCCTGCTCCCTGCCCCATGCCCCATGCCCCATAAGAATCATCTCAATACCGCTCGCTCCAGTATCCGACAGGCACTGTCTTGGTATTCCCATATCCGCCGCCACCCACAGCCTTTTGCAGAAGTGAAGCATAAGGCAGCTTTGCAAACTGAGCTGGAGGGATTGCGAGGAACTCTAGAAAAACTGGATAGAGAAATATTTCGGATTGCCGCTTTTGGTCTGGTGAGTCGCGGCAAGTCAGCAGTCCTGAATGCCACAATAGGTCGCGATATTCTGCCCGTCGGCCCGATTAACGGCGTCACCCAATGGCCGCGATCGGTGCAGTGGATGCCGGAGGAGTTGCCTTTTCCCGAGATAAACCAGCAGCAAAAAACTTCCAATTTGGTGGTGGAGTTAATCGATACCCCGGGGTTGGATGAGGTAGATGGGCAAGCGCGATCGCAAATGGCTCGGGATGTGGCGCGTCAAGCAGACTTAATTTTGTTTGTGGTTGCTGGCGATATCAACCGCACGGAGTATGACGCCCTATGCGAGCTGCGAGCTGCCGGCAAACCGATCGTTTTGGTTTTTAATAAAATAGATCTCTATCCCGAGCAAGACCGACAAGCAATTTACGAGCAGTTGCAAAGTCTGAGCAGAAATAGCGGAGGTTGGGTAAATCTAGGTCAGAAAACAGATCTAATTGCCAAAGAAGATATTGTGATGGTGGCGGCAGAACCAACAGCCATGCAAGTGCGGGTCGAGTGGCCGGATGGGACTGTCGGTTATGAGTGGGAAACGCCGCCGCCGCAGATGGAGGAATTAAAGGAAAAGATTTTGGAGATTGTCCGGCGGGAAGGGCGATCGCTCTTAGCACTGAATGCCCTCGCCCAAGCCAGAGATGCCGAAACTAATATGGCGAGCATTGCTATAGAAGCGCGAAGCAAGCAAGCGGAAAATCTGATTAATAAATTTGCTGGCTATAAAGCTTTAGCAGTGGCGCTAAATCCTATCGCCGTTGTCGATGTTTTGGGCGGTTCGGTGGCAGATTTATTGTTGATTCGCTCTTTAGCAAAATTGTATGGTTTGCCGATGACCGGATATGAAGCGGGCAAACTTTGGAAGCAAATTCTCTTTAGTGGCGGTGGTTTGCTTGTCGGCGAGGCTGGCTCCGGCTTGTTATTGGGATTGAGCAAAAGTGCTGCTGCTGTCGGCGGCGCGACGGGAGATGGCGTTGGTTTGTCGGCCTATGCCGGGGCTGCGATCGCTCAAGCTACTATGGCCGGTTATGGCACTTATAAAGTGGGACAAGCAGCACAAGTCTATTTGGAGCGGGGTTGTACTTGGGGACCATCAGGCTCCAATACGGCTATTCGGGAAATATTGAGTCAGGTTGACGAGGGGACAGTTTGCGATCGCTTGCGCCAAGATTTGCTACAGCATTTTGAATGATAGTCAAGCAGTCAGCGGTCAGCGGTCAGCGATCGGCAGTCAGCAGTCAGCGGTCAGCGGTCAGCGATCGGCGGGAGCATTTCACTTCCCGGAACGGTAGCCCAAAGAGGGCCCAAAGAGGGCTTTGTTTGTGTAGCCGCGCCGGTCGGGCGTTAGGCGTCCGGGTACGAAATTGAAATGCTCCCCGCTCAGCTCCGTGCGGACGACAAGTCTATTAGGTCATTGAGAGATGGGATAGATCTATTGTGCGAAGGGATTTCCATCAGGGAAGCATAAATTAATGCGCTTTTCTTTCAGGCTTTGCTCCTCAAAATACAGGGTTTCAATTTCTGCTACCACCTCTTCAGAAACGCCCATAGCACTAGAAGCGATACGGACAACCTTTTTTTCTTCATCGTTATAATCGCCATCGGCAGCAGCAGCTTGAATAGCGAAGTAGATTATCGCCCGTCGAAATTTACTATTTCCCAGAGGGGCAACAAGCTCTACAATATCTTCGTTTGCCTCGTAGGTTTCTAATTCTTGAAGTAGCTCGTCTGAGGCTCCACTAACAGCTGCCCGACCAATAACCCAATCTCTTTCTTCGGAGGTAAGTTTGCCGTCACCATTTGCTGCAATAAGGATAGTCTTAAGGAATATCTCAAGATCCTTTTGGGGATTTTTACTTCCGGTCTTTTCAAGATCCCAACCCCACAGCTCTTTGTAGTACCACAATGTTGCTATTTCACGAATGTTCATTGGCGTTCCAGTTATAATTTACCATTTCTTTTACTGCGAATAAATAAAGCTCAAATATTCCTCTATGTTATCGCATTGGAGCAATGCTACCATATAACTAGCCAAGAACAACAATAGAGTCCCGTAAAAATCGCCCCCCGGCGATTCGGCTCTCTTAGATTTATGGTGGCGAAGCGGTTCACCTTATATATGCCCGCGCCGTCGCCCGTTCGGGTACTTCCGCAACATTCGCAACTGTAAATACTTAAATTGTAACAGCTAAGCAATATTGATTGTGATTAAAAGCATAAAATTTGCCCTCCAAAAACAGCAAAGGAAAGGAAAGGCAATTATATGACATATCTTAAGGAGCATTGCATTCATCAGTTATTTGAAGCACAAGTGGAAAGAACGCCGGATGCAGTGGCGGCGATTTTTGGAGATCGGGAAGTAACTTATCGGGAGTTGAATTGTCGGGCAAACCAACTCGCACATTATCTTCGCGCATCGGGAATTGGCCCAGAGAAATTAGTTGGGCTTTTCATGGAGCGTTCTATCGAGATAGTTGTGGCAATTCTGGGCATTTTGAAAGTAGGCGCAGCTTATGTGCCCCTCGATCCAGGCTATCCTAGGGAACGACTAAGGTATATGGCAGAGGAAACCCAGTTTTCTCTATTGCTTACTCAAAAACATCTTTCCGATCGCTTCGAGGCATCATCTATGACCGTATTTTGCATAGATGATAATTGGGAGATCGTCGCTGGATATAGCGATCGGAATTTAACTGTAGAAATTTTGCCCGAAAACTTGGCCTACATTATGTACACTTCAGGAAGCACTGGCCAGCCCAAAGGGGTGGAGATGCCCTGTATTAATGTGGTTCGATATATTCAAGCATTAAGCTCGGTTGTCACAGTCCAGCCGAATGATGTTTATTTACATATAGCATCATTTTCGTTTTCTTCTTCAGTCAGACAATTAATGCTGCCGCTGTCTAGAGGAGCTAAAGTGGCGATCGCCAGGAGAGAACAAGTTAAAGATCCGTTGCAGTTACTAGAGATGATGTGCCAAAAACAAGTAACTGTATCTGATGGAGTATCTTCTATTTGGCGTTCTATTTTAGAGGTACTAGAGTCTGAAAATAAAACACAATCTTATTTAGCCAGACTTAAGCTTGCAACTGTAATATTATCAGGAGAAAATACCTCCTGTTCCCTGCTCCAAAAAATTAGACTTTTACTTGCTAAAAATGTCCGCTTTTTCAATGTATATGGGCAGACCGAGACAATTGGTAACTTGGCCTACGAAATGCCTCAAGATTTTGAAAAAAACCGAGGATATTTTCCGGTAGGTTATCCCTATCCTCACAATCATTGCTACATTTCAGACGAAAATCTTAACCTCGTACCTCCAGGGGTAGCGGGCGAACTGCTGATGGCTGGAGGCTGTTTAGCCCGAGGTTATGTAAACCGAGATGACCTGACGGCGGAAAAATTTATTCTCAACCCTTGGGCTGAGCGAGATTCTACTAACGATCGCCCCCTACCCAAGCTCTTCAAAACAGGAGATATTGTCCGTCAATTACCGGATGGGAGTATTGAGCTATTAGGTCGCACCGACTTTCAAGTCAAAATCAAGGGCATTCGTATTGAAGTTGGGGAAATTGAAGTCACTCTTGCTCGACATCCAGGCTTGCGATCTGCCTTGGTTATTGCCCGAGAAGAAGATTCTGGAAATCGAAGCTTAGTTGCCTACCTAGTTGCTAAAGAGTCTCAACCTGCTATTAGTCAAATACGATCGTTTCTCAAAGCCAAACTACCTCCCTATATGGTGCCTTCTGCTTTTGTATTTTTAGAGGCAATGCCTCTAAATCCCAATGGCAAAATAGACCGCCAAGCCCTTCCGGCACCAGATATAGCGTTTCTCAAATAAGTGTAATAAACGAGCGGTTTGGGAAACGTAGGGGCGACAGCATCCCTGAGACTATCTCTTAGCTCCTAACGGAAACCCTCATATTGGGATGCTTCGCCCCAGACACCTCACATCAATTTGAGAACCGCTATAGTTCTAGCTTCGGCAGTTCGACAGATCTGCTTGAGCCGCCGGCATCGCAATCTGGGTGACTGCTTACTGCTATCAATCTCAAGCCAGGGCTTGCTCGAATTGCTCTAGTTTCGATGCTTCCTCAGTTTGGGGAATGCCAAAAATAGGAGGAAGTTGGCCGCTTGACTCCAGCACCTGTCTTACTTCTTGGTTGGAAATATCGGCTAAATTCCGATCGCTCAAAATAGCTGCGATCGCTGCAATCCCCAATCCCTGACCGACGGCGGCATTAAATTCGACAATCCTACCCGCCGAACAGCCATAGCCTCGAAACCCAGAAGCCGGACTAACCACCGCCAAATTGGGAATATCCTTCATTTGGGCGTGGCGAATCCCAATATTAAAAATCGGCTGGGGAAAGCTAACAGTTTTAAATCCTTTAGCGGCGGCTTTGTCCCCAATCCCGACAATACCGCCCCGCACGTCAAAAGGATAAGAAAAAGTTCCTAGCGCCTCTCGCTCCAGCACGCCGCCCGCCAGCATTTTCGCCCCGCTCAGGGGTTCGACGACCCCCGTCACATTTCCGGCATGGCGGATATAAAGCTCCGATGCTGGAGTAGCGGAAGTCGCGCCAATACTCTCGAACCACTTTTGAAAAAAAGCAATTTCCTCTAGCATTCGAGCATTAGGTTTCGCTCCGTTTGCGGCTAGCTCCTCCGCCTCGCTGCCAGTTACTGCAAATACCGGCGCATTCCAAGAAAGCCGATTTCCAGGCAAAACGGCAATATTTCCTTTATCTAAAATAGCCCTACTTTGCTGGAGGGAAAAGGGCTTCCGTCGGAAAGCGTGGTAGGCGATAGACAGGGCGCTGGCGCGAACGTCGATATAGTCGGAACCAATCCAGAGACTTTTGAGATTGCCTTTGGCATCGAACATATCGCGCCTGACTCTTTCGGCAAGTTGGCGATCGAAACCGCAAGCGCGCTGGAGAGCCTGCCGAGCTTCTGCATCCGCTGGATTGCCGAAGCGCTTGAGATAAGCTAGCTCGATTTTTTTGAGTTTTTGGGCGCTGATGCCCTCAGTTTCAAAAACGACAGTAACGGCTAATTCCGACTCTGGCAGGCCGAAGGTCTCGAATCCTTTTAGCTTCTTGGCTCCGGCTGCGATCGCCAACTGAGCATTAATAGTAGAATCGATAAATTGCCGACCATAATAGACATCTCCTGTAGAGGTTGTGATGCCGGTTATTTGCCGACCGTCTTTTGTAATAGAGTCAATTTCGACTTGGCTCAGCAGGCTCACTCCAGCGGAGCCAAGCATCTCCCGCAGGACAGCATCGGCTTTGCGGGGGTCGAGGCCGACGGCAACAACTCCGGCTTTTTGCAAAAACTCTTTGTAAATTGCCCCTGGCGCTCCGAAGGTATCCAGACGGCGGGCATCTCTAAGTTCTTTTTTGATTTGGCTGCGATCCAAATAGGCCAGACCGCCGCGAACCAAATGACCTCCGATTCCCAAGTCTAAATTCCCTGGAGACATGAGCAGAATGCGGGGCTCTTTTTTGGTTTGGCGGCGATACTCTCGCGCTGCAGATACCAGCGCCAGGACTCCGGGCACTTCATCGCCAAAACCAATGACATCGTAATTGGGCATGGGGAATTGGGAATGGGGCATTGGGAATGGGGCATTGGGCATTGGGCATTGGGCATTGGGCAAAAAAGCTCACCCAACGGGCAGCCGGCTTCGCCCAACAGCTTATGCGCAAGAGCGCAGGCTGCGCCAACAGCAATAAGCTTTCAGCAAATTTGCTGACCGCTGAGCGCTGACCGCTGACCGCTATCGCTTGGGCATTGGGCATTGGGCAAAAAAGCTTTCAGCAAATTTGCTGAGAGCTGAGAGCTGAGAGCTGACCGCTATTTTATTTACTTATTGTCTTCGACTGGCGCTCTTTTTAGGTATTGCTCTAGATCCACGAAAAGATAGCCTTGAGAATTTAAATGCGTCAATTTCGGTCTGCCAATGGCCTGTTCTAGTGGCGAGCTAGCGAGATCGCGAACCCGGAGCATCTGTCTGAGGATTTCGTTTGGATCGCTGTCGGGCTTGAGCGTGAATAATAGTCCTTTATTATTGCCGACATTCAGACAAGACCCCGGCATTTGCTCGGCTACGCATAATATCGGATAACCGTTTAGCTCTGCAACGCCGACATATTTGAGGCGGCCGTTTTCTTGGTAAGTCTGGAATCTGCCAGAAACTTCCTCGCACCGGGTCTGGGGGTCGTATCCCGAGTTGCTGAAGTAGGAGGAAACCCAGCGAATCATGGGAATGTTTCCCCGCGAGGTTCTAGCCATTGTTGTAGGTACGCCGTTGCTCCGAACGCAGGTAAATTTGCTTCGGCTCAGGAGCTGGGAGGAGTCAGAACCCTTGCTTGCTGTGCTTGCTGTAGGGTTGGGCAACTGCGAACGAGCAGAAGCGCTGTTAGTGGGTGGGTTGGTTGGCTGGGAGGAGCAGGCACTTAGAGCGATCGCCAATGCAGTCAAAACTTTTGTAATCAGAAATCGAGTTTTCATAGGAACGCCGCCTCGGGTAATCGATTTAACTCCGTTCTAACATAAGCCTCGAAAATTGGACTAAAGTATAGTCGCTAGCAGCGATCGCCAAGTAGATAGGTATAATAAATATTGCATTTAGTAGTAGGTTGGGTTGAGGCACGAAACCCAACTTCCAATAACGCTTTGAAGATAGGTTTGGCTTATATAGTTTTAGGTTTTAGGACTTACGCATCTACGCTACGCCTAGGGGCAACCACGGGGGGATTGCCCCTACAAATATCAAATATGGATATTTTGCCCGAGTCCTGGGTTTATTATAGCGTATATTTGTGGAGTTCCACAAAAGCCGATAACCCAAAGCTATTTTTTATTTTCCCACAGCGGACGAGCCTTTATGGCTATAAAGACAACTCCTCCTACAAATGCTAAAATCGTTAAAACTCTTCCTAAGACATCCCACCAATCAGTATTCTCTCCTACTTCGGGAGGAACGGGAGGTTTAGTTGGCTCAGGACTGGGCTCAGGACTGAGAGGGGTAGGAGGCTCTTCCTTCAGGTTATTGAGTACATTTGCTTTAGCTCTGCTGCGAAAAGTTTTCACCCAAGTGCCTCGCTGAGGCCCAAATACTCTAATAGCGACGAAAATCCCCACCAAGTCACCGCTCCGGTTGAGTACAGGGCCACCACTCATGCCTCCCTCAATTTGGTCTTCTGGGAACTGAAAAGCCAAAGACTTACAGCCGCTCCCCGGCTCGAACGTTTCCAACTCAGGATCGACCATTTCCCCAGTTACAAATCTGGCGTTAGCTCCTTCCGCCCAACCAAACAGATATATCTCTGCGTCCTTACCGAGCCAATCGGACTCGTCTAACTTGACCGGCTTGTATCTGCGATCGCTGTTAAACTGCAACACCGCTAAATCTACACAGTCTCCCCCGGATATTTGTTCTACTGTGCTATAGTCAACGTTATGTCTTATGCCATCGTGGGTTGTGACTTGGTAATTAATTTCGGTAGGTACGACATGGCCAGCCGTGAGAACGTAGTAATTATAGTCTTCTCCTCCTTCGCCTTCTTCCCAACCAATAATCACCCCAGACCCAGCAAACTTAGTTCCCTCTCCCGTTACCTTTTCTCTAATAATTAGCACCGCACTCTTTTCGGCGCGGTTTTTAATTTCGGGTATCGTCTGTGCCACCAGGACTTGACGCCGAGCCAATAAGACCGTGGCACAAAGTAATATTGCTGCTAGCCTACTATAAATCTTCATGCTCCATCACCCTTTTGCCAGTTATCAAAGCAGAACAGGCCGCTCTAATACCCCATTCTCCTAAGGAACCCATCCAACTCTTCCAAATAACTGTCTCTATCTGGTTTTCCATAGTAAGCTTCCTCCACCCTCTGCCAGCCCTCATCTTCTTCGCCAAGTAAGTGCTTTTCTGCCAAGTAAGCCGCCAAAACTCTCTTATCTTCCCAACCCCGACTCCGCCGAACTTGATAACCCCGCCAGAGCCGAATGAGGTGGCTCCTAATTCTATCTGGATATTCGCGGGTCACATCTTTAATTTCTCCTTGACTGTAATGCCAGATCTGCAAGGGAGAAGCGGAATACCTCGATTGGTCGGCAAACTGGCTAAGTTTTCGATTATAGCTTTCCAATTCTGGGATGCCATCCTCGTCTAAGTCCACAACTCTGTAGCTTGGTTTGCCATCCACAAAACCCCAAGGGTGTTTGAGGTCATTATATGTTTTTTCTTCTGAGACATAGCGATAAATCAAAGAGTAGGAATATTGGCTTTTCTTACCTCCTCTGATATTCACGATGACTTCAAGTTCGCCGTCGCCGTCTAAATCTCGCACCTGTAAGTTTCGGATCTTCTCCTGCGCTTCTGTGGGTAGTTCCTCCTTTAATACGGTTTTGTTATAGCGAATTATCTCCAGGCTTGGTTTTGCAAAAAAGCCACCTTGCGGAGGTGTAATTTTTACCGTTATGCCACCTTCTGAAGCTTCTGCAAATTCTGTTTGGTCAACTTGCTCTAGTTTCAATGGCGGATTTAAAACCATTTCTGCCAACAGCACGTCTGGAGCTAACAGCAAAAACGTCTCAATGGGAATTGCCCAGCTATATTCATCTAATTCCTTTCGGTCTCCCTGGATCTCTATACCATCCTTGTCTAGATAAGGGGCATCCCAGAGCGGATGGCTATGCTTGCCATTGACGCCGACAACCTCCCTTTTATCGTTAAAAAGCGGTCCTCCGCTCATGCCTTTTTCAATATCAATTGAGTAAGCGACCTGATAGCCATTCTTTAGAGGTTCTTCCAAGATCAACTCGACTGAACCGCTGTCAAAGAGCCATTCACGGGAAAATGGAAACCCGGCAGCATAGACCGTATCCGGAGGTTTCAACTCAGATCTATTCAGCTTCGCCACTTCATAGGAGTCGTTGCTGCTAAACTGCAACAGGGCTAAATCATCACCCAGCTCGCCCCTGTCGAATCTAAACAGTAGTTGAGCTTCGTAAATTTTATCGTCAAAAGTCAGAATATGATATGTCTGAGCCTCGCTCAGCACATGTCCATTGGTCAGGACTGTATAGAATTTGTCTTGTTTTGAAATTAAGATTCCCGAGCCCCAGGAGTCTCCATCGAATACTTTCACCGTCACTAATTGCGCCTCTTTCTCCAGCGGATCTGAAGAAAGAGCCTGCCGTGGGTCAGATTCATTTTCTGAAGAATTGGACATAGCATTGGTAGCCTCTACAGCCTTGTTGTCCGGTTGCTTTGCAGTTAAGCTTTTCAGAATCGTCTGAGTCGTGAAAATCAGTACAACAGCGGCAGCACTTGCTAAGACGCCTCCGATAAATCCTTTTATGCGTCCAGCCTTAATCCCTTCGCTATAGCCCTTATCTCTGCCTTCCTTCCTACCATTTATATAACCTTGTTCTTCCCCTTCCTTAAGTCCCGTTTCATAACCCCAATCGTAGTAATCTATGCTATTACTATATCCTTGAGACTGGCTTGGTAAAAGGGGTTGATTTTCTTGAGGCTTCATCTGCTTGGCTCAGAATTATTAGTTTGTATTTGGCACAAGTGCCAATTTCTATCGCTTAGTCTAAATCCTTGTTTCTAAGCTATAACGGTAAAAATATACGTCCGGGGTTTCTTTATAGCGTTTTTCAGATAACTGTAATAAAAGAAACGTAGGGGCGACAGCATCGCGAGGGACTATCTCTTAGCTCCGAACGGTAATTACCATAATGGGATGCAACGCCGGTGACACCTTACATCAATTTGAGAACCGCTTTACTTATTGGGGACTAGAAAACATTCTTTTACCAACTAAGTCTGCAAGCTGTCATTTGGGATATTTTCGTGCATCTGTAATAAGCTATGCTTACAAGTTAACTAGATCCCTGGGAGCTAGAGCAATCTTAAATCATTCACTGTCTGCGATAGACCCGGTTTTTCAAAAAAACCGGGTTTCTGACTCTAGTTGGTATCGTCACCAATTTACGATTGCTATAGTTTGCTTCTAGAGAACTGAGCCTTATATCAAGTCCGGTTAAATACCCACAGAAAAAATTGAAGTCTCCCGTAGGACGGGCGGGACGCCCGTCCCTTAGAGCCCAAGCGGACAGGCGGGACGCCCGTCCTACGCAGGACTTGACTTTTTTTTGGGCATTCAAACCGACATGATATTAGTCCTGCACCGTTGCGGCTCGGAACAAAAACTCCTCTAGATCTACATACAAGCGACCTTGCGAATCGTATTCTAGGACTGCGTTGGAGTGGAGAAGGGGGCTATTCCTAGCACCGTCGCGAACTTCCATTAACTCCCTTAAGACTTTAGAGGGATTATCCTCCTCGTTCCTCAGCGTCATTAACATCCCTGCCTCTCCTAACTGATAGCGATCGCTATGTTCTCCGGGTTCTTCAGTAACGCAGATTACATTGTAGCCGTTAAGTTCCCCGGTAGTGAGGTAGGCCAGCCAGCCCTTTTCATTGAACTCTTGGAATCGGCGAGATACTTCCTCGCAGCGCTTTTGAGGCGTCCAGCCCGATCCACTGAAATATTCAGTTTCCCAGTGAATCATTGGAATATTTCCCCGGCTAGTTCGAGCTAATGTTGTCGGCTTGCCATCGACAGTCCCACAGTAGAAGGAGGTGTCGCTTTGAGCTGCTGCGGGCTGGCCGAAGCTAGCCGTAGCGCCTAGGGCGATCGCGATCGCTGCGGGAATCGAGGCTAGTGACTTGATTTTCATGACCACCTCTTTTCTCGAAACTACTGTTTTCATTATCCTAGCATGGTTTATCATTTTTTGTCCTCTCTGTCTTGCTAATTTTTCTAAGTTTTTTTTACTCTTGCTGCACGGCTATGCCCAATAAAATAACACCGTATAGCTAGTATAAATCAATCTTGTCTTATTACAAGCCCGGGCAAGGGCAGACCCTAGTTCCACGGTATTATAAAAATTGGAATGAATCAATCATGGCCTCTACCTCTTTTAAAAAACTGTCATGCTTATCCAGTTCGGCGGTGTAAGTTATGACATAGGCTCTGTTACTTCCTCTGACCGCAAACGCTTGCACCACTTTTAGTCGCTTGTCGCCATCGTCTCGCGAGTAATAAATCTTATACGCTGGCTGACCTCCTAGAGTAATTTTATCTTTTGTCGTCACGTTGTAGCCAGAAAATTTCTTCACTTCCTTGGCAGCAACCTCGCGATACTCATCCAGAGTTAGAGGCTCTGAGAATTCTTCAGCCGTTATGGTCACCTCTGTAAATGGAGCCTCGGCCCGTCTGGGCGGCGCGAAGCTGACAATTTCCGTCAGCTTGATTATAGAATTTTTTCTATTTAGCTCTTCCAGCCTCCAAGCTTGAGGATATTTGATTTTAATTTTTTGATTAGAATTTTCATATAGAGAGAAAGAACCTAACCCTGGAGAATTATGCTTGCCCGGATCGAATCCTTTGGCTCCATCTCGCAGTTCCTCTAGCTTTGGGGCAAATGCAGAGACCATAACGGCAATGTTGGCGTAGCGATCGCTGTACTTGTCAAGGTGGCGGCTTTTCTCTCCGTAACGAAGCTCCGCCGAATTCAGAGCAATAATTTGAGCCCCACTGTTGGGCCAAAATGCGAAGATACCGCTCCCCGAAGACCCTCGGGTCGTGTCGCAATCATGGAGTAAAAAGCCGCCCGCAACCTGCCTGGTAATACTGCATCCCGAGTGAATTCCCGCTGTTTTGCCCCGCTGAAAGTCACCGGAATATCCAGCTAATACGAACCAATCGGCCATTGTGGAAGGATTTGAAAAGTCGAGGGTTCTCCAACCCATGTAGCCGTACTTAGCACCGAGAGGTTTGTCAATTCTCAGGATGGCCCAGTCTTGAGAGCCAAACTGAGATGGATCGTCGGTGCCCAACCAAAACTCAGTGGCGATCGCCTTGTCCTTGGCCGAACCATTTTTGTAATTCCGCTCAAACCAGACTTTCTCTCGGGTCAAGGTCTTGAAAGTATCATCTATGACGCAATGGGCATTAGTCAGAACTAGATCCTCCCCCACCAAGGTTCCAGTACAAGCACTATTCCCGACTTTGATGCGACCGATCGCCGACCAGGGGTACTGCTCCGATGTCATGGGAACGCGATCGTCCTTCCCGTGAATATTTGTCCATTCCGGCAACAGTCTATTTGCAGGTGCTGCGGATAGCCCGGATGGCGAACTCTTCGGTTTTGACCAGTCCGTTTCTCCTCCCTGGGGGTCAAATCCCGGTTCGTTCCAACCAGAGTTTTTTGCTGTTGAAGAGCCAGCCTCAACCTGCATCGGTTTTGCTGGCGAACCTTTTTCCTGAGAACTTCCGGGGTTAGAGCCTTTGGAAGACGTAGAATTCCCAGCAGGGGAGCTATCCGTACATCCTGCGATCGCCAGTAGCAACGCTACAGTTAAGAAGTGCATCTTGGTGGATTGGTTAGCCATCTGACAAATGCTCTCTTACAACAACTCAAATGAATTAATTATAGCTTCTGCCTCTTTGGCAAACTTATCGTATTTAGCGACTTCTGCCGCATAAGTAATGATGTATGCCTGCCTTCCTCCTTTTATAGTAAATACTTGCATTGTTTTTAAATTATTTTGCCCGTTGTATCCCGAATAAACAATTTTATAGGCAGGGCGATCGCCTCTAAGCCTGTAGTATCCTTTCTCCTCCACCGTATATGATGAAAAATCCTCTATTTCCTTCAAAGCCTTGTCCTTATACTGGTCAAGGGTCAGAGGCTCTGAGAATTCTTCAATGGTTATGGTGACGACTTCTTCAAAGGTATCCGCAGCACCTTCTGAGGGAGACAGGAATTTAACCACCTCAGTGGTCTTAATCATGGGAATCTGCCGCTCGACCTTTTCTAACTTCCATGTTTTAGGATAGTCCAGCTTGAACTTATAAGCCGTATTTTCATAGTTTTTTTCTAGCAGCAAAGGGGCTTCGTTCTCCGTAGGATTGTCCCGAGTCTCAGAGCGGGAATCCGTTCGAGCAAACTCGACAGCAAAAAGCCCTGCAACTACAGCAATGACCAGAAATCCCAATAACATCAAGGGTTTCTGCCACCCGGGAGTCGAGCCCTGGGACATAGTGGTTTTGGCAACCGTTGTGGACATCTGGGTCAGCGACGGATTCATCGCCTCCCTGGGCAAACCGCAGACAACGCAGTCTGGCCCAGTATTTTCATAGTCTTGATGGGGGCCAGAGCTATAGTATTGTTTGCCGTCTTTTGGCACCCCATCGCAGATCCATTTACCTGGGGCGTTCAATTTCCGCAACCTCCCTCTCTGTGACTACAAAATGGAAACCCTCTCTATATGTCCATTGGGGACAAGCCCGATAACTTATGCACAGATTCGCGATTTATTCGAGCATTTCCGAAAACTGGAGGATTTAGATTATACTACCATAAAAAACAACTACTAGCTAGCTATGAAAAATTTACTCGTATCCCATTTCCAAATGCTGGCTCAATATAATAAGTTGGCTAATCGCAGGCTTTATGAAACCTGTGCCAAGCTCGATCGCTCCGAGCGCGATCGCATCAGACCGGCATTTTTTAAAAGCATCCAAGGAACCCTGAACCACATCATGGTGGGCGATCGCATTTGGCTAGCTAGATTTGAGGGCCGGGAAGTACCCTCTACCGGACTAGATGCCATCCTTTATCCAGACTTTGAAGAACTGCGCGCCACTAGAATTGCCGAAGACGATCGCATAGAAACCTTTGCCCGCCGCATAGACGAGGATTTTCTGGCGGGAACTATCCAATATGTCAACAACACCGGGCACCTCCATGTCGATCCGGCGGATCTATTAGTGGCGCATTTTTTCAATCACCAAACTCACCATCGCGGACAAATTCACGATATGCTGACTCAAACCGATGTCGCGCCTCCGGTTCTGGATATGCACCGGGTTTTGCGACCGGATCGGCTTTTTAGCGGTTAGCTCTCAGCTCTCAGCTCTCAGCGGAAGCGCGATCGGCTTTTTAACGCGGAGCGCATGGGCTGAAAGCCAAAGGTTTATAGCGTTTCTCAAATTGATGTGAGATAATACCTGGGCGAAGCATCCCAATACAAAAACTCTCGTATCTATTGCCCAGACAGTCTCGGGGATGCTGTCGCCCCTACCAGATCGTTTATTACACTTATTTGAGAAATGCTATATTCTCGATCGCGCTTCCGCTGACTCCTGAGAGCTGCTGAGAGCTGACTGCTGAGAGCTGACCGCTGAGAGCTGACTGCTGAGAGCTGACCGCTGAGAGCTGACCGCTGAAAGCTAAACGCTAAAAGCCAAAACCAAAATGCTAAATATCGAAGATTTATTTAACGAAAATTTTTATTTGACCAGATATCCCGATGTAGCTGCAGCAGTAGCGAGCGGAACTGTCGCCTCTGGTTTCGAGCATTTCCAGTTAGTTGGCCAAAGAGAAGAGCGAGACCCCAGTGCTTTTTTCAACAGTCGCTATTATCGAGAGCAAAATCCCGATGTAGCCGCTGCGAGCGATCGCTTGGAAACCGCCCTAGTCGAGCATTTTATCGCAGCGGGTCAATTGGAAGGTCGCAATCCCACTCCTTTATTCGACCCCAATTTTTATCGGCAGCAAAACCCAGATGTAGCCGCCGCTCTAGACCGAGACGAGATTACCGGCTTATTTATCCACTACCTCCAGCTTGGTGCCAGGGAGGGTCGCGACCCGAATCCCCTCGTAGATAGCAATTTTTATCTGAGCCAGAACCCGGATGTGGCAGTTGCAGTAGGAGAAGGAATTACCTCTGCCAGCGAGCATTTCATCGAATTGGGTCAATTTGAAGGACGCAATCCCAGCCCTTTTTTCGACTCTAATTTTTATCTGAGTCAGAATTCCGATATTGCCGAAGCCGCACAAAGAAATGAAACCGCTGCTCTAGAACATTTCATCGAGTTAGGACAATTTGAGGGTCGCCTGCCTCGAACTCTGTTTAGCGATATTTACGTTTTTGGCGATAGCCTCTCGGATACGGGCAATCTTTTTCGGGAATTGGCCGGAATCTTCCCGCCCAGTCCGCCTTATTTTGAGGGTCGCCTTAGCAATGGTCCAATTTGGGCGGAACAACTGGCACCCAAGCTGGGATTGGAACTCGATTCGGAGCTGAACTTTTCAATTGCTGGCGCGACAACGGGAACGGTCAATATTACCAATCTTCTTGTTCCGATACTCTTGCCCTTGCCCGGATTGCAGGAGCAAATAGATGACTTTGCGGCGGCCAATCCATCTGCAGACCCGAATGGACTTTATGTATTGTGGGCTGGGTCGAATGATTATTTGGATGGGGGCATAACTGATATAGAGATTCCGGTCAATAATTTATTGAGTGCAGCGAACCAATTAGCTGCTGTTGGGGCTCGCAATCTGATGGTGCTGAATTTGCCGAATTTGGGAACGACTCCGAGGGGGAGCGATTCGGGAACTGGGCAGAGCCTGGAGCAACTGAGCAACGCCCATAATGCGGAACTAGCGACAGCTCTAACGACTTTGGAGCAAAATCCCAATCTTAATGTTATCTCTGTGGATGTGAATTTTGTGCTTAATGAAGCGATCGCCAATCCCCAGAGTTTCGGCCTTACCAATGTCAGCGATTCTTTTTTAGACGCGGACGGCTCCGACCCAAACCAATTTTTATTCTGGGACGAACTGCATCCCACTCAGGCTGCCCATGCTTTAATCGCCGATAGAGCGGTAAAAACTATAACCCGTATCCCAGAATTAGTTAGTATTTTGCTCTAGCCTCAGTCAATTGCTCTTTAAAAGCCGCATGCTCTGTAGAGACCAAGCCCGCTTGCAGGGTCGCCAGAACTTCGGCCATATCTCCCGCCAACAGCGCCGTCACTGATAACCAAAGTCCGGGAAATATCGAGCTGCGAATGACCCCGCTGGCATCGGGGTTTTGGGAAACGTAGTCTCCATTTTCTAAGACAAACCAATCGAATCGCCCTTCGAGCGGTTGCCAAACTAAATATTCCCGCACCCCATTGCGGCGATAAGCTCGTTTTTTATCGCGCAAGTCAATAGAGGCAGTGCTGGCAGCAATTTCAGCCACCAATTCTGGCGTGCCCTCAATGTAACCATCGCTACTGAGGCCGGATTGTCCCCCCGATTGGCGATCGATTAGCAAAACGACATCCGGTTGCGGTTCGTTATCGAGATCCAGCCGCACGGTGGGATTATCCCCCAAACGCACGCCGGGAGTAGCAATTTTATAAGTCCACAACCAACCGATTAGATCGCTGTGGGGTTCGGCATGGGGTTCAAATCGCAAAGGCGAAGCCATATAGACAATTCCTTCAATTAGTTCCGCTTTTTTTAGGTGGGGCATAGCTGCATAGCGCCGCTCGAACTCGGGACGGGTCAGGGAGTCGCCGTTTTCTAGGGGAGGAATCGAAACTTTCTTTTTTTCTACTGGCGAGATTGCTACCATTGTTGCCCTCCTGCTCTTGCTATTTTATAGCCTTTGCCTTGTCTTATTCTACGCTACTTATTCTATTCTATGTAATCTAGACTCAGCCACAGCATCGAATTAATGACTGTAACGCTCTTCCATTCCCTGCACCTGTTAGGTGTCTTCGCTAATCTCCCTAAAGGTTCCCTCTATGCGCCAAACCGTTGATTGGTGGTCTTCAAATTTTCCACCAATATCCAGACCTGCCTTAATCGCAGAGGCTTTAAGTCCTGCGTGTACGCCAAAGTCATCTTCATAGCTAACATTCAAAGAGAAGTTTTTGAGCCCAAATTTCAGCCGTCCTTCAGCTATTGATTTCCAAGTTGGTTCGTGTCGATACCAAACGATATTTTCAGGAATACTGGGCTCGACAGCGCCTTTTAGAGTAGCCTCGTATAGCAACTGAGATTTACTTCCTTCTTTTGCACCAGCCTCTGCACTCGCAGTTGCTTCTCCAATAGGCACAGAAATTCTACTTGAAAAGTCTTTAGACCATCCAGTAACGTGTTCTACTTTAATTTTTGTAGCCCCTAGATACATCAATAGTCTAATAGCCTCAGAAAACTTATGCTCAAATGTGATTCTATGAAAGTCTGACGTTGTGTAATAGACATTGGCAACAGCAGGGTGTCCAATATACAGAACGTCTTAGCGAGGATGACCGGGAGGAAAATCTATATTGGCAGCTTCCGATTTTCCCATTGCTAAGACATTAATACCTTTTTGTCTGGCACGACCCCATGCCTTAATTGCCTCCTTGGTAATATCTAGTATCAACTCTCCACGAGGAAAAGCTATAAGAAATGTCAATTCAGCAATTTTGCTCCAGTCTAAGCCCTCCAACGCTACTTTTTTTTCCGCTTCCCGCGTTGCCTTCGCCGCTTCATCGGGTAAGATAACGATAAACTGCCGCTCGGAGTATGGAAGTTGTAACGGCCAGCTTAGATCGATGTTTGTCATATCAGTTCATTACCTCATGCTTATAAAGCAATAGCTCGTAACCCTAGTTTAGGTCAGCCATTTTTTTATTTTTTATATTGTACCAGTCCTGAGAGCTAAGGCATGGAAACCATACACTATTGGTCACTAAGAGTCACTAAGCGCCATGACTCGCAAGCAATTTTCCCCAATGCCGCTAAGGTCACGGAGTCTAACGATAGAATTAATTTCCTAAGCTAAATAAGCGATTCTCCTTACGGAGACGCTGCGCTAACGCAAGGTAGCTTCAAATTCGGAAAGAGCGAGGATTGGATAATATCGCCCTGACGCAATAGCACTTTCCTATACTCGCCATTTACTAAATTGCAGATAGTAATTGTCGGTTGCTTGGGACTGCCAATATAGTATTTGCCACCAATTCCCAGATAATCTACTATCCAATATTCCATAATTCCTAACGCTTCGTAATCTTCATATTTGCGAGCATAATCATTTTGCCAGTTGCTGCTAACCACTTCTACCACCAGTTTTGCCGTTGCTCCCCGCGTAATGACTGGCTCCCGCCGCCAAAGCGGTTCTCGGTCTAGCTCTGTGTCATCTAGCACTATAATATCTGGCCGAAAAGCGCCGACGGTTCCCAGAGGCCGAACTAAGCAGCGGTGGGGGATGAAGTAAGGTAGGTCTAGGCGATCGATTTCAACGTTAAGCTTTCGGCTGATGAAGGCGGCCGTTCGTTCGTGCGGGCCAGTTGGTTCCATCTCAGTCAATTCTCCGTCAATCAGTTCGTAGCGTTCGTCATCTCCATAGCGAGCGAGGAACTCGTCTAGACTTATACCTGTTTGAGCGATCGATATAGTCATTGATTCGCCACCTATTTTATCAAAAGTTACGGAGAAATTTTTTGGGGCTTATTCCCTAACTTAGAACGCGATCGCAACTAAAAATCACGAATTTAGGACTTACGCATTAACTCTTGCATTCGGGGCAACCACAGGGATTCCCTTCCCCCCTTCCCCCTTGCTCCCCTGCCTCTTCCCATGCCCCATTCCCCATGCCCCATGCGCTATTCTTTACTTAAAACCTTCTTTTCAAATTCATCTCTATCCTCAAATAATTCTAGAATTCGATCGAATCCCGATACGTCAAAAACGATTTTGACTTGATCGTTAGGGGAACAGCAAAATATCTCTTTGCCCTCGGATTGAACTGCTTTAATGGCTGAACCTAAAGCATTTAGACCAGAACTATCGATAAAGCTAACATCTTGAAAATCAATCAAAACAATATCTGCTCCTGCCTCAAGACATTGGCTAACTTTGCGCTCGAATTGACTGCTGGCTGTTCGGTCTAGAATGCCATTGGGGCTAACGATTTCAATATTTTTCTCCATCTTATTAACTTGCAATTAGGTGTACATTAGATAATGCAGGACGCGATCGCGTTGCAGGGAAAACGCATCGCAATCCTAAATCACTTGCGATCCTGAGAAATCGGTTTTCTGGTCTGGTATCCGATCGGAAATCTAGGATTGCTATATCTGGAATATCTGGAAGCCTTTCCCAGCAAGCGCTATAAAATTTACTGAGTATAAATGCTTACAGGATTCAATTTTTACCCTCTAAGCATTTCAAAAATAAGATGCTTTTCCCTGGATCTGGACTTACGCAAATAGTCGCTTCTAAAGCTATATGTAGTTTTTGGTGCGCGGTGCCGCACCCTACAAATAGCGACATGAGCGTAAGTCTTGTGGATGATTTTGTTCAAACCGCTGCAAGCAACGTTCAACAATACTATAGATCCTAAGGATGTGGAGCCGCCAAGCCCCGAAGGGGCGGCTACGCCTACGGTGTAGGGTCTGGGGAAAGAGAGAGGGAGGAGAATATTCTGCGCCTTCTTCCTACGCTTGCGACACCTCCCAAACTTCCGACCCCCAAACTTCCGACACCTCCCAAACTTCCCACACCCCACACCCTACACCCCAATTACGCCAATCCAAGCAATTGAGCGCTCAAATCCCAGAGGCGCTTGCCCTTATCGTTATCGCTGGCTTCGGGGGAAACCTTTTGTGCGAAAGACTTGCGCCCTTTTTTCTGCCGGTTGCCCCAGCTCCAGTAAGTGCCAGATTGGTCGTACTCGGGATCGGCGACCACCGCCGCGACTCGCTCCCCTGCTAAGTCCTCAGACACATATCCTCCAGTAATGTTCTTCTGGAACAAGGGGAAAAGTTTCTGAAATAGGGGATAGTGGTTTCGGAAAAGGGGCGTATCTGCGACGCATCCGGGATATAGAGAACTAAAGACAATCCCGGTGGATTCGTGATACCGCCGATGCAACTCCCGCATGGTTAGGATGTTGCAGACTTTGCTATCTTTATAAGCTTTAACAGGCTCGAATTGTTTGCCGTCTATCATCGAGTGAGGGTCTAAAAATCCTTCTTCTAAGCCTTCCAAGTCTCCCAAGTCGGCGCGCGGGGGAATCTTGCCTGCCAGCTCTTTGGGGTTGTGGGTGACTGTTCCCAAAATAACCATTCTGCGCGAAGGAGCGGAGGAGCGCTTCATATCCTCTAGCATGATGTTGCAGAGGAGGAAATGGCCGAGGTGATTGGTTGCAACGCTCAATTCATAGCCTTCCGGGCTTCGCAACGGCTCCTTTAATAAAGGCATATAAATTGCAGCGTTGCAGACCAAGGCATCTAGGGACCTACCGCTTGCCCTGAAGCTATTAATAAACCCTTTAACGCTATCTAAAGATCCTAAGTCGATATGGATTATGCTGTAGCTGTCCTGCGGGATGCCTTTATCTCGGGCAGCTTTTTCTGCTTTTTCTAGATTCCTACAGGCCATTACTACATGCCATCCTTTTGCGGCAAGGGCTTTTGCTGCATGCAAACCGACTCCAGAGGAGGCACCCGTTATTGCTACCGTTAATTTCTGCTCTTGTTGCATTTTCGTTTTTGTCTCTTCTGCTAACCGGCTTTGACTATTGCTAGAACAGGACTTACGCTTTCTGGTCAGATTGAGCTACATATATAGCAGTAAGCAGTCAGCTATCAGCAGTCAGCTTTTAGCACAAGCCTTGCCGTTACTCGCCAAGGCGAGATTTGAACTGTCCGTTCCTTGAGTGCGTAGTGCTATATATGTTCTGGTGCGCGGTGCGGCACCCTACGAATAGCGACATGAGCGTAAGTCCTATAGGATTTTACAACGAGCTGGCCGTCAAAGCTGATGTTTTTATCTTGCGGTTATTAGGAGATTAGCTCGGGCTAATCCATAAGACTTGGCCTATGGATTGCCTTGGCCATATAAGGAGGTAGGGGAGGTAGGGTGACTTCAGGAATGGAGGCGATCGCATAGCGAGCGAAATGTATTGTCGCATCCTCTAAAAGCTTTCTTCCAAAAGCTCTTCTCTAAAAACCAATGAGATAGGAAGATTTTTTGCATATAGCACAAATCCATGTTTGGTTAGGGGAATCTTAAAGTCTGCCAAAGCTACATCCAGCAAAGTTGCGATCGAACTGACTGCTGATAGCTGACTGCTTGCGGCTATAATGGTCCAATGATGTGCCAACTAATCTCCATTATTTAAGAGATCGACAACGATGGGGATAACGGTAATGTTGTCGCGACCCCCTTTATCCTTGGCTTCGCTTACCAATTTTTGGGCAGCACCTTGGCTAGAGCGGACTGATTTAAGTATGGAAGAGATTGCGGCATCGGACAATTCTTCTGTCAATCCATCGCTACAAAGCAGCAATCTATCTCCCGGTTGCACATCTACCTGTTGCAGGCCGAACTCTTCTAGTTCTTCCCGTCCCAGACATTGGGAAAGGACATGGCGCAAAGGATGTATGCGAACTTCCTCGGGTTTTAGATGACCTGCTTTGAGTCCGCGAGCCACCCAGGTATGGTCCTCAGTAATCTGCTCTAGCTTCGAGCCTCGCAGGCGATAGAGGCGAGAGTCGCCTACATGAGCTACCCAGGGTTCGCGATCGCCCCGGAAAATCACCACCACTACGGTAGTCCCCATGTCCCCTAGTTCCGGGCGTTCGGCCTGCTCGAAAACTATATCTCGATTTGCTTTATATAGAGAATGCTCCAGAAGTTCCTGGGAGGTTTGCTCCGAGTCCCAATTTTCTACTAGATAGCCTCGAATCGCCTCGATCGCAATCTTACTTGCTTCTTGGCCCCCTGCATGGCCGCCCATACCGTCGGCGACGATAAAAAATCGTCCCTTGGGTTCGTCTATATAATATGCGTCTTGATTGACAGAACGAACTAGCCCCGGATCCGTAAGACCCGCGAAATATCTTTTCATATCTATTGCTATGGTCCCTATAAAGATGAGATATTAGATTTTATAGCACTACCGGTTAAGGTTAGGACAGTTACAAACGCTCTATTGCAATGATTGCAGGACTTTTGCTGACTGCTGACTGCTCTCTTGCTGATAGCTTACTGCTATATAATCCGAGCGGTACGGAAAGAAGTACGGAATCGCCTTTGCTTTTTTGCCCGTTACTCGAATTCCTGAGAACCGAGTTTATACCTTAGCTCGGGTTATGACGAACTCGCCTCAAATATTAAAAACGTTTATCAGCGCGATCGAGGCGCATCATCAGTCGGACCAAGCTTACTGTCAGTACAATAGCCACCAAAGCTACTACTACTGCCAGTTTCGTCCAACCGCTTACCAATAATATCGTAGCCGATAGGGTAAAAGCACTGACGAGCAATGTCAAGTTAGTCCCCATCTGTAGGCTACCCATGCGCCTGATAGCTCGATCTGTTTCCACAGACCGAACTCGGAGGCGGATATCCCCCCGTTCTAATTTTTCAATTGTATCTTCTATTCTCCCTGGCAGGCCCAAAGCAGTGTTGCCAACTTGGGCGGCTTGGCGGCCGAGTTCGTCAAAAAAGCTGCCGGGCTCCATTCCATTTCCATTAGCCATAATTTGTAGTGCGAATGGTTTAGCGACTTCCATAAAGTTAAAATCAGGGTCGAGACCTTTGCCGACACCTTCTAGAGTGGAGAAGGCTCGCAAAACAAAGGTAAAAGTGGCGGGAAAGCGAAATGGTCGATCGTATGCAATCTCATACAGGTCGTCGCTAATAGCTGCCACCGACTTGTTCTCCAAAGAGCCATCCATAATATTATCGAGAATATATTGGATAGCTCTCCTGACTGGGCCTAGGTCATTTTCGGGCATTAGAGCGCCTAACTCAACTAAAGCATTTATTACTTTGTCGGCATTTTTTTGTGCAATCCCAAAAAACAAGTCCATAAGTCGCTCTCGGATATCGCTGCGGAGCTGACCCATCATGCCAAAGTCGTAGAAGATTAGGGCACCGTCGGAGCTGACAGCAACATTGCCCGGGTGGGGGTCGGCATGAAAGAAGCCGTGATTGAGCAGTTGCAGCAAATAGGCTTCGGCGCTGAGATTAGCTATAGTTTTGCGATCGAGCCCTGCGGCTTCTAATGCTTCATAATGACTGATCTTAATTCCGGGCATATATTCGAGAGTCAGAACCCGAGGGGAGGCATAGCGCCAAGATACCCGAGGGACGCGCACCCAATTTTGGTTGCGAAAGTTGCGGCGAAAAGTGTCGGCATTGCGACCTTCGTTGAGATAGTCTATTTCTTGGTAGAGAATTTTGTAGCATTCGTCGTAGATTCCCAACCAGTCGCGACCTTTGCCCCAGCGAGGATGATTTTGGAAGTAGCGGGCAATTGTTTTGGCGATCGCCAAGTCTATGCCAAACAGCCGCGCCAGTCCGGGCCGTTGCACCTTGACTACCACTTCTTCGCCCCCGCGCAACTGAGCTTTATGGACTTGTCCCAAACTGGCGGCTGCTAAGGGAACCGGGTCAAAACTGCGATACAATTCGCCAACTGTTTTGCCGAAGTCCTGCTCGATGATTTCTTCGACTTGCTCGTAGGGAAATGCTGGCACTTTGTCCTGGAGCTTGGAAAATTCTTCTACATATTCCGAGGGAAACAGGTCAGACCGAGTGGAGAATAGCTGTCCCAATTTTATAAATGTAGGCCCCAGGTCTAACATGGCCTCCCGAATCCAACTGGCTTGGGCTCGACGGCGAGAAGTTTGCTTGGCTTCGGTATATCCTCCGACATAACTCCATTTTTTGCTGTTGAGCCATACCTCTAGCCAAAATCTTCCAACCCGACGCCATATACCAATGCGACGTTTGAAAGGAGAATAGTTCGGGCTATTCCAACTGTAGGTTTTATGGCGGCGACGGGGTTTATCGATCGCAGGCGAATAACCATTAGCCCCTACAGAAGGCTCGGCATTGCCAAGGGCTTTTGGGCTGTCCTTACTTTTTAATTCAGTTTCGGGTCTCACTTTCACTCGCAGAACCAATTTTTAGCTGTTTGGTAACAGGTATAACTAAAACTATTACGATATATAATAGCATTTCTCGGCAAATGCTAATTCACTGTCCCTAAGAGAGGATAGGGTGTGGGAGGATAGGCTAGTGTGGGAGGTGTGGGAAGGGTGGGAAGACAAGCGAGACGAACGTTATACAGGACTATTAATATTTTATGTATGGCTATTTAACCGGATTCTATCTAACCTATTTAAGTATCTTATGATTAGCATAAGACATGCTTGGCTTTCTGCAAGGACAGGCGATAGGTGCGGTATTTGACAGTTGACAAATTTATTCTTTACCAAGGAGCGCTTTTGCGCTGCTATTTTGGCAGAACAAAATGCTCCCGCTTGTTTTTTCTGTATTGCTGCCAAGGATGGCGATTATGCTATTTAGGGACGCTGAAGAGGTAAGGCTAAAATTGAGAGGCTATTAGGCGATCGCTCCCTCTTGTTGAATAGGACGCTCGCGATCGCCTGCAGGCTTTTCTCGCAAGAGCCGAGAAGATCTTGAAAATTGCCCCGATCTATGGGAACGGGGCGATCGCGCTTATCCCCTTGCAGGACGCTCGCGATCGCCAATGCGATCGCCCGCACGAAAAGCGTGCAGGAGCCGAGAAGCTCTCGAAGCCCGGGTCTAATACCATTTCTGTATAAAGATGCAACAAATCCGTTCGGGCGATCGAGGTCGTTATTGCGTGCAGCTTCATAAAGAATTGGTCTAAAGGCATTTTGAATTTTGAATTTTGACTTTTGAATTCCGCTCAGCGGGGCTCGTCACGCTAAAAAACCGAAACTTCCTAACCGTAGGACTTTCCGGCTTCCGAAGCCGGGCGCGAGGAAAAATTTCCCCACACTCCACACCTACGGGGGACTCTACGGGGGACTCTACGGGGGTAAGGCTTTTGGAACTTCATACAATTTTTTTACTACCTTCCAAGGGAGCTGAAAGCCTTACGTTTAGAGGGCCGACCGCAACGACCAGGCTCAGGGCGAACGGTGATTCTAAGCTACCTATTATAGAGAGCAGAAAAATAGCAGGAAACCCGAACATTCTCCCCCCAAAGAGTCAACACCCTACCCCACACCCCACACCCCACACCCCACACCCTAGATTGAATTACAGGGATTTGCTGCGATAGCGCTGTAACTGGGCGCGGACTTGGGCAATTTCTGCTCGCAGTTCGTCGATAGTTTCTTGCAACTGAACGGATTCTGACTCAGCTCCCATAGAACTAGAGCCAGAGGGAGACTTGCTTTCCGCGTTTTCTGCGTCCCGAGCCGCCCGAGATAATACCTCTTGAGTAAACTCTCGCAGGCGTTCCCGTTGTTCCGCGTCAAATTTGCCCAGTTCGCTCAGAGCATTGGTGGCCGTTTTCTCCAATTGCTCGTTGAGCGCCTGTGCGAGGGCTCTGCCTACAAAAAAGGCATTCACTAGAGGATTCATCTGAATGTCCTGACAGGTTCGCTCTGAATTATAACTTGCCTCGGGCATTGGAGACATGGGGACAGGGGGGCATTGGGCGCCATACCTGCCCATTGGGCATCGGGCATGGAGAGGCCCGTAAGGAAGACCCGGAGACCCCGGAACCAAATATCCCCAAGTCTCTTTGTCCTCAAGTCTCTTTGTCCCCAAGTCCCCAAGTCTCTTTGTCCCCAATGCCCAATGCCCAATGCCCAATGCCCAATGCCCAATGCCCCATGCCCGTTCCTATACAAGCATGGAGAGAATCGCCCGGGCAGCCCGATCGCAAACCCCGGGTTCTCCTAAATTGCGCCTCATGTCTCGATAGGATGCTTGGATTTGCTGGCGTCGATGGGAATTTTGCAATAGTTCTTGGGCTTCTCGGACGATATTGGCACTGGTGGCTTGGTCTTGCAGCAACTCTGGGACCACCGGCTTCATCTCGACTAAGTTGGGAGGAGACATGAAGGGGATGGAAAAGGCTAGCAGACGGCGCATAACCCAGGCGGTAAGCGGATGGACGCGATAGATAACTACCTGGGGCACTTGCAGGAGGGCTATTTCTAGATTGACGGTTCCGGATTTGGTAATGGCGAGGTCTGCAGAGGCGATCGCCAACCTACTAGAATTCTTATCTAGAATAGTGGCGCGCAAATCTTTGGCTGCGATCGCCTCTGCAATCGGTTTTCGATAAGTCTCCAAAGACAAAGGAATCCAGAAATGAATCTCGGCTATCTGGTCCTGCAATATCCGAGCTGCCTCCAGCATCGTCGGCAACAAATATTTAATCTCTTGCTCCCGAGAAGCAGGCAGCAAAGCTACAGCAATTTTGCCTTCTTCTATTCCCAGACTCTGGCGCGCCTCATCCCGAGTCGGCATTGCTGGCAATTCGTCTAGCAAGGGATGGCCGACCCATTGAACGTTAGCGCCTTTTTCCCTGTAGTAGCGGGCCTCTTCTGGGAAAACTGCCAATAACAAATCGCAATTGGCGACAATTTGGGCGGTGGTGCTGGCTCTAGCAGACCAAACCCATTCTTGGGGTGCAATGTAATAGACGATTGGGGTTTTAGGCAGTTGGCGGCGAATGTAGCTGGCGATCGCCAAGTTTGGCCCCATATAATCTATAAGTACAACTAAGTCGGGGGGATTTTCTCGTAAATAGTCTTTTGCCTTTTGCTGAACTTGAAGCGTCGAAACCACATAAGGCAAAGATTCCACCAAACCCACCGAGCCAATCTTGGTCGTATTGGCCAGGAGGGTCGCCCCAGCTCGGGCCATTCCTTCCCCTCCCAAAGCCGCTATCTCTAATTCAATGCCGGTTTCCGCCGCTTGTCGCTTCAGAGCAGAAACCAGCAAAGCTCCCTGCAAATCGCCGGATACTTCTCCAGTGCTGATAAATATTTTTTGGGGCATGGGGCATGGGGCATGGGGCATGGGGTGTGGGGTGTGGGGTGTGGGGTGTGGGGTGTGGGGTGTGGGGTGTAGGGTGTAGGGAGAGGAGAGATGAGGAGAAAATTATGGCCGTTCTTCCTCTTCCCTACACCCTACAGCCTACACCCAACGCAGATGCCCTACACCCTACACCCTTCTTCCCCCTACACCCTACACACTACACCCTACACCCTGGCATTACTACTCTTTGGTATGATAGGTTTTAATTGCACCTCTAGATCGGATCGTCTGTTGTGGCTAAGGATCGTTTTCATCAAGTTGTTAAGATAGCTCTTGCTAAGGATGGGTGGAATATTACTCACGATCCATTTCCGCTTAAAGTCGGTGGGTTAGAAATGGAAATTGACTTGGGGGCAGAACGATTACTGGCAGCAGAGCGAGGAGATGAAAAAATTGCCGTTTAAGTAAAAAGCTTTTTGGCTACTGCATCGGCAATTTCAGAGGGAGCATTTCAATTTCGTACCCGGACGCCTAACGCCTAAAGGCGCGGCTAGACAAACAAAGCCCGAAAGGGCTACTGGTTGCAAAAGTGAAATGCTCCCGGATCGACTGGCGAGGCTACACAAAAGCCAAGAGGGCTAATGGTTACAAAAGTGAAATGCTTCCATTTCAGAGTTTCATACAGCCGTTGGACAGTTTATTAACTACCGGGCTGCTTTACGCCGCGAACACCCCGATCGCATTCTCTATCTAGCCATACCCAATCTAGTCTATAACAGCTTTTTATAACTTAATTTCCCGCCTCAATGCTGCAAGATAATTCCGTAAAAATAATTGTTTATGATATTGAATTAGAACAAATATTACTATGGAAACAGTGACGGATAGAGTTTAAAAAATATAAGCAAATTGTACAAAAATTATTGATTGCTTATGCAAAAAGCAAGCCAGCTAATGGAGAGTTTGAGGTTGAGACTATTTTTGATACAGAGCGAAATCATTATCAAATTGTACATCTGGGTTGGCTTCATCAGCGCTGGGTACATGACTGTGTAATCCACCTAGATATTAGAAATGAGAAAATTTGGATTTTTTACAATTCGACGGAACACGATATTGCGGCAGATTTAATCGATTTGGGGTTAACAAAACAAGATATTGTGTTAGGCTTTTACCCTTCTTTCATGCGGGAAATGAGTGACTATGCAGTGGGTTAAGGGTAGAATAAGGGTGAAAAGCGCGATCGCTCCTTTACAAAAACTCTCTTCTACCCCACACCCCACACCCTACACAAGCGGGTGTGGGGTGTGGGGTGCTCTTGTGTGGGGAAACTTCATACTATTTCCCAACCGCTTTCAGGAGCCGAAAAGTCCTACGGGAACTCTGGATTCAGGTTTCAATTGGGAACGATCCCGGTTTTCACCATTTTTGGTGACAACCCGGAGCGAGTCAACACCCTACCCTACAGCCTCCCCCCCTCTTTCTTATCCTACACCCTACACCCTTCTTATCCCTACACCCCACACCCTTCCCCATGCCCTACACCGACATGGAGACTTGGGGACGACATGTTTTGGTTTACTGTTTACAAAAATAAAATGGCCCCCTCGCATACCCGAGATAGGGGCAACAGGGCGATCGCCTTTGGCTATACAAGCCTTGCAGAAGCTGCATAAAGTGGAGAAAGTACAGAAAATTTCTGCTGCGAATGTTGAAATTTCAGCAAAACTATGCTACTATAGGTCTATAGCTTCCCATGAGGGGGCATAAATCAGGGCCACGGCTAGCCGCGACCCTTTTAAACTAAGACCAGTAAACTTTAGTAAGGAGGTATTTTCAGTCTAGAAACTTTCCCCCTCAAAAAAAACGGACTGGTAGGGGTATGCCTTGGACTCGCGGGCAACAAGTCCATTGGCACGCCTCCAATAGCTAGCCCGTATGGGAAGATAGCCAAGCCCAAAAACCCGCTGACGACGCAATAGATGGTATCGCGGCAGCGGGTGGGTTTCTTTTGGGAAATGTGGGGACTTTCGGACCTGTGGGAAGGGTGGGAGGTGTGGGAAGTGTGGGAGGAATGGGAAGAACCTGAGAAATTCTCCCCCCTCTCCCCACACTCCGCACACTCCCCTCTCTCCCCCCTCCCCCCACAATATTTGGGCGAGGACCTCCTTACCTTTTCTTGATTCTACAACGGCTTACCTTGTTTTGCACGGGCTGCTCGCTTGCCCGAGATAGGGGCTATGGGGCGATCGCTCTCTAATTGCCGGCGATCGACAAGCCAGGTATTTTGAATTTTGAATGCGCGAGTTTTGAATGCGCGAATTTTGAATTCCGTGCAGCCGGATATTGCCCGGGAGCCAGGGTTCAAAGGTATTTTGAATTTTGAATGAAAGAATTTTGAATTCCGCGCAGGGGCAGTCCTTTAAACCTAAAAATTGACTGGAACTAGAAACAAACCTCTTATTGCAATTTCACTTATTTTTTGATAAGTTATATAGCGATTCTCGCGCTTGATGTGAGGTTGTCCAACCCGATCGTTCATTACAGGAGCATTTCAGTTTTGCATCCAGCCGCCTTGCAAGTCCCTTAAGGGGCAACAGGAAGGTCGCCCACCGGATTTGCTCTTATTTGAGTAGATGCAGTGGCTGCTTTTTTGAATTGAATAGCTTGGAATTGATTGATTGCTATGGCAGCAGCGATCGCTCCCGTGGGGAAGAGTGGGAAGGAGTGGGAAGGAGTGGCAGGGAGGGAGAGAGAGTGGGGAAGAGGGGGAAGGAGTGGGAAGGATTAAACAAAGTCCTCTTCTTGTCTCCCTTGTCTCCCTTGTCTCCCCTTGTCTCCCCTTGTCTCCCTTGTCTCTCCTTGTCTTAATTCGGCTGGAATTCGGCCAAGACTTCGCGCACGATGTCAAATAGCTCGGCCACGATGTACTCTACAAAGGGCTTACCATCGACATCTTCGGTAATCCAAGGATCCATGATGGTCGATCGCATCACCACAATTTTTTCGCCGGAGCCAGAACTGGAAGTAGGGCTAACAGTTTTCCCTAGCAAGCGATCGCGGTAATCGTTGAAAAACTTCTCGCCGTAGGTCTCCTTAAAGAAGGAAGTCGTACTGACAATAATCTTATAATTGTAAATGTCGCGACCATCCGCCTTGAGACTGACGCGATCGTAGATAGCCTCATTGAACGCATTCACATTGTCCAGATTCTGTTCCAGCCCGCCGCCTTCTACGCGATAGTTGAAGGCATAAGTGAGGATATTCAAATCCGCACCCTCCTCGCGCAGAAGCTCCAGATCCGCGCCGGTGGTATCGTTGAGAATCGATTGAGGGGTTTTGCCAGACAGCTTCTTCAGAAAAGACTTTACTGCCTCTTCTTTCGTTTGGCCTGAGTCAGACCAATGAGGCGTCGGCTCCACGATAAAATTCTCTTCCACATCGCTCGCCTCCAACAGCTTCCAATGGAAGATTTTGCAGTTGTAAGCCGTCAGCGTCATCAACTTACCGTAACCCTGGCGCGTTAGCGGGATAGCCGCATGGCTGAGATAGACTCCTGCCGCTGCCGCTCCGGGCTTAGAGCCTTCAATTCCGTAGGTTCCCAACAACCATTCCGGCGGCGTTCCGTCGCCATCGCCAGTATTGATATAGGGGGCTTCAAAAGCAATCAGACTCCGCATCGCCATATTGCGATAGCACAATGCCCCCGCCGGATAGGGCAGGTAACCAGTCTTGTGAGGATCGATTGTAATCGTATCGGTGCTACCGAGGGCGCGATACTGATTCATTACATACTCGCTGACAGCGATCGGTACTCCGCCGGAACCGTCATCATGCAACAGGGAAGCAAAATAGCCGCCCCAAGCACAGTCGGCATGCACCGCAAAGTCCACATTCTTGTTGCTGCGATATTCTTGCTGCGCGGCCAAAACATCGACGAGCGGATCTACATTGCCCTCTTCTGTTGTACCGAACACCGCAACCACTGCAATAATCGGGTGCTTTTTCTTGTCGTCTGTATTGGTACCCTCAAGGTATATATCGATCGCTTCTTTGAGTTCATCAATATCCATGCGACCATAGATGTCTAGGGGCACGGTGTGCATATTCTTGGCTCCCAGTCCCAGAATGGCAGCTCCCTTGGGCAGGGAATAATGCTTGGACGCAGGCACCATGATGACTCCATCTCCCACCGTCGGATCCGTTAAAAACTTCTCGGAAAAGTCCATAAAGCCCATGTTTTGGAGGGAGTAGGGATCGATTTTCTCATTGAGCAGCACCTCATCCACTTTATACTCGCCATCCTTATCCACGGCGCGGTTAAACAGATCCAGCACTTCATCAACAGACAGGTTCAACATCTCCCACTCGCTGAGTTCTTTCAGCAGCTTTTGTGTGCCAGAAGGGAGATTGACCATAAAGCGATCGGCCACGTCTGAACCCGCCTCCACATCGGCCTCCGTCAGTCCCTGGCGGAACGAGAAGGGATAGAATTTGAGGTTGCGCGCTGCCCAGAGAGCTTCAATATTTGCCGTCGAGCCGCCGCAGGTGAGGTGGCCCCAGGGCTGAGGCTGATGCGGGGGGTCGGTGACCGGATAGCCCAACATCTGGCAGAGATCCTCGCAGGCTTCTACTTCCAGGACGGTGGTGATTGGCGATGCTTCCAGAGCAACGTTGTTCTGGTTGTAGAGCATGGCGGCAAAATAGCCTGCCATCCCTGGCAATGTCTGGTCCCAGGTCATATGTCCCTGGTAGCGCATACTGGCAAAGGGTCCTGATTTTTTCAGTTGTGCCAGCAGAGCGTAGAACTCGGTTTTTATAATATCCACCGCATCGAGATAGTCCTCTTCCCGCTTCATGCTTTCGGTGATGGGGGAGGGATCGCTCGGGTGGAAGTTGCGCCGCCAGAAAACATGGTCGTTCAGGGCGACGGAGACTAATTCAGAGAAAAGATCGACGTTTTCGCCCCGGGGACCGAGGAACCAAGCAGCCAAGTCCGACGATGCTTCAATTTCGCTAACAGGTTCCTCGGTGGTTTGGGGCTTAGTCGGCTTATTGGGCTTATTGGGCTTACCCCGCTTTTTGCCTACTAATTTGGGAATGACGCGATCGGCGAGCATTTTGCCGATCGCTTGCCTTAAGCTCTGACCTTCATAGTCGGGGGTCAATTTAGCGCGTAGTTTTTTCATTTTCTACTCCTGTTGAACAATAAATCGTTAATTGAACCAATAAACGCCGCGATTGAAGGCGTTCAGTTGAGGGCGTTAGGCGAATATTGCAAACGCCCCCAACTGAACGACTTCGATCGTTCGGGGAACTGCAAAAACAATTCTTAGGTATAACCTTGCCTATAAGCACCTGTATTGAAAGATCCCCCTAAATCTCCCTTTTTAAGGGGCACTTAAGCTGGCTCCCCCTTAAAAAGCTTAAAAAGGGGGGTTAGGGACTTGCAAGTTAATAATGTACCAATTCAAGGGGCAACGACCAAGCGAGCGCCCGAACGGTGGTGGTCAAAGGGACTGGTACTTTATTTCTGCGCAAGTCCCTTAGAGGGGATCTTGCAGCTTAATTTTTGTAGGTAGCAACTTGAGTTAGGGATAGCAACGCGATCGCGCCTCCCGGTATGCAAGGAAGTTACTTGGCCAAGTATGCAGCCCTATTAATGAAACGATTTTTCCTGGACTTAGTTAACTTCACCGCCGCCTCATCTGGATTCAACAGCAAGCCAATTTGCTGCCCTTGAAAGATATTCAATGAGGGAAAGCGATCGGCCTCAAACAACAGAATGTTCAAAGAACCCCCATATTGGAAATAGCCTATCTCGTCACCTTTGGCGATCCCGATCTGTAGCTCTAACAGGACTTATCTTACGCTTTCTTGTCTGTTTTAACTCCTCTATATGCAATAGAGTTTCGCCGCCCCCACGCTATTAAATATAGCGTCTGGTGCCTAAAATAACTCCAAGATAATGGAACCAATCGCTACTATACTAACCCATCTTCCAGAGCTAAAAACGTGGCTGTAATATTTCTTTATTTTTCTTAAGTCTCTGATTCAGGAGCGATCGCCCTTTTTAAACTTCTGGAATAGACTGCTGTAGTGCCGTTTCCATAGACCAGCGCAAAAACTTAACTCGGTTTTAGATCGTGTTTCAGCTCTAAAAAAGTCGCTGTAATCGCTGTAATATTTCTTTATTTTTCTTAAGCCTCTGATTCAGGAGCGATCGCCTTTTTTTAAACTTCTCCCAGGAATAGACCGCCGTCGTCCGGTTCCCCCGGTTCCATAGACCCGCGCAGAAAATGCCCCTGCGCGGAATTCTCTCATTCTCTCATTCAAAATTAAAAAATTTCTTTATTTTTCTTAAGGGGGCATTTCAATTTCGTATCTAGCCGCCTAACGCCTAAAGGCGCGGCTACACAAACAAAGCCCTCCGGGCTGTCCCGTTACAAAAGTGAAATGCTCCCTTTTCTTAAGTCCCTTAAAGAGCATTTCGCCTTTGTAACAGGGAGCCCTCTGGGCGAGAGTTGGTGTAGCCGCGCCAGCCGCTTTTCGGTGGCGGGGCTTACGCCTATAGGCGCTGCTGCGGCAGCCTGCTTTCATGGAAATTCTCTCAGTCCCTTATTCACGAGCGATCGCCTTTTTTTAAACTTCTGGAATAGACCGCCGTCGTCCGGTTCCCCCGGTTCCATAGACCCGCGCAGAAAATGCCCCTGCGCGGAATTCTCTCATTCAAAATTTTAAATTAAAAAATTTCTTTATTTTTCTGAAGTCCCTTATTCATCGCGATCGCCTTTTTTAAAACTTCTCCCGGGAATAGACCGCCGTCGTCCCGGTTCCATAGACCCGCGCAGAAAATTAACTAGGTGCTGGACGTATTGATTATCCGCAAGCAACTCGACTTGCCCAAGCGCTTCTTTCATTGTGAGTTCAGAACCATAGATAATCCTAAACGCTTTTTTTAATAAAGAGATATCGTCCTTGCTCAGACCGGCTCGGCTCATACCCACTTGGTTTAGGGTTCGCACTCGGGCAATATTGCCTTCCACCAGCATAAAAGGCGGTACGTCCCGAAGAATGCGACTGCATCCGCCGATCATGGATAATTGGCCGACATGGACGAATTGATGAATTCCCACTATGCCGCCGATTGTGGCTCGCGAACCGATTGTGACGTGACCGGCCAAGGCGACGCTATTGGCAATAACTACGCGATCGCCAATAGTGCAATTATGAGCCACATGCATATAGGCCATCAACAAGTTGTCATTGCCAATAACCGTGGCTTCCCCTTCGTGAGTAGCGCGGTTAATAGTCACATATTCGCGGATGGTATTGCGATCGCCGATTTTAGTCAGGCTTTCCGCACCGTCGTATTTTAAATCTTGGGGTTCTAAGCCTATCGCCGCTCCCGGAAAAATGCGATTTTTTGCTCCAATCTCCGTCAGACCATCTATAATTGCGTGGGCTCCGATAGTCGTTTCCGAGCCAATTGTCACTTTTTCGCCAATAATGGCATACGGTCCTACTTCCACGCTGGGATGGAGCTGGGCGGCAGGATGGACGATAGCTGTAGGATGAATTTTAGTCATATATAGCGATTAGCGATTAGCTTTCAGCTTTCAGCTAGAGAGCGGTCAGCGGAAGAGGCAGGGGGGCAAAGGGAGCAGGGGAGCAAAGAGAGCAGGGGGGCAAAGGGGGCAAAGGGAGCAAAGGGAGCGATCGCAATTAATCCGCTAATAAAAAACATCGAAAACTAAAACCTGTTAGCCCAGGCCAACGCGGCAAGAATGAGAGCTGACAGCTAAAAGCTGACAGCTAAGGGCTGAAAGCTAACAACAATTAATCTATTAAAGAGAACATCAATTCGCCTTCGCTAGCTTTTTTGCCATTGACCGTAGCAATTGCTTTCATCTTAGCGATTCGCTTGCGCTTGACAGATAGCAATTCAACAGTCATTATCAGTTGATCTCCAGGAACCACTGGCATACGGAAGCGAACTCCATCAATACCAGCAAACACCCACAAACCCCGGGGTACATCTGGGAGCTGAGACAATACGATTCCGCCGACTTGAGCCATTGCCTCGACAATCAAGACCCCAGGCATAATCGGGCGTCCTGGAAAATGTCCTTGGAAATGAGGCTCGTTAAAGCTGACATTTTTTAAACCAACGGCGCGCTTTTCGGGCACATACTCGATAATGCGGTCCACCAAGGCAAAAGGATAGCGGTGGGGCAACAGAGCGTGAATATCTTCGACGGTGGATACCGAAGTAACAGGCGTTGCAGTTCCATTGCCAGCATCGGCTTGCGGTTCGGCGGACTCCGATGCCGTTGATGCCGAAGAAACTGGCGATGGGGTTCCATTACCAGTATCGGCTTGCGGTTGCGAGGACTCGGACTTAGAGGAGTTGGAGGAGTTAACGGGAGAATTAACGTCAGTCTGGATAGCCATGAGTTTTTGCAAGATGCAGCAGCTTGCGAGCCAACTCCACATGCAGGTTATGGCTCGCTTTGTACGCTAGGAAATGAGCGACTGGAATAGTACCCAGCAGACTCAAGTCCCCCACTAAGTCTAAAAGTTTATGACGAACTGGCTCATTTGCAAATCTTAAGGGCGGATTTAGCCAACTGTCCCCGTTGCAGACGAGAGCGTTCTCCAAGCTGCCGCCCTTAATTAAACCGGCGGCCCGCAATTGTTCGATTTGCTCCGCAAAGCCAAAAGTTCGGGCAGGGGCAATTTCTGTAGCAAAGCTGGCATCAGTAGGAGCCCAACTGTGCCATTGGTTGCCGATCGCCGCCTGCTTGAAGTCAATCCCATAAGTGAATCGCAGCTCCGGGGCCGGTATGGCCGCCACAAAAGCATCGTCTTTGCGAACCCAAATGGGGGATTCCAGATAGAAAGTTTTAGAGATGGAATTGCCCGGGGTTTGGGATTTTTTTCCCGGTTCCTCCTCCACTTCTGCAATGCCAACTCGGGCGATCGCCTCTACCCATAGCTTGGCCGACCCATCCAGGAGCGGAACCTCTGGACCCGAGATTTCTATAGCCGCGCTGTTTACCCCCAGTCCCGCCAGAGCCGCCAGCAAATGTTCTGTAGTACGAACCCCTACCTCTCCCACTGCCAATTCCGTGGAAAGGGTTGTTTGACGGACATATTCCACCGTCGCCGGAATTAAAACTGGATTTGCCAGATCCTTGCGCAGGAAGTATCTACCGCCAATATTGCTTGGCCGTAATAGCACTTTTGCTTCCTGCCCGCCATGCAGGCCAATTCCAGAAATAGCGAAGGAATCTTTTAGAGTTAGCATTTTTTGGGCATAGGGCATGGGGCATGGGGCATGGGGCATAGGGCATGGGGCATAGGGCATTGGCAGTTGAGAACTAGGAGTTGCGAACTAATGAAAAATTAATTATTCCGTCTTTCATCCTTCATCCTTCATCCTTCATCGGGAGCGTTTCACTTTTGCAGTCGGTAGCCCCTTTGGGCTTTGTTTGTGTAGCCGCGCCAGCCGCTTTTCGGAGGCGGGGCTTACGCCTATAGGCGCTGCTGCGGCTCCGTACAAAATTGAAATGCTCCCTCCTTAATCCTTCCCAATGCCCAATGCGAACATGCCCAATGCGAACATGCCCTCTAATTAAAATCTCTCCCCAAGGCCGAAATGGAAGCGGCCTTGGCCTTCATCGTTGAGGCCGTAATCGACTCGAATCGGGCCGAGGGGAGATTGGACGCGAATTCCTAACCCGTAGCCAAAACCGCTCCCCGGCTTTTCCCGAACCCCAGCCGGATCGCCGGGGACATCCGATCCGGTTCCCAAGTCCGTAGCGGCATCGAAAAATAAAGCGCCGCCTATTACAGAGAAAACCGGGAAGCGATATTCGAGGGTTGCCTGGACAAAGCTGCTGCCCGTTCCGACATCCCCTTCATCGTATCCACGGACGCTGGTGCTGCCTCCCAGGGAAAAGGCTTCGTAAGGGGGAACATCGCCAATTATGGTGCCTCCTTGCAAGTTAAAAGCTAGAACTTGCGGTCCAGAAGAAAAACCAATCAAACCAACTGGGATGTAATGGCTGACGCTGCCCCGCAGCCGATTCATAAAGATATTGCCGAGACCGATGGGAATAGATTGTTCGGTGCTGAGTCGGAATATGGAGCCTTGGGTAGCTCGCGCTACGTTATTGCGGCGATCGTAACTGGCAGCAAATTGCAGCATTAATAGGTCGTCCCTGCCATCATCGCTAAAGCTCAGGATGTTGCCCAGTTCGTCTTCAGGAGATACGTCCCCATCGCTATCGCGGATAGAAATTCGTTGATACTGCAGTCCTAGTGAAGTCCTCCAGTTGCGATTGATGGGGCGAGAGAAGTTGACCCCGCCGCCAAAACGGAGAATTCGGGGGCGATCGCCATTAGGCAATTCCACATCGCGATCGCCGCCATCAAAAATCAAAGAAAGCGTGCGCCGTCTAAACCCATTAATCGTGTAAGAAGTCCGGTAAGGATCGCCCTTAATCCAGGGATCGGTAAACCTCAAATCGTAGAGCAGCTCTCGTTGTCCCACCTGCAACTCAGCTCCCAACTTCTGATTTCTGCCAAACAGGTTTTGTTCCTGATAGCTCACCGTTCCAAACAAGCCGCTGGCAGAACTCACCCCAGCACCCGCTGCCACCGAGCCGGTACTCTTCTCGATCGCATTCACCACCACAATCACTTCCCGGGGGTCTTCCGGGCTCGGATCTAGAGAAAGCTGCACGTCCTCAAAAATGCCGAGTCCAAATACTCGCTGCAAATCTCTTTCTATTGTCGCCCGGTTAAAAATATCCCCAGGCTGCAGCTGTAACTCGCGCAAAATAATGTAATCCTTGGTGCGACCTTTAATTGGTTCCCCATTTTCATCAGTCGGTTCCGCATCCTTATTCAGGAATAGGATTTGGATATCGGCAACCGTTCCCTCTGCCACCTCCAAAATAACCGTACCGCCCCTAGTTACCGGAGGCGAGTCAATCACCCGCGCCAAAACATAACCATTTTCCCGATACCACTCATTTATTTCTCGAATCCCCTGCTGTAGCTGGCGAATGTTCAGGATTTCCCCGTACTGCTCTGAGAAAATCTCATCCACTACGCTCTGAGTCAATACCTGATTGTCTCGGACTTCCACCTTTTCTAAAGCTGGGTTAGCCTCGACCACAAAGGTAACTCTTACTCCTAGGGGCGTATCCTCGGGCTCGGCTCGGACTTTGGCGAAAAAGCCCGTGGCAAATATAGCGTTAATATCTTCTTGTAGCTGGGCGCGAGTCGTAGTCCGTCCCGCTCGCAGAGAAATCACTTCATAGATTAAATCTTCGAGTTCGCCGGAAACTCCACTTACCGCTACCTCCGCTACTAATACTTCTGGTTGCGATTGTCCCCCCGGTTGCGGGTTTGGTTGCGGGCGTACCGGGTTTGGTAAAACTGGCGGCCTCGGTTCCGGCCTCGGCTCCGGCCTCGGCGTATTTTGCGGCTGGGAATTCTCTGGCTCGGGAGTCGGCTGGGTACTATCCGGCTCTACCGATTCCTCTATATTCTCTGGTTCTATATTCTCTGGTTCTGTATTCTCTAGCTCCGGAGTCGGCTCGCTATTATCCGGCTCTACCGATTCCTCTATATTCTCTGGTTCTATATTCTCTGGTTCTATATTCTCTAGCTCGGGAGTCGGCTGGGTACTATCCGGCTCTACCGTCTCCTCTATATTCTCTGGTTCTATATTCTCTGGTTCTGTATTCTCTAGCTCCGGAGTCGGCTCGCTATTATCCGGCTCTACCGCTTCCTCTGTATTCTCTGGTTCTATATCTATATTCTCTGACTCGGGAATCGGCGGCTCTACCGTTTCCTCTATATTCTCTGGTCCTGTATTCTGTAGTCCTATATTCTCTGGTTCTGGATTTTCCAGCTCAAAAGTTTGCTGGGTACTATCCGGCTCTATTGCATTCTCTATTGACGATTCTGTATTCTGTAGTCCTATATTCTCTGGCTCTGGATTTTCTAGCTCAAAAGTTTGCTGGGTACTATCTGGCTCTACCGTCTCCTCTATATTCTCTAGTCCTGTATTCTGTAGTCTTATATTCTCTGGCTCTGGATTTTCTAGCTCAAAAGTTTGCTGGGTACTATCCGGCTCTATTGCATTCTCTATTGACGATTCTGTATTCTGTAGTCCTATATTCTCTGGCTCAAAAGTTTGCTGGGTACTATCCGGCTCTACCGTTTCCTCTATATTCTCTAGTTCTGTATTCTGTAGTCTTATATTCTCTGGTTCTGGATTTTCTAGCTCAAAAGGCTGGGTACTATCCGGCTCTATTGCATTCTCTCGTCCTATATTTTCTGCTTCTATATTTTCTGGTTCTATATTTTCTGCATTTTCTGGCTCTGTATTCCCTGGCTCGGGAGTTAGCTGGGCAGTTTGCGGTTCTATCGTCTTGTCTATATTATTTATTTCTGTATTCTCTAGCTCGGGAGTCTGCTGAGGGAACGGCAGCTCTATCCTCTCCTCTATATTTTCTGGCTTGGCAGTCGGCTGGGTATTCTGTGGTGAAACAAGCGTTGGAGGGGTTTTTGGCTTTTGAGCTGCTGGCTTTTGAGCTGCTGGCTTTTGAGCTGCTGGCTTTTGAGCTACGCTGCCATAACGGGGAGCGATCGCCTCAGTTCCCGAGTCTTGCGAAAACACTTGCAATGGTTTTTCCAATCCGGTAAAGAGCGATCGCTTACCACTCGATCTACTTTCCCAGAAATCGGAATGCTGGGGAGAGCTGCTATCGTTCGTTACATCTGGCGTTTCTCCCCGGCTAGGGGTAGATACGCTCAGGATAGTTGAGGCGGCAACAACTGCCCCTAATAGGGAAGATAAGCGCATAGGTGTGTTTTTTGGCACTTTCAAGCAATTCAAATAGATAATACCAATAATCGATAATCAACTGGCCTTAAAAAATAATTATTTTTGATTATTTTTCACTTAAGACCTTTTCTAGAACTTGTTGATAAGCTGCATCGACTTCTCCCAAGTCGAACCGAAAGCGATCCTTATCCATAACCCGCCGGTTTTCATCTGTCTCTAACTGATTCCAGAGCCGGCAAGTATCCGGGCTAATTTCATCGGCGAGTAATAACTCTCCTTGGCTGTCGAAACCAAATTCCAGTTTAAAGTCCACTAGGGTAATGCCTCTATTCTGGAAAAATTCTGAGAGTATCTCGTTGACTAGCAAGGCTTTTTCTCTGAGTTGCTCCACCTGTTCGGGAGTAGCTAGCTCTAAGAGGAGGAGGCGAGCGATCGTCAACAGCGGATCTCCCAAATCGTCGTTTTTATAGAAGAACTCTACCAGCGGATGTTTCAAGACCGTTCCTACGGCTAGTCCCGTTTGTTTGCACAGGCTACCGGCAGCCAAATTCCTGACTATCACTTCCAAGGGAACAATCTTCACCCGTCGCAGGAGCATTTGATTTGGTTCTACTTGCTCCAGAAAGTGGGTGGATATGCCGCGTTCTTCTAGCAGCTCGAACAATTGCGCGCTAATCTTACAGTTAATGGCACCCTTGCCAGATATGCTGCCCTGCTTCTGACCATTAAAAGCAGTGGCATCATCCTTGAAATGGGCCATCACTGTATCTGGATCTTCCGTAACATAGAGAATTTTAGCTTTACCTTCATATAGTTTCTGACGAACAGACATAATTGTTTTCTACTTTACTGGAGTAATCCTCGAAGAGCGATCGCGCCCGGTTGGGTTAGCTCTCTGGCTGACTTATTCTACAAATAATTCCTTGAATTTTCTAGAGCTTTTGCGATCGCCAAGAAGAAAGGTTAGGGTAGAGGGGACCGGGAGGCATGGAAGCGGCAAGGGAGCAAGGGGGACACGGGGACATGGAGACAAGGGTAACAAGGGGACCTTCGGGACAAGGGGACAAGGGACGAGTCTCCGGGTCTCCGGGTCTCCGGGTCTCCCAGTCTCCGGGTCCCCCTTGCTCCCTTGCCCCCTTGCCCCCCTTGCTCCCCTGCCTCTTCCATGCCCCAGATGTGGAAAATTTGTTTAATGAATACTGAGCTTCCCAGACGAAAATCTTATGGGCTTTCAGGAAATTTTAGAAGATTATGCCAAAGGAGAAAGGGATTTCTCCGGTGCCGACCTCAGAGGGGCCAATCTAAGTGGAGCGGATCTAAGTGGAGCGGATCTAAGTGGAGCCGACCTTTCTCGCAGCAATCTCGGGGGTGCGGACCTGAGTAGCGTAGAACTCAAGGGGGCTAGCCTTTGGGAAGCCAATCTATATGATGCCGATCTGTATGATGCCAAACTCAATAATGCTAATTTGACCGCTGCCAACCTGGTTAATACGAATCTCAGCAGCGCTCATTTGCAAAAAGCGAGACTTTATCGTGCCAAACTCGAAGATGCCAAACTCTTTGGCGCCTATCTGAGTTATGCGGATTTAACTTTTGCCAATTTGACTGGGGCCGACTTATTTCGCGCCTATCTGTTTCGCGCAGATTTGTATGGTGCCGACCTGTATGGCGCTCACCTGATTGGAGCCGACCTTTCTCGGGCAAATCTCAGTTATTGCAAACTTACCGAATGCGACCTCAAAGATGTCAAGCTCGAATCCGCTGTCCTTAATGGTGCAGACCTCAAAAATGCAGATTTGAGCGGTGCCAAACTCACTAATGCTATGTTGTATGCTGCCGACTGTACCGGAGCCAATCTGGAAAAGGCGGATCTGAAAAATGCCGAAATGTTTGCAGCCATATTGATAGAGGCGAATTTAGGGCAAGCAAGCCTTAGAGGAGCCAAATTGAGCGAGGCCAATCTGAGGAAGGCTAATCTCCAGGGAACCGACCTGTATCGGACTAATATGTGTAGAGCCAATTTGAGTTTTTGTAACTTAAGCAATATTCGCTTTGGCGGGGCAAATTGGAGCGAGGCCAATCTGACTCAGGCTAATCTCAGCGGTGCTATGCCCAGCGATCGCGATCGGGCTAACGCTGACTTAAGCGAAACCTCGATTGCCTCCACCGTATCCTCGCCAAAAGAGGCGATCGGCTGTGTAGAAATCGCCTCCCTGACCGAGCCCCATTACATTTCCCTCAAAAACAAAGGTTCTATTTTGCTCGGCCGCCACCCGAGCGCTACGATAAGATTTGCTTCTCAGATGATTTCTCGACGGCACGCTACTATCGAAACCAACGAGCAAGGAAACTACATTCTTCAGGACCATAACAGCACTAATGGCGTGTTCGTCAATAAGCAAAGAGTCAATGGTTCTATGGTGCTTCCAGATAAAGCTATCATTCAGATTGGTCCATTTACCTTGGTTCTCCAAGGGGACGAGTTGCACTTACTGATAAGAGAGACAGGGGAGCAATCCACAAACTCTAACTACACCGGTGCGGCATCTTTAAGCACCGTCAATCTCAGCGGTGCCAACTTGTTCGGCGCTAATCTTCGTGGCGTTACCCTAGATAAGATGAATCTCAGTGGGGCAATTCTCCCCGATGGAACTATCCGCGATTAAACCGAAGTAAGTAGAAAGACTCGGTGTTGTATGGCACTACGCATATTTGGGCATATTTGGTTAGGGCAATCTCATTGTTTGCCAAAGCTACGTCCTGGCAATGCTTGTGCTTGTGCTGACTGCTGACTGCTGATAGCCGATAGCTGACAGCTTACTGCTATCACTGTGAGGATCGATTTTTTCCTAAATCTGTAGAATGAATTAAAAAGCAAGCGTTTGGCTTTTGCTTACTGCAATGCTATTGGAACAATCCCTTAAAAATATTCGCGGGCAGGCTCGGGGAAAGGAGAAAGCAATGGTAAGCAGAATAGAAGGTTCGGATGGGAGCGAAGCCCTATCCAAAGAAGGGCTATTATATCGCATGACGACCCGGATCAGACAATCTCTGGAATTAGAGGAGATTCTCTCGGCTGCGGCACGGGAGGTGCGATCGCTTTTGCAGATAGACCGGGTAAAAATATATCGTTTTGCTGAGGATAGTACGGGTCAAGTCGTTGCCGAGTCTATTTATAAAGAGCGGCTGCCGGCTCTAATGGGATTGTACTTTCCCGCTGGAGATGTCCCTCCTCATGCTCGGGAGATGATAATGAAAGCGAGAACGCGCTCGATTGTGGATGTTGCGAGGCAGCGCATTATCCTCAATCGCTCGGAGGATATAAAAACTACTGGGACATTGACAGTAGAAGAAGTCCGAGAGGAACCTATTGCCGAGATACTAGAACGTGCTGTGGATCCTTGCCATGTAGAATATCTAACCAATATGGGGGTGCGTTCTTCCCTGGTAGTGCCGATTATGAATGGGTCGAAGCTGTGGGGTTTGCTGGCATCGCACCATGCTCAAAGCAAAGTTTTTTCCGAGGAAAGTCTGAGGATAGTGCAACTGGTGGCGGACCAAATTTCGGTGGCGATCGCGCAATCGACACTTCTGAGCCAAGCCCGCACCCAAGCCAGCAAGGAAGCCTTAATCAATCAGATTTCCACAGTCTTGCATGCACCCGCCAGCGTTCAAGATACTCTAGAAGCGGTTCTGGAAAAAATTGTTAAAGCAGTTGATGCTTCTGGCGGCAGACTTTATCTGACCTCCTCAGACCCCAGCACCCCGTTTGAACTCTACACCTACGGCCGTCAACCCCAACTCTTTATATATGGCAATCAACCCCAGCCCTTAGACGAGAGCCAACCAGTTTTTCTCGAAGAACATCCCTTCTGGACAGAATTGATGGAACTACCAAAAATGCGGGGAGCTGGGAGACAACAAGAGTCTAAGGATACTTCTGAGTTTTCTGACCTCTTTGCCACCATCAAGGTAGTGGCCGACTTACACGGAGAACCCCAGCTTGCATCTTTGGCAAAAGCTTTGCAAGCAAACGAGATTCGTTCTCTACTAATATTGTCCTTGCGATATAGTCAACAAGTCCTTGGTTGCCTGACCTTATTTCGAGATGAAATAGATACGGATATCTTATGGGCTGGTCGCTTCGATCCGGATCTCCGTCAGGACCAAGTGCGCGAATCTTTTAAAGCTTGGCGACAACTAAAAAAAGGGCAGGCTCGCCCCTGGACTGGGGAAGAAATCGAAATAACGCGGACAATTTGCACTCATCTAGCAATGGCAGCGATGCAAAATCGGCTTTACCAATGGGAAAGAGAGCATCGTCTTCTAGTGCAAATGCGCAACCGAGAACTAGATGCAGCCCGCCAACAAGCGGAGCAAGCCAGCCGTCTTAAATCCCATTTGCTCTCCTCCACCAGCCACGAACTCCGTACTCCCCTAGGATCGACCCTAAACTATCTAAAACTGCTCCAGGAAAAATTATACGATAACGAAGAAGAGCTAAGGGAATTTATCTCCTTTGCTTATAAATCGGCGGAAAACCTGGTTGCCATTATTAATGATGTCTTGGATATTGCCAAAATTGAAGCGGGCCGCATGAGCGTCCAGATGGTGTCAATAGACCTTCGCTCTTTAGTAGAAGAAGTGAGCCATTTGTTCGCGATCGATAGCCGTCGCAGAGGAATTTCTCTAATTGTCGAGGTTGAAGTGGATAGAATCTATGCAGATGAAGGGAAGTTACGGCAGATTTTAACCAACTTGCTCTCCAATGCCTTTAAATTTACAGAAAGTGGTGAGATTCGCCTTCGGGCAATTCAGGCGACTAAGACCGCAGATGATACTACAAAAAATATTACACTTGATGCTACAGATAATGCTAAGTGCAACCCAAGCGATTCTAGCCCTACCGGTATAGAAATTTCTGTAATCGATACGGGGATTGGCATCGACCCGAGCAAAAACGAGCAACTCTTTGAACCTTTTGTCCAGGAAGATGGTTCTATTAAGCGGCGCTATGGCGGTACTGGCTTGGGCTTGACTATTAGCAAGCGTCTGGTAGAACTAATGGGAGGAAGAATCGTTCTAGAAAGTTCTGGCAAAGGTCGAGGCACGACAGTAAAAATCTCCTTCTGACAGGAATAATTATTTCTACAACAACTAATTCCCTATAATAAGGATTCGGGGTGGAAATGGATGGTCCATAGTCTTTTGCTATAGGGCCTGCATAAAAGCGGCAGCAAAAGACTAGAGATTGTCGCTCCCGTTACGATCGGGAAATTCTGGGGGGGTAAATGAACCGAATTTAATCTCAACATTCTGGGTTGACGCTTTATGGTTCATTTTCAATTAATCGGGGAAATGTCAAAAATTAGCTTAAAGATTTTACTCGTAGATGATGACTATTTGCTTGCTAAGGGAACAGCTAAATTAATTCAGCGACTTGGAGGACATGAAGTCAAGATTACAGATAACCCAACTGACATTATGAGCCGGTGCCAGTCGGGAACTGTAGATTTAGTATTGATGGATGTCAACTTACCCGGGGCAGAGTGGGAGGGCAAAGGGGTTAGCGGAGCCGATTTGAGTCGGATTCTGAAAACAAATCCAATTACCGCTGAGATTCCCGTTATTTTAATTACCGCTTATGCCATGCTGAGCGAGCGACAAGAGCTGATGGAAATTTCTATGGCCGATGATTTCTATCCCAAACCAATTACGGACTACAATACTCTTTTAGCTGCGATCGCACAGCTTGTTTCTGGGTCAGCTTAAAAAAGCAAGCTTTGCGAGCGAGGCTATAACAGGACTTACGCAAACTATCCATATCTAGTATTTGTAGGGGCAATCCCCCCGCGATTCTCCTTACGGAGACGCTTCGCGATCGCCCCTATTCATAGAGTCTATGCGTAAGTCCTATATAAAAAGCCTGCCTTTGACAAGTCTTGGGCAGGCTAAGCCAAAGGCAGGCTAAGCAAAAGCAGGCTCATAAGGATGAGAGTGCGATTTTCCCTAAAATATTATGTCGCCTAAAAAATACTATGTAGTCTGGAAAGGACGCAAGACTGGCATTTTTACCAATTGGGAAGAATGCAAGAAACAAGTTAACGGCTTTGCTGGAGCTAGGTATAAATCTTTTAAAAGCCGAGCCGAAGCCGAACAAGCGTTTAGCTCAAATTCCGAGCAAGAGGGAGCGAATTTAGAACAAAAACCTGGTAGTGCAAAAAGAAGCCCAAGCAAAAGCCCAAGCAATAAAAAAATAGCTCTCTCTAGCTCGGAACCAATTGCCGATAGCATTGCGGTAGATGCCTCTTGCCTGGGGAATCCAGGAGATTTGGAGTATAGGGGAGTTGATACGGCAACAGGGGAGGTACTTTTTCAGGTCGGTCCGCTCTCTCGGGGCACGAATAATATCGGTGAATTTTTAGCTATTGTCCATGCTTTGGGTTATCTAAAAAAACTAGATTCCCTAATTCCGGTCTATTCGGACTCGAAGGTGGCGATGCTTTGGGTAAAGCAAAAGAAAATTCGCACGACCCTCAAGCAAACTCCGGCAAATGCAGAACTGTTTGAACTTATCGATCGCGCGACTAGCTGGCTGCAAAACAACGATTACCCAAACCCTATTCTCAAATGGGATACTAAAGTTTGGGGGGAAATTCCAGCGGATTTTGGACGCAAGTAATATGGAAACAAGCGGTCAGCGGTTAGCTCTCAGCGGTCAGCTTTTTGCTAAAACAAGCGCTCGGCGGTCGGAGATCGGCTTCGCCTCCGGGAGCATTTCAATTTTGTACGCTGTCGTCTGACGCTTTTTGCGGCGCGGCTACACAAACTCTCGGGGAGCATTTCAATGAAAGCACTTTGCCGCAGTCGCGCTTTTTTGCGGCGCGGCTACACAAAACAAGCGCCCTTGCAGGCTAATGCTTACAAAATTGAAATGCTCCCAATTCTCGCGGACTTTTTTAGGTTACGTCCAGGGTTGTTTTTTGTTTTTTTCTGTCGCAATGCCTAGTCGAACTGTGAATACGCTCCCTTGGTCAACTTCGCTTTTAACGGTGATTTGTCCTTGGTGACGATGGACGATCGCCCGTGCAATAGCTAACCCTAATCCAGTGCCGCCAGATTTGCGAGAGCGATCGCCGTTCACCCGACAGAAGCGCTCAAAAATGCGGCTTTGTTCCTTGGCAGGAATGCCAATACCCGTATCTTTGACAGTAATCGTTGCGAAGCGATCGTGGGGGGCTAAACTCACGACGACTGAACCGCCTGAGGGCGTGTATTGAATCGCATTGGCTATCAGGTTAGATACCAGGCGATAGAGCTGGGATTCATGTCCCATAACATGGATTTCTAAATCGGGGAGCTGGCTGCTGAGGTTAATGTCAGTCATGGCGGCTAACTCCGCGAGTTCCTCGGTTAAGTCGGCAACGATATCGTTCAAAGAGCAGGGTTGGGCTAGTTTTGCTGTGGTGTCTTCTTCTAGGCTGGCGAGCAAAAGGAGATCGGCAACTAACTGACTCAGGCGATGCCCCTGACGCTCCACAGTTTTCAATAGCGCGGGCACCTGTTCCGATTGTTCTGGCGGCAGACGGAGAATGGCTTCCACCGTAGCGAGGAGACTAGCCAGGGGCGATCGCAACTCGTGGGCGGCGTTAGCAGTGAACTGTTGCTGCCGCTGGTAGGACTGGTAGATGGGCTGCATCGCCAAACCCGACAGCAACCAACTCGCAATGGCAGTTAACCCCAACGCCAAGAGAAAACCGCCGATAAAAATCCACTGTAACCGCTGAAGTTCGGCATCAAAGGCGGCCAGAGTACGTCCCACTTGCAGGTAGCCCCAGGAGGGATGTTCGTAGGCCGCCTCCTCAGGGACGTGGGCGTAGGCGGCGCTGTGCAGAATAGTAGTGAACTGGTGATAGCGGTTACCCTCTTTAGTCTGAAGGGTTTGCCAGGTCGTTGGATTCAGGTTGGAAGGCAGCGGTTCCGGCTGGTTAGGAGAAAAGGCCAGCAGGTTCTCTTGATTGTCGAATAGGCGAATGTAGTAGTTAGTGCGATCGCTAATCCCTATCGTGTGGCGTTGGATAGGCGACGGATTCAGTTCGCAGGGCTGCTCCACAATGCAGAGATCGGGAAAAATCTGCTGCAACAAATCGGTTGGAGCTTTTGAGGGAGGGAGCATAGGCTCCAGGCTATCGTGCAGAGTGCCCGCGATGGATTCAATTTCTCGTTCTAACGCCACCCAATTGGCCTGCACCAGGGCACGGGCCATGCACAACCCTGACAGGCTCAAAATGCCGCCCATCACGAGGGCATACCAGGCGGCTAATCGCAGACGACTGCGGCGAAAGAGCTGCCGACTATTCATGGGGCAGCCTTAAAGCGATACCCCTGACCCGGCACTGTTTGAATGGGGCAAAAGCAGCCGTAGCGGGCAAACTTGCGACGTATCAGGCGAATCTGAGCAGCCACTACATTGCTGATCGGTTCTTCGTCTAAATTCCACAGTTGGGAGCGCAGCTTGCTGCCGGGGATGATGCGATCGCTGTTTTCCATCAGGTAATTCAACACCTGAAACTCTTTTAGAGTCAGGGGAATCGTTTGGGTGGGCCGATCGGGCTGCTCAATCTGAAGCAGTGTGTTGGCATCGTCCAGGGTGAATGGGCCTACAGTTAGGGTAGAAGGGCGCAATTGGGGCGATCGCCGCTGCAAGGCCCGCAACCGCGCCAGCAGTTCCTCCATCACAAAGGGTTTCACTAAATAATCATCGGCCCCTGCATCCAGTCCGGTGATGCGGTTCTCAGTCTGCCCCAGAGCTGTCAGCATCAGCACCGGGAGGGGTTTTTTATTAGCTCTGAGTCTTTGGCATAGCTCTAAGCCTGAAAGTTCTGGAAGCAGCCAGTCAAATATCGCTACGGTGTAATCCGTCCATTGGCTTTCCAGACAGAGCCATGCTTGAGTACCATCAGTGACCCAATCGACCACATATTTTTCACCCACCAGGACTTGCTTGATGGCCAATCCTAAGTCTTCTTCGTCCTCTACTAACAGGATACGCATTGCAGCACAGCCACTCGTCACGACGCTGATTTTACCAAAGTCTATCCCATTTCACCTGATTTTCATCGGTCCTGTGCCACCTTGTAGGGGATTTTGCTTCGCGCTGTCGAAACTGTAAGGAGGTACGTACCGATGAAGCGCTTGCCGTTATTGAGTTCTATGCTGGCTTTTAGTCTCGCTGTAAGCACACCTACTGTCCTGGCCCACATCGGTCATGGGGATGAGTTTCAAGCTGAAGGGGGTGTTAATCGGGTTGAGGTGAAAGCAGAGACCGACACCCTGCTGGGAATCCAGGTGAGTCCTATCGAGGCCGCCGAAGATGGCAGTGGTGCGGTCATGATTCCCGTATTGGCATTGGTTGAGGACAATGGCCGACAGCTTGTTTTTGTGGAATATGAAGGTTTTTATGAGCCAGTACCTGTCACTACAGGTGAAACCCAGGGCGAAACGATCGAGGTGCTAGAAGGCTTATCTGTGGGCGAGCAACTCGTCACTCAAGGCAGCCTGTCGCTGTATGCCGAATCGCGCAAGACCCAATCCGCTGAGGCGAACTCCAGTTCTGAAAGAACAGAGGAAGGCACCATCAGCCATGCTGAGGCCGATGCACAAGGGATCGATCGTAGTCATGCCCCGGATGGCAGTATGGCCCAGTATGGGGATGTGACCCAAGCATCGGATGCAACGACTCAAGCTTCCCGTGATTTTCCCTGGATCGTCGTAGTTGGAATCGCAGTATTAGCGCTTGGTGCTGGCGCGATCGCGGTTCTGAATAGTGTTCGTAAAAAGAAAAGCTCCTTCTCGGAAAGCACTTATTCTAGCAAGAAGGGGGACCTCTAAATAAATGCTGAATGCGCTTCTGAACAAAATTCTCAAAAATTCCATTGCTCAACGGTGGTCGATCGTAGCGGGGGCGATCGCGGTCACGATTTGGGGCATCTTCAGCATCACCCAAATGCCCCTGGATGTGTTCCCGCCCTTTGCCCCGCCCCAGGTGGATATTCAGGTAGAAGCGGTCGGTTTGGCCCCTGAAGAGGTGGAAACCCAAATCACCGTACCCATCGAAAGTGTGGTGAATGGTTTGCCCGGAGTGACCACTGTACGCTCCTCATCAAAAGTTGGGCTGTCGATGGTCAGCGTGGTCTTTGACCGGGATGCCAACATTTATCAAGCTCGACAGGCGGTGACTGAGCGATTGCAACAGGTCACCAGTCAACTGCCAGAGAACGCCCACCCACCGGAAATTTCACCGCTTGTATCGCCGTTGGGCACGATTTTGCAGTACGCCTTCACGGTAGATGGCCAGGGGCAGACTTCCATGATGGCTCTGCGCCGCCTAGTGGATGTCACGTTGAAAAACCAGATTCTCTCGGTGCCGGGAGTGTCTCAAGTCACGATTTACGGCGGTGATGAGCGGCAAGAGCAGGTGCTGGTCGATCCGGCGAAACTGCGGGCTTTCAATGTGTCCCTCAATGAAGTCACAACTGCCGCTGCTGGAGCGAACTCCAATGCCCCTGGAGGTTTCCTGATTGGCAGCGGTCAGGAACTGCTGGTACGCGGCATTGGTCAGATGCAGTCCATTGAAGAGTTGCAGCGATCGGTCGTGAAGGTGCAGGACGGTCAGCCAGTTCTGCTGCAAGATGTGGCGACGGTGCAGACCGGAGCAGTCCTGAAGCGGGGCGACGCCAGCCTGAACGGTCAACCCACGGTAGTGGTGGCGATCCACAAGCAGCCGGACGTGGATACACCCACCGTTACCAGGGCCGTCGAGGCTGCAGTCGTCGAGTTGCAGCCCACCTTCCCCGCTGACGTGCAGGTGACCCGCACCTTCCGGCAGGCCAACTTTATTGACTCCGCCATTCGCAACGTCAGCGGCTCTTTGCTCCAGGGTGTAGCGATCGTGTCGATCGTCCTGTTGCTGTTTTTGATGAACTGGCGCACCGCGATCGTAACCCTCAGCGCCATTCCCCTGTCGCTGCTGATTGGCCTGCTGTTTATGAAAGCCTTTGGCCTGGGCATCAACACCATGACCCTGGGAGGACTGGTGGTCGCCATCGGGTCGGTGGTGGATGATGCGATCGTCGATATGGAGAACTGCTATCGGGGTTTACGCACCAACCAGGCCCAGGGCAGTCCCAAACATCCCTTTCAAGTGGTGTTTGACACCTCGGTACAGGTGCGGCTGGCGGTGATCTTTTCCACGGTAATTATCGTCGTGGTGTTTGCCCCCATCTTCAGCCTGACTGGGGTGGAAGGTCGCATCTTTGCCCCAATGGGACTGGCCTATCTGTTCTCCATCATAGCCTCAACCCTGGTGGCGATGACTCTGTCACCTGCGCTCTGTGCCATCTTGCTAGCAAATCAGAATTTGCCCCAAGAAGGGACTTTTGTTTCCCGCTTGGCCGAACGGCTTTATCGTCCGCTGTTGGGGCTTTCCATGCAAACACCACAGCTCATTCTAACCCTGGCTCTGGCAGCTCTGGTTGCAACAGTGGCGATCGTTCCCTCCCTGGGTCGCGTCTTCTTGCCAGAGTTCCAGGAGAAATCCCTAGTGAACTCGATGGTGCTATTTCCCGGCATTTCCCTGAATATCACTACTGGCGCGGGCAATGCCCTGGCCAACTCCCTCAAGGACAATCCTTTGTATGAATGGGTACAGGTACGAGCCGGTCGTTCTCCTGGCGATGCTGATGGGGCTGGGGTGAACATGGCCCATGTCGATATCGAACTCAGTGACGCAGCGCTGAGAGACCGGGAAGCCAGCATCAAGCAACTGCGGCAAGCGTTTTTAAAATTGCCGGGGGTCGCGCCCAACATCGGCGGATTCATCTCCCACCGCATGGATGAGGTGCTGTCGGGGGTACGGAGTGCGATCGCTATCAAAATCTTTGGCCCCGACCTAGCAAAGCTACGCAGCATCGGCGAGCAAGTGCGCGACACCATCAAACCCATTGAGGGTCTGGTTGACTTGCAGCTTGAGCCCCAACTGCCGATCCGTCAGGTGCAGATTCACTACGATCGGGAAAGCGCAGCAGGCTATGGTTTGACCATGACCCAGATCTCCGACGTGGTGGAAACTGCTCTGAATGGGCGGGTCGTTTCCCAGGTGCCGGAAGATCGGCAGTTGATTGACATCACCGTGGCGTTGCCGGAGTCGGCCCGTAATAGTCTGGATGCCATCAGTGCTATTCCTCTCTCCACCCCAACGGGCGAGGTGATTGTCCTGGGCGATGTTGCCAGGGTCGAGTATGGCATGGGAGCCAACATCGTTAATCGGGAAGACGTGTCCCGCCTGATTGTGGTGTCAGCGAACGTAGCCGACCGAGCCCTGGGCAGCGTCGTGGGTGACATTCAGGCTCGGATTCGGAAGAATGTGCAACTGCCAAATGGCTACTTTATTCAGTACGGGGGGCAGTTTGAGGCAGAGCAAAACGCCACTAATAATCTGCTAGCGTACAGCATCCTGGCGGCTATCGCCATTGCGGTGCTAATGTTCTTGTCCGTCAAGTCCCTACCTGCTACTGTGGCAATCACCATCAACCTGCCCCTGGCCCTGGTCGGCGGCATTGTTTCGATCCTATTTACGGGCGGCGTGATGTCGGTGGCTTCCCTGATCGGCTTCATCACCCTGTTTGGGGTCGCTGTCCGTAACGGGCTGTTGCTGGTGGACAACTACAACACCAAATTTGCTGAGGGGTTGCCTCTGAATAAAGCAATCTTCTACGGGTCCCTGGAACGGGTGAACGCCATTCTGATGACGGCCCTGACCTCAGCTTTGGGGATGCTGCCATTGGCGATCGCCAGCGGTGCGGGCAATGAAATCCTACAGCCGTTGGCGATCGTAGTGCTGGGGGGCCTGTTCACCTCCACTGCCCTGACCCTGATGGTGATTCCCGCCCTCTATACCCAGTTTGGTCGCTGGTTTATGCCCAAGTCCACCCGAAGCGATCTGGAAACATCGCTAGCTCATCCTGGAGAAACGCAATCAAGGGTCATTTACAAGCAGTAATATCAAATCCGGTTAATTAACCTAAAAAAGTTAATTTTTGCGTAGGACGGGCGTCCCGCCTGTCCGCCATACCAGTGAGGACAGGCGGGACGCCCGTCCTACGGCAAGTTACAAATCTTTTTGTGAGTGTTTTACCGGATTTGATATAATATAATCGGGCGTTTCTCTGATTTGAAGGCACGATTTGTTTTCCTATTGAGATTTACCAGCCTAACCAAGAGGGTAAACTGCCCTCACAGCGAGAAGGGTTCGTGAGGCGCGATCGCCGGTCTGTGCGATCGCGCCTCACGAACCAACCCTCCCACGACTATCAAGAAAGCGATTGAATTGTTGGGTGCGATCGCTCCTCTGAAGAGCGGATCGATCGCGCTCTTGGCGGAGTCTCCGCGCATGAATTGGAGCAGTCGGGCGATCGCGTAACATCAATCCTGTGGCTGTAACTCCCTTGCGCAAGCCTCGCCTCCGCTCGCGGCTGGCGAGGCTTGCGCGACTACACAAAATATCGCCCGGAGCGGGCTACGAGTGCATTCATTGAAATGCACCTCCACTACCGCCAATTATTTTTCCAGAACTCCAGGCCAGTTGCGATCGGCTTTGATAATGTTGCCTGAAATATCTTGGCTCCACAAGTCTCTGACTTCAAGGCTATAGTTTAGATAGAGCTTACCATCGACTATCTTCCAAGCTTCGGGCTCGGTCTTAGCAGTGTAACCCCGACTCACAGCATAGGCGCAGTAGCCGCCATATTGAGGCGCGTATTCTTCCGGGTTGCTGACAAATAGCTCTTTATTTGCTGCGCTCTGAAAGCGCCAAGTTGCGCCCTTCCACTGGTACTCGAATTGGCTGCTGCCCTGAACTGGTCTCCCTTGTTGAAAATAGGCGACGGGATCCGTACCCCCGATCGCCAAGCCATTTTTTACATAAATACTGGATTGACCTTTGTCCGCATGAAGATTGGTTCCAAGACGGGGATTACCTGCCCCACGGGGATTATTGGCGATCGCTTCTACCGCAGAACGAGAGCTTGACCCCCGGTTGCTGTTTGTGCTGCTGGAAATCGCATAAGTGCTAGCAGCGAATCCCACCGTAAAAAGGGAAGCAATAGCTATAGTCGTCACATAGTTCAGCTTCATCGATTGATTTTCCTCCAGATAAAACAGCGAAGGCTTAGACTCGAACCGTATATTAGCTATTAAACAAGCACAATCTGAGTTTGGCGTGAGAAGCGGCTTAAGAGTAGCTAATAATTTTTCTAGGGTGTAGAGTGTAGGGTGTAGGGTGTGGGGTGTAGAGTGTAGGGTGTGGGGTGTGGGGTGTAGGGTGTAGGTTTGAGTTCTTAGCTTGAGAGTTTTGAGTTCTTAGCTTGAGAGTTTTGAGTTCTTAGCTTGAGAGTTTTGAGTTTGACTTGAACATCCTACCCCAAACCCCACACCCCACACCCCACACCCCACACCCTACACCCCAATTTCCCATTCCCATGTTTATAAACCAACGTTTCACAATCCATACTTCTTTGTCTCCCGCTGAAGTCCGTGCTAAGTTAGCCGAAGTTGTCGAACCTCGCAAAACACTTCGCTGGCGATGGAGCAAGTCGGAGAAACCTTATGAAGGAGAAATTGGCGAGCATTCTTTTAAAATTTCCAGAATTATCAACTATCGCAATTCTTTCTTGCCCCAAATCGCCGGACGCATACAACCTAATGGAGCCGGCTCTGAGGTAGAGATTACCATGAACCTAAAAGGTTTGGTTATTGGGTTTATGCTCTTTTGGCTCGGCATGGTATTGCAATTTGGCATCTTATTTCTGGCAGCTATGATATCTGAGGGCAAGTTCGAGCCTGCTGGTTTAATTCCCGTGGGGATGTTTGTTTTCGGTTGCTTCATGCCTTTTGTCGGCTTCGTTCCAGAAGCTAAAAAATCAAAACAATTTCTCACTGAATTGCTAGAAAGGTGAGGAGTTTTGAGTTCTTAGCTTGAGAGTTTTGAGTTTGACTTGAACATTATACCCCACACCCCACACCCCACACTCCACACCCCACACCCCACACCCCACACCCCACGCGCTAGTTCTGGCTCTAGACAAAATCGCTATTCTCTAAATTGCTGGGAGAAACCCATTGGACTAGGGCTAAATATTCGCCGGTTTGCCCATGCCGGATAATACTGTGCGCTGCGTTGGCTCCGGTTCCAGGGACTATATTTAATTCCGAGAATGTCAGAGAACCGATTAAATGGATAGAATCTTCTCCTTTCGTAAAGTCCATAATCGTATCGGCTTCTGCCAGAGTCGCGCCGCCAGTGCCGGAACCGATCGCAAAAGCATCGCCGCCCAAACCGCCGAGCAAAGTATCGGCACCTTTGTCTCCAAATAGCCGATCGCTATCTAAGTCGCCAACAAGCAGATCGTCTCCTGCCCCGCCAAATAGGCGATCGCTTCCCGCCCCGCCAGACAGAATATCGTTGCCAGAGTTTCCCGTCAGATAATCGGTTCCCTCATTGCCGCCAATTCGGTCGGCACCTTCGCCGCCGATGAGAATATCGCTTTGCCCTTCTCCAAAAATAAAATCATCTCCAGAACCGCCATCCAAACTGTCATTGCCATTTCCTCCGTGGAGCAAATCTCGGTCGGGAGAGCCGGCGACTTTATCGTTGTTATCGGCAAAACGGAGAATCGCCCTTTCCGATAGAGTTGTCTCTACTTGATTTTCATAATCGGCGATATTGGCGGTAATGCTGGCGATCGCAATTTCGTTGTAATTCGGATCGGCGCTGGCGGCGGCGTGAGTTAGGACACTGGTATGGAGTCCTTCAGTTATATTGTCATCCACCGCCGCCAGAGTTACAGTTTGGGGACGATTCCAGTCTAGAGGCGAAAAAATTAGGCTTTGAACGTCGGCAGTAATTTGGCTATCCGTGGCAATGGTTATAATTACTTCCGATGTTGGTTGACTGGCAAGCACCACTTTATATAAGTCCGTACCCGCTCCTTCAAATAATTCTGTGGAATCCGTAGGCTGAAGGACAATAATTCCTGGAGTAACTTCCGGGACTTCAGCTATAATGTCGTTCCCGGGCAGTGACGGCGGCGGAAAACTGGGTTCGCTTGGGGGGTCGCTCGGAGGTTCGCTTGGGGGGTCGCTCGGAGCGCTATCGTTATCGATAATATTTACTGCGATCGCCGACAGCATAATCCCGTCATAATTAGCATCGGTGCTGGCCGCCGTAGGGCTAATCGTGCTGCTGTGGTTTCCTTCGGGAGCCGCATCATCTACCGCTTGCACCGCAACCACTTGCGGGATATTCCAATTCGTATTATCAAAAGTGACTGGCGCAATGCCGGCGAGCTGGCTATCGGTATTAAAACTAATCGTTACTGGTGCTGCGGGTTCCGTCGTTAAAACCACTGTATAAGTATCCGTCGCGCCCCCTTCCGTTACTTCCGTGCTGCCGTCGCTTTGACTAATCGATATTCCGGCGCTATCGTTATCGATAATATTTACTGCGATCGCCGACAGCATAATCCCGTCATAATTAGCATCGGTGCTGGCCGCCGTAGGGCTAATCGTGCTGCTGTGGTTTCCTTCGGGAGCCGCATCATCTACCGCTTGCACCGCAACCACTTGCGGGATATTCCAATTCGTATTATCAAAAGTGACTGGCGCAATGGCGACGAGCTGGCGATCGGTATTAAAACTAATCGTTACTGGTGCTGCCGGTACTGTGGTTAAGGCCACCGTATAAGTATCCGCCGCCCCTCCTTCCGTCACCTCCGCGCTACCGCCAGTCTGAGTAAAGGTAACTCCGGCTGCGTCGTTATCGGCAATGTTGACTAAAACATTATTAACCGCAATCTCGTTATAGTTTGCATCGGCACTACTAACCCCATGACTAATTGTGCTGCTGTGGTTTCCTTCCGCTACTGTATCATCCGTAGCTTCAATTGCAACGGTTTGCGGGATATTCCAATTAGTATTGTCGAAAGTTAGCGGCGCAATCTCGGCGAGCTGGCTATCGGTATTAAAATTAATCGTTACGGTTGCTGCGGGCTCCGTCATTAAAGCCACTGTATAGGTATCAGTCGCCCCCCCTTCGGTTATCTCCGTGCTACCTCCCGTTACTGCGATCGCCACCCCGGCGGAATCGTTATCGGTAATATTGGCCGTGACATTATTAATAGCAATCCCGTTATAATTGGCATCGGCACTGGTAGCAGTATGGCTAATAATGCTGGTACGATTGCCCTCTATTACCGCATCATCTACCGCTTCTACCGTCACGGTTTGTGCTACATTCCAGTTCGCGCCATCAAAAACGAGACTGCTACCAGCATTAGTTTGAATATTTGTTTGACTGTCGCTGCCGATATTAATCGTCACTGGCGCTATGGGTTGGGTCGTCAGCACAACAGAATAGGTGTCTGTACTACCTCCTTCCAATAGATCGGTACTGCCGCTAGTTTGGCTAATCGATACTCCCGCACTATCGTTATCGGTAAGATTAGCAACGACATCGGCAACCGCAAGACCATTATAATTTGCATCGGCGCTGGTCGTCGAATGCCTGATAATGCTAGAGTGATTTCCTTCTGCCACTGCATCGTCCGCAGCTTCGACGCTAACCGTTTGAGGGTTATTCCAATTGCTATTATCAAAAACTAAAGAACTCGTGGCATTAATCTGGGGGTCGGTGGTAATAGTAACCGTAACCGGTGCTGTGGGTTCGCTATTCAAAACCAGAGAATAGGTATCAGTAGCGCCCCCTTCTGTGACATCGGTACTGCTCCCAGATTCGCTAACGGTTATTCCCGCCGTATCGTCATCGTTAATCGTACCTATTCCCTGGCTATCGGCAATACTTGCATTAACCGGATTGCTCAGATTGACGAAAAAGCTGCGATCCAGTTCGTCTATATTGTCGCTATTAATAACGACGCTAACCACTTTAGAGATTTCGCCCGGACTAAAGGTCAGGGTATTGCCAGCGGGGATATAATCGTTTACCGCCACTGCCGTATTGTCGGCGGTAATGTAGTCAACCAAAACCGTATCGTTGCTCCCTGCATTCAGGGAAACGGTAAAATTAGCATTAACCGTACCCGCATCTCCTTCGGTTATAGTAACGTCGTTTATGGAAATAATCGGATTAACGGTAATGCTGGCAATTTCCGTGCCGCTGCTGAAGGTACTGGAACTGCCGTTAGCCGCTAAATCTGCCACTACATTTGCGGTGCTGCCATTGACTCCTGTAACTCGGTCCCAAGCGTGATAAGTAATTCCATTGCTGACAGTACCGACGAAGCCCGGATTGGGAACGAAGCGGATGCGGGTATTGCTATCGGCAGCTAGCAATCGGGAGACAAACGGCGTAGGAGCCCAAGTCGTCCAGTTGCTGCCATTATCGAGAGAGTATTGCCAACTGCCGTTGCTGGTATCTGCGGAACTAAGGGCAATTCCTTCTAGGGCTCCGGTATTGGCATCGGCAATCGGATTGCCCCCGGCACCGCTGGCAATTATATCGGTGACCAGAGTGCCGCTATTGTTAGTCTCGTTAAAATTTATATTGCCTAAAGCCGAGTCCCCGCTGCTGTCGATAATTGGCGAATCGTTGACCAGAATAGAAACTGTGGCCGTGGCTGGAGGGCTGCTGCCGTCGGTGATGCTATAGGTGAAGGTATCGACGCCGTTAAAACCCGGGTTGGGAGTATAAGCTATGCTGCGATCCGGATCCAGAGCGATCGCCTCAACATTGCTATTTGTCCCCGAGCCCAAAGGCGACCAACTGCTACCATCCCACTTGGCAATCCGGTTGGCACTGACTCCCCCAGCAGTGGTGAAGACTCCCCCAGCATAGATTTCGCCCCCGGAGCCAACGGCGATCGTAAGAACACCGCTATTCGTTCCCAAGCCCAAAGCCGACCAACTGCTACCGTCCCACATGGCTATGAAGTTGGCACTGGCTCCCCCGGCAGTGCTGAATTGGCCCCCAGCATAGAGGTCGCCGCCAGAGATGGCAATATCAAAAACTGTGTTATTCGTCCCCGAACCCAAAGCAGACCAACTGCTACCATTCCACCTGGCTATGCGATTGGCAGGGACTCCCCCAGCAGTGGTGAAAAAACCCCCAGCATAAAGGTCGCTGCCAGAGATGGCAATATCGCGAACTGCGCTGTTCGTCCCCGAGCCCAAAGGCGACCAACTGCTACCATCCCACCTGGCTATGAAGTTGGCGCTGGCTCCTCCGGCAGTGGTGAAATTGCCCCCAGCGTAGAGGTCGCTGCCGGAGATGGCAATATCAAAAACTGTGTTATTCGTCCCCGAACCCAAAGCAGACCAACTGCTACCATTCCACCTGGCTATACGGTTGGCAGGGACTCCCCCAGCAGTGGTGAAGACTCCCCCAGCATATAGATCGCTGCCAGAGATGGCGATATCCCAAACTGAGGCACTTGTCCCCGAGCCCAAAGCCGACCAACTGCTACCATCCCACCTGGCTATACGGTTGGCACTAACTCCCCCAGCAGTGGTGAAAAAGCCCCCAGCATAGACGTCGCCATTAGAGCCAATCGCGATATCAAAAACAAAATCACCCGTCCCCAAGCCCAAAGCAGACCAACTGACGCCATTCCACTTGGCGATGTAGTTAGCAGAGGATCCCCCGGCGGTGGTGAAATTTCCTCCGGCATAAACGTCGTCCTCGATCGCCACCGTACCGTTACTGGGTCCGCTCACGATATTTAACACCCGGATGCGATCTCCATCGGCATCCGCATCGTTAGCCAACACATCTATATTGACCGCCTGCCCTTGCAAAGTAGCGGCAGAATCGTCGTTGGCAATTGGAGCGGCCAAGACCCCGGCATATTCTGCCATTGCCTTCGGCTCGAATGCCAACTCCGCCTTAACCTTCCTTGTCCGCACCCTCAGATTCCAGTCGCCTCCCTTTTCGGCGCTGCCGGTTAAGCTATCTGACGCGGCGATATTCGCACCTGTTAGCTGGCCCAGGCGCTGCAAAAAATTGCTAACCAATCCGCTACCACATCCGCTGCCACAATCCGCTCCATCCGCTACCCATCCGCTACCACATCCGCTACCACCATCCGCTACATCCGCTACATCAGCTACCCATCCGCTACCACATCCGCTACCACCATCCGCTCCATCCGCTACCCATCCGCTACCACATCCGCTACCACCATCCGCTACATCCGCTCCATCCGCTACCCATCCGTTGCCACATCCGCTACCACCATCCGCTACATCCGCTACATCAGCTACCCATCCGTTGCCACATCCGCTGCCACCATCCGCTACATCAGCTACCCATCCGTTGCCACATCCGCTACCACCATCCGCTCCATCCGCTACCCATCCGCTACCACATCCGCTACCACCATCCGCTACATCCGCTCCATCCGCTACCCATCCGTTGCCACATCCGCTGCCACCATCCGCTACATCAGCTACCCATCCGTTGCCACATCCGCTGCCACCATCCGCTACATCCGCTACCAATCCGCTGCCAACTCGACAGCCATAAATAAGGATATCGGCTTCAGGGGCAAAGGCTTTTTGCCATTGCTGCAGTTGGCTGCCGTAACTTTCCAGATTTTCTCCAGTCAGCCAGCTCGACCCCAGTTGGATGCTGTTGGGTTTTCCGTGAGAAACAATGTGAATTGCCTCTACGCTTTTTGCTCCTTTTAAAAGAGCAATTTTCTCGGTAATTTGCTCTACTCCATCCCGGGCTGGGTCGAGAATAATGACCTCGCTTCCCGGTTTCGCCGCCGCCGCCAGACTTTCCCAGTCTTCAACGCGGCGATCGATGAAAACGAGTTGTAGGTTTGCTTTAGTGGCGGCTGCCCTACAAGTAAGCAGTCTTTTTGTCCTCTTGTTCTCCTGTCTCATTATTCCAATCGCAGTAAAGAACTTGATAAATTTTTACGGGTTTAGTCCGTCCCTTGAGTTGCACCCCTTCGGCGATAAATTGAGTGGGAAACTGGTTTTCAATATAATTATAAGTCTCTTCGCTAATTAAAATCCGACAAAGGCCGCCATCGAGAGTTTTGTCGTAACTTTCCAGACGGGCGGCTACGTTAACGCTATCTCCCAAAACGGTATAGTTCAATCGCTGGCGGCTGCCGAGACTGCCTGCAACTACTTGGCCGGTAGAGACGCCAACGCGCATGGAAGCAGTGGGCATTCCTTGAGCCTGCCATTGCTGGTTTAATTCTTCTAGTTTTTCAGACATTGCCAGAGCGCAAGAGACTGCTGCTGCTGCATCGGCGGCAATCTCTTCTTGGGTGGCGCGGGGAATGGGAACGCCAAAAACTGCCATTACGGCATCGCCAATAAATTTGTCAATGACGCCATTGCGATCGAGAACTACTTGGGACATTGCTCTCATATATTGGTTTAGCCAGACGAGGAGAGTTTCTGCATCGGTTTGCTCGCAAATGTTGGTAAAACCTTTTAAGTCGGTGAAGAGTACGGTGGCTGTTATTTTTTGTCCGCTAAGCTGGCCTTCTTTTAGGAGTTGGTGGCGATCGCGCCAAACTGCTTGAGCAATTTTCGGCGAAACATGCTGTCCCAATAGATTCATCACTGTTTCCCGGTCTTCTCGCTCCAAGTAGGCAATATAAGCAGTGAGAATGGCTCCAGAAGCAACCATTGCCAGGAATGGCGGAACTAGCGGAATCCACCAACTTGCTAGGAAAGCGAGATAGCAACCGCCAACGAGAATAAATCCGCTTAGCAAAATACCCGTTGCTTTCCATCGCGATCGCAGCAAAGTCCAGCTCGCAGTTGCCCCGATTCCAGACCATAAGAAAATCCACGCCCATTCGAGTAATTCTGGCCAGACTTTAATCAGGGGACGACCGTCTAAGGCGGCACTGATGATGAAGCTAACTAGGTCGGCATGGATTTCTACCCCTGCTGGTGCTGTCAAATAGTTGTTGCTGTAAGGGGTGAAAAAGACGTCTTTAATGCTGGCTGCTTTAGAACCAATTAAGACAACGCGATCGCGCATCAAGTCAGGAGAAATTCTTCCTTCTAGTACGTCGCTCATCGACACTGTCTCGAACAAAGGACAGGGGGTCACTTTGCCCCGGCATTCATGGTTTCTAAAATTAAACAAAATTTGGTAACCGCCGTTATTTACTCCGACGTAACCGCCATCATTTTTTTCCAAGCGGCGAAAGACTGCTTTACCGAGTCCAAATATAAATTTTTCAGCATCTATTATTTCTAGGCGCACTCCTTCTTTCTCTAGATACTGCAAAGCTAGATGCACTGCTAAACTATCGATATCGGCTTGGCGATTTTCGGGTTTCAGAGATAGCAAGGCTCGCCGCACTTTGCCATCTTGGTCTAATAAAAGATCCACTGCGCCTACCCTATCTGGACTCAAGCTAGGTGGCGGACTGACAGAAATACCGTAGTTATCGCCGGTAACTTTTTCTATGCCAATCAAGTTGGGGGTGGATTTAAATATTTGCGTTAATTCTGCATGGCCTGGTTCTACCGGCAAGTCCCGATAGAGATCTAAGCCAATAACGCGAGGGTTTTGGTTTTTGATTTTTTGCAATAGTTGCGCTAAGGTGCGATCGGAAATCGGCCAACTCTTGATTTTCCTGATATCCGACTCGCTAATAGCAACCAGAACAATGCGCGGGTCGGTAGGCTCGGAGGGTCGCCAGCGAAAGAAGCAATCTAGAGCTGCCCATTCTAATAGCTGCAAAGAGCCAAATAATCTCAGAGCAATTGTCAGTCCGGCTACTGTAGGAACCGCGATCGCGACTCCCCGCCATTGCCAAAAAATCTGTTGTATTTTTTGCCACATCAAGCCAAAAAAATGTATAACTGATGCCGGACACCCTTCGGGGCAGGGGAGCAGGGGGACCGGGGGGGGGTAGTGATAAAGTCAAAAGTCAAAAGTCAAAAGTCAAAAGCGAATAGTGACGCTAGGGCGATCGGCGAACGGAGGGAGGATAAAGTCAAAAGTCAAAAGTCAAAAGTCAAAAGCGAATAGTGACGCTAGGGCGATCGGCGAACGGAAAGTCAAAAGTCAAAAGCGAATAGTGACGAAGCGCGATCGGCGAACGGAAAGTCAAAAGTCAAAAGTCAAAAGTCAAAAGTCAAAAGTCAAAAGTCAAAAGCGAATAGTGACGCTAGGGCGATCGGCGAACGGAAAGTCAAAAGTCAAAAGCGAATAGTGACGAAGCGCGATCGGCGAACGGAGGGAGTGTTTCTTCACTTTTGACTTTTGACTTTTGACTTTTGACTTTTCCCTCGGTCCCCCCGTTCTCCTTGTCTCCCGAAGGCTCGCAACAATCAACTATAGGCTTTTTGGCTATTTCTAGATCGAGACCCACAGAAGTTAGCAGGCGCGACCAAATGTTTCCTATAATAATGTCATTAGGTTGAGAGGACCGCAACTCCGCAAGGTTCGCGAGAGTTTCGTGCCATATCCCATTTTCGGCATAGTACCGAATTGCAGATAGGGATAGCTCGTCAATGGCAGAGCTTGGCCCGTTTGGAATGGCATTGATTCGCTCTATAGCCCCAGCCACAAACCAAAGATTTACTGGATGAGCAGTATCGCAAATTATTCCCAAAGACCACTCGTATTTCTTGCCGATTTCTAGAGGCGGTGCTAGGTCGGGAATGGTAAAACGAACAATTCCGGAACTCTGCGATAGGGGAAAAGTGGTTTTATAAATCTCCACCTCTCCGTCTTCTTGCTTCTCCGCTATAACAAAGTCACCCATCGCTGCCACAGTCCCAGGAATGTAGGCGAAGAAAGTCGGCCGAGCCGCGACAGTTAGTCCTTTTCTGGTTTCTGGAAGTAGGGCCGTCATCGGTAGCTTCGGCAGACCGGAGTCGAGAAAACAACCGGGCGATCGCGTTGCACCGCCAGGGCTTGGACCTGGGTCGCCATCGTCTGGAGGCGACTCGAAGCGAATTTCTGAGATATCCTCGATAGTCTCTTCCCTAGCGGCTTCCCTAGCCCAAGCTGCTTTCATCAGTCCTGTTGGCACCCGAGGGGCGATCGCCAGTCCCGCAGATACAAGCACGCCCAGGATTGTTAAGTAAGATGGGTATTTTGTTCTAGCCACCATCTAACGCTCCTCTCAAAGCCGAAATGTTTGTTAATTTTGGATCGATTTGAGATTTCAACCGCTCTTAGAAACTCCTCGATCGGTCTACATTCTTATTAAAGTCCCACTCCAAGCCAATCGCTCCTACCTAATGCTACACCAAGGGAGCTTAAATGGCATGGGGTATGGCCATGAAGCATGGGACCGTACCCTCTAAGAGCCTGGTTTTCATGGCCAAAAGATAGGGACTGCGAAAATTGCGAGCCTTATTTCCCCTACACCCCACACCTATGGCGATCGCACGCCCCAGGAAAGGCGATCGCTCTTGGTTATGCAGCTATCAATCGCTTGGCAGAAAATTGTAATCTCGTGCAGAACTTACTCGCCAAGCTTCATCACCGATGACTTCCAAAACTTGGTGGTGGTATTTCAACAGAGTGGGGCGGTGTCCGACACTAATATAAGTAGTGGACATTTCTTCCAAATGTTTGTAGAGACTTTGCTCGTTTTTCACATCTAGAGCGCTAGTTGCTTCGTCTAAAATGGCATAACGGGGTTGGGTCAGCAACAAACGAGCAAAAGCAAGACGCTGTTGTTCTCCCATTGACAAGAGGCGATCCCAGTCTTCTACAGCATCTAAACCACCGAACCTTTCGGCTAAGTTTGGCAAGTTAACTTCTTCTAGCACTCGATAAATTTCTTCTGCGGATATATTGAGGTCGGTACGCGGATAGAGCAGTTGATCCCGCAGAGAACCTAAAATCATATAAGGACGTTGCGGTAAGAAGAGAATTTCTTCTAATTTCGGTCGGTAAATCGTACCTTTTCCAGAGTTCCACAAACCGGCGATCGCTCGTAAAATAGAACTTTTGCCGCAACCACTCACACCCACAATTAGGAGCCCTTCCCTCGGTTGCACCCCGACAGATAGATCCTTAACTAAAGTTCTTTGATAGTTGGGGGTTTGCAAGGTAAGATTCTCTAGGCTTAAACCTGAATATTCAACAGTGTCAATTGTCGGGTCTTCCTCTGTTGCCAATGCTTCTGGTTCTTCTAGAGCTTTCCCAAAACTCTCTAAGCGTTCAATTCCTGCTACAAAATTGGTTAGGTATTCAAACATATTCACTAGGATTGTCAAGGAATTAAAGACACTGATGAAAGCTCCGCCAGTCTCCGTTAACACTCCCACATCCGTTTCACCTGCCAAAACCTTAGGTCCAATAATTAAAGCCGGTAAAACCCAGGTAATATATTGATAAATATTGCTAAAAACAAGTAAGTTTCTTTCCCAACCAATAACTTTGTTGTAAATACTTAAAACTGGGCCAAATATTCTAAGAAGGTGAGCATATTCTCTATTGGTTCCATGATAAAAAGCAATTGATTCGGAATTTTCTCTAATTCTCACTAAGCCAAATCGGAAATTAGCCTCTCGTTTCAGTTGCTCTTTTTTTAACGGAATCAAAATTTTGCCAAATACTACGGTAGTAATCAGCATACCTCCCAAGGAATATATTACCAGAGCTAGAACAAATAATTTTGACTTTGACCAAAGTACAATTCCAAATGCAATAATATTAAAAATTGCTCTTGTCCACTGGGTAAAGACAGTTACACAACGATGACAAAATTCTTTAATGTCTTCAGCAATACGCTGATCTGGGTTATCAATCTCTAGATTGAAAGAATCAATTTTATAAAACTTGTCATCTTGGAAGTATTTATCTAAATAATACTTGGTTAGCCAATCTCGGGAATACAAACGAATTTTATCTTGTAAGTAATGCCAACTAGCAACTGTCAATGCCAATACGATACAAGCAACTATATAGATAAGCACGGCTTGCCAGAATCTGTCTGCATCTTGGCCAGCTAAGGCCGAGACAAATTCTCCTTGCTGCCTATTTTGAGTCACTTTGATGTTGGACTCTATGCTGACCAAAAAAATCAGCAATATCAGTAAACCAATGGCTCGCCATTTTTCCGGAGATTCCCACCAGTATAGTTTTGCTACAGACCAAAAACGCTGGATAACACCGAACTCAATTTTGATTTTTCTCATCGCTTTTTTTCTATTGACTGCGATCGCAGTTATGATTTTAACATTGTAATCATAATTGTTCCCAGTGGCAATATGCTAAAATGTAGGGCTTTCTTGGATCTATGGTGGCGAAGCGGTCCGCCTTATATAGCGTTTCTCAAATAAGTGTAATGAACGAAAACGTAGGGGCGACAGCATCCCCCTTGACTATCTCTTGGCTCCAAACGGCAATTTCGGCACTGGGATATTGCATCCCCCAGACACCTCACATCAATTTGAGAATCGCTATAAACAACTACCGCAGAGATGCTGACAGAAATTTTTTTGAAATCCTTGTTTTAAAGATATCTGCACCCACAGCAGCCAATCTGAGTAAGAGAAGAGCGATCGCATAACTCTAGCAATCCTCAATTGTTTGCCATATCCAAGAACCCCGGTAACTTTTAGGAAACCGGGGTTCTGAGTACGACCAATATCGCATCCCGTTTAGGATTGGATATTTGGAAGATTACCCAACAATGGCAAGAGGAGTATCTAGGGTCGCTGCTATGAGCGATTTTTGGACTGTGGGCAGACTAATCTTTACTACTACAGGAGTAAAACCTAATAAAGGCTTAGCTCGTCGAGCAAATTCTTCTGGGCGATCGCTGACATAAAATTGGGTGGGTCGGGGACTGCCGGGGTTTAAAAGGTGCAACTGTTCGAGTTTGCGATCGGCGGCGGTCACAAGCTCCACTGCCGGATCTATCAACTTAACAAAGGAGGGTAATATTTTTATAATTGTTGGAGCCAGATGGGGAAAATGAGTACAGCCCAGAATCAGGCTATCAATCTGGTGCCGCAGCAACGGCTTTAGGCATTTCCTAACTATTTTGGTGGTGTTGGGATGATTGATGCAATTATTCTCAACCAAAGACACCAAAGCGGGACAGTCCGCTTGAAAAACTTCGATGCTAGAATCTAGTTCTGCAAATGCTTTAGGATAAGCATTGCTGGTAACGGTAGCAGTGGTGGCGATAACACCAATTCGCTTGCAATGCTGGATCGTAGTCCGAGTCACAGGGGCTATCGTTCCCAAAATTGGGAAAAACTGGCCGAACTCAAAACGTACCGAAACGAGTGCTGCGGCGGTGGCCGTGTTGCAAGCAATAATTGCCATCTTCACATTCTGCCGCGCCATCCAAGTCATAATTTCGCGCACGAATTGCCTGATTTCTTGGACAGATTTAGTTCCATAAGGTAACCTAGCAGTATCGGCAAAGTAGATTATAGACTCGTTCGGTAGTTGGCGCTCTAGTTCTCGCAAAACTGTCAACCCGCCCAGGCCGCTATCAAAAATTCCTATCGAAGCTTGTTGTGGGTTTTCAATGGTGTGGCAAATCTTAGAAAAAAGTTGCTTTTTCATTGTAATTAAGGCTATTTGTGGAGCTATAAACTATCTGATTTTTGAAGCTAAGGCAATCCTAAATTTTTCGTGATACTCACATCCTAGGATCGCGATATAGAGGGCGGTTTCGCAAAATATGATAGCTATTCCAATCTCGATCTTTTTTGCAGCAGTCGTCGCCCTCTATCTGACTTGCTTCTACATATATATAGGGAAATAAATCTGCAAATTATGCAGACTCATGCATTATTTAGGGTGTGGGCTGTAGGGTAGGGTGTTGACTCTGTGGGGAAAGACAAAGATGGATTTCATGCAGTTTTTGTACCGCGTCTAGAGAGGGCTGAAATCCTTACTAAGATAGGGTTTCGGGATTTTCGAGCCGGCGCGATCCCCGTTGGTAGCCAACGAGTCGGAAAACCCACAGAGTCAACACCCTAGCTGTAGGGTCTGTGGGGAAGAGAGAGGGCGGAAAGCTTATTTAGGGTGTGGGCTGTGGGCTGTGGGCTGTGGGGAAGAGAGAGCGATTATGAGGATTGAGAATGGGGGGTAATGCGTAAGTCCTGTTCTAGAAAAATTGCCAACTATCTAGAAAGCAAGGTTTCTTCTCTAGTCTCCAACCAACGAGCGAGCCTGGGAGGAATTTCTCGATTCAGGCGCAGGGGCAGGTCAGCAGTGGAGAAATATTGGGCATAAGCTGGGGTTAAAAAAGGTTGGTATCTTTTTGACTCGGAGCCGAACTGCTTGACAAAAGCCAAACTTATGCCGCTCACAAACTGGCGTAGGGGTTCGGTCTTTTCCGGCTTATGTTCTAATTCCAAATAATTATCGGTATTAAGAGGATTGATAAAATCGGGGTCGGTGGCGCTGAAGTGAGAACCAGCAAAGGAAGTAACCAGATATTTCGGTTCGCTCAGGTGCATAAAGGGCTGCATTTGGTGGCTGATTGCCGGAGCCCAGGCATCTTCTGTATTGGCCAAAACTAATACGGGGGTCGCCACTTCGCTCAGACCCCGGCGACCAAAAATATGACCGGCAACGGGATTGAGGGCGATCGCCCCAACAATCCGGCGATCGCGCAGTTGCGGCGGGCGACTTTTACCCCCGAGCGCCGCACATTCCAACCAACCGGCTGGCGCTCTGTTGGGGATGATGCGATTCTGACAGAATTTCCCCAATTCTTTAAAACTCAACCTAGCGCCGGCTAAAGCCAAAACCGTATATCCCCCAAAAGAGTGACCTACGGCAACGACTTTTTTGGTGTTGAATTCAGGCCAATCTCGATTCCTGGATTGCGAGAGATTCTCCAGCTCGTCTAGCAAAAAGCTAATGTCTCCAGGTCGGTCGATAAACTCTTTTGGCGAGAGCAGTTCTCTAAAATTAGTTGTCAGGGGCAAATTCTCCGCCCAGTCGCGATTGCTGCCGGGATGCTCCAAGCTCGCGACAGTAATACCCCGTGCTGCTAGGTGACGGGCTAAATAAGTTAAAAACTTGCGATCGCCCCCCAATCCGTGAGACATAACCACCAAAGGCTGTTGCTCTGAGTTGGCACTAACTGAAGGCAGCTCCCTAATTGAAGGCGATTCCCTTCCAAGAGAAGAGTCTTCCAGAAGCTCCCCGGGCATCCGCACTTTAGTACCATTTCTTTGCAGGCCATTTCCTTGGATGCGATTTCCTTGCAGGCCGCTGCCCCAATAGATATCCACGGCGATGGTTCTCTGGCGTTTTCGATCGCGCAGATTCAGGGTTTCCTGCCGTACTGCCATAGTTCCCGGAGAAGTCGGATTGAAGGGCGGGTCAAATGGAGCGGCGGCCAGAGTCAGCTCTCTTTTCAGGATAGAGCGAACTATTTGGGTTTCCAGATAGGCAGTGTTGATGCGGGGGACTACTGCGATCGCCGCCGATAAATCTACTGTCAGATTGTCTTGGGGAAATGCTTTTAAAATACCGAGAACGCTCAAACCGTTGGCCTGCTCTATGGCGAAGCGAATTGCCGTTTTGATGTCTTCGATGGTGCTTTCGGGAAAAGCCAACAGCAAAGCCCGGAGGATGCGATCGCCAGCGGGAGTTTTCAATAAATCGTCAATTGCTGCTATTGCTAAGTTGGAGTCTAGTTCCAAACTACTTCCGAGGGCTTCTCGCACCGTACCGGCTAGCAATGGTGCCAAAGGTTTTAGTTCTCCTCTGAGTTCTCCCGTCTCGACAAAATCCTCCAATTTAGAAATAGAAAGCGATCGCTCTATTGGGCCTACGCGGATTGTCAGGCGTTCGGCAGCTAACCCGGGTCTTATATTCGCCCCCAGAGCGATCGTCAAAGCAGCCGGCAGAACCAAGCCCAGGTGCGAGACCAGCGCCCAAGGCAACCTCCCAAACTGCGATACCCCGGCGCGTCTTTGTCTTTTGTGGCGCAATATTCCAGACATTATTTTTAGATCGAAAGCGCTTTTCACGATTTTTCGAGGCGGGAACACAGGTGCGATCGACGCAGCCCAGCCATTTTAGTTCCCTTTGCGGAGACGCTCTTACAGTTGGATTCGCTCCTACAGTTGCGTTCGCCCTTACACTTGCACAAATAAATATAGGGTGCCTCAGTCCCCCGAAGCACCCTATAACTTACTTTAATCTCAAATTATCGCGCTTATAGCGGTTCTTAAATTTATGTAAGGTTTCTGGGGCGAAGCATCCCATTACCGAAATTCCCGTTATACAGCAAAAATGGTCGAGGGGGATGCTGTCGCCCCTACCCGATCGTTTCTGGGGCGAAGCATCCCATTACCGAAATTCCCGTTATACAGCAAAAATGGTCGAGGGGGATGCTGTCGCCCCTACCCGATCGTTTATTACACTTATTTGAGAAACGCTAAATCGAAAATAAGATTAGCTATTAATATCCGCAAACGCCCCTTCGTTGATTCCAGAGATTGTCAACTGCTACCGAGACCTGGGAACCAGGTTGAACGTTATCTTTCGATAGATCGACGAGAATTACATCTGCCATCCCCAAGTAACCACCTTCGTAAAGTGGTTCGCCTTGGTCATTTACAGCATAACGGGTTAATTCCGTAGTTACCGGGGGCATACCTGGACGCTCGAACCTGACTTGAGTAAACAATCCACCGTTATAGGATGCTGTATAAGGATAGCCGTTATAATCCAATCCCGGACAGGTCAGTGCCGTAGGAGTAGGAGTAGATGTTCCGCAAACGCCCCTTGTTTGATTCCAGCGACCGTCAACTGCTACCGAAACCTCGGAACCAGGTTGAACATTACCTTTGGAGCGATCGACGAGAGTTACATCTGCCATGCCCAAGTAACCACCTCGATAGATTGGTTCGCCTTGCTCGTTGACAGTATCATAGGTTAATTCCGAGGTTACGGGGGGCAGACTTGGACTGCGATCGAACCTGACTTCAGTAAACAATCCATCGACATAGGTTGCTGTATAAGGATAGCCACCAGCATCCAATCCCGGACAGAACAGCACCATTGCTGCCTGCGCGGTAGGTACTGGCAGTAAAATCGTCCCCATGCCTAGGAAAAAAACTGTTGCTACTAAGAGAGTAGCTATTAATTTAGATATTTTTTTGCCTTGGTGCCACAGGCTAGCAAAAAAACCAGAATCGAAACCGTTCATGTTTGTCCTTCCTTGACTGACAATAAAGGTAGTAGCGCGTCGCGGCTAAAGTGGTGGGTAAATTTATCTCAAGATTTACTCGGATATCAGACAATTACCTACCGTTTTAGCTATAAGCGAGGGGTAGCACAGCGTATTTTACAATGCTTGTAAAACGTAAGCTGCCCTGCGCGCACCTAAATATACCGTGTCTAAATTATTTTTGCAAGCATTTCGGGAATTTTGCTAGTGAGGGCCTTGGCTTATTTCAGGACAAGGGGACTTGGGGGACTTGGGGGACTTGGGGACCGCAACGACCAAGCTCAGGACATGCTTGGGGACTTGGGGACTTGGGGCGAAATCGGGCATAGGGTATAGCGATCGCCCCATAGACTATACTCAACTTCCAATGCCCAATGCCCAATGCCCAATTCCCAACTCAAAACTTAAAACTCAAAACTCTCAAGCTAAGAACTTTCCCATGCCAGCACCTTTACCGATTGGATTCCCGCCACCGACAGAAGCCGGAGTTATTGAAATCAAGCAATATCCCGAGTATCGAGCGGTCACTTATACTCACGAAGGGGAAGCGCAGATTGCTACCCGAGTTGCTTTTAATCCCTTGTTCGAGCATATTAGCCGTAACGAAATTGCGATGACCGCGCCAGTTGAGGCTCGTTACTACGATCGCAGTTCAATACCAGTTGATGCGCCCATTGACGTGCCAATTGACGCGCCGGAGCATCGGGTAGAGGTTTCCTTTTTATATGCCCATCCCGAGATTGCTCCCCAGAACATCGACCCCAGAGTTAAGGTGGTAGATTATCCAGCGATGATGGCAGTCAGCATTGGCTTGGTCGGACCCTACAGTTGGGAAAGCTACCAAACCAATCTCCAGGGATTGCGCGCCTTCCTGGCAGAAAATCCCCAGTATGAAGTAGTCGGCCCTCCCCGCCGATTGCTTTACAATTCGCCGATGACCCCGGCAGCTATCAAACGCAGCGAAGTCCAGATTCCGATCGCCATTGTTGGGGGAGGCTGATGCGCGATCGCACTGCGAGAAAAACAGTATAGAAGTCCAGGCATTGCAGAATTGAGAGCAAAATTATGAATTTTTTTCTGGCTCTATTTTTACCCCTAACTTTGGTTCTAGGCATCGGCTACCTGGCTAGCTCGGCAAAAATTATCAATCAAGGGCATATGGCTCTAGTAGAGCGCTTGGGTAAATACAAAAAAACCTTGAAACCAGGACTGCATTTTATCGTCCCGTTTGTGGATCGAATCGCAGTTCAAGATACCGATCGAGAACAAATTCTGGATATCAAGCCCCAACAAGCTTTCACTAAAGATACCGTCCCGGTGACCATAGATGCTGTAGTGTATTGGAAAATCGAGAATTTATGGTCTGCTTACTATCAAATAGACGACGTGCGCGATGCTATAGGTAACATTGTTAATACGAGTTTGCGGACTAGAATCGGAGAGATGACCTTGGAAGAGAGCTTTTCATCTCTGGCGGTGATTAACGAACATTTAACCGAACGGTTGAATAAAGATACACAAGATTGGGGCATAGCAATTAGAAGGGTTGAAGTTCAAAATCTAGATTTGCCTTCTGCCTTGCAACAGTCGATGGAAGAGGAGCGCGCTGCGAAACTCAGAAAGCAAGCCAGCATTACTGAGTCCGAGGGGGTTGCCGAATCGATGGGACGGGTTTTTGAGGCAATTCAGAAGCAAAGCACTATGCCGATGAATACGAGCGAAGTATTGAAATTTTTAATAGCTCAAAAATACGTTCAGGCAAGCCAAGACTTGGGTCAAAGCCCGAATGCAAAGGTTGTTTTTATGGATCCGAAGGCATTAAGCGATGCGATTTCAGATCTGATGGAAGTCTCGAAGGAACCCAATCCTCCTGCCCCCCAAATGCGCCCAGAGGTGCGGCAATCGCCACCAGTTAAGAGAATTAGTTTGGAAAAACCAAATCTGCCAGAAATCAGCGATCGCTCTGGGTTATCTGGGGTGTAGGGTGTGTGGGGTGTGGGGTGTGGGGTGTGGGGTGTAGGGTGTGGGGTGTGGGGTGTCGGGTGTCGGGTGTGGGGTGTGGGGTGTAGGGTGTGGGGTGTGGGGTGTAGGGTGTCGGGTGTCGGGTGTCGGGTGTGGGTGTGGGGGGACAAAGGAGACAAGGGGACAATTCCCCAATTCCCAATTCCCAATTCCCCAATTCCCCAATGCCCAATGCCCAATGCCCAATTCCCTAGGTATAGTCGATGGGGCGTATTACCGCCCGCACCTCTACTTCAAAACCGGACGTGCGATTTTCACCGCATCCGGCTCCTAGCAGTCTGTAGTAACATCTCGATAGAGACCAAACCCATTGATAATGGGCCTGCGCTGGGTCAAAGCTTAGTTATCCTAATCTTTCACTGTTTCTGTCAGGGAGTGCCTCTTAATGAGGAGGTTTACACGCCTTATAATCCAGGTGTCTCAAAACATCATCACCCAAACATCGCAGCTTCTAGACTGCCGGGGGCAATTTCGTTCCCCCATCCTACCCGTGTCGCAAGATTTCCGCGCTTCCCGCCTACTGACCAACGTTCCCTACTTTGGCCGGACTTGCAGACACGTTTTTCCTCGTTCCGAGTTACAGATTGTTATGACGGTTTAGGGCTATCCATTTCGCCTACACAGTTCCCGGGGATGCACCTCCACGGATGAAATGGTGCGGGAATTACCTGTGTGTTGTCAGGAGGTTTGGATGACTCCTGCAAGGGTGTAAGACGTTTTTTAAGGACATTCCGTACTGTACCCGTGCCGTCTCCCCATTACCCAAGCGTGTGCCCATCACCCTTAGCTCTGATTGGGGCCTGATGCCAGCTTCGCTCTGCTATTGGAAAGTTTTAGCTCGGCGTGGCCTTCTTCGGGAGTCCGCTGTCCCGAGCGCGGGTGGGACTTTCACCCACATCCGTAATTCAGTTATCTAATAGGTCCAAACCTAATGGAGCCGTTGTTAGACCCTACTCATACCCCTCTAGTTACTAGAGGCTCCTAGTAGGAACGAGTCGCACCACCCCACACCCTACACCCTACACTCTATGCCCTATATATAGCGTCAGCAACGCGGCAGACATCTCGCATTTCTGGGATGTCGTGAACTCGGATAATATCTGCACCTGCTGCGATCGCCGCAGAACAAGCAGCAGCAGTTCCCCAAACCCGCTCTTGGGGATTCGGTCGATTGAGGATATGACCGATAAAGCTTTTCCGCGACGCCCCGACTAAAATCGGCGCTCCAAGATGGCGAAACTCCCCGAGTCGGCGCAAAATTTCCAGGTTGTGCCCGAGAGTTTTGGCAAAACCAATTCCCGGGTCAATGATAATATTTTTGCTATCGACCCCTGAAGCAATGGCAGCTTCGATGCGATCGCCTAAAAACCGATATATTTCTGGAATCAAATCCTCATAGTCGGTTAGTTTTTGCATCGTTTCGGGAGTTCCCCGACTATGCATCAATACTACCGGCACTCCAAGAGTTGCCAATGCTCCGAGCATATCCGCATCTCTAACGCCGCCGCTGACATCATTAATGAAATCTGCTCCCGCTTCCACCGCAGCGATCGCCACTTGCGATCGGGTAGTATCCACCGAAATCGGCACCGAAAGAATATCCCCATTTTGCGGTTCTCGCAGAGCCCGCACCACTGGCAGCACTCGATTCAGTTCTTCTTCCAGGGGCACTTGTTGTGCACCGGGTCTAGTCGATTGTCCGCCGATATCCAAAATATCCGCTCCCTCTTCCACCAGCGATCGAGCCCGAGCTACGGCGGTTTCGAGAGTATTGAACTGACCGCCATCGCTAAAACTATCTGGGGTCACGTTCAGGACGCCCATAATATAAGTGCGATCGCCCCAATTAAAAGATTTTCCTCTCATCTAGTTATTGCCTTCTTTGCACCTCGTTTAACTCTTAATCTTAAGGGATTTCGAAATAAATATTTTTCTCAGGACTTACGCAGAAAAATTGTAGGGTGCCGCACCGCGCACCAAAGGCTATATCTATATAGGATTTACGCAAGTTGTCGAAAGCTAGATATAGCTCTCTGGTGCGCGGTGCGGCACCCTACATAAAGAGTCAGCGTGTAACTGCTGCTATAATTAAATCGTGCGACCAAGCCTAAGTAGGGTGCCGCACCTAGCAACCTACGGCACCAAACGCTATATTTATAATTAATATCAACTCCGCGTAGCTGTTCCATAAATTCCGTAGGGGCGGTGTAGCCAATGCCCGCCCCGTGGCTGTCCTTTTTCCGAACTACTTGTAATTGACAATTCGAGCCCAACTATCCGGGGAAAGACTAGCGCCACCGACCAGGACACCATCTATTTCTGGCTGAGCCATAATCTCATCAATATTGTCGGGCTTTACAGAGCCGCCATACTGAATAGTTACGTTAGCATTGCTCAGTTTGGAGCGAATCAGACCAACAACTTCATTTGCGTCTTTGGAATTGCAGGTATCTCCAGTTCCTATCGCCCAGATCGGTTCGTAGGCAATGACTAAATTTTCTTGATTCACCCCCACCAGATCCTCTTCCAGTTGTCTGATGATATGAGACTCTGTTTCCCCAGCATCCCGTTGTTGCTTGCTTTCGCCCACGCACAGGATTGGTTGCAAACCATTACTTTGGGCAGCAAGCAGGCGCTTGTTAACCGTCTCGTCTGTTTCGCCAAAATATTGCCGTCGCTCGCTATGACCGACAACTACATAACGGGCTCCTATTTCTACGAGCATTGGCGCTGAAATTTCCCCAGTGAAAGCGCCGGTCTTTTCCCAGTGAACGTTTTGGGCCCCCAGTTGCACGCGGCTGCCATGCAAATTTTTAGATACAACTCCTAGAGTAGTAAAAGGGACGCAGAGGACTACTTCTCGGTCTTCTGGGGTTTTTTCGATTTGAGGCATAAATCCTTGCAAAAACTCCAGGGCCTCTTCCTGGGTCTTATGCATTTTCCAATTACCAGCCAGAATGATTCTTCGCACAGGCGACTCGGTCAAATTTCTAACACAACACAAATAAGCCTTAGTTTATATGAAAAAAGCACAAATAGAAAGGGCATGGGGCATGGGGCATGGGGCATGGGGACAAGGGGACAAGGGGACAAGGGGACAAGGGGACTTTTAATTTAGGGACCTTCGGGACAATTCCCAATTCCCAATTTCCCAATTTCCCAATTCCCAATGCCCAATGCCCAATGCCCCATGCCCCATGCCCCATGCCCAATTTTATCCTGAGCCTGTCGTAGGCGTAGCCCGCCCTCCGGGGCGTAGGGTCCCAATTACCCTGCTAATTTTGTTTTTGTTTATAATAGGTGGCGAATATCTGCTTGGCAATGGGTGCTGCAGCGGTGCTACCATAACCTCCGTTTTCAACTATGGCCGCGATCGCAATTTCTGCCTTAGAAGCCGCTCCAAAAGCCACATACAAGGAGTGAGAGGCTTGGCCCGTTACTTCAGAAGTACCCGTTTTGCCGCCAGTGAGGGGAATAGAAGCATCATTAAGAGAGCGAGCCGTACCTTTTTGCACCACTGCCACCAATCCCTGGCGAATCATTGCTACGGTTTCTGGAGACATCCCAGTATGGACTGGCTTAGTTGCTGGAGTATTCGTTCTATCCGCCAGCAGATGGGGTTTTACCCTATAGCCGCCATTGGCAATACTCGCCACCATCACTGCCAGTTCTAGGGGACTAGACAAAACTAGACCTTGGCCGATCGCCATCGAAACCGTATCGCCAACATACCAAGGCTCCCCATACCACTCTCGTTTCTCTTTTGGCGTCGGAATCACGCCATTCATACCCCCTTCTAGTCCCAAAAGTTCCAAATCAGTTGTCTTGCCAATTCCCAAATTGTGACCCCATTGAAATATTTGTTCTGGCCCAAGTTCCAAACCCATTTGATAAAAAAAAGTATTGCTACTATAGGCCAAGGCTTTGGGGAAACCAATAACGCCATAACCGCCGCTATGTTCGTGGAATCGAAATCCGCCGACTGTAATATAATTAGAAGTCGCCAGCATAGAATAGGGAGCAAACTTATCCGATTCCATAGCAGCGGCAGAAGTTACGATTTTAAAAGTGCTGCCGGGAGGATAGCCTTGGAGTGCCCTATTAAGAAGAGGCTTATCCGGACTCTGAAGGCGCTCCCAATCGGCCTGGGTCATCTTGCGAGCGAACATATTGGGATCGAAGGTCGGACCGCTCGCCATTGCTAAGACGGCACCAGTTTTTACATCTAAAACGACAACTGCTCCCCGTCGATTAGCTAAGGCTCTTTCAGCGGTTTTTTGCAATTCCAAATCCAGAGTTAGCCGTACCGACTCCCCAGAGCTGGGATGTCGCTCCTTCAAAACACGCAATTGTTCCCCAATCGCATTAACTTCTATAGCACGGGTGCCCCAGATGCCGCCAATCGTGTTGTCGAGCATCTTCTCTATCCCCATCTTGCCAATTTTAATTCCTAGTGGATATCTGGGGTTTGCCTCTAGTTCTTGTTGGTTTGCTTCGCCAATGTATCCCAGAACGTGAGCCGCTAAATTGCCGTTAGGATAGTCGCGGGTAAATTCAGTGCGGATTTCTATCCCAGGAAATTCCTCAGTTCTTTCTGATAAGACTACCAAGGCTGCCTCGGAGAGGTTTTTGGCTATTCGTATCGGACTTGTAGAGTTGAAATCTACTTTGGCCAATTTCTGGAGTATTTCCTCTTTTGGTATCTTGAGGACTGTACTGAGTTTAGCACTTATAGTTAGCCATCGTTCTTTTGGTTGTTCCCGAGGCCATAGATATAAAGAGCGAGAGAGGCTATTGGCTGCCAAAAGCTTGCCGTTGCGATCGAGAATCTTGCCGCGATCGGAGGGGAGAGGGATGTAGCGAATTCGGTTCTCTTCTGCTCTCTGCCGGTGTTCGGCTCCTTGTACTATCTGCAAGTGAGCCAGACGAGCCATATAGAAGCTCATGGAAGCAGTAATCAGGAGCATGACCATCATTCCACGATACAAACGCTCTCTTGTTTCGGTTACGAACTGTCCTACTGCAAAGAGAGAATGTACGCTACTAGACATATTTATGGTATTTAATCGTTATCTTTATTCCCTTCAAATCTTCAAACCAACTTTCGGGAATAAAAAGAAAAAAACTAGGGCGTGGGGTGTGGGGTGTGGGGTGTGGGGCGTGGGTGTGGGGTGTGGGGTGTGGGGTGTGGGGTGTAGGGCGTGGGGTGTAGGAAAAGAGAGAGGGAAGGGTGGCAAGGGTGGGAAGAACTCTTGCAAAATTTTCTCCTCTCTCTCCCCTCTCCCCTACACCCCACACCCTACACCTCACGCCCTAACTATGGGCATTGAGCCGAAAGAAGAATCACTTTGAAGTAAGAATTGCACGATCGCCCTGTTATCTTGAACCCTCGGTGATGGCTGCTGGCCAATTCTGAATTACCAATTTAAATGCGTAAGAGCTTATCTATAGCGGTTCTCAAATTGATGTGAGGTTCTGGGCGAAGCATCCCATTACAAAGGTTACCGTTCGGGGCGCAGAGATTGTCTCGGGGATGCTGTCGCCCCTACGCCCCCTCTATGCTTCGTTAACTACACTTATTTGAGAAACGCTATAGCAAATCTCTATGCCTTGCTAAATGTATCAGGGAGCGATCGCTTAACACAATATACCTCTCCCATCGGCATCGACGCCAATATTAATTGTTTCTGTCTTTTCGTCGTTACTCAACTTTCCAGGTTCGCGAGATTATCAGCGCGATCGCTTAACACAATAATTAGACTAGAGCGATCGCCTGCCCAATTCCCAATTCCCAATTCCCAATTCCCAATGCCCAATGCCCTAGGCATCCGCAACAAACTGTCTCAAGGCTCTCTCGACTAGAGGCACTTGCAGGCGATAAATCCCATCTTCGCCAAGTTCTATAACTTCTTTTTGAACCAATTTGCGCAATATCTGCGTGCTAGCATTCTTTGGCGGTTCGCCCCGCAAGATGCACTCTACGGCTTCTCGCTCTGGGGACGATAAAGTGACTTTCCATAACTCCCGAAAATAAAGCCCGCCAGCTTCCAGGATTTTCGGGATTGCTGCTTCTACATCTTGGCGCGTCGCAATCGGCAACTCGGTTTCGTCAGGAAACTGTCTTAGTTTTTGGTTGAGGCGATCGACTAAAACCGAACCCGTAAGCTGGACTAAATAGGGCTGGCAGCGGGTAAGTTCGAGAACTGGACAGTGAAAAGTTATTTCGGATATTGTCCATAGTGTAGTTACAAGGTAACGCACTCTGGAGGAGGCTTTTCTCCGACTTGGAGCCGTTTTGAGATGAATTTTGTCAAAAGTAAGCTAGGAC
>JAAHFN010000027.1:0-40380 GCA_010672965.1 Oscillatoria sp. SIO1A7
ATATCTCATAAATTAAATTTTCCTTTTATACTGAAATTGGGGCCTGTTATGGAACCGATATTGAGGACCTTCTCTTAGGGCGATCGCATCTTTTTAAAATATACAATTTATTTTGCAGGGGTACTTATTTCCCACATTACGCAGGTATGACTAAAAAAACAATATAGCTCTTAAATTGCCTCTACGCATGGGTTACAGGGTTTTAGAACTACCGAAATAAATATGGGCGGCCCGCCTAAAAGTCTTTATTATTAGCTATAATCAATAATTTAGTATTGTATGGTACAGAAATTAAACTTTAAATTATGAATTTAGACCCTAGTTTCAAATAGGCTGAAATGCTTATATAGTAAAGGGGTCTATTAAAGTAGCCGCTAGTTCTGGGTTTCTTTGTATCTTTAGAGTAGCGCCAAAAAATCGGTTCACCAAATTTCTCCAAGATTCAAGATAAAACCGGGCAAGACTGTCTCCCCAGATAAGCTCTGAGGAAATTCTAATATTTCTACCTCTTCACCAGGGCGATAAATTTCTACTTGCTTAGATCTAGGATTAATTAACCAGGCCAAACGAGTGCCATTATCGAGATATTCTACCATTTTTTCGCGAGTTGCTTTCAGGGTATCGGAGGGAGAAAGTAACTCTATAACAAAATCCGGGCAAAGAGGTAAAAAAGTCGCTCTTTCTTCTCTGGTTAAACTATTCCAACGCTCTAAAGATATCCAGGCTGCATCTGGAGAACGATTGGCACCGTTTGGTAGTTTAAATCCCGTGGAAGAATCAAAAGTCTTGCCTAGTTTAGTTTGCTTGTTCCATAGCCAAAGTTCTCCATTTAATCCTGAGTTGTAATTTCCTGTTTCTCCTCCTGTTGGGGGCATGATTATTAAGTCTCCATTGGCATTGCGTTCAAATCTCAAATCTTGGTTTCTGTGACAGAGTTGAAAAAATTGCTCGTCTGTCATTGAAATTGGTTCGATATCAATCGTTAAATTAGTCATAGCTTATTTTGTATTGTTATAGCAGAATCGGTAAAGCAAAAGCGGCAAATCATACAATTATTAGCCGCTTTTGTTAGTCTGATGGCATAGCGTTTAGTCATTGAGAATAGTTACAATCGTGAAATCAGTAGCGTGGAGCTTATTGTAACCCTCTATTACCTCCTTAATGGTGACAAACTCTTCATCCTCAGCGGGGCGCGATCGCACGACGTATAAGCGCCCCGTCCATAGCATCTTCTAAAGCCCGAAATCGCTTTAACTCCGAATAGCCGAGCGTCGCTGCCACGGGCTGACCTTCGCGTTCGATCGCAATCGGCTCGGTACTCTCGCTAGCGAGGGCAATCAATTCTGACAGGGTATCTCCAGCTTTGTCTGCGCTTACTTTAATCATGTTATTTTACCAATCGCAACAAATTGTTGTTACATCCTTATTACTATGATAACTCTCCAGCCAGTCTCGGTACTGAGGCGCGGGTACGCTACTGAACTGGTGCCCGCCAGTCCGCAATGCTACAAAATTAATTGTAGCCGCTAAAATGGAATCTGATATATATAGAAACCCGGTTTGTTGAACAATACCTTCGCCAAAACGCAAAAACCCTTATTTGTAGGGAGGGATCCGGGAACGAAACCCAACAAATACCCGATCGCTTCTCAACGCCCGATCCCCCCAACCCCCCTTAAAAAGGGGGGCTTCAAGAGAGATGGGGAAGGCAGGGTTGGGTGGGAGGGGTGGGAAGAACCGGAAAAAATTCTCCCCCCTCTCCCCACACTCCCCACACTCCGTAGGCGGCTCCCCAATGAGCGCGGGGGGTTGGGGGGATCCAACCTACCTACAAGAAAATGGCAAGGGTATTGTTCAAGAAACCGGGTTTCTGGCTAAAACACCTTACTGAAACCCATGCAAACGCCAATAGAATTCCAAGATGCTTTTGAGATAGTCGTAGTAGGTGCAGGACATTCCGGCTGCGAGGCGGCTTTGGCGTCGGCGCGGTTGGGCTGTCGCACCCTGCTGCTAACTCTAAATCTGGATAAAATAGCTTGGCAACCCTGCAATCCGGCGGTGGGTGCCCCTGCCAAGTCTCAGCTCGTCCATGAAGTAGATGCCCTGGGAGGGGAAATCGGCAAAATGGCCGATCGCACTTATCTGCAAAAGCGCGTCCTCAACTCCTCGCGAGGTCCGGCGGTTTGGGCATTGCGCGCCCAAACTGACAAGCGCGAATATTCCGCAGTAATGAAAGCAATAGTCGAAAACCAAGAAAACTTAACCGTCCGCGAAGGGATGGTAACGGACTTAGTGCTTGGTGCCAACGATCGCATTATCGGCGTCGAGACTTATTTCGGCGTTGCCTTTCAATGCCAAGCGGTTATTCTGACCACCGGCACTTTTTTGGGAGGTCGAATCTGGGTGGGCAATAAGTCGATGGCGGCGGGTCGGGCGGGGGAATTTGCGGCGATCGGCTTGACGGAAACTCTTAACCGTTTGGGTTTTGAAACCGATCGCTTGAAGACGGGTACGCCAGCGAGAGTAGATAAGCGATCTGTTGACTACAGCGTAATGGAACCGCAACCGGGAGACGAGCAAACCCGCTGGTTTAGCTTTGACCCGGAAGTTTGGCAAGAGCGGCCGCAGATGAATTGCTATCTAACTCGCACCACTGCCGAGACTCACCGACTGATTAGAGAAAATCTGCATCTGTCGCCGGTCTATGGCGGTTGGGTAGATGCCAAAGGTCCGCGCTATTGCCCCAGTATCGAGGATAAAATAGTCCGCTTTGCCGACAAGGAAAGCCACCAAATTTTTATCGAGCCGGAAGGACGAGATATTCCAGAATTGTATATTCAAGGATTTTCCACCGGGTTGCCCGAGAAGTTGCAATTGCAACTGTTGAGAACTCTCCCCGGTTTGGAAAACTGCGCCATGCTGCGTCCGGCTTATGCAGTGGAGTACGATTATTTGCCAGCAACTCAGTGCTATCCGAGTCTGATGACCAAGAAAGTGGCGGGCTTATTCTGCGCTGGGCAAATTAATGGCACTACTGGTTATGAAGAGGCCGCCGCTCAAGGTTTTGTGGCGGGGATTAATGCGGCTCGCTTTGTACGAAATCGGGAAATGCTGGTTTTCCCTCGGGAGCAAAGTTATATCGGTACTTTGATTGACGATCTCTGTACTAAGGAATTGCGGGAACCTTATCGGATGCTTACTTCTCGCTCTGAATATCGGTTGTTGCTGCGATCGGATAATGCCGATCGCCGCTTGACTCCTTTGGGTCGGGAAATAGGCACGGTTGACGATCGCCGCTGGGCTTTGTTCCAGAAAAAGCAAGCTAATATCGCCGCCGAGAAAGAAAGGTTGCAATCGACGCGGATTAAAGAAGGTGAAGAATTGGGCACCCGAATCGCCGCCGATACTCAGCAGCGAATCAAAGGCTCGATTACTCTGGCCGAGCTGTTGCGCCGTCCGGGATTTCACTATATCGACCTCGATCGCTACGGGCTGGCCAACCCAGATCTAGAGCTTGCGGAACTAGAAGCAGCAGAAATCGACTTAAAATATGCTGGCTATATGCAGCGGCAAAAAAATCAAATAGAACAAATTAGCCGCAATGCCAATCGCAAGCTGCCAGCGGATTTGGACTACGCTTCGATTGAGACTCTCTCTAAGGAAGCTCGGGAAAAATTGGCCAAAGTTAGACCCCTGACCGTCGGCCAAGCCGGTCGGATTGGCGGCGTTAATCCCGCAGATATCAATGCTTTGCTCATTTATCTAGAGTTGCGCGATCGCTCAAAGAGTATTTCTGCTTGATGGGAATTTGGGGAAGGGTGTCGGGTGTGGGGTGTCGGGTGTGGGGAATTGGGCTAAAAACTAGGGTGTGGGGTGTGGGGTGTAGGGTGTAGGGAGAAGAAAGGGAGAATAAGAAGGAGACGAGGGGAGTATAAGCATCTTTCATCTTTTGCCTACACCCTACACCCTACACCCTAACTATGGGCATTGGGCATTAGATTGGGCATTAGATTGGGCATTGGCCATTGGCCATTGAGGGAGTTGGGGAGTTGGGCAGTTGGGGACTTAGCAGACTTGGCAGACTTGGTAGATTTGGCAGACTTTGGATGTCAAAATCACCCATCTTCCCCATCTCCCCCATATCCCTTGTCTCCTCTCTGTCTTTCCCTACACCCTACACCCTACACCCTACACCCTTCCCCCATTCCCAATGCCCGATCGCCAATTCCCACAAAGAGTTCGGTTCCCCCTACTGTAAGGTTGCTTTTTTGCCTGCTATATTATGAAGTATAAAGAAAAGCAATCGTCTAATTCATCTCGTCCTCATCAAAGGTAAAAGCCATGAATAACCTATCTCCTCAAAATCCAGAATCCTTGGGCAGCCAGTCGGAAGCAGACAGCCTCTTATGGGAATACATCCAATCGATGAGCCCAGAAACTATTGCCAAACTCTCCAAGCCAGAGCCAGAAGTGGCCGAGTTGATGAACCGCAATCTTAGAGGAATGTTAGGGGTCTTGCCCTCAGAACATTTTGGCGTATCGATTACTACGACTCGCGAACACCTCGGCCAGCTTCTCGCATCTGCAATGATGAATGGCTATTTTATTAAGAATGCCAAACAAAGAATGGAATTGGAAAATTCTTTGCCTCTATCTGAATAATTAATGACCGATTGGGCATTGGGAATTGGGCATTGGGCATTGGGCAATCCCCTCCTGGGAGCAGGGACTATTCGTTATTGAAAAATTATCTGCAAGAGACCCACCCCAACCCCTCCCAGGAGGGGAACTTACCTCCGATTCCCCTCCTGGGAGGGGTTAGGGGTGGGTTAAAAGTATGCCCAGCAGCGTTGTAGAAGGGACGATCGCCGGTCTGCTTCAACACCTACCGAACTGATATCGTCCCCAATTCCCAATTCCCGATTCCCAATTCCTGATTCCCGATTCCCAATTCCCGATTCCCAATTCCCGATTCCCAATTCCCGATTCCCAATTCCTGATTCCCAATTCCTGATTCCCAATTCCCGATTCCCGATTCTCGATTCCCGATTTCCGATTCCCAATTCCCGATTCCTGATTCCTGATTCCCAATTGCCGATTCCCGATTCCCAATTTAATTCTAAGAATCCCACTCACCTTGCAAGTCAAAGGCAGTCCAGTAATAAGGAGACTGCCATTTTTTTTGCTGCCACATTTAGATTTGAGCATTTCGCCGCAGCTGCGGCGGGGGTAAGTCTTTCTTGGAGCATATTACGGTAAAAAATACTCATCAGTTCTGCCGTCGCTTCGTCGTTCGCGCTCCAGAGGCTAACTACAACTCGCGGCGAGCCAGCATACATGAATCCGCGAGTAGCAAAATGGATAATACGATAATCGCCCTTCGCTTGGCTGGTTACTCTTTCTAAAGTGGCCTGAAAATCGAAAAGTCCCGCTGCTGCTTACTTCTATATGCGGTATTTCACTTCTAGGATAGCGCGAAGAATTAAGCCCGGCCTTGGGTTTTGAATTTCCAATTTACCCCAGGAATCCAGGAATGACTCTTTCTCATGCCTATGACTTTAATTCGGACCCCAAGTAAGGTCGTATGGGGTTATTCGGAGTAGAATGAGATTGTGAAGAAAACTACATTAAGGTGAATTCTGCGAAAGAGGGCGATCGCCCGCCCTATCGGGAAGCGATGAAATTCTTTTAGCTCCCCTCCTGGGAGGGGCTAGGGGTGGGTTAGATGGTTCCGCAAGTCGTGCCCACTCCCAAGAAGGGGATCGCTTGGGATGTTAGATTGGGTTATCTTTATTATCAGAAAGCCCCTCCTAAGAATCACCTAAGTAGGTAGGCAAAATAAATTGTATATTTACTGTTCGGCCATAGTCATAGGACCCAAGATTAAGTTTATGGCCCGCAGCCAAGAAAAATGGACAATTCTATTTTGCACGGTTATAATCTTGCACGGGTATAATTTTGCACGGGTATTTTAAGATGCAAATAAGTTATCCTATTTTTTTGTTTCCGCCATTGGTAGCAGTCCTGCCAATCGCGATCGGTATGACTACAATCTGGTTGCTGGTAGGGGCGGTGCTTTGCGGGTTCGAGTTGATGCTCCCCACCGCTTTTGTGGCGATGATGATGGGGGTCAGTGCTTTTGTGATGGCCGGTCTGTCTTTAGTTTTGCCCCACGCGGGGTTGCAGATTTTCCTCTGGATGGGATTGTCTTCGCTTTTGGTCTTTAAAGGCCGCAAGTTCTTGGAACCCCAGCATAAAAGAGATCCTCTAGAGGGAGATAAAGAAGCGGAGACATTGACAGAAATACTGCCTGGAAAAGCAGGACGAGTATTGTATGAAGGCAATTCTTGGCAAGCACGCTGTGTCGATGAAGACATGACGATCGCCCCTCAGCAAAAGGTCTATGTAGTTAGCCAAAAAGGAACTACTCTATTCGTGATGCCCCAAAATCTACTTCATTCTTAAGTCAAAGGGCAAGTGAAAAGGCAAGTGAAAGGCGATCGCCAAGTAATGTCCGAACAAAATAAGGAGACCGAACAATGAATCCTTTTACTTTTCTGTTGGTTTTAACAATAGGCGGTTCGGTGACCCTATTCAAGGGCATCAAGATAATCCAACAAGGTAATGAAGCCCTAGTCGAACGGCTGGGGAAATATCAGGGTAAGCTGCAACCCGGCCTGAAATGGATAGATCCGTTTTTTGCCCAAGTCGTTTTCCAAGAAACTATCCGGGAAAAAGTCTTAGACGTTCCCAAGCAAAGCTGTATCACCCGAGACAATGTTGGCATTAGCGTTGATGCGGTGGTCTATTGGCGAATTGTGGATATGGAAAAAGCCTATTATAAGGTAGAAAATCTCCGCCTCGCTATGCAAAATCTGGTGCTGACTCAGATTCGCGCTGAAATGGGGAAACTGGAACTAGACCAAACTTTTACAGCGCGATCGGAAGTGAACGAGTCCTTGCTGCGGGAGTTGGACTTGGCTACGGATCCTTGGGGAGTTAAGGTAACTCGGGTGGAACTGCGAGATATTATTCCTTCTAAAGCAGTTCAGGATTCGATGGAATTGCAAATGTCGGCGGAACGGAAGCGCCGAGCTGCTATTCTCACATCTGAGGGGGAACGAGATGCTGCTATCAATAGCGCTAGAGGTAAAGCAGAGGCTCAAGTTCTGGATGCAGAAGCAAAACAGAAATCGGCTATTCTCCAGGCAGAGGCAGAACAAAAAACAATAGTTCTCAAAGCTCAAGCACAACGCCAACAGCAAGTTCTCAAGGCCCAGGCAACTGCAGAGGCGCTGAAAATTGTTTCCAAGCAGCTCGAAGGCGACCCCAACGCCCGGGAAGCACTTCAGTTTTTAATCGCCCAAAACTATCTGGAGATGGGACAGAAGATTGGCAGTAGCGGCAGTAGTAAGGTGATGTTTATGGATCCGCGCAGCATTCCAGCGACTCTGGAGGGAATGCGCTCTATCGTCACCGAGCAGGAAAAAGAGTCGCTCTAGCCAAGGCTGGCTAAGGCTGGTCAAAGAGCAAAAAAATTAAATAAATTTATTCGGGATTGACCGATTTTATTTGGCAGCGATCGCATAGGCCAAAAAATTCTAGCGTGTGGTAGAAGATTTTAAAGTCTTGCGATCGCTGCAATTGCTTTTCGAGTTCGTGGACTGGGCATTGATCGATAGGGATAGATTTCCTGCACTGGAGGCAGGTGAGGTGATGTTTGTCTTCCTTCAAACAACTGTAAAGGGATTCGCCGTTGGCTAAAGTGCGCGTCTTAACGATGCCTTCTAGCTTTAAGGCATCCAAGGCACGGTAAACCGTTGCTAAACCCAGGGCCTCGTCTCGGTTGCGAAGCTCTATATATATATCCTGAGCGGACTTGGCTTGCTGGATAGTGTTCAGCAAGTTCAGGATCTTCTGTTGCGATCTGGTTCGTTTTAGTTTTGCGGCCATAATTGCTTATACCCTCTCCTTTTGACAAGAAACCCCACTTCCCGCGAGCGGTATCTCATAAGACATGATATCACGGGGCGGGCAGGGAGGAGGGGAGTGTGGGGACCGGAGGGAGGGAGGGGACTGTGGGGACCGGAGGGAGGGAGAGGGAGACAAGGGGACAAGGGGACCAAGCGACCTTCTCTCCCTCCCCCCTCCCGAGGGCCTCCCGAGGGGGAGATGGGGGAGACAAGGGGACAAGGGGACCGGGCGACATGGGTAATTGGGTGGAGGAATTCTCCCATTCCTCCGGCGTAGCTGCCCCGAAGGGGGTTGGCGGCTCCCCTTGTCCCCCAGTCTCTCGGTCCCCTTGTCCCCTTGTCTCCCCCTCTCCCCCACAGTCCCCACACTCCCCTCTCCCCCCACAGTCCCCACACTCCCCTCTCCCCCCACACTCCCCTCTCCCCCCACACTCCCCTCTCCCCCCACACTCCCCTCTCCCCCCACACTCCCCTCTCCCCCCACACTCCCTGGTCCCCTTGTCCTCTTGACAAATCGAGATCCTTCGCCAACAATAAGCGACGGTTCGTTATGCAAGTTCCATAAGATTTGGAAGGCGCTTGACGATCGCACTTATCCCAATTAAAGGCATCTGCTGTGACTGAAAAAAAGTATCAGGCGAAAATCTATGTGACTCTGCGACCTTCGGTGTTAGATCCGGCGGGGACCGCTGTAGAGTCGGGGCTGAAGAATATGGGATACGACAATGTGGAGCATGTCAGAATTGGCAAGTATATTGAGTTGAGAATAAGCGCTCGCAATGAGAAGCAAGCGAGAGAACAGCTCGAATTTATTTGCGATCGCCTGTTGGCCAATCCCGTGGTTGAAAATTATCGCTTTGAACTGAAGGAAGTTGCGGTACATATCGAGATATCGGAGGCCAGATGGTAAGGTTTGGAGTAGTTATTTTTCCAGGGTCTAATTGCGATCGCGATGTCATTTGGGTGACGGAAGGTTTGCTGGAACAACCGACCCGCCCGGTCTGGCATCAGGAGAAGGATATCGCCGATATTGACGTAGTAGTTATTCCTGGCGGTTTCAGCTATGGAGACTATTTGCGCTGTGGAGCGATCGCCCGCTTTTCTCCAGTTATGGCCGCTGTGGTAGAACACGCCCAAAAAGGCAAACCAGTTATCGGTATCTGCAATGGCTTTCAAATTCTGACGGAAGTCGGATTGCTGCCGGGAGCTTTAGTTAGAAATCGAGATTTGCATTTTATCTGCGATCGCGTGCCTCTAAAAGTAGAACGGACGGATTTGCCTTGGACTTCGGCTTATGCACCCGGAGCAACTATCGATTTGCCCATTGCCCACGGGGAAGGACGTTACTATGCCGATGCCGATACTTTGGCGGAGTTAGAAGATAGCGGCCAAATTCTATTTCGGTATTGTACTGCTGCTGGGGAAGTTGCCGAGGAGGGCAATCCCAATGGCTCTTTAAACAATATTGCCGGAATTTGCAACCGCGAAGGGAACGTTCTCGGCATGATGCCCCATCCAGAACGAGCCTCCGATCCCGACCTCGGAGCAACCGATGGAATTAAGTTGTTTGAGGGTTTGTTGTAATTGTAACTCTTGCCCAATGCTGGGCATTGGGCAAGAATTAGGGTGTAGGGTGTAGGGGGTGTAGGGTGTAGGGTGTGGGGTGTAGGGATAAGAGACTACGCCCTACACCTTAACTATCCAAAATGCCAACCATCCGCTACCCGATCGCGCTATGCCTTGGAGAAGAAACCGGGTTTCTGGCGACAATTTTGGCAACAACAGGAAATTTTGATAAGAAACCCGGTTTCTAGCCCCCCAGAGAAATGAAAATCGCAGCGATCGCTCACAATCCAGATTCCCCCAAAGCTCTATTTAATAACTCCAATAAGTTTAATTCTTCTGCCCATTGCCATAAGTAGTCAAAGTCAAGGGTATTGCCTTGCAACTTGAGGACGCCTAAAATATCGCGCCACTGGCGATCGCTTATCTCTCTACCCAGGCGATACAAAATCAGCTTTTGCAAAATAATATCTTCGGCAGTGGGGAGGAAAAGCGATCGCTCTGGGTCTTGCCGAACCGCTACAGCCCGACGGCGCTGAAACTCCGATCGCTCTAAAGGTTGGTTTTTGAGAATAAAAATATCCACCTTTGACATCGTAGCTTGATGGAGAATATTGAAAGAGGATTCGCCGGCGATCGCTTCTCTAATTGCCGACTCGCTGACATAAAAATCCGGTGCGATCGCTTCGACAAAAGCAGAAACCAGCTCTGGGGATAAGTCCGCAACAAAATCCAGAACTGCCGTGCTGCGCGGTTCGCCCAAAAGAGAACTGGCTAAGGAGCCGCCAAGCAGGTAGGGAATGCCGATGCTATCCAAAATATAGCATTACATAGTAAGGTTAGGACGGTTACAAAATGCCACAGCTTACGAAAGGCAAGGCTTTGGCCGATAGCTGAGAGCTGATAGCTGACCGCTTACTGCTATATCTGCAACTTCCAGGGCTAAGCCGATGGGGTCGGGAATTATCAACGGTCGTTCGTCCTCCTTATAATAGTTGTAGAATTTATTGGCAATTTCTTCTCCGAAAGTTCGCCTTGCAAATTCCCATCTCCTCTGGGAAAAGCTGGCCTTGGGGTATTGGTGGCGAATACCGATGGAGCAGATTTCCAGGCAGCCTTGGGTCAGACCCCGAACCAAGTCCGCTCTCTGGCAAGTGGAAAATTTCCGCAGTCCTTGGAACTGAAGCAATTCGATATCGATGTGGGTATCGAGGGATTGGGTTTTGTATTGTGGAGTCATGTAGCAATATTAAATCGCCATAGCTGAGAAACCCGGTTTTTTCAACAATACCTTCGCCAAAACGCAAAAACACCTTATTTGTAGGAAGCGGCTCGGGAACGTTGGCGCAGCCAACTCGTGCGAGTAACCCAACAAATACCCGCTCGTTAACCAATGCCAGATCCCCCCAACCCCCCTTAAAAAGCTTAAAAAGGGGGGCTCCAAGAGAGATGGGAAAGAGTGGGAAGGGTGGGAGGGGTGGGAAGAACCAGAAGAAATTCTCCCCCCTCTCCCCACACTCCCCACACTCCGTAGGCGGCTCCCCAATGAGCGCGGGGGGTTGGGGGGATCGTACCCGCTCACCTCGGGGTAGGTTTTTCGGGGAGGCCGACTAAAAGCGTTCCCGTGGAGCTTGAAGACCCTAATTTTTCCGTTGTGGAGGCAGTGGCTGTCAATCTCTGAAACCCGCATTCTTTCGTACCGTCGTAAAAAACCTACCCCGAGGTGAGGGATCGTACCGGGGGTAAAAATGGCGAAGGTATTGTTGAAAAAAACCGGGCGAATGCTTCGTTTCTCAAATTGTAACGAACAAACTTAGGGGCGACAGCAACAAGAGCGATAATCTCCGCCTTATAACCGTAACTTACCGTACTGGGATGCAACGCCGGTCAAGCCTAACATCAATTTGAGAACCGCTATATTTACCCATCCTAAAGCAGAAATTTGTATTTATGCTAAGACCGATTAGGGCCATAAATTTATAAAATACATATAAAAAGGTAAAAAAAAAAATAAAAAAAGAGTTGACAATTTAAAAAATAGTGCTATAGTAAAGATGTCAGCAAAAAAAAAAGGGGCATTGAGCCCCTCGTACCACAAAAAAGGATGTAATTTTTATGAATGGATTCCGTTGGAGTCTAAACGATTTAATCGTCAACACTCAAGCCAACCCCCAAGGACGGCGCAGCTTGACTCGCCAAGAAATCTTTGTTTTGGGTTGGTTGATATCCTACATGACGGACCGCCACTATAGCGACCTGCTCCGGGATTGCAAGCTCGCGCCAGAGCAGTGCCATACGGCGATCGAAGGATTATTAGAGTTAGACCTCTTGCGCCTGCGCTAAACGGTCTAACTATTAGCAGATTGGCCCCCGGCTCCCCTGGAGTCGGGTTTTTTTGCGCCAAGTTATTACTTATTATATATAGGACTTGCCCAGTGACACAATCTCTAAGGTTGCCGCCTGGTATAACACTACGCATGTTTGCTTAGGGCAACCTCTTGGGGCGTTTCGCCTACGCGACATGAAACGCCCTACGAACCCCTACGAGGCCGCGCTTTTTATTGCCCTAAGCAAATATGCGTAGTGCTATAATTAATAGTTACTAATTACTAATTATTACTATGGCTGAAATCGGGAAAGACGATACAATTATTGAATTTACCTTTGGCCTGGACGAGCCAGAAGCGGAGGATGAGGAAAAAAACAAATTTGCCCAGAACCTGCTCAAGGAGTTAAAACAGCTAGATGAAGTTGAGAAAGCCTACCAAGCGGAGGACCCGAATCCCGAGGCCGGCGCTAAGGTGGCGTTGGCCAAGTTGGTCGGCATACTGACTACTGAGGTTAAGTTCAAACATTTGACGGCTTTTCTGGGTTGGTTGGGAAATCGCTTTCAAGATAAGCCGATAAAGGGAAGCATCAAAGTGGGGGATAAGGAAGTTAAATTTGCCGTCAAAAGCCATAAGGAGCTAGAAAAATTTGAAGAAACAGCTCTGAAATTAATTGAAGCAATGAGCGAGGAGAAAGACGAGCAATACAATGTCTAAGAGAGTGGCACTTTTAATAGGGGTAAGCGAGTATGGGGAAGGCATACCCTCTCTGTCGGCTCCACCGAACGATGTGGCGGCGGTGGAGCGGGTGTTGAAAGACCCAAAAATGGGATATTTTGATGAGGTAACGCCAGTCATCAATCCCGATGTCCCTACTATGCAAACCGCGATCGAGCGAACATTTAAGAATCTTGCTAAGAACGATCTAGTCCTGCTTTTTTTCTCCGGTCATGGCATTACCGACGATAACAATAGGCTCTATCTGACAACAAAAGGAACTGCCAAGGATTTCTATAAGGCCACTTCGGTTCCAGCTAGTTTTATTCAAGATATGTCCCAAGAATGCTATGCCAAGCGTCAGGTAATTATTCTCGACTGCTGCTATAGCGGTGCTTTTGCTGAGGGCTGGCAAGCTAAAAGCATGGGTCTGGATTTGCAGAAAGAACTAGGCGCAGAGGGGCGAGTTGTCTTAACCTCTTCATCGGCTACCCAAACTTCGTTTCAGAAGGAAGATGCAGAGTTGTCTCTTTATACGCAGTATTGGGTAGAGGGGATTGCCACAGGGGCGGCAGATATAGATGGCGATGGCAAAATTTACGCAAGGGAACTGCACGAATATGCCAAGGACAAGGTAAGGGAGGCAAGGCCGAAGCAAAAGCCAGAAATTATTAGCGATAAAGAAGGCTACAATATTCTGCTGAGTTTAGCTCCAGTCAACGAACCAGAATTGCTCTATAGCCAAGTGGTTGAGAAATATGCTAACGACCTTTATCGCCAAGTGGTTGAGAAATATGCTAGTGAGGGTAAAATATCAATCCGGGCTCAACATATTCTGAGAATCAAGCGCCAAGAGCTGCAAATCAGCGACGAGAGGTCAGATGAAATTATCAATGAGGTGCTGGCTCCCTATCGCAATTACCTTGAAAACATAGAACTTTACAAGGAGATTTTTAGCGATACGTTGGAGGAGGAGTATCCACTTAGCGCTCGCCTGCTTAAGGAACTCCAGGATTTGCAGGATGCTTTAGGGTTGGAGGAGAAGGACGTAGCGGAGTTTAAAAAGGATATTCTGCGCGACAGGAGGCTTAGAGAAACCGGGTTTCTGCGACGATTTTCGCAAAAAACGGAAGATTTGGAGAAAAAACCCGGTTTCTAGCCCTCAGATAAATAACCAAAGTCAAGGCTGGCGATCGCCCCTTGCTGAGAAACCAGGCTTTTTGAAAAAGCCGGGTTTCTGGCCTTAACTCAAAACTCTCAAGCTAAGAACTCAAAACTATCGATCAACTGGTTTACTACTTGTTTCCAGGTGAAGTTAGCGGCGACGAAACTTGGCCCAGCGTGACGGGCTTGCTGGCGGAAGTTCGATCGCTCGATCGCCTGCTCCATGCGATTTATTAAATGCTCCAAATCGGGGACTAAAATAAATACAGTTTCTCCGGCGATCGCTAGAGGTTGGAGCTGACTTTCGATGGGCAAAGCAAAATCCCTGTGAGTAAAGTCGTCGGTCGGTCCGCCTTTGGTGCAGATAACCGGCAGACCGCAGGCAGCGGCTTCCAAGACGGGCATATTAAATCCTTCTGCTAAATAGGGAGAAACATAAGCATCTACTGCTTGATAGAGGCGAATCATTTCGGCGAAGGAAAGACTCTTGCCAAGATAGGCCAAACGCGGTTCGACTTTGGCGGCTTCTGCTTCGGTCAGTACCGCTTGCGCCGCTTCTCGTAAAAATTTTTGCGATTCAAACATAGAATCCGCCCCTTTCAGCACCAGCCTTGCTTGGGGATAGCGATCGGCTATGGCGGCAAAAGCTTTTAATAAAGGACGAATGCCTTTGTTTGGGGAAAGGATGCCAATATTCAAAAAAGCAAAATAGCCTTCTAAGCCGAGTTCTCGCCGCACTGCGATCCGTTCCGCTTCTGGCAAGGGCTTATATATATTAGTATCGACTCCATGAGGGATAACTACTAGGCGCGACTCATCTACGCCGCTGCGCAAAAATCCCGATTTCGACCAATGGGATGGGGTCATAATCGTGACATCTTCGCCCAAGGCTTCTTGAATGGAAGCGACTCCCATTCCCGCCAACATGGAGTTGGTGACTATCCCGCCTTCGGTAGTACAAAAAACGATGGTTTTTTTGGCTTTACCCGGTTGGAGATTGTAGGGCAGGGCTATTCTAAATAGGGCGTCGGCGGCTAAGTCTGGGGGAGGAGATGCGATCGCTTCTAGTTTGGCAGCAGCGTTTTTCTCCAATAAACCCTCGAATAAACCGGCTGCCGATCGCCAAGTTGGCTTGAGATAGGGCAAGTCTCGATGGAATATTTCCAAACAAGAGCGATCGAGCATTTCTAAAAGCTGAAATTGATTGACGATCGCATAAGAATGAGTCAAATTGCGCCAGCCTTCTACGACAATTTTTCGCTTTTCGGCATTTCCCCCGTGCCCCACACTCCCCACACTTCCCACACTTCCCACACTTCCCACACTTCCCACACTTCCCACACTCCCCACACTTCCCACACTTCCCTGGGGACAAAGCACGGCCAGCAACCGATCTACTACCTTTTGCCAAGTAAAATGCCGTAGCACCCAATCTGGTCCGGCTTTGCGAGCCCGCCGCACGATCGCTCCTTTTTCGATTGCCGTTTCCATTAGAGATATTAAATGTTCCAGACTTGGGGCTAAACCGGATAAATTTTTATTGTCGTTGTCGGTGTAGGTGACGAGTTGGCTTTGAATTTTTAGGGCAAAATCGGGATGGGTAAAGTCGTCGGTTGCTCCGCCTTCGGTGCAAATTACTGGCAAACCACAGGCGGCAGCTTCTAAAACCGGGAGATTGAATCCTTCGGCTAAGTAAGGAGAGATATAAATATCTGCCGCTTGATAAAGTTGGGCGATTTCGGCAAAAGAGAATTTACTGCCAATATAGGTCAAGCGATCGCGGACGCGGTTGGCCTGAGCCTCGGTTAGGAGCGATCGCGTATTCAGCGCTTTTTCTATCGAATCCCGAGATCCATAGATAGAATCGGAGCCTTTCAAGACCAGTTGTGCCTGGGGATAGCGTTCTACTATGGCGGCGAATCCCTGCAAGAGCGGACAAATTCCTTTTCTATTAACCATGCCGCCAATATTTAAAAAGATAAACTTCCCTTGCCAGCCAAATTTTTGGCGCAAAGCAGCTCGCTCCTCTTCGGCAACGGGTTTATAGATATTGGGCTCGACCCCAAGGGGCACTATAGCTATTTGCTCCGGCTTAAGCCCAGCGCGGATTAAACCCTGTTGCGACCATTGAGATGGAGTAATAATCGTCGTCGCCCCATCTGCCCGAGCGATCGCATTTAGCAAATCTGGGTCGTGGCGATACCATTCTGTCGTTGCAAAAGCGTAAGTCCGTTTTGCTGAAGAAGACTCAAAATTAAAAGGACTGTAAATCCGCAGCAGGGCATCGGCGGCTAAGTTGTCGGGAGGAGGCGGAATTTGTCGCAAGATTGCCTCGGCGTTAGGAGCGAACAAACCCGTTATTGGTTCCGAGTCAACAGCTCCATAAATAATCTCTTGGTGAAACAGTTCTATATCCTGTCGCTTCACCATCTCTAGGAGCATAAATTGGTTGACAATAGCATAAGAATGGGGCACGAAGCGCCAACCGGCGATCTTTATAAGGGAGAGTTTTGAGTTTTGAGTTTTGAGTTTTGAGTCTTGAGTTTTTAATTCCATAGGGGCGATTTGCGAGAGTTCGAGCGCTTGAGAGTTATTAGCTTGAGACTTTTGATTGTTTAATTCCGTAGGACTTAGACCAATTCTTTATGAAGATGCAACAAATAACGACCATTACCACCGTTCGGGCGCTCGCGCTTCGTTGCCCAGTCCGTTAGCGGGGCTATGCCCCAGAGGGCAGGCTACGCCAACGACAAGCGAGCGCCCGAACGGTGGATTTGTTGCATTTTCATACAGAAACCGTATTACGGCAATTGCTGGCTCAAAGCCTAGCTTATGGTTCTTCTTGAGTTCGAGCGCTTGAGAGTTCGAGCGCTTGAGACTTTTGATTGTTTAATTCCGTAGGACTTACGGCAATTGCTGGCTCAAAGCCTAGCACCCTACTCTCTCCCAGACTCCCCAGACTCCCCAGACTCCCCAGACTCCCCAGACTCCCCAGACTTCCCAGACTTCCCAGACTTCCCAGACTTCCCAGACTTCCCAGACTCCCCAGACTCCCCAGACTCCCCAGACTTCCCAGACTCCCCAGACTCCCCAGACTTCCCAGACTCCCCACCCCTCCGACAGTCCCCACCCCTCCGACAGTCCCCACACTTCCCACGCTTCCCACGCTTCCCACGCTTCCCACAGTCCCCAGACTTCCCTGGGGAAGATGCCGCCAACCTTCAACAATAATTTGCATGATGTGCGAATAATTTAGGATTGCTATATGATCTTAAGAGATTAAACAAACGACCGGCCAAAGCCGAGATTTTTTATGACTCTAAGCCTTTACAACACGCTGACTCGCCGTCAAGAACCTTTTGAAGCCCTAGAGCCCGGTAAAGTGCGGATCTATTGTTGTGGGGTCACGGTATATGACTATTGCCATCTAGGTCACGCTCGCTCTTATATAGTCTGGGATGTGATGCGTCGGTATCTAACTTGGCGGGGGTATCGGGTAAAATACGTCCAGAATTTTACCGATATTGACGATAAAATTCTCAACCGGGCCAGAAAGGAAGGCTCTTCGATGGAAGAGGTGGCCGATCGCTACACCCAAGCCTATTTCGAGGATATGGCTAGGTTGAATGTATTGGAAGCCGATAGCTATCCCCGAGCTACCCATACTTTGGATGGGATTAAACGCCTAATCCACGAACTGGAAAATAAGGGCTATGCCTATGCGGCAGGGGGCGACGTTTATTATTCGGTGCGCCAGTTTGCGGAATACGGCCGATTGTCGGGACGCAAATTAGAAGAAATGCAGGCCGGCGCTAGCGGTCGGCTGGAAAAAGATCCAGAGGAGCCGAAGAAAAAAGATCCTTTTGATTTTGCGCTGTGGAAATCGGCGAAACCGGGGGAACCGTCTTGGGATTCTCCTTGGGGAGCGGGACGACCGGGCTGGCATATTGAATGTTCGGCAATGGTAAGAGACAACTTTGGGGAAACAATAGATATCCATACTGGCGGAGCGGATTTGGTTTTTCCCCACCACGAAAATGAAATTGCCCAATCCGAAGCGGCGACGGGGAAGAGTTTGGCCAAATATTGGCTGCACAATGGTATGGTGAAGGTGAATGGTGAAAAAATGTCTAAGTCTTTGGGCAATTTTACGACTATTCGCGATTTGCTAGATAGACCAGTGGAACCGATGGTGCTGCGCCTGTTTGTTTTGCAAGCCCATTACCGCAAGCCTTTGGATTTCACCGAAGATGCGATTGTCTCGGCAACCAATAGTTGGAAAACTCTGAAAGAAGCGCTGCTTTTTGGCGGGCAATATGGCGATCGCTTGGGTTGGTCGCAGAGAGAGGCGCGATCGGAAAGTAACTCGGAAGGTCAATCGGAAGCTCAATCGCAAAGTCACTTGGAGCGATTCCAAGAGGCAATGGATGACGATTTGAATTTTCCCCTTGCCCTGGCTGTGGTTTTTGAATTGGCCAAGGATATTCAGCGCGATCGCAATCTCCTCGTCCACGAAGGAAAAACCGAAACAAACCCAGAGGTTTTGCAACAGCAGTGGCAAACTCTACTGTCTCTAGCTCGGGTTTTAGGTTTGGAAGTCGAGGCCGAGGCAGAAACAAGCCCATCGCAAGAGGCCGACGGACTGAGCGATGCGGAGATTGAAGCCTTAATTCTGGCTAGGAAAGAAGCCCGCAAGGCCAAAAACTATGCCGAAAGCGATCGTATTCGCGACGAATTAAAGGCTAAAGGAATTACTCTCATCGACGCCCCTGGCGGCGTGACTCGTTGGCATAAAGAGTAGGGAATAGGGTGTGGGGTGTAGGGTGTAGGGTGTAGGGTGTAGGGGATCGATTGAGGGTGTAAGGCGTAGGGCAAAAGTCTCCCAAGTCTCCCAAGTCTGCCTTGTCTCCCGTTTCCCCAAACCCCACACCCCAAACCCCACACCCTAGTTTTGCCCCATGCCCAATTTATAACTTAAAACTTAAAATGTCTGCGCGGCAAATTACTTTTTCTGTATCTAGCCTGCTGCTGATTCTGGGAGCCGGCTTGCTGCTGGTGTTGCTCTGGCAGGTGAGAAGCCTGCTCGTTACCCTAATGATTTCTGTGGTGCTGGCAGCTTCTATTTCTCCGGTAATTAATTGGGCAGAAGAACAGCAAGTTCCTCGCTGGCTTGCTGCTGTCTTTACCTATCTAGTTCTAATTGCCGGTTTAACTGGAGTTCTTCTGCTCATCGGTCCGACAGTATTCGACCAAATCGAGCGCTTGATTCGCCAATTGCCGGTTTATTTAGAAACTTTGCAAACCATTGCTGAGGAGTTAGCCAGTCGCCTGAGCGAGGATAGCCCCGGGTTGGTCGGCGACTTTTTTGATACTCAGGCAGTGACCGGCTGGGTCTTTCGTTCCAGCCAACAGTTGTTGCTGCGCTCCTATGGAATTACCCGAGGGATTGTAGGCGGCTTTTTCTCGCTTATTTTATCTTTGTTTATTTCCGGCTATATGCTGGCCGACAGTCGCACTCTGGTTAAAAGTTTGGTGCAATTGTTTCCCGTCCCTTGGAGCGATCGCCTAGAAGACCAAGTAGAAGAAGTCTCCCACCGCATGGGCGGCTACATCCGAGGCAGACTCTTGGTTTCGGCGATTTTGGGGGTGGGCATTACCGCTGGCTTAACCTTCTTGGGACTGGCGGATTTTGCCCTAGGTCTCGGCGCTATAGCCGGAGTCACCAATTTAATTCCCTTTCTCGGCCCAATTTTAGGCTCTATTCCAGCGCTGATTGTCGCCATTTCCAAAGGATGGTGGCTATTTTTCTGGGTCTTGATTCTATTTGTCATAATCCAAAATGTCGAGACTTATATATTAGACCCGCTCTTGGTCGGATCTTCCGTTGGCATTCATCCCCTATATCAATTATTAGCGGTCTTGAGCGGCGTTCAGATTTTGGGCATCATCGGAGCCCTCATCGTTCCTCCTTGGTTTGCCGGTGGCGCGGCCTTGGTAGATAATCTTTATCTGAAACCAAAGTTGAAGGCCGAAGAACAAGCGATCGCGCCATCTTCCTAGCCGATATAGCGCTACGCGCAAGTCAAAAGTCTCAAGGTAATAAGTCAAAAGTAGGAACTGACTAAGGAGCGAGCATTTATAAATGTCCTAACTTGTTTGCGTAGTGCTATATTAGCTTGTAGGCTTCTCCGCGATCGCTCTGGGGTAAGAAACTCGGTTTTTTTGAAAAAACCGGGTTTCTTACCAAAGTTAAGAACTGAAAAATTATAGCAGTAAGCTATTAGCAGTCACTGCTGAGCAGTCAGCTAAAGTCCTGCCATCAAAAGCCATGTATGCGCGATTTGTAACTGTCCGCTCCCAAGGGTGCGTAGTGCTATAAAATGCACCAGTCGGCGATCGCATCACAGCTTGGCTCTGTTGGTAATTTGTAATAAAAATCATTTTGAGCAACAGATTTTGAGCAACAGATAGGCAAAATGAGCGTAAGGCAACAAACGAGGATAAGTTAGATGCAGTCAGAGAGAGAGTCTTGGCCTATAAGGAAAACATGAAAACATTTTTATTCGAGCTGGGGACAGAAGAGTTACCCGCAGATTTTGTTGGTAGCGCGATCGCGCAGTGGCAATCCCTTATTCCCAAAAGCCTAGGAGAGAACCTCTTAACCTCCGAGACAATTCGCGTCTTGGGCTCCCCCCGGCGCTTGGCAGTTCTGATAGCCGGCCTGCCGGAGCGAGCGGAAGACCGGGAAGAAGAAATAAAAGGTCCCCCTGCTAAGGCGGCTTTCAAAGACGGCCAACCCACCAAAGCGGCTCTCGGTTTCGCCAAAAAACAGGGAATAGAACTAGAAGCCTTAGAGATTCGCCCCACCCCGAAAGGCGATTTTGTCTTTGCCAAGAAAAAGAATATCGGACGAGCCACTGCTACTATTCTCGCCGAGCTAGTTCCCGAATGGATTGCTAAATTAGAAGGCAAAAGATTTATGCGCTGGGGAGATGGAGACTTCCGATTTTCTCGCCCCGTGCGCTGGTTGGCGGCGCTATTAGATAAAGAAATAGTGCCAGTTAAGCTGGAAAACGGTTCCGAGACTATCCAGAGCGATCGCCTCTCTCGCGGTCACCGGGTTCTGCATCCCGAACCCATCTCGATTCCCCAAGCAGATCTATATATTGAGAAGCTCCGCGAAGCCTACATAGAAACCGATCCGCTTCGACGCCAGGAAACCATCCAAGAGCAAGTCATTAGCGCCGCCGAAAAAATAGCGGGATTTGCTCGTATTTCCCCCAACTTACTGGCAGAAGTCACCAACTTAGTAGAATGGCCTACGGCCGTAGTTGGCAAATTTGACGAAGAATTTCTGATCCTGCCCCCGGAAGTCATTACCACCGTAACCAGCGTCCACCAGCGTTACTTCCCAATTTTCAAGTCCGGCGAAGAAACTAGCGAATTGCTGCCTTATTTTATAACCGTTGCTAACGGCGACCCTGCCAAGTTCGACATCATCGCTGCTGGTAACGAGCGGGTGATTAGAGCCAGATTGGCGGATGCTCAGTTTTTCTACAAAGCCGATATTGCCAAATCTCTGGAAAGCTATGTAGCTGCTTTAGAAAAAGTAACCTTCCAAGAAAAATTGGGCTCGGTTCGAGAGAAAGTAGAACGCCTGAGCAAAATAGCCTCTTTTATTTGGGAACAGTTAGAATTATCGGAGGCAGAACGCAGCCAAATCGAACGCGCCGCCCTGCTGTGCAAAGCAGACTTGGTTACCCAGATGGTCTATGAATTCCCAGAGTTACAAGGGGTGATGGGCTCGAAATACGCTCGGACTTCTGGAGAAGGGGAGGCAGTAGCTACGGCTATTTTCGAGCATTACTTGCCTCGCGGGGAAGGCGATCGCTTGCCAGAAACCCTGACGGGTCAAGCGGTCGGTTTGGCAGATAGGCTGGATACTTTGGTTGGTATCTTCGGTTTGGGAATGCTGCCCAGCGGCTCTTCCGACCCCTTTGCCTTGCGTCGCGCTGCCAATGCAATTGTTAATATCATCTGGGCGGCGGACTTGCCGTTGAATTTGCACCAACTTATAGAGCGATCGGCTGCGGAGTTTACTGCCAGCTTTGCCAAAGCAGCGCCGGAACTGCGATCGCAATTAAATGACTTTTTCTTGCAGCGAGTTCGCACCTTGCTAGTCGAAGAGCGTTCCATTGATTACGATTTGGTCAATGCGGTGCTGGGAGAAGACGACCCAGAATATACAGAACGGGCTTTAAAAGATTTGCTCGACGTTCGCGATCGGGCTCTTTTTCTGCAATCCATCCGCAACGATAGCACCCTAGACCAAATCTACGAAACCGTCAATCGCTCGACTCGTTTGGCCAAACAAGGTACTTTAGATACTAAAACCCTAGAACCCTCAGCCGTAGTAGAGCCGGCGCATTTCCAAAAGTCTTGCGAGCAAGCTTTTTACGATGCTTTGCTAGAGTTGGTGCCAAAAACCCAAGCAGCGAGAGAGCAGCGAGATTACCAAAAACTGGTGGCGGCTTTAGCGGAAATCGCGCCAACGGTCAGCACCTTTTTCGATGGTGCCGATAGCGTCCTCGTCATGGATCCAAATCCAGAAATCCAGAGCAATCGCTTAAATCTCCTAGGATTGCTGCGCAACCACGCCCGGGTGTTGGCAGACTTTGGGCCGATTGTGAAAGGCTAAATTAAGGGCATTGGGCATGTTCGCATTGGGCATTGGGCATGTTCGCATTGGGCAACCTCCCCCTCTTGGGAGGGTGCCCTTGGGGTGGGTGGCATTGGGCATTAGGGACTTGCAAGTTAATAATGTACCGGGGCAACGACCAAGCGAGCGCCCGAACGGTGGTCAAAGAACGCTTAGAGACTGGTACTTTATTTTTGCGCAAGTCCCTTATTGGGCATTATTGGGCATCGGGGGCAAGGGGGAAGAGGCAGAGGGGAAGTTTGCTGCTCCCCTGCTCCTGCTCCTCTGCTCCTCTGCTCCTCTGCTCCTCTGCTCCTCTGCTCCTCTGCTCCCTCTTCCCACCCTTCCCACCCTTCCCACACTCCCAATGCCCCATGCCCAATGCCCCATGCCCAATTCTTATCTAACCCCCCATATTTTCACCGTTCCGTCAGCGCTGCAGCTCGCTAAAAGGTTGGATTTTTCCAAGCTAAAAGCGATGCAGTTCGCAGAATCAGAATGGGCGGATAGGGTGCGGAGTTCTTTACTATTATAAAGATTCCAGAGTTTAATGCTGCTATCGGCGCTGGTACTGGCGAGGTGGTGGCCGTAAGGGCTAAAAGCGATGCAGGTAGTTACGTCATCATGTCCGGGAAGGCTGCGATAAATTTGATTGGTCTTTAAGTTCCAGACTTTAATGCTGCCGTTTTCGCAGCCGCAAGCGAGTAAAGGCGATCGCGGGCTAAAGTCAACGGAATTAACTCCACTGCGATCGCCTTGGAAAACCAGCAATTCTTCCCCTGTTTCCCAGTTCCAAAGTTTCACCGTTCCATCCTCGCTCCCGCTAGCAAGAACTTCTCCGTCGGCATGAAAAACCACTGACCGGACTGGAGCTGAATGTCCGGCGATCGCCCGCAATTCTTCTCCGGTTTCCAAATTCCAGAGTTTAATAGTTTCGTCGGCGCTGCCGCTAGCCAGAATATTGCCATCGGGACTAATAGCAACAGAATCAATTCGAGAGGAATGTCCGGTGAGAGTACGCAGTTCCTCTCCAGTTTCCCAGTTCCAGAGTTTAATTGTTTCGTCGTTACTGCCGCTAGCCAGGATATTGCTATGACTGGCAATTGCGATCGCCCAAACTCCGCCGGCATGACCCGTAAGCACTCGCAGCACTTTACCCGTATGTAAGTGCCATATTTTGATCGATCCATCTTCGCTACCGCTGGCCAATATTGGCGAGCTGGGACTAATCGCCACGCATTCCACCCAGGTTGACTGTCCGGTAATGCTTTGCAGCTCTTCCTCAGCGTGCAAATTATATAGTTTAGGAGTTTCCCCAGAATTTCCCAGATTTAAAATTTCTCCCGCCGGACTGAAGAGTACCGACTCCATTACCTCTGTATCTTCCCCTAAGGTCTTTCTCTCTTCCCCGGTCTCCAGATTCCAGAGCTTAATAGTGCGATCGCCGCTGCCGCTGACCAAAGTGCGGCCGTCGGGAGCAAAAGCCACCGAACTCACCCAATCTGAATGTCCGATAAAAGTCTGATCCGCCTTTCCCGTGCGCGGGTTCCAGAGTTTAATCTTCTGGTCGGCACTGCCGCTAGCAACATGGGAGCCATCGGGACTAAAAGCGACAGAATTCACACCGGAAGAATGTCCCTTGAAAGCACCATCCTCTTTTCCCGTCTTCAGATTCCAGATTTTCATCACTCCATCTTCGCTGCCGCTGGCAACATGGCAACCGTCGGGACTAAAGGCTACGGCATAAACCCAGTCATAATGTCCCATAAAAGTGAGCATTTCTTCTCCGTTGCTGGGATTCCAGATTTTTACCGTACTGTCGCCGCCACTAGCTAAAATTCTGCCATTAGGACTGAAAGCCACAGAATATACCCAATCATAATGTCCTTCTAGGGTGCGTATGGCTTCTACTTTGATTCTCCCCTCCGCTCCCGCTGTCAGACTCCATAGTTTAATAGTGTTATCCTTACTGCCGCTTGCTAAAATCTTGCCATCGGGACTGAAAGCTAGAGAAGTTACCCAGCGCGAATGCCCTTGGAATGTATTAACTTCTCGGCCGGTTTCCCAGTTCCAAAATTTTATCGTCCCGTCGCCGCTGCCGCTGGCTAAAATTTTTCCATCCGGGCTAAAAGCAACGCTATCCACCCAGTCGGTATGCCCGGTGATGACGCGAAGCTTGGCTCCAGTTTCTAAGTTCCAGACTTTGATTCGATTATCGTTGCTGCCACTGGCTATTGTCTGTCCGTCGGGAGAGAGCGCGATCGCATAAACTCGGCTGGAATGTCCTCCTAGGGTGCGCAAGCATTTAAAAAATCGATAGGGATTGTATTCCCTGAGCGCTTGTTTTACTATAGGTTCCGGTCTGGGGCGCAGCAGCCGATAGGCAGCAGAGCGCACTTGTTCCGAGTCATCGTTCAAAGCTTCTATTGCCAGAGTCACGCCTTCCTCGCCTAGCTCCAAAGCTTTTTTCAAAGCGGCTATTCTCGACTTTACATCGGCTGTAACCCCTTGTTGCTTTTGTGGTTGCCCTTGATTATCCGCCATTGCACTATTATTTTTTAACTAAGTTTTTAAAAAAGGACTTACGCACGGCTGCTATTCGTAGGTTGCGCAATGCGCAACCTACACTACATATAGAGTTAAACCCTATAGTTTGCGTAAGTCCTGTAAAACTAAGATCGGGACTTACGCCTAGATTTTGTACGGTCCGCACTGCGCACCAGACGCTATATATAGAGTTAAAACCGATCGGGACTTACGCAAATTGGACGATTAATTATAGAGTTTGGTGCGCGGTGCGACACCCTACAAAATCTAGGCGTAAGTCCTGACTGATGATTTGCGTAACTCCCATAAGATTTTAGTTTGCTGCGATACACTCCCCACACCTCCCACAGCTCGTAGGCGGCCTCCCAAACCTCGTAGGCGGCCTCCCACACTCCGTAGGCGTAGCCGCCCCTTCGGGGCTTGGCGGCCTCCCACACTCCCCACACTTCCTCGTCCTCTGCTCCCAATGCGAACATGCCCAATGCGAACATGCCCAATGCCCAAGAAAGCTCTGCTGCTCTGCTGCTCTGCTGCTCTGTGCCTGAGAGCTGACTGCTGAGAGCTGACCGCTGACCGCTATGAATGCCCTATGCCCGATGCCCATTACTCTAACATTCTCCCAATGCTCGGCGTAACTGAAACCTCAACATTATAAGTTTTCAGTTTACTACCTGTAATTAATAAATTAAAGCTCATAACTCATAACTCATAACTTAGGGTAATACGCCCATAAAAACGGGAACTTTTTTACTCTAATTTTGTCTTATTGTCAATAGACAATAAAATTCAAATATTCATTTAATACGAACAGTCCCAACCTAACCAAGTTAAGGAACTTTTGCAAACGCTCTTGGGTCAAACGAACGCAAGAATAGAAAAATATTTTTTTTAGAAAGAGTTCGGTTTTATTACTTCTGCACCACGAGGCAAGCAACAATGGGTACTGCACAGCAAATAGACCAAATTCTCAATAGCAATCCGGCTTCTGCCACCGATACATCTGCTCCTTCTGGAACTTATACCGGGAGAGATACCAATTTCGATGATTGGGCTTTAACAGGGCTGGCTATTGGCGAGCAAGCAATAATCGAAGTTATTTCTAAGACGGACGCCGCTGCGTCGCTAAATGCCAGAGACCCTTACGTCCAAGTCTTTAGAGTGCTGAGCGGCAATCGAGGGGAATTGGTAGCAGCCAATGATGATGTCACGCCCGGTAGCAATAGGAACTCGGTGGTATCCTTCACCCCGGAAGCTGGGGTGGGTTCTTACATAATTCGCGTCAGCAGTTTTGGCTTGAGTAGCGCCCAGGATTTAAAATACGACCTGCGAGCCACTACCTCTGTAAGTACCAGTCCGGCTCTCGCTCATAATGGCACTGTTTTTGCCGCTGCCAATGCCAATCTGGGAGATACGGAGACGGCTAGCTTCAGCTTCCCCGGCACTGCCCCAGCTCCCGGCGAGGAAACTCCGAACGGCCTGCCGGAAAACAGGCAGGATTCGCAAATTGATGCTGCGGTTAACGCGGCCTTTTTTAACCTTACCGACAATGCCGATGATGTCAATTTGACTAACCTTCCCCAAGCTTCCGGAACGTCGATTCGGGCTTTGAATGGCGATGACAATATTACCGGCACTTCCGCCAGAGATGTAGTTAATGGCAACAAAGGTCAAGACACCCTAGTAGGAAGCGGCGGTAATGACTTTCTCCGGGGAGGGAGGGACTCGGATACGATCGCTGGCGGCGAAAATGACGATGTTCTCAATGGCAATAACGGTTTCGATAGTATTGATGGCGGAATCGGAAATGACGTAGTGCGAGGCGGCAAAGATAACGATATTCTGATTGGCGGAACTGGGAACGATTTCCTGGTGGGCGACTTTGGCGCGGATAGCCTTACTGGTGGCGCTGGCGCTGACGTATTTGTTTTGAGAAATGACGACAATACCAATGAGGGCTTGAGCCATGCTTCGACGAATTTGAGTGAAGTAGATATTATCGGTGACTTCACGATTGTGGATGGCGATCGCATTGGTCTAAATGACGGCCTCACTTTTGCCGATTTGACCTTCGAGCCAGCAAACGTGACTATCAACGGCACCAACGTGAATACTACAGCGATTAAAATCACCAGCACAGAGGAATTTTTAGGTATAGTTCCCGGCGTTGCCCCCGACTTGCTCAAAGATTCCAATCTATTTGTCGATGCTAGTAGCGATCCTAGATTCGGATTGGGATAGTCCTTTTCGGCGAGATAGCTTTCAGCTTTCAGCTTTCAGCTTTCAGCAGTCAGCTTTCGGTCAAAGTCTTGCCATTTTAAGCAAAAGGCGCGTTTTGATTCCTGTCAAACACCTTAATTGGTAGTGCTATATATATAGCAATTCTGTTTGGGGAATTCCAAGCAATAAATTAGCACTACGCATATTTGGTTAGACAACTTAAGATTTGCCTGTAGGGGCGATTTCGCGAAATCGCCCCTACAGGCGGCTTTTTTTACGGGGGAGGGGACTGCCCAGAGATGTAGGAGCAATTCTGCCTAGGAGGAGCAAGGAGGGCAAATCGCACTCGGTAGAAAATAGGGAGGCTTGCTGCTATGCTGGGGAATTAAAAGAATTGAGGAGAGCGGATGGCTAACACCGTTGAAGTATTGCCAGATAAAGCAAAGCTGATAGAACGCTGCCTAGATCTGGTTGTGGCCAAAATTGAGGGGGCGATCGCATCTGAGGGCCGCTGTAGCCTTGTCCTCTCTGGAGGCAGCACCCCGAAAGCTCTCTACGAAGCACTTGCCCTGCAAAACCTACCTTGGGATAAATTACATATTTTTTGGGGGGACGAGCGCTATGTACCCGCAGACCATCCCGACAGCAATCAGCGCATGGCTCGCCAAGCATGGTTGGATAGGGTAGATATTCCAGCAGAGAACATCCACCCAATTCCCACAACTTCCGACGAGACCGCCGACGCCCAAAAGTACGAACGAGAAATACAAGAGTTCTTCGGCATTGCTCCTGGAGAATTTCCCAGTTTTGATATCATCTTATTGGGGATGGGAGATGACGCTCACACCGCTTCTCTATTTCCCCACACCGAAGCATTACAGGTGAAGGATAAGCTAATTACAGTGGGTTCTAAAGACGGCGAACCCCGCATCACTTTTACCATACCTTTGATTAATCGGGCAAAGTCGGTTATTTTTCTCGTAGCTGGGCAGAACAAACAAGCAGCTTTAGCCCAAGTATTCGCTCCCGAAGCCGACCCCATAACCTATCCTTCTAGGTCGATTGAGCCTGTTGGAGAACTCTGGTGGCTCCTTGATGAGGCGGCTAAGCCGGTATAGTTCTTAGGACTTACGCCCATCGAAGCAGGTATAACCATATATTTAGCGTTTGCTACCCGTAGAAATAGGGGCGTTACGCTATGCCCTCCGGGCATGCTGCGCGTTTTATATCGCGACAGCGAAACGCCCCTACATCCCGGTCACGCTCGTGGCAGGACTTTGCAGTCTATGGGTTGTTTTGTTTTGATTGTTTGTCGTAATGTACATATATTTGAAGTGGGCGATCGGCTTCTGGGTTTGCCTGTTCCTACCAATTCGGAGCAACCTTAGGGGTTTTCAGCACTGCTAACTTCCCTAGCCTGGTCATTCCCTTCTTGACGTCGCAATACAACCCAATGATTTATTTCACCGCCAATCGTTGAAGGCACAGCTCCTATGATGTTTTCCGAGTTAGCGGGATTGCCTTGCACTGTCATCCATTCATTTGTATCGGTGTTAAATATAACAACCGAAATGTCGTTAATCCCAAGCAAATTACCAATATTACGCAACTCGTCATCGCTTAGCCACCGTTTGATATTGTCCCCCGAAATGGCATTTATCATTCTGTGTTGCAAATCACTTTTCTGCAAACGCTTTAGATCGTTGATTAATTTCCTCCTGGTCAAACTAGGTTTGCCAAGAATAATGCCCAATGCACAAACACCACAATTACCGTCATCTTTGGTCCAATCACTTACCTGGAATCGAACATTGGAATTTTGTTGCAAGGGAAAATAATTACGCTAGAAATTTTCCTGGTTTAATATTTTTTCAAGTTCCTGCACTGTGGAGATTTGATGTAATAATGCTTGTTTTGGAGACCTTTCAACAGATTCTTTTTCTCCTTCATAAGGTTTAAGACCAAAATAAAGGCCAGTAAATGGTCCCTTTTCACTGAAGGGAATCGAGAACACGGGACTCAGTTCCTTACCAACTCCCCCAACAAGTTTCTTGTCATATTTTTTGGCCTGCTCGGACTCTGTAATCTGACTTTCTTCCTGAGCCAGACCCGCCAAGCCCTTCTGTTTAATTTCTTCATTAAATTTATCTCTAGTGGCAGCTAATTTTATTCCTTTTTTGTCATTTTCTCTGTCTTTAAAAATTCGATTCTGAATTAATTTTAGTCCTTTATAGCCTTGAGTCAATTTTCCTTTTAAGAAATCATAGGCTAATCTTGACAAATCCGTTTCGATTGCCATGTTTTCAAAATCAACAAAGAATGACTGACCGCGAACCGGATGCCTATTATTTTGCGCATCTATCAATAACTTTGACACAACATCCTTTGTTGTATCCCTTAGATATTTTTCTGTAACTTCGGGATTATTCTCTAGACTGCTATCATCTAGCCGATCCGGTATAAAGTCCTTCAATGGTGTAGTTGGAGGTACAACTTCATTCTTTTTCGCCTTTGCGTACTCCTCACTATAAAAGTATTCCAGTTCTTCAGCAGCATACCGTGCAAGGTTTTTGGCTAATTCCGTGTATTCATCACGAAATTCACTAAACTCTAATTTAGTTTCGCTTAAAGGACTTCCCTTATAAGCAGCCGTTGCGTCAATAAACAAGTTAGGTTCTGGCGCATAGGGCAGCATTGGATGAATCCTTGCATATTGATCTCGATATTTCATGTCCTGCTTTGTAACGTTGGCGAACTCCTCTAATTTTTGTTCTAATTCTTGCATATCAAAATTATTGATGGGTTTTTCTTTCAATTTTTGTTCGACCATTTCTTTCAATTTCTCAGGAGTTCCCGTACGGTAGCCTCCCGCAATCATTAGCGGACGCATTGGTGAGACAAAATCTTCTATCTCTTGCCTTTCAGGTTCTTCGCTATATTTAGCCTTTTTAGATTTAGGCTCATACAAATCTTCATCTAGCCCAACCTTATTAAAGAAACCGTCTCTTAAGATCTTGTCAACAGCATAGAAAATATGCATTCCGTTCTCATCCCCGACACTGCGGGAACCCATATCAAAATCTTGAAACGAAATGTAGGGATGAAGATCCATCACTGACGAAAAGTATTTTGTCATTTCTTTCGTTTCGCGACTATGTAGAACCTCATTGCGCATTGTTCCGTAAGGAAAGCCTTTAGATTTATTTGGAACAAATGTGGATTTTACAATAGCCACGGGAAATGGAAAATTCTCGATCTCTTGCTTGGCTTGCTTTTGCAATGCGTTATCTAGGTCTGAGGCTTTATTTTTCGGCGCGTTTACTCCCAAAATCACGGCAATACGAGAATAGTCACTTTCGTCGATACCGCGAACCATCTCCCCAACAACATTAGGCATCTCATGCAAGTTGGTGTAGGGAAGAATTGCGTTAATGATATACGCCGCCTTGGGCGATTTTTCTTTATCCGACTTTTCCTTCTCCGATTTTTCTTTATCCGACTTTTCCTTCTCCGATTCTTCCTTCTCCAATGAACGATTGGCCAAATAGAGACTAAAATTCTTATTTCCTTCCCAGTGTTCTATTTTGGAAGAATTACTTTTCTTATCAAATAAATAATCTTGGAACTTCTTATTCCAACACCCTTGAATCACTCGCTCGAAGTTGGTAACTGCGTTTAACGCATACAAATCATCAGCCATGACTAATGGCTGATGCTGACTTCTTGCCCCCATGATATCGGCTTCCCGTTCGAGCCCCGCGTCAGCATTAATGCTGAGTCCGCCCTTTGTCTGCACGGTGGGCTTCGCACGTCCCTGTTTTTGTTGAACCACATGCCATGCTTCGTGAGGTAAATGCTCCTCTTGTCCGGGTGCAACATGAATGTCTGTTCCTTGGGTATAAGCTAGTGCCTCTATTTGGGCAGGTTTTGGCGAATTAAAACGAACCCTGACATCATCAAGGGAATATCCCGATAGACCTTCCACCCCTGCTTTGAGCGCGTCGGGCAACCCGGTTTTGTTGGGTTGCTGCTCCACTGATGGCTCTAGACGATCGCCTGTTGTGTCACCTTTTGCTTGGATTGCGTTTGGCCGAGCAGGTGCTTCTGGTTCGGTTGTCTGTGTTGCCCGAACATTACGAGCGAGGACTTCCGACAAGCTTGGCCCTGCTGTTGCCCGTTCCCTTAGCCTTGCCCTGAAATTATCTATCTTGGCTTGCAAAACGCCCAACCTTTCCCGCTCAACAGGTCTAATCGTGCCATGCTTCTTCTTTAGCTGGAGTCCAAACGCTTCAAATTTATGCCGCTCGAAAGCCTCGTTCTCTATTTCCTCCTGGGTAGGAGGTCTATGGGATTTTTGTTGTGCTTGGACGGGAAATGGGCGCGGAGCCAACTGAGAGCCTTTTGCTTGGATTGGAGGAGTCCAAGATGATTTTTTAATTCTCTGATGCACCATAATATTGTACCTTGCTTATCTAAACGATCGTTAGCCTTGGCGTTTAATTAATAATTAAAATTTTTTATGTTTACTATATAATAGTATTCCCTTAGATGCACTTTTATAGCACTACCGATTAAGGTGTTTGACAGGAATCAAAATGCTCTATTACTTAGGGCTTGCTGAATAAGTCGAAAAAGTCAGGTACGAGTTAATGATTTATCTTAAGTCCGGTCTAATGTGAGAAAAACTGATGTTTAAGCCCGAGCAATCGATCGAGAGTGTAATATATCTGCAAAAAATAGCGTAATGCGAAGCAAAAAAGATAGGCACACCTGCCTCCGAAGCAGGGTAGAAAGATTTATTACTAAAAAAGTAATTGCAATAGTTGTTTCCGAGGTTTCGGCAAGCTTAGTCATGACCTTGTTAAGGCCAAATCTTCTTTTCCCAAGCCCAAATTTTCCTTCAATCTCGTTGCGAACTCTTTCATCTAACTGAGCTTGCCTCTTTGCTTCTTTACTCGTATTTTTTGGAGGTCTTCCTAAAGGAATACCGCTTATTCTTATTCCCTTTTCCTTGCACCAATTACGATTTTCTCTAGTTCTATAAATCTTATCTACATGAACCGATTCTGGATAATACCCTGTATATTCTTTATATGCCTCTACTTGGGTCTTTAACTCTCCACTCTCGTTATAGTTATTAAGCGCTTAAATGTTCCAAAAACACATAACCATCAAAGCAACTCGCTGACAGCTTCGAGCCAAATTCTGTGTCTGCTTTTGCCTTGCCTCTTTTAATTGGACGAATGTGAGGTTGAGTTAAACTCACTATTCTGTCCTCTATTACATCCTTATTATTTTCCCACATCCATTTTTGTTGTCTGTAGATTTCATTTCCTACTAAAAACTTCCTGTACAGCTTGCTGCTAAGACTTTCAATACTTGCACCTTCTTCTATTAATTTCTCTATATGCTTGAGGTTTCTTTCAATATATTGCAATTGTTTTTTTTGATTTTTTCTTCTTTCTTTTCGACTTGTCTTTCGCTTTTTTGCTATTGCTAGGTAGTCCTTCCTTGCTTTTATTCTATAGGTTCTTGGTTTTTTATTTACTTTTCCTTTCAGAGACTTGTATAAGATGTCTATTATTTTTTCTGTCACCCTCCTGACTTCGTTTAATAACCCAACGTCTGTCGGATATCTTATATCTGCCGGTGCCACCGTTGCGTCTAGTAATAATTTGCCTCTATTTCCTATTTTCCCTTCTTCAATAGACTCTTTATCCGAGCATTCTTCTTTTTCCTCTCTTGCATTTTTTACCATTTTCTTGTTAATATTCTGGATTGTATTTGCTCTTATTCTTTGCCTAAAATGAACCATCATTGATGCGTCGAATGGTGGTTCATTATTATAAGTATCTTTACCTATGAAATATTGTAAGTAAGGATTTTCTTTAATCTGCTCTACCGTCTCCCTGTCGCTAATACCTAACTTTTCTTTAATTATTAAGGCTCCTAGTGCCGTCCTAAATGGGGCTTGCTGGCGCTCCCATACTTTCTGAAAAATATAAAGCATATTCCTCCTCAAACTCCGACCAAGGTATTAGCCGGGCCATTACTACCCAACGATTATCCTCACATAACTCCCATTCCGGGGACAGTGCAAAAGTTTTTTTACTAGGAGCAGTTTCTTTTTCTTTACGGTACATAAATCGGCGGTAAATGCAACATTTTTACCCATTTTACACCTATATATGCTCATTTGAGCGCATTTTTGGTAACTCAGAAGCCTTACAGTAGAACCTGTAAGGCTCTTTTCAGCAGGCCCTACTTAGATGGCAGGACTTTAGCTGACTGCTGACTGCAGCAGAGCTAATCGCTTACTGCTATATCGTTTCCAGCCATTACCTTGCTGAAAGTGGATGCCGGGATATTGCTTGCACGCTTCATAAAAAATTGGCAAGCTCCACATTTGAGGATTTTATCCGTCACCTTTACCATTATATTACGCACCCTTATTTACATAACTTATTCGGATCTGCCATATAACTGTAGAACCTTAGAGTGTTATGCAACATATTTGACTTACGCAAAGACGCTATTCGTAGGGGTAGCACTGCGCACCACGATCTATATATAGCGATCGATCTGACGATTTGCGTAAGTCCTATGACTGTTAGGGGCGATCGCACTTGGTGCCTATATGCCAGAGCTGCTGGATAACCTCGTTGTTGAGTAGCAGAAGCTGCTGCGATCGTACAACCGCTGATAAGTCAGTTCGCCTTGGGTAAAGCAAACTCACAGTAAAACTATATATAAGTGCATATATATTTTCAATAGGCAATTATTACTAATTTATAAACACGTTGATGCAGATTCCCTATTACTGTACAGCAAGTTAGAAATGAAGGCGATCGCAATTTTGACACTTTCCTAAAGCTGAGTATCCAGGCAGGCCAGAACGGCAGACAGATATGTGACATTCTGCACGATCGCCCGCAATCCGTCGGATTTGCCGCTTGGTAATGATGCTCTTTCCTTTAAATTCATCAAGCGAGGGTGAGGCCGCGATAGACTCGATTGACGAGGAAACTAAGGTTTATACTTTTGAGTTCTACGGTGTCTCCTTCTTGGTAATTAACGATTGTCCATTCACCGGCATCGTTTTTGCGATACAAATCTATCTCAATACGGGTAGAGCTAACTAACAAATACTCTTTTAAAAGCGGGTTTTTGCGATACATTCTAAATTTGCCCCCTCTGTCGTAAGCTTCAGTGCTATCTGACAAGACCTCAACAATTAGACATGGATAGGTAAAGTAGTTGGGGGTGCTTTTGTCGCGATCGTCGCAGGTTACGCTAGCATCTGGATAAGTATAATTATTGGTTTCGACAATATTAACCTTGATGTCAGAGTTACCAGTCATACAGCCGCTACCCTCTAAATGAGCATCGAATATAGCGGTAAGGCGAATGGCAATGCGGCCGTGATTTACAGTGCCACCACTCATAGCATAGACTTGCCCGTCAATATATTCATGTTTGTCAATTTGTTTTTCTTCCCAAAGGAAATACTGTTCGGGGGCGAACCGTGGTGAATTTTCTTTTGCTGCGATCGTCATCTGTTTGGCTCTATGAGCTTAGTGAATGAGAAATTATATCAAATCCGCGTAGCTGTTCCATAAATAAATCCCGTAGGGGTTCCCCGTGCCCGCCCCAGACCAACCGGAGCGGCCGGGGCGGGCACGGGGAACCCCTACAAACTGTGACTATTTAACCGGATTTGATATTAGTATTGCTTAAGAATGCTATAGGCCGCTCGCGCAATCGTCACCTTTTCATTACTCTCTATTAGTTTGTGCTTCGGCGATCGCCTCGATTTGTTTGTGTACTTGCCCAACAATCTGGCTTAAGTTTGGCAAATCGTCTAGATGTTTAGAATGTAAAGATCGATTATCTCTAGCGCTGCTTTCTAATTGATTCACCTTACTGTGGAGTTCCTGAGCTAAGCGCAATGCCTCTCGGCTAAGAGCTGCTATTTGCTGCTGTTGATAAAATTTTAAAGCGGCTCCCCGCAACACTTGCAGGGTAGCTTCTTCGCCGTGGTTTCCGGACATGACTCGCAAACGCAATAACAAATCTGCTTGTTGATAGCGACCGGACAGCTCCACTTGTTTCGGTTGTTTTATTGGTTCTAAAGGCAGATGAGTCAGTTTTTTTAGTTCTCTAATTACTCCTAGGAACAGGGGCAATGGCAATTTTTCCAAAATCGACTGGACTATTCCATTTTGGCTCCAGAGAATTCGACCGCAATCTGCTTGTTGCTCGAAATATAGCCGTCCAATTCCTCCCTGAAGCACTCGGGCTAGCAATTCTTGGAGCAAGCGATCGGGAGGGAGGCTAGCTAGCTTTTCCACAGGAGCATCTAATAAGGAAGCCTTCACCTCCAGAACCTGCGGCTTATCAGCCTCTGGCTCTGGGGGAATAGATGGTTTCTCTGGATATGAAGGTGGCACCGGCTGCAGCTCTTTGCCAACCAACTCGCCTCTGGGCTGGAAAACGTTATCAGCCTCTGGCTCTGGGGCAATAGATGGGTATGAAGGTGGCACCGGCTGCCGCTCTTTGCCAACCAACTCGCCTCTGGGCTGGAAAACGAAGGCGGTTTTAGCTCCTTGACTGGCGACCTGGCTCCCTGGGGAAGCCTTCTTCTGTGTGGAATCCTTACTTTTTCCAGAAGCTGTTTTGGAAGCCGTTGTAGAAATGCTATTTGCTTTGGCGACTGGTTTGGTAGGGCTGCCGGAACTTTTACTGCGGCTTTGGCTCAAGTAAGCGGAGAGGATTGACTTGTGTTTTTCTGGTTCGAGACGTTCGGGCACTAGGGAGCAATTGACATAGCCTAGAATCCGCCGGACGTAATCTAAAGCTGCAGCATCACTAGGATCCACCATCCCCAGATGAAGGCGACTACCTTGGATGGATAAAGGTAAAACTTCATGGTATAGGCAAGCTTCAAAAGGCAAGATGCTGTCGATTAGCTGGAAAATCTGATGAGAATCCATTTAGGTAGCCCAGTCACTTCTGAGATTCGGATGGCATTAGCGGATGGCAGGCTTGGAACTAAACGAGCGGGGTTTGTTTGCATGAATCCCTGGGAAACGATCGCTCCTTTTGCGAGCAGATGCTACCTGAATCTAGAATACCGGAGCCGTTTTCAGCAACCAATCGCCCCCTGGGAAGCCAAGAGGATCCGCGCTTGAAATCCTCGATCCTTGGCCTCCAGGGGCGGACAGTTGACTGAAAACGGCTAGATGCACCCGCATCCCTTGGAGTTTCCAGGGATTTTTCTAGTTTATCAAGCCTATTTAATTCTGATGCCAAATAGCCCAGACAACTATCAGTTGCTAGTTGCTAATTGCTTATAGACTTAATTGGTTGAGGATGCTCAGGAAGAGTTGCGTAAAGATTGGGCAGCCAAGTATAGCTTGGTCCACTCGCTAAACACTTGGGACATTTTTAGATTCATATCTTTTGCGATCGCCTCGATGGGGCGACCATCCTTAAGCTCGGAGAGCAACTGGCGCTGTGGCGAAGTCAGATTTTCCCAGTATTGCTGCCACTGCTTTGGGGTCAGTCCTAAAGAATGCTCGCTTAAGGATGTCTGCAACCAGGCAGCCACTAATTCGGGTTTTGTTTTTAGGGAAAAAACGCGAATGGCATGATAGCTGACTTTTTCCCGGAGCCGATAGATTTGGCGTATCGGCAGATTCAGGCTTTTGGCAATAGCGTCTTGAGAAAATCCTTGCAGATAAAGCTGCAACCACCTAGCGGCTGTTGGATCTATATTATCGCTGAGATACTTCTCGAATTCTTTTTGCACTTTGGAGCGCAGCAGTTGTTGTTCTTGCCATACTTCCGCATCTTGAGAAAGGGCGATCGCTTGGTTATCTAGGAGGCTCACTGGACCGTCGCTCTCATCTCCTGTAATCTCTTCGGAAACCAGCCGAATTAATTCTGCCTCGGGCACTTGAGTAAGCCCCCCTTTCTGAGAGCGACGCAGGTAGTTGAAAAACCGCAGGGCAATCAGGGGCTGGTTGCGAACGGGTCGCAAGCAATATTCTTCCAGGGTCGCTAGCAGTAGAGCATTGCGCAGGCGTTTATCTTCGCTGCACTGGCCTATCCAAGCAATTTGCTGCTGCATATAGCGATCGCGCTCGCATAGTTCTTGAATCACTTCTTGCAAAACATCTAAGACCGTGCGCTGGCGATCGCGGCTGAGGGCAACCCAAGTACGGATTTTATTGCGCAGCAACACCAAACTGGCCAAGCGGCGGATTAAGTTGTTATACCCTTGTGCTGGCGATACTGCCAAGTAGCGATCGCGCAAAATCCGCCAGCGATAATCCATGCCAACGGAGGCGATTTCCAACTGCTTGCGGTCTAGTTCCTCAAACCGCTCGGGATTTTCACCCTGCAGCCAGTAGATAACGCAATCCCCTTCGCTGTTGCTTCTATCGGGGCATTCCTTTTGCCACCGCGATCGCCAATCATCGGCCAGCTTCTGTGCCACTGTCATAATGGTCGAATGCTCCTCACCTCGCTATACAATTTCTTGGCAATACAATTTCTTTGCAGGCTGGCCAGATTCAATATTCTGCCGAGCCGCTCCTAATATAGGACTTATGCATATCGATCCCCTCCATACTACCAGCTTTTCTCTAGCTCCCTTTGGCAGTTGGCTGTATTTTTTTGCCAAAAGCCAAAAGGAGCTAGATAAAAGACCTGTGGGGGTTGGAGAGGCTATAAGTTTTCTTTCTATAACAATACCTTCGCCAAAATCAAAAATTAGAGCAATCTCGTAGGGAGCGGCTCTGGGACGTTGGCGCAGCCAACTCGTGCGAGTAAGCCAACAAATACTTGGAGAGTTTCCCAACGCCAGATCCCCCCAACCCCCCTTAAAAAGGGGGGCTTCAGACTATTGCCCCCCTTTTTAAGGGGGGTTGGGGGGATCTTTCCCTACAGAAAATAGCGAAGGTATTGTATAAGAGAAGCAATTAAGCCTAATAGCTCTTGCATTGCCAACCCCTGACAACAAATGGGACTAGAGCGACAAGATTGTAGTTACTCAATCTGGAGCTTAACTGTTTTGTCCTTGAGCTGTTGCTGCCACCATTGCTCAAAAAACTGGTTTTGCAGATTTTGTTTAACTTGTCCTTCTAGGGAAACTGGGAGCCGCTGCTCTAGCCGCAGGAGGCTGTAACGCCGCTCGAATTCCACTGGACCTAGGATATCCCCGGGCTCGGCACCATCCAGGGCAACCCGCAGGGGTTCTGGCAATTGGCCGACAGTTACTGCTCCCATCATGCCATTGAAGACGCGATCGCTGGTAGTAGAATGCTCTTTGACAAGCTTTTCAAAGGACGCCCCAAGGTCTAGGTCGCGCTTGAGGTCGGCGGCCTTGGCCGCATCCGCCACCACAATCCGAGAGAGAACCACTTGCTGGAACATGGCCTCGTTTTTGTTAAAAAATTCTTCGCATTTAGCAGCAGTCACGTCTTGCTTAAACAATTCGATTTTTAGCCCTGCGGTGACTTGCTCGCGAAAAGTGGTGTAGGTCAGACCTTGGCCTTGCAGCCATTTGTCAAAACTTTCTGCAGGAACCAGATTATTTTTAAGTCGGAAGTCAACTATCGCCTGTTCGATTCTGCTGGGTTCAACTTCTAGATCCGTGCGGCTTTCCAGTTCTTGTTCTATTGCATATTGGCGCAGGATGCGCGTCATAAATTGCTGGAGGTCTCCGCTGGCACGAAGATAGCCTAGAGCTTGTCTAAGGGAAATTTCCCGATCGTCTATTGTTAGAAAATTTTCGACAGCCATGTTGGGTGACAACAAAAAAACGTAGCTCCAAGTGGAATGGATTTTAGGGTAGCACGTCCGCGCTACCCTATGGGATTGTTTGACCTCGATAATAGCTCGCAGGTGCCGGAAATGGCTATTTATATCAAATCCGGTTAATTACACATAAATCCCGTAGGGGTTCCCCGGGAGCGCCCCAGACGCTCCCGAGGCGGCCGGGGCGCTCCCGGGGGCACCGCCCCTACAAACTGTGACTGTTTAAGCGGATTTGATATTACTCTTGGCATAATTTAGGCAAATAGCCCAATTTAACGCTATTTGTGGTGCCTTGAGCTTATCTAAGCCTTACCTATAGCGTAGCTGTCTAATTATTGCTTTGGCGGCTGTATGGTAGGGTCTCTCTTATCTCATGTTGCTGATAGAAAAGCTCGCTTCCGAGGAGGATTGAGGCTTGTAAATGGCGATCGCCCCTCGATACCCCTTGATACCACAGGCGATCGCGACCGAGCGCAACCCGACCTAAGCCAATCCCAAAAAATGCGATCGAGGAATTCTAATTAATAATGCGATCGCGAGCCAACCCTAGTAGCAGGTTATAATAATTAACCAGGGCTAGCAACGGCTAGCAACGGCTAGCAACGGCTACAATATATATTTAGGAAGAGTCAGCAAATCGGAGGAAATTATGACTGGAATAATCTCTACAGCAAAGGATGCAGCATTGTATCGGATATCGGGTATAGTAGAGGAGTTAATGAAAAACGACAATCTATATAGAGAAGAACTAGACCACAACGAACTGATGCAAATTTTTTCTGGCCTGTTAGATGAAGTGGTAGAGCCAGAAGAGATTATTGCTCTGGATGAGGATAGACTGACCAAAAGGATTACCGGAATCATGGCAGTTGAATTGGTGTCTGGGATGTTGGACGATTTAACTCCAGAGCAAATGGAGATGTTTGACGCCGCTGTGGAAGGGAGATAGAGAAGATGAGTTACCTGCTGGATACCAACGTCATAAGTTACCTTGTCAAAAAGAATGCGCGAGCTAAAGCAAAATTTTGGAGCTTAAAGGTTAAAGAAGAGGATATTTATATTAGTATAATTAGCTATTACGAAGTAAAAAGAGGACTCTTATATGCTAATGCCACGAGGCAAATGGCAAATTTTACTAAATTTTGCCAAGAAGTAAAAGTATTGTTTTTGGACGATCTAGAAATTATAGAGAGAGCCGCTGCAATCCACGCGGATTTAAGAGGCAAGGGAACGCTGCTAGAGGATGCGGATATTTTGATAGCGGCAACGGCAATCGCCCGTGACTTGACTCTGGTTTCTCACGATTCCGATATGCTGAGAGTTCCGGGTCTGAAGTTAGAGGACTGGCTGG
>JAAHFN010000027.1:40480-123928 GCA_010672965.1 Oscillatoria sp. SIO1A7
AAGGGAACGCTGCTAGAGGATGCGGATATTTTGATAGCGGCAACGGCAATCGCCCGTGACTTGACTCTGGTTTCTCACGATTCCGATATGCTGAGAGTTCCGGGTCTGAAGTTAGAGGACTGGCTGGCGACGGAAGAGTGAGGCGAAAGGATGAAATAGGAAAGGGCGAACAAGAGCGATCGCTTCTGGAATGAATTCAAGGGCGACAGCAAATCTAACTGTCGCGATCGCTCCCTTAAACAGGCTATAATAAAAAACGGGAGCGGACAATTTTTAGCAAAAGACAAGGAGGATATTATGAATCAATTCTGTACAGCCAAAGATACAGTCCTTAGCCGTATATCGGCTATAGTCGATAGTTTGATGCAAAAAGAGTATCTATTCCGGGAGCGCTTAGAGAAAAATGAAATCATGCAAGTTTTCTCAAACTCGTTAGAAAAGATTTCTCCAGAAGAGCTTGTTTTTCTAGACGACGGCGAACTGACAGCAAGGATAGATAGAGTGATGGTGAGAGAGGCTGTTGCTGGGACATTAAATGAGCTAACACCAGAGCAAATGGAAATTTTTGATGCTGCAGTAGAAGGTAGATAATTAGCGATATGAGTTACCTGCTCGATACAAATATAGTCACGGCGATTTTGAAAAAAAACGAGAAAATACGCCAAAAATTATTAATTTTGGATCTTCTATATTCAAAAATATATTTGCCTGGGATGACTTACTATGAGGTGAAAAGAGGATTAATTGCAGCCAATGCCACTAGGCAACTACATGACTTGAATGAATTGTGCAAAAAATATGCAGTTCTGCCAAGCGATCTAGATATTTTAGAGAGAGCGGCAGAAATCCATGCGTATTTAAAAAGTAAGGGAACGCTGCTAGAGGATGCGGATATTTTGATAGCGGCAACGGCAATCGCCCGTGACTTGACTCTGGTTTCTCACGATTCCGATATGCTGAGAGTTCCGGGTCTGAAGTTAGAGGACTGGCTGGCGACGGAAGAGTGAAGCTAAAAAATGCGAAAAGCGATCGCCCCTTAGCTTATCTAATGAATTCAGGAGCGATCGCTACTTGGGATTAACTCTCAAAGCTTTTACCCGCATCCGTCCGCATCCAAGGATAGCGAAGCCAATATTATCCTAAAAAATCCAGCCAATCTGTAGGCAAAACTTGCAAAGCATCGGCGATTTTGATATCGACCGTCGGCCGAACTTTAGTAGCAAAATTGATAGGATCGCAACCCGCAGGCTGGGGAGAATTATTTTCTTCCGAGCCGGGAGCCGCTTCTGCTAGCGCTTCCGATCCAAAATGTTCTTCAAACAGCGCCTGCGTTTCAGCAAAAGTCGCCTGCAAAGAAACGCGATCGCTTTCGCCTCGGCGTCCGAAATAGGGGAAGTGATGAACGAATCGGCCGAAAAGCTGCTGGCAATCGGCCGCATATTTGCTCGTATCGAGAATATGCTGGTGCCAGACCGCATCGATTTCCGGCGTCGGCACAATTGGGCGACTGGGATAGAGGTAGATTAAGCTGAGAAACATCAGATAGCGGGCGATCGCTCGGGTCGTTTGCTCTCGCGTCCATCCACCGCCCGATCCCTGCATCAAATTATAGGCTATAGGACTTAAATCAAGCGCTTCTATTTTTTTCTGAAAGCCGCGATTTTCTAGAGATAAACCTTGCGTTTCAACTGACATCCGGTTCCTTCCTAAAAACATTAGTAAGTTAAACGAGATTGCCGAAATAGCCTAAAAAATCAGGCGATATTGGGAGCAATAGCATTACTCCGACAACCTCTAAAATTAAAAACGTTTTTAATCGGTTGGAATATTCCAAGTATTCTTGTCTTCTTCCCACACCTCCCACACCTCGTAGGCGGCCTCCCACACCTCCCACACCTCGTAGGCGGCCTCCCACACCTCGTAGGCGGCCTCCCGCACCTCCCACACTCCCTTCCCGCCGGCTCTGTTGGACCATTATTGCTCTGGCAGGTTAAAATAGATATGCTGCTGTGATGCCGGAATGCACTTCTATATATGGCCAGAGAAGAACCGCCGCAAAAAGGGCCAGAAAAAAGTCTGGGAAAAGGGCTCGAACAAAGGCCGGAAAAACTGGTGGAGCTATATCTCCAAGGAGAAACTCAAGTTTGCGATCGCCTCTTGAGCGACGGGAGGTATCGCCAGAAAGTCGAGAGGCTGGCCCAGAAAAACAGCGCCGGTACTTCCCTATCCTGGGAGGATGCGGCTCAGGAGGCTCAGAAGAAAGTTCTCTTGGCGGCCAGAAGCGGAAAGTTCCGCCAAGGTGGAGTAAAAGAGTTTTACAGTTGGGCTGCGGCGATCGCCCTGAACTGCATCAAGGACTTAGTTCGCAAAGAACGGCGAAGGATGAATTGCCAGAGCTTGTCCCAAACTATCCCGGGAACTGAGATAGCACTTGAGGAAACCATCGCCGACGATTTTAACAGTTGGGATGCGGTCGAGCGCGCCAATTTGGCATTGCAGGTGCGAGAAGCAATAGAGACGATTAACCGGCGCTATCCGGGAAAAAAATATCTCCAACTCTGGCAGGGTTTGCTGGAGGATAAAACTCAGTCGCAACTGGCGGCAGATTTAGGAGTGCAGCAACCGGCAGTATCCAAAATTCAAAAAGAGCTATTGCGGCGAGTGGCAGCAGAATTAGGACTTGTGACTGTCGATAGAGTCCGGCGAGAACAGCAAGCAATTCATCAAGGCAAGGGAAAAAGTCCCGGCTCCTCAAAACCCGCGTCAGATAATAAGGAAACGGTAAAGCTCCCCAATCCGGTCAAGTTGCGCTCAGCAGTGGAGGCGATCGCCCGAAGCGAACCCAGCCAAAACTATCTCCAGCTCTGGCAGGGCTTAATCAAAGGAAAAACTCAGAAACAGCTAACAGCAGATTTGGGAATTTCCCAGAGCGAAGTCTCCAAGCGCCGAAAACAGTTGTGCCAGCGCTTGGCAGAAAACTTGGGTGCAACTCCGGCTGGGGTAGAAATAGTATTGCGAGATATGCAGCGCCAAGCCAGACAGCGCGATCGCTCTGATGCTCGGTGGTAGGATGCTAGCTAGTTGGAGCCAGAAACCGAGCTATATAAAAACCCCGTTGAGCCAGAAACCCGGTTTTTTTGAAAAATACCAACGCCTATCTGAACAACTCTCTGGTTTGGCCTGCGATCGCATTTTGTAAGGCAAAAGGCAGAATGCATGGAAGGCGATAGATAAAAAAGTTCCTCGCAAAGGATGTAGGGGCGACAGCATCCCCGAGGTAACCTTTGCTATAAAGTAAAGTTATTGTCTTGGGATGCTTCGCCCCAGACGGCTATGCAACCCAGGGCGAAGCATTCCAATAGAATAGATTTTTTCTACTAGCAAAAATCTCGGGAATGCTGTCGCCCCTACAGCGCCCCTATACCTTACTAACGGCCGGTAAAACGACGAGGGTATTGTTGAAAAACTGGGTTTCTCAACGCAAGTCCTAATAGAAAAACCAAGATGAAGATAACCGAATCAATAGCAAGAGAATCGCCCCTTAGCCCAGAAAAAATTAAGCCCGGGGAAATCTGGGAGCTGAGTTCTCGGGTGCAGAGCCCTTTGGAATTAGATCCAGAAGAGCAAGTACGACTCTACCCAGAGGCAGCCCGTCGTTTTTTAGAGGGCAAGTCCCCGCCGCGCTATGTGGCGATCGTCAAAGAACCGGAACGACTGGCAGACTCAGGAGCCGATCCAGAGGAAGAGTGGCGGGTCGTATCTGTAATGCTGCTTTCTGAAAAAAGCGATCGCAAAAGCAATGTAGATATCTTGATTCCCGCCGGGATATCTGGCATGGGACGAGATTTACTCGCCGAAACTTGGCATGTCTTGCCGATGCTGGCCTGCAACTTATCCCATCTCGTCGGCAAGCGCCTATCGCGACCTATATATAATGTGTTGCTGGACGTGGGGGATTATTACCACGGCTTAATTGACCGACCGCCTTCGGTTCGGGAAATCCAATCTCTCGGCTTGCAAGTGGGAACGGTCTCGCAGGAAGACCCGGAGATTCAAGCCTTTCACCAGCAAGAGTTAGACTGGGCGGCGGTGTTGGAAGTGCCAGTTGCCCTAGCTCGTACTTATGGGAAAAGTTTGAAATTAACCGGCGAGTTGATGGATGCAGCTTTGGAATTGGAGCGGGAATTTTTGACGGGAGAAGAATTCTGGGCGGAGGAAGAAAGCACGACGAATCTGAGCCAATGGCTTGGCAATGAGTTGGCGGCGGGCTGGCAGGCAATAGAAAAGCTTTTAAGTTCGGAACAAATTAAGTTTGCTTTTGGGTGGCGATCGCAGTGGGAGCCGGAGGTTATCCGGGGCAAGCCGATCGCTCTGGCTGGAGAATCGGCGGTACTGGCGATCGCTCTCGTCCCGGAGGCCGATGGCAACACGGGCATCAGAATTCAAGTTCATCCCAGAGACCAAAATACTGATTTGCCTCCCAACCTGCAAGCGATCGTTTTGGATAAAAACGAAAATCCGATTCTAGAAGCGGAGGCCGGAAACGCCAAAAGCGGTTTCCTGGAACTGGAGCTAAGCGGGGAAACCGGAGAATATTTTAGCATTAAATTGACTATACCAGATGCTATGATAACAGAACATTTTGTTATCTAAATTTGGCGCTAACCGGGAGAAGACGATGGCGAAGTTGGCGATACTGACGCTATCAGAGGGAAATTTCCAGCAGGGGTTTCGGGCCACCGTGGAGATTAAGGAAGACGACGGGACTCATCAGACAGTCGGCAAAATTCAAGGGAACCTGCCCCCAGCCCCCAAACTGCTGGAAACTCTCGATCGCTGGCGCTGTGCTTTTCCCTCGGAAGACCGATCGCGCCTGGAAGCCCGATCTGTGCGAGTGGTATCCAGGGATCCGAAATTAGCCAGTCAATTAGCAGAAGAAATCGACGAATGGCTCAATTCCGGGCATAAGGATTGGCGGCCTATTCGCGATGCTTTGGTGCAAAATGCCAATGAAAGGGTTCGAGTTATCCTGGAAACCGAGGATGTAAATTTGCGGCGACTGCCCTGGCAAGCTTGGGATTTATTGGCCGTTGGCAATTATAAGAAAACAGAATTTGCCTTGAGCCCGCCAGCATATCAAAGGCCGAAAAGTCGAACCGCTCCCATTGGCAAGGTGAGAATTATGGCAGTTTTCGGCTATGCCAGAACTCTGAATCTTGAGTTAGACAGAAAAGTGCTAGAGGATTTGCGCGATCGCGAGGCGGAAATTACCGTTCTCAAACAGCCGCCGCCAGAGGAAGTACGCCAGTTGCTGCGGGAGCAACAATGGCATATTTTCTTCTATGCGGGACATAGCGCAAGCGACAGAGAAGGTAAAATTGGTTGGTTTAAACTCAACGAGAAGGAATCGATCGCGATCGCCGATTTGAAAAATGCCCTGGATAAGGCGATCGACGACAACGGCTTGCAACTAGCTATTTTCAACTCCTGCGATGGCTTGGGCTTGGCCAATCAGCTCGCGAATATGCGCTTGCCCCTGAGCATAGTCATGCGGGAGCCGGTGCCGGACGAAGTTGCTCCTAAATTTTTGGAGGAGTTTCTCAAAGCTTTTGCTAACAACGAATCCTTTGATGGGGCGGTGCGGATTGCCCGAGGAGCCCTGGAAGACAGTTTTAATAATACTTATCCGGGTGTAAATTGGCTGCCAGCAATTTGTCAAAATCCCTCGGTGTCGCCCCCCACTTGGCAGGAGTGGCTGGCTGGCAAGGTCGAGCCTGCTGCGGTCGAAACTGCTGCGGTCGAACCTGCTACAGTTACTTCGCAGGCTGCCATTTTGCCGGATGCTTTGCCGGATGCTTCCCCCGTAAATGCGATCGAATATGCAACCGAATATGCAACCGAATATGCAACCGAATATGCAACCGAATATGTAGGATCCGAAGCGATAAATTCAGCAAATTTAGCGCCGGATGCCGATGAGGGCGAACCGGATGTTGCGGCGAAATATCCGACCGGAGGCAGCGAAACGCCGCTATATTCGCAGCCGAATGCAACGCCTCTGAGTCCCAAAATGATGGTGGCGATCGCTGTTTTGCTCCTGGCGATCGCCACCATATCTCTCCTGGCCTCTTATGTTTGGTTTACCAGCGAGCCTTGGAAGGTATTTGGCGAGCGGGGCTGGATTGTCGAACTCGCTAGAACTACTATTTGGACTGTTCAAGTTATTTATCTAGTCGGCGTTGAATTTACTAAAGAAACTCGCCAGCTCTTGAATTTTCGCAACCGTTCCGCCAACTCCAATGGAATTCTCGAATTATTTAGCTTGGTATGTTTTGGTCTGTGCTGTTGCTTTTTGATAGTGCTAGTCGAACACCACCTTTTTAGCGGTCCTCAAGAAATCCGCTTTCGGTTTCTTAACAGCGGAGGCACTCCGGCCAATGGCAGCAATCCTTTTACCCTTTACCATCTTCCTTATTTACTTTACCTACCTTACTCGCTAGTTAACTTATTTTACACTTACTTCGTCTGTTACATTGGCTGCTATGGAGCCCTTGACGATTTAATGTTCCTCAGAAAAGAAAGTTTTAAGGTCGCCTCGGCAATTGAAGCAAAAAGCCTGCGAGGCGATCGCACTATTATGGATAACTTTGAAGAATATTGCCACAAATTTATTACTACTGTCAGGCGCTATTATTTCCTGGCCGCAGGTATGTCACTTGTGGTTCTATTTGAAAGTCTCTTAGGAAAAGACGTTACTTCCGATTCTGCTCGCTCTTGGGTCTTGGTAGGAATAGTGCTGGTTTCAGCAGGAGCTTTGATTATTATCTCCTGGGGAGGCTCCCACTATGAAAGGGTTTTTCAAGCCACCTCTCTCTCCTTGTCAAAGCTCCACCTGCCAAACGATGAATTTGAAAAAAAACACAATGTCATCAAATTTTTCCAGCGCATCGCACGCAGTAACCTAAGTATCTACGTTTGTTTGGCGATGCTGGCCGTTTCTGTAATTGCAGCCTTGTGGCCAAGCAGTTAAAATCTTGAGTATATAGCGTTTCTCAAATAAGTGTAATTTAGAAGATAGGGGCGATAGCATACCCAGGACAATGTCTTCTATAAACCTAAATCTTCATAGTGGGATGCTTCGCCCCAAACAAACTCACATTAATTTGAGAAATGCTATAATAGGCAAATGGTTGAAATTGTCAAAAGAAAACTAAGCCAACAAGAGGCAGAGTTGCTGGTGGCAGAAATCCAGCAAACTCCTTATATAGTGGGCTATTCTGTGCGAGAATGGCTGGCTGCCGATCGCATCCTGGTAGCGGAAGGAGGCGATCGCTCCCTTATGGGGGTTTGTTTCAGTTATGACTTCAGCCCAAACTGGACGAAAATTGCCGTACTGTTTGTCCGCGACCAGTTTCGAGGCAGGGGAATTGGCAAGCGCTTATTTTATCGAGCTGTCAGGGAAATTGCGGCTAGGAAAAAAAACGCCTACACCATCAGCGCCAACCCCATTGTTATTGAAATGATGGAGCAGTTAGGGTTTTCGCTCTTTGGCAGCTTGCTGAGATTGCCTGAAAACTGCCAAAGCGATGCTCTTCTTTTTTATCGACATTCCCTGCAATGGCTCCTCAACCCCTACAGAATCCGCGAGCTTCTGCGCAAAACTATCGTTTATAGGTCTCAGCCTCCTTTTATTTTCGGGGTCTATTATAGCGGTAAGCAGTCAGCTATCAGCGGTCAGCTTTAAGCCTATTGCTGTTACTAGCTTTGGCAATCTTGAATTGTCCTAAACTCGACCTGTATTGCTTTATTAATTACGAGGATAGTTTTGCTGTATCAAAACCTCACCTTTTGTAGGACGGGCGTCCCGCCTGTCCGATAGTTCCCTTGGCTCCCGTAGGACGGGGCTTTTTTGAAAAAGACGGGTTTCTGGCTCCTATGAGTATCCTATTCTATTAATAATTGCCATATAATGAAATAGGCTCTCTTACCTAAAGAGCTTCTATTTCGCGTTCGAACGGTAATAAGGAGGATTGTATGCCTAAAGTTGCCAGTTACCAAGAGGAAATAACTGCCCGCATCTCGCCAATCATCGAAAAATTGATTCGAGAGGACAGTCTCTTCCAGGAATTAGACGAGGAGAAGACAATTGTAATTATAGCGCCTCTGCTAGAAGAACATTTCTCTCCCGAAGAGTTCAAAGCCATGCCAGACAGCGATCTAATAGTAAGGATTAGGAGAGTTATGGGCGGAGAGGTGCTGATTAACCTGTTAAGCGATTGGACTCCAGAAGAAAAAGCCGAGTTTGTGGAAGCAATGCCCAAGAGGAATAACTGGTAATGAGCTATCTACTCGATACGAATATCGTTTCGGTGCTTATAAACTCTAGCAGCGAACGAATCGAAAAGAAAATCCGATACCTGCTGGTTAGGGAGTTAATTTTTATCAGTTGCATAACCTACTTTGAAGTCAAAGGAGGATTATTGGCAAAAAATGCTACCAGAAAGCTGGAACGCTTTAATGAGTTGTGCAACACTGAATTGACTGTTTTATACCTGGAAGACCAAAAGATACTCGATCGCGCCTCGCAAATATATGCCGAACTGAGGCGGGCGGGAACGCCGGTGGGAACTGCCGATATTTTAATCGCTGCTACGGCAATAGAGCGGGGCTTAATTCTGGTTTCTCACGATGCGGATATGCTGCGGATTGGGGGAGCGAATGTCGAGGATTGGCTGGCTCCATCAGAATGAGGCAGGACTTACGCAAAGACGCTATTGATAGGGTTAGCAACGCGCACAATAAGCTATATATAGAGTCGTTCTGACGATTTGCGTAAGTCCTGTGAGGGAAACTTTGGGAAAGGGCAACTGGGGTGGGGGCAACTGGGGACGCGATCGCTAGCAAAGAGCTATTGCGGTCCCTTTATGCAGCGTAAAATCTTAGAAATAAGGGAAATTAAGGCGGTTTTTCCGTATTTTTACCCTTGAAAAATTGGAACAATCGTTCTAGAATTAAATATAAAAAAACACCAAGAGCAGGGTTACTACTGCCATGCAACCTTACGCTTGGTGGTTTATGGAAAGATATTAGTTTAGGCAAAAAGGATACTACATAATGGCACGACGCAAAGAGTTCGATCGCGAGTATGTGCTAGAGCGAGCTATGGATGTATTTTGGCACAAGGGATACGAGGCCACCTCTGTTCAAGACTTGGTAGGTCATATGGGTATTAGCAGAGGCAGCCTTTACGATACCTTTGGGGACAAACACAGCCTGTTCATAGCAGTTCTCGATCGCTATCGCGAGGCTACGGCAAGCAAGATGCTACAGGGTTTGGAGAGTCCAGATGCCAGTCTAGATGCGATTCGCCAGTTTTTTAAAATGATAGTTGTTGCCCTATCTTCTCAAGAAATATGTAAGGGTTGCTTGGTTGTCAATTCTATGGTAGAGTTGGCCGGCCACGATCCGCAGGCAGCTAGATCCCTGCGCGCCCATCTCTCAAGAATGGAGCGGGCTTTTTATCGAGCCCTGCGTCGCGCCCGCTCTCAAGGGGAAATTAGCGATCGCCACGACCTCCATGCTCTAGCTCAGTTTTTAATCGGAACCACCAGCGGACTAAGTGTTGTAGCAAAAACTTCTCCCAATCCTCAAGTGTTGCAAAATATGGTTGATGTGGCCCTATCGTCATTGCAGTGATTTTACATAAAATTTTTGACCAATCGGTCTAGAATGTGTTAGAGTAGATCCAAAGGCAAAAAGAATAGGGCGATCGCAAGATACGGAGACTCATTGAGAGCGATCGCTCCTTGCATCTTGTTAGTCGTAAATCCGGTATCAAAGCAAAGAGGGTCCCAATTTATTTTCAGATAAGATCCGGTAGTTATTGATTATTTTTTTGCCTTTTTCTGGAACAATTGTTCTAGAAAAGCAGATCAAAAAGATTTATCTTGCAGAAAACAGGAGTATAGAGGATGTTTAGACAATTTGTCAAGAACCCGAGAAGCGCTTTCATAGCTGGAGCCTTGCTCTCTGCAGCCCTTGTCGCTTCCCCCAGTGCTGCGAACGAGCTACGCCAAGAGGGTGCCTACGAACAAACTGCCTACGAACAAACTGCCTACCAACGGGCCGCATTTGAAACGGCTCCCCGCTTGATACGGTCTGCGGCCAGCTCTAGTACGTCTAATGCTCCGGCATCTTACCATTTCACCGTGACCGTTCCCGAGAATGCTGGCGAATCCCTACAAGCTGTCAAAATAGTACAGCAACCGGGGGTGCAAAAAATAGAGTTTAATATGAATCGGAGCCAAGCTTTCATCGGCGATAGCTTTGCTGGCGGGCCGAACTTGTCTTTAGCCAGTACCGGAGGACTGCCCTCCGCTAAGGGAGAGGTAACGATAGTATTCGATTCTCCCGTACCTCCGGGCAGCACGGTAACAGTTTCTGTCCGAGTCAAAGAAAATCCCCGTTTTGGTGGCGTCTATTTGTTCGGAGTCACGGCGTATCCAGAGGGAAACAATATTGACGGTCATTTTCTCGGCTACGGTCGCCTACATTTCAACCCCAGCTTCTAAAGCGAGAATTTAGAGGATGAAAAGAATAAGTGATGTAGTAAGCGGCGATCGCTACCTACCAATGCAACCCCCAGCACCGGATCTGCTGGGGGTTTGTTTCGATCGGATACCCTCGCTCTTGCCGGATCTTACCGGATCTGGTCTCATCGATTTGGAAAATAATATCAAATCCGCTTGCCGCAGAAATCCCGTAGGCAACCCCCCGCGCACCGTTAGTTAGGGAAAGCGTTGCTATCGCCCCGAGCCGCAGGGGCAGCCGCCGCCACTCGGACTGCCCTTACAAATACTGGAATTGTTTAAAAGGATTTGATATGTAGCACTACCGATTAAGGTTAGGACATTAGGACAGGAATCAAAACGCAAAGAGTGCGCTTGTTGCCAGAACTTTAGCTGACTGCTGATAGCTTGCTGCTATAAGTTGTTTCGGACTAGCGTCCGCTGGCATTGTCGCAAAGTATGCGCTTAACGAAAAGGTCAGCAAGGCTAATAAGTCAACCCAATTTCGGCAATTTTGCTAAAAAAAGAATAACTTAACTTACGCTAATAATCTGTATGTATGTAGGGTGCCGCACTGCGTCAAGCGCTAAATATACTGTTAGATCTGGCAATTAGCGTAAGTCCTAATTAATAAACAATGGAGCTGACTGGCTCGGGATTAAGTATAAAATAAACTCTCTTTATATTGGCGATCGCTCTCTTTGAGGGCAACTCACTGCCGATTCCATATTACCAATAGCTCAAAAGAACTCTATGCAGTATTTGGGGCCTTTTTTGTTGCTCTAGAGAGGAACTATATAGATTATTTAAAATAATAGCTTTTTTATAGGGACAAAAAGGAAATATTGATGCAGTTTTAAACAATAAAATCAATGGATAAGTTTATAAATGGGTTAAAGGTTAGCATAGCTATTGAGAATAAACTCGTTAAAAAAAGAAAATATACAACGGACCGTTAAGTGGCGTTTCTGCGATTAGAATTCGGTCATTCTTAATAATTTTTTCGAGAGAGATCGCGCTGAGTCTTGCTAAAATTGCCTTCAATAGAGCCGGATTTTATGGCAGAGGGCGCGCAATGGTGGACAATAGTCAAGGAGCGATGAGGCGATCGCCACTGAAAAAGGAGAATGGCTAAAATGACCAAAAAGTTGATCCCGTTGGCAATGCTGATACTGGCAATATGTCAAGGATGTTTGCCTAAAGCGCAGGATCTGCTACCGCCCGGAACCGACCTCAGGGAGCCTGAAGTCCCCGATTTGTTTTCTGACTTTGAGGTGGCGATAGACTCTCCAGGAGCGAGGCTTTACCAAAACGGGGTGGATTACGTCCAAGCAATAGACCTAAGCCTTGGGGCATCGATCCGCTTTCTAAATGGACGGGTCAGCGATCCCGGTCAAGGTAAAGGGGTATATGGCGGCAACGATCCCAAGTTGTTGCGTCAGAAGATGGAAGAGGCTTGGACTAAGTTTTCCCAAACCAGTCAGGAGAGCTTTTGTATTGCGAACGGTCAATTTTTTAGAAATGATAGCGCTAAGGCGACTGCTTTAGCATTCCCGATTAAAGCTGATGGCAAGATACTGACAGATGGCTATGCTGGGGAAAGCGAGTACGCCCAAGAAAAAATGATGCTGGAAGTGTGGAGCGATCGCGCCAAAATTAAAGCCTTTGAACCCAACAGCTTTTATGCTTCGGACGCCCCCAATATTATAGTCGGCCTCAAGCAAGATGCTGACAAAGGAATTGTCAAAGAGACCGGTCGAACCTTTATCGGCTTGAAAGACGAAAATTTTGACGGCAACAAAGAAACCGTGCTAATTTTTACCTCCGAGTCTGCAAGTCAACCCCATGCCGCTGAAGTTCTGCGCTATTTTGGAGCCAGTGAAATAATCATGCTCGATGGCGGCGGCTCTACACAACTGATCTGTCAGGGAAACAGCTATGTTAGCTCCCCCAGAACCATTCCCCAAATGATTGGCGTTGACAGCGCTCCCTCTAATTCCACATCCGCCAGCGGTAGTCTATCTAAACCCTAATTTATTTAAATTTTGAGTTTTAAGTTTTGAGTTTTAAGTTTTAAGTTTTAAGTTTTGAGTCTTTAAATTAAGATAAGTAAGCTCAAAACTCTCAAAACTTAAAACTCAAAATATCAAATCCTTTTAATCCCCCCCAACAAAACCTCAAAACAAATCGCGCTTCCCGTAGGACAAGCGTCCCGCCTGTCCTAACAAGTGGGATAGCGACAGTTGCCGGCCTTGGGCATAAATGTCTGGGGCGAAGCATTCCAGTTCATAAACTTAGTTTAAAGCAAAGGGTATCTGGGGTGTTTTTTGTAATTCCCCTTTTTGGAGTTGCCGGCCTTGGGCATAAATGTCTGGGGCGAAGCATTCCAGTTCATAAACTTAGTTTAAAGCAAAGGGTATCTGGGGAATGCTGTCGCCCCTACGGCTTATATATTTCGAGGGTCGATTTTGGCCTTACAACCATCAAATCTAAAAAACATACCCTTGAAAGGGTGTGGGGAGAGGCAATCTGCGGGTATGTTTTTTAGATTTGGCATTATTGTGTATCGACACGGGACGTAGTGGTCTGTCTGGCTTAAAATTGTAGGGAGCGGCCCGGGAACGAAACAAGGGCGCAACGATTGGTATAGTTGGGTTGAACGGAGTGAAACCCAACCTACATTTACTACATTTACACACAATTTTAACCGTCGCCTTGCCAGTAGGGGCGACAGCATTCCCGAGATAGCTTTTGCTATAAATAAAATTATTGGATTGGAATGCTTCGCCCCAGAAACCCATGCAGCCCACCGACCGCGCTCCTGCGAGGAAACTATAAAAAACATACCCTTGAAAGGTGGGGAGAGGGGGAGGTGTGGGAAGTGTGGGAAGAATTAAATAAAACTGTCCTCTCCCCACACTCTCCCCACACTCTCCCCACAGTCTCCCCACAGTCCCCCATTCCCTTTCAGGAATGTATGCTGCCATCGGGCATGATGGTTCCGGTCAACTTTGCTCCGGTGAGCTTTACCAAAATGCGGTTTCTTGTGCCGACTTTAGCGCCCCTTAAGTCGGCACCGCTCAGGTCAGCACCGCTAAAGTCAGCACCAATTAAGTTGCTTTCTCTCAAGTTAGCTCCTGTCAGGCAAGCTTGAAACAGGTTAGCTCGAAATAGATTGGCTCCGGATAAGTTAGCTCCGGCCAGATCCACCTTGTGCATAAAGGTGTCTTGTAAGTTGGCATTACTTAGGTTCGCGTTGCTTAAATTTCTGCCTGCGAAGTCTTTCTCTTTCAAGTCGGCACCGCTCAAGTCGGCACCGCTGAGATCCTTTTGCTGCTTTTTACTCTGGTAAGGCTGGCGGGAAGCCGATCGCTCTTGGCGAGATTCTGGGCGAGATTCTTGGCGAGCATAGGGAGCTTGGTAGTATTGCCTGCCTTGCGACCTTTGGGATGACTGCGAATTTTGCTCTTGGCGAGATTCTGGGCGAGATTCTGGGCGAGATTCTGGGCGAGATTCTGGGCGAGATTCTGGGCGAGATTCTTGGCGAGATTCTTGGCGAGCATAGGGAGCTTGGTAGTATTGCCTGCCTTGCGACCTTTGGGATGACTGCGAATTTTGGTCTTGGCGGGATTCTTGGCGAGATTCTGGGCGAGATTCTTGGCGAGATTCTTGGCGAGATTCTTGGCGAGCATAGGGAGGTTGGTAGTATTGCCTGCCTTGCGACCTTTGGGATGACTGCGAATTTTGCTCTTGGCGAGATTCTGGGCGAGATTCTGGGCGAGATTCTGGGCGAGATTCTGGGCGAGATTCTGGGCGAGATTCTGGGCGAGATTCTTGGCGAGCATAGGGAGCTTGGTAGTATTGCCTGCCTTGCGACCTTTGGGATGACTGCGAACTTTGCTCTTGGCGGGATTCTTGGCGAGATTCTTGGCGGGATTCTTGGCGAGCATAGGGAGCTTGGTAGTATTGCCTGCCTTGCGACCTTTGGGATGACTGCGAACTTTGCTCTTGGCGAGATTCTGGGCGAGATTCTTGGCGAGACTCTGGGCGAGATTCTTGGCGAGATTCTTGGCGAGATTCTTGGCGAGCATAGGGAGCTTGGTAGTATTGCCTGCCTTGCGACCTTTGGGATGACTGCGAACTTTGCTCTTGGCGGGATTCTTGGCGAGATTTTTGGCGAGATTTTTGGTGCGGTTTTGAAGGATAGGTGGATGTAGAGGTTTTTGGCACTCGCGGCGATCGCTCGTACATCGACCTCAATTCGTCCCGCGCCCGATTGATTTCCTTCATTTTTTCTTGAGCTTTCTCTTGCAGGGGCAGATTATCTTTAGGTAGGAGGTCTGGATGCCACTCAAGCGCCAAGTCTTTATAGGCTTGGTTGATTTCTGAGAGGGAGGCTCCTGGAGTTAATCCCAGCAGTTTGTAGTATCGGGTCAAATTATTCATCTGCATTGTCTTGACGATAGCTTCCTCTACAAAAGAACTCAATAGGACTTACGCATCTACGCTACGGGTATGGGGAGCATTTCAATTTCGTATCTAGCCGCCTAACGCCTATAGGCGTAAGCCCCGCCTCCGAAAAGCGGCTGGCGCGGCTACACAAAACAAGCGCCCTCCGGGCTGTCCCGTTACAAAAGTGAAATGCTCCCCGGGTATGGGCGATAGCTAGATCCCCCTGGCGGTGCGATCGCTTGGGAATTGCCCCTACAAATATCAAATATGGAGATGCGTAAGTCCCGCTCAAAAAACTGTAGCTCTACAGCCATCTCATCCCAGAGGCCGGTTTAGATAATATTTGTATATTGTTTGGGAGCAAAAGGTAAGGCCACCGTCCCGGGATGGATTTCAATTTAGGGATAGAAAAAGTAACTATGCTCTTTTTGCTTGAGCCGCTTTCGGCCTGGTTAGGAAATTTTGCTTAAAATAGCTAGAACTAGATTCCAGGACAAAAAAGCGACGGCGATCGCCAGAACAAAAAAAAGAGCGATGCTAAATACCGATCGGATAGATTTCATAAATTTGACAATCTTAGGACTTACACATTAACTCTATGGACGGGACGGGGCGATAGCTGCGCTGACCTTGCGGTGCGCGGGGGAATTGCCCTACAAGACACCATATTTGCTTAAGGCGACTTCTGGTAATAAAAGTACCCGCTCGGGAGCGATCGCTCTGGTGCGATGCCCCCTCTCGGGAGGGGTTTGGGGGTGGGTACTCCGATCGGGAAAAACCCACCCACACCGCCCGCAGGAGGGGAAACGGTACTTTCTTTTCCAGAAGTCTCCTAAGTCCTAAATCTATTGAAAAGTCTTAACTATAGCAAGAACTATCGCTACCAAAGATCCTCCCAGCAGAGCCAAGGTTGCCAAGGCGCTAATGCCAAAGCCTGGGAGTCGTTTTTCCGCTTCTTGGTAATATCCCCAAGCATAGAGAATGCGCCCGACTATCCAGACAAAGCCAATCCCAGCTCCCCAGATAGGACTGATGAAGTAGGAAAACAACCAAAGTGCGGGCAAGAAGATGATTATTTGTTCCAATGTATTTTGCTGGACCCGCAATACTCGCTCGAATTCCGGGTTGCCCATCATCTGAGGAGGCTTAATTTGGTATTTGGCTCTGGCTCTACCGACATTGGCAGTGATAGCGAAATAGACCAATAAAGCGCAGACAGTGACTAAACTGGGCCAGTAATACATAACACCTCATAATTTTAATTGGGCATTGGGCATTGGGCATTGGGCATTGGGCAACCTCCCCCTCTTGGGAGGGGGTTGGGGGGTGGGTGGCATTGGGCATTGGGCAAAAAAGCTCGTTCTGCCGCTCAGGGCGATCGCCCCTATATCTCTATTTTTAACCAGTTAAGTAAAGAAGCAATGCAGAAATGTAAAGCGGCGATCGCAACTAATATCTATAAGTATTTATACTCATTAAACTGGCAATTTTTACAAGTCTTGGGAATTGGAGTTATAGGCAAAAATAGCTATAAATACCAAGCGTTCCCCCCTACAGAATCAACACCCATTCCCCATTCCCTATCCCCAACTTCTTAATTGTCCATTGCTCTACTATCCATGCTCGATTATTTAAGAATTTCTTCCAGCTTTTGCTCTTCCCATAGAGTGCGGTACAGTCCTGAAGCTGCCATTAGTTCTGCGTGGCTGCCGATTTGAACGATTTTTCCAGCATCCATGACGAAAATGCGATCGGCAGTGGCAGCGGCTGACATTTGGTGGGAAATGAAAATTACGGTTTGGCGCTGGGTGCCAGAAGAAAGGTTTTTGAGGATATCTGTGGCGGTCTGATTGTCCACGCTAGAGATGGCGTCATCGAGAATTAGAACTGGAGCATCCACCAGTAGAGCCCGGGCCAGAGCCATGCGCTGCCTTTGACCGCCAGACAGAGTAATCCCGCGCTCGCCAACAATGGTTTCGTATTGTTGAGGAAAGTTGAGGATTTCCTTCTCGATTTGAGCGAGTTTCGCAGCAGCTTCTACCTCCGATTGCTTGGCGGTGGGATTGCCGTAGCGGATGTTGTTTTGGATGGTGGTGCTAAAGAGAAAGCTTTCTTGGGGAACGTAGGCGATTGCCCCGCGCAAATCCCGCAAGCGCAGTTGAGTAATATCCCGACCGTCTAGGAACAACTGACCGGAGCCAATATCTAACAAGCGAGGCAAGGCATTAGCGAGAGTAGATTTTCCCGAACCAATTGGACCGACTATTGCCACGGTTTCCCCGGGGTCAATTTCAAAATAGATTTTATTTAAAGCAGGTTCCTTAATTCCCGGATAGCTATAGGTAAACTCGCGGGCGCTCAGCTTTCCTTTTAACGTTGCTAAGTCCAGAGGAGTTGCCGTTGGGGAATCGGCAATTTTTGGCTTTACGCTCAGAATCGATTCTATGCGATCGATGCTCACCTCCCCCCGTTGATAGCTGGTTATGGTAAAACCGAGCAATGCCGTGGGAAAGACCAGACGCTCTACATATAGAATTAGAGCAACAAAGTCGCCGACGCCGATCGCACCATCGGCAATCGACCCCGCACCGAACTTCAGCAATACCAGCAAGCTGAGACTGGCTAGCCCTCCCAATAGCGGAAACAGCGTCGATCTTGTTTTGGCTAGCGCCAGACTAGCGGCTAGTAGTTTTTGGTTCTTTTCCTCAAAGGCACGAAGCTCGTTTTCTTCCTGGGCGTAGATTTTGATTAAACCTATGCCGCTGACATCTTCTTGGATTAGCTCGCTTATATTCGATAGTTCTTCTTGTACGGCCAATTGCTGAGAGGCTAGCTTATTGCTAAAAAACTGCACTATAATTAGCATAAAGGGATAGACTAAAATCGCTAACAGGGTCAGCCGCACGTCTATCGCCAGCATGACTGGAATGGTCAAGGCATAGGCAAATGTTGTATTGGCTATACTAAGAATTGCAAATCCTACCAACCGCCGAATGTTATCTACATCGGAAGTAGCCCTGTTAATTAAGTCGCCGGAGGTATTTGTAGCAAAATAAGCAGGCTCTAAACGGAGCAATACTTGAAAAATACGTTGCTTTAGGTCGAACTCTACCTGTCGTCCTACTCCAAATAATAACCTTCGCGAGAATACTCTAATTAGCCACATTATGCTGCTCAATACGAGTATGACGATTGCATAGTATAGAACGCGATCGAAGGTCAGGGTTACTTGGAGTTCTTTGATGCCATCGCGAATCAGCAGGGGAATGTAAACCCCCAATCCGTTGATAATCAATAATGTCAAGATTCCCACTACCTCTTTTTGCCAGTAAGGCCGCAGGTAACCCAGCAGTTTTCGCACTCTAGATTGAGCCATGTTTAAGCTTTGATTTTTGCTTTTTTATTTTTACAGCAAGTCCATTGTCTGATATAGGGCGACTAAACGGATTTGACAGAAGGGGGAAGGCTTGCCTTCGGTTTTTTTTAGAAGGACTTACGCATTGACTCTACTAACGGGGCGATAGCTTCGCTCTCCCTGGCGGTGCGCGGGGGGATTGCCCCTACAAAACACGCTCCGGAAGGATATTTTGCGTAAGTCCTATTATATTTGGCATTCAACGCTCGGTATTATCGATTGAGGGTGTAGGGTAGGGTGTTGACTCGCTCGGCTTTTTCACTCTCTTGGCGACCACACCCCACACCCCACACCCCACACCCGCTTGTGTAGGGGCGACAGCATTCCCGAGACAGCCTTTGCTCTCTTCGCAAAAACTAATGTATTGGAATGCAACGCGCCCTCTTATGCTTGAAGGAGCATTCCGACAGGGGTAGTAAGGGAGATGGTAAAAAAGCTACCCCGAGGTAAGGCTCCCCTGCTCCCCTGCTTCTTCCAATGCCCAATTCCCTATGCCCAATTCCCAATTCTTTCTTGATAGAATACTAGGAGTCTGTGCCAGAATCCCAGCAATCCCAACAGGGAGTTAGCCAACCGCGAAAGTAGTAGTAGATATTGCTGAAAAATTCATTTATTACTTTGGTGCTGCGCAATGCCCCTTCGGCGCTGGGAATCCAGTCGTAAACCGTCATTCCTTCTTCTTGTCTGTCCCCACATAGCTTGAGACTTAAGCCTGGGGCGCTGGCAATAACTATTGCCCCTTGCTGCTGCAAAGTTTTTTCTAAGGTCAGCTTGGCGCGTCCTACGTCAATAGCAGAGGCAACTATCATAATTCTATACGGATCTAGAGGCAAGATAGATTCGAGAGTTGTTTTTATGCCTTCGGTCGTTTGGTGCAGGTCGAATGCTTCCGGCAGGTTCTCGATATCCCTGGCCGGTACCCCCAAGTCTAGAAGCTGCTCTCTAATCAATTGGGCTTCGTCGAGCAAGGATGCAGCCCTCGCCGACCCTACCAGTCTTGCCGGTCTGGCACTAATCAAGACTAAAGGGCGACTGCCGATCGCTCGCTGGCGGTTGTATTCGTTGGCGGCATGAAAAATGCGATCGCTCATTTCTAAGACTTGGCTGCCCGGACGATAGGGCTGCCCAGGTTGCGAGATAGTATTGGGCAGAAATACAATCGCATCCACCGCTTGAATTCCTTGGGCCGCCCCCTGGGAAGGGCAGACATCTTCAGTGGGAACATTGGAGCGGATCGTGCTGTATTCCAATCCCTGGGAAATGTAGGGAAAGCTGAAAAAGAGCAAAATTGGAAATGCCCATTTGACCGCATTCATTGCTGCGCTCGTTATCCCTCCGTCTTTTATCCCGCTATAGGCAATCCACAAAGCGATGATGGCGCAACCAATGGGCCTGAGCGGCAAGGAGAGGATATTCCAGGCAGTGAAAACCCCCTGATCTCTGGGAAAGACGAAAGCCAAGACTAAGATGGACAGCAAAAACAGCCATCCCAGCTTGGTCACCAACTCAGGGGGTATGAGCGTCATAAGGGTCCTAATAACTAGGAACATCAACCCCAAAATCAGGAGCCAGGTCAGCAGTGGAAACATTGCTTTACTTCCTTAACTAATAAACGGCCATAACGCTCTGCCCAATACCGCTTGGTGCGGGGATGGTTGGCGTCTGACTCATTAAAACTTAACAATTCTCAGTTTTAACAGATCCAATATTCTCTTTGACGATCGGCGCTAGTGCATCTGGGTTCGGGGAATCCCGCCCTCAATGGATGTTTATAAATCTACTTATTTCTTAAAAATAACCTAAAGACAAGCCGAGTAAAATAGGGTGGGGCGTCGGGTGTGGGGTGTGGGGTGTCGGTTGTGGGGTGTCGGGTGTGGGGGTAACGAGGCCGATCTTAAATCAATCTGGGGACGAGGCGATCGCTAATAAATACGGACCCAAACAAGAGCGATCGGGATAAAACTAAATCGGGTAGCACTGAGCAGGGATGCTTTTTGTAGGGGTGTTTGCCACGCACCAGAGGCTAGTGCCGCTGCGCGGAAGTCAAAAGTCTCAAGGTAATAGTGCCTTTGTACCTGAGTCCATAGTGCTATAAGTCCTGTTGATATAATATTTACGCATATTAATTTATCAAGTTAATTCAAACGATAATTCGGTTTCGCCAAACTAAAAAGTAAAGAAAAGTTAAAGTTGAATGAACGTTAAGCATTTCCTGAGACTTTACGAAAAAGGAATTAGAGACTTTGCTGGCATAGACTTGCGAGGAGCGGAGTTGACCCGGGTGCCGCTGATTCAGGTCAACCTAGAAAATGCCCGCTTGGAGGGGGCCAATCTCAGTCGAGCTTTCTTGACCAAATCAAACTTTTCTGGAGCTAGTCTCAACAGAGCCAATCTTAGTTTCGCCAAACTCAGCGATAGCAATTTAATCGATACCGACCTGACTAAAGCCAATCTGAGTGGTGCTTTTATGGTCAAAGCCCAGCTTCAAAGGACCCAACTCAGCGGGGCGAATCTAACTGGCGTTAACCTGCGAGGTGCCAATCTCTGCGGTGCCAATCTCTGCGGTGCCAATCTGCAAGGAGTCAATCTACGCGGCGCTAATCTTGCAGAAGCTAACCTAAGTTGGGCAAATCTTGCCTATGCTCGCTTGAGCGGAGCGAAGGTGCAAGACGCAAAGTTAAATGGAGTCAATCTCAGCGGGGCATATTTGAATGGGTTAGACTTGAATCATCTCGACCTGGAAGGGGTCAGTCTGATGAGCGCCAAGCTCAGTGGGGCGAATCTACAAGGAGCGAGACTTATGGCCGCCAATTTACGAGAAGCCAAACTGCGGGGCGTCAACCTAAGCGGCGCTAACCTCATCGGCGCTGACTTTAGCGGTGCCGAGTTGCGCAATGCTTCTTTCGATCGCGCCCAGTTGAATAGAGCTTCTTTGAGCAATGTGGATATTGCCGAAGTAAAACTGACAGGGGCAATCATAGATGGGGTCGAATTTAGCGAGTCGCTTCTGGCCGATACGATTAGACAATATCTGCAGTCTATTGCCAGCCCCAATCCACCTTTCGGTTATGAAGGATGAAGGATGTTGGGGGCAGGCCAGATTATCCTTGTTTTGCAAATAAACGTACCGAACCAAACGTAGGGGCGACAGCATCCCCTAGGCAATCTCGACCGTAGAACGACAACCCCCGTAATGGGATGCTTCGCCCAAAAAGCCTCACATCAATTTGAGAACTGCTGTATCCTTGTTTTGAAAAGAAGAATCCAAAGGAGACTTTCCAATGAACGCAAACGCAAGCCTTAAGCGAATACAGATTAAAGGACTCTACGGTACAAGTAAATGTATTGACGTCGAGCTAGAAAACAATACTTTAATCCTAGTTGGTGAAAACGGTTCGGGCAAAACAACCTTCCTTCGCATATTATTTAATCTTCTTGCAGAACGTTGGCAAGAGCTAAGTAAATTTAGCTTCAATTCTGCCATTTTGACTTTCAATGATGGTAAAGATATAGAGATTCCTCACTCTGATTTAAGTCGCTTGGCTCACTCCGGTTCAAGTAGCTTGGGCAGAAGCGAAACTAGAGACCAGTTAGGACTCATAGATGCTTTAGAAATATCTAAATTCACACTAAATAATGAACAAATTGAAGCTTTGTTCAACCAGATGATCGATGCTATTAAGAGTTATTATGGTCTATCAAAAGTTGTTTTTCCACAAAAAGCTTATGAACTTGATGAACCTGATGAACCTTTGAAGGTGAAGAATAATAGTATAATAAAAAAAATCAATGCTCAGGTTCTTTACTTGCCAACGTATCGAAGAATTGAACGCGAACTGGATAGTGTAGTTGAAGGTATCGATTCTAGTAATTTGCCTAGTCCAAACAGATCGATAAAACCGAGCAATGATGAAGCTTATATTGAGCTTGTAGAATTTGGAATGCAAGATGTTGAGGATACTATAAAAAACGAACTCGATAAGTTAAAAGAATTTCAAATTAAAAATCTTAACGAACTAACCCTAAGACCCTTTGGTGACATAGTTTCATCTGCATACCAAAGGGAAGACAGTCAAAGGCTTGCCGATTTGTCCGAAGAAGAGATCGAATCCGTACTCAAGCGAGTTGACGAGTCTATCGTAGGCAAAGAGCAACGCAAAGAATGGCTACAAGCAATTAAGGATGCTAAATCGACAGACGAGCCATCCGATCGCGACAAGATTATTTGTCACTATTTTCTTGAAATTTTGGATTTCCAAAAATCACTACAATCGAAAGAGAAGAACATATCAAAATTTTGTGAGGTTTGCTCGTCGTATATGACAGACAAAGAGTTTGTTTATGACAATACTTCTTTTGATTTTTTTATCCGTCCAAACTTTGACTGTGCTGGTGACTCGATTCAACTTAGCGACTTATCATCTGGAGAAAAGCAAATAGTTTCGCTATTTAGCCATTTGTATCTTTCAGGAAAGTCGCATTACTTTGTCTTAATTGATGAGCCAGAGTTGTCTCTATCGGTTCTTTGGCAAAAACAATTTCTGGTTGATATACATAAAAGTGATTTTTGCGTGGGCCTAGTAGCTGTTACCCATTCGCCATTTATCTATAACAATGAGCTAAGACCTTATGCTCGCTCTATGGGAGAGTTTATATCACTATGACAAACATAACGCCAGATACGCTTATTAAAGAAGCAGAAGACGCCGATGTGCCTTCTCATGACTTCAAACTTATTTATCAAAAACAAGCCAAGTGCGTCTATGGATTTGTCGAGGGTAACGACGATCGCACCTTTTACGAATACTTAATAAGACCTCAACTCCCTGAAGGTTGGACAGTCGAATTTATAAAGTCTGGCCGTAAGAAAGAGGTGTTACGCTCTTTGGAAAATTTTCGATGGGGGGAGGTCTCCAGAAAGAGAATTTGTTTTTTTGTAGATCGAGATTTACAGGACTTTCTAAAAAACCCGCCAAAGCCACAAGATAATTTGTACATAACAGATGGCTACTCCATAGAAAACTATATTCTCCAAGATGCAGTATTATTATGGGTACTTCGCGATTTTCATAAGATTGACCTCCTCAAAGAGCAACAGGAGATAATAAAACGGATTATTAGAAAAAATGAGGACAGTTTTTTTGAAGCTATGATGCCTCTCATGGCACAAATTTTACTATGGATGCGACGAGGCGACAAGCCAACTATAAGTAATTTTTTAGAAACAAGTAGTAATTTTAGTCAATTTATTGGCTCATTTGATGAAGCAAACTTTTCTCCAAAGGATCGTAAAAAATTACTAGAAAAAGCTGCTGAAATAATGAAGCCTAATAAAGAAAAGCTTTGCGTCTGCGAGGATAGCGAAATTGCGGAAGCAGAAAATGAAATTCGCAGCCGTAAAAATTGCCGCCATTTAATACATGGCAAGCATGCTTTATGGTTTTTCGTCAAGCAATGTGAGGCTATATCGCAAGCTATTCCAACTTTATTGGGAAGATCTAATTATAAGTACACAAAAAAACCAAACTATAACCGAAATGACGCACTAATTATCTTTGCTCCTCAGGCTCGCGCGCCCGAAAGCCTGAAAGATTTTGTCGAGCAAAACTATTTGTCTTTTATTCGGGAGCAGAAATCCTTGGATGCGAGAGATGGGTGAGATGGGGAAGGGTGGGGCTTTCAAGGGTATGTTTTTTAGGTTTAGCATTTTAGAGAGGGTATCGAGTATCGAATTGAAGGCGTAGGGGCGACAGCATTCCCGAGACAGTTTTTTCTATTAACAAAAACTTTTGTATTGGAATGCTTCGCCCCAGAAACCTATGCAGCCCACCGATCTCGCTCATTTAGGAAGACTATAAAAAACATACCCTTGAAAGGAAGGATCGGGGGAGTGTGGGGAGTGTGGAGATATAGTGGTTCTCAAATTGATGTGAAGTTGTCTGGGGCGAAGCATCCCAGTACGGAGGTTGCCGTTTAGAGCTAAGAGATTGTCTAAGGGATGCTGTCGCCCCTACGGGATGTAATTACAATTTGAGAACCGCTATAATAGACAATTATTCCCACACCCTACACCCTACACCCTACACCCTACACCCTACACGCCTACTTGCGACGCTTCAATTCGGTTTCGATCGCCTGGATAACTGTCTGAATAACCTTAACCCTGGCATAGTATTTGTCATTGCCGGGAACAATAGTCCAAGGAGCGATAGGGGTGCTAGTCCGCTGCATCATCTGATTCACCGCTACATAATAAAGAGGCCATTTATCGCGATTGCGCCAATCTTCGTCAGTGAGCTTGTATGCCTTGAAGGGATCTTGCTGGCGTTCTTTAAATCGCTCCAGTTGTTCTTGCGGGCTGATATGGAGCCAGAACTTAACTAGGATATATCCGGCGCTAGCGAGCATATCTTCAAATTCATTAATTTCTTGATAAGCTCGCCGCCATTCCGGTTCCGTAGCAAAGCCTTCGACCCGCTCGACTAAAACTCGTCCGTACCAGGTGCGATCGAAAATGCCGATTTGGCCGGGAGCGGGCAAGCGACGCCAGAAACGCCAGAGATAATGATGGACTTTTTCTTCCTGGGTGGGAGCGGCGAAGGGACTGACGAAATAACTGCGGGGGTCGAGTACGTCGGTCAAGCGCTTGATTGCTCCTCCTTTTCCGGCGGCATCCCAGCCTTCAAAGAGAGCCAGTACGGGAATTTGCTTTTTGTAAATGGCAAGTTGGAGTTCCCGCAGCCTTGTCTGTTCTTTGCGCAGTTGCTCTTTATATTTGTCTTTGGAAAGGCTCAGATTCAGATCCGCCCCGGCCAGCAAATCCGGTTCGGTGGGATCGAGCTTTTCTTGTGGCAGCAAAACCAGTGGAGGTGTCTGAGATTGCAGCCGATCTAGGGCTTCGGTGAGAGTGGCGACCATTTTGCTCAAGACTTTTACCCGCGCCCAGCGGCGATCGTCTCCTTCAACCAGAGTCCAAGGGGCATGACCAGTGCTGGTTTGGATGAGCATTTCTTCGGCAAAAGCAGCATATTGCTGATAATTTTTGGCTTGCTGCCAGTCTTCTGGACGCACTCGCCAGGAGTCTAGGGGGTCGTCGGCGGATTTTTTGAGGCGTGCTTTGAGTTCTTTTTTGCTCAGATGAATCCAGAATTTGGCGATCGCCACCCCATCATCCGCCAATTGGCGCTCGAAAGCATTAATCTGTCGCATCGCCGTCGGGATTTCTGCCTCGGTCGTCCGCCCAAAAAGCCGTTCTTCTAATACATGCACATACCAACTGTGGTAGAAAAATCCAATGCTCCCAGAAGCCGGTAGTTTTTGCGAAAACCGCCAGAGGAAAGGATATTGCCGCTCTTGCTCGGAAGCAGGCCAGATGGGATGGACTAAAAAACCACGCGGATCCATATAGCCGACCATTTTTTTGACCAAAGACCCTTTGCCCGCCGCCGCCCAACCTTCCAGGACAACAATCATGGTCAGCTTTTTTTCCCAACAAGCTTTTTGCAGTTGCCTTAGCTCCCGCATCAGCGATTCGATTTGGGTCTTATAGGTTTCTTTGTCTAATGATAAGCTCAGATCCAGAGTGTCTAGCATAAAATAATTTCGGTAAGTCTTTATGGGTAATTAACCGCCAAATTTGTGGCCCGCCGCTAATCTATGAGCCGGGGTTCGGGTAATGCGATCGAGGCTGCCTTGGCTGTTACCTTTGCCTATATATATAAAAGTTCAGAGGGCGCAAAAGTGCAGAAAGTCCAGAAAATTTCTGCCTCCAGCGTTGAAATTTGAGCAAAACTGTGCTAATGTGGCTTTATAGCCTCAAAAAGAGGCAAAAAAACAGGGCCACGTTTTAGCCGGGACCCTTTCTCACAAGATGCACAGTAAACCTTAGCAAGGAGGTGTTTTCACTCAAAAAAAATTTCTCCCTAAAAAACCCAGGCTGTTAGGGGTAAGCCAAGGACTCGCGGGCACTAGCGGGGACTAGCGGGCAAGCAGTCCATTGGCTTATTCCAATAACAGCGCCAGGTGGGAAACCCGCCCAAAAATACCGCTGACTGTCCAATAAGCGGCAGCGGGTGGGTTTCCCTTGGGAGAAATTAACCCTAGTTTTCACCACTGGCCTTAATAAGGGGCAGAGAAGGCAGAGGGGCAGAGGAGACAGAGGGGGCAACGTTCTTCCTCCGCTCCGCTTCCTCCGCTCCCTGCGCCGCGAGCGAGCGCGATCGCGATCGCTCGCGACCCGCCAACGCGGCTATTTGCACCAGGGGAGTAAACGAGGCGTAGCACCTCCTTGCTTTTTGTAGATTCTACAATGGCTTGGTTTTGTATGCGCTCGTATGCAGACGGAGGGCATACAAAACCAAGCGCCCCAGCGGTAAACCTAAACTTTGATTGGAAACTAACTAATTTTTTTTTAGGTTTTAACTTATCAGAATTGGTAGATAGTCTCATATCGTACTCACAAGGATACCAGTTCTGAACCTTTGCTCTTTTGGCGAAGGTATAGCACTACGCAAATGAGTTAAGACATTTATAAACGCTCGCTCCTTAGTCAGTTCCTACTTATTACCTTGAGACTTTTGACTTTTTACTTGCGCGTAGCGCTATATTGTCAAAAAAAAATTGCAAAACTGAAAACTCTCAACGGCGCGAACTATTTATTCCATCAGCGCTCGTTATAGCTGAGAAACCCGGTTTTTCCAACAAAAAACCGGGTTTCTGGCCTAACTTAAAACTGTTTTATGAAATCATCGCGATTCGCGCTAACTTTTCTATATTGTCTGCGATCGCGCTCGTCAGTTGATGGCTTGCAGGCAAACTATCCACAACCATGCCAGCACAGAGAAGCATCAAATAGAGAATGGAATACTTAAACAAACCTCTAGCAATCTGCTTGTCTGTCGGTTGCTGCAATAACTGCCAAGCTTTGCTAGCAAAAATGCCCCCGAGCCACAAAGCAATTCCGGCATAAATGGCACCGTTGGCATGGAGGGGATAAACCAGCAAAAAGGTTACCGGCAACATAATCAGGGTATAAATCCAAATCTGACGGGCAGTTGTTTCATCCCCAGCAATAACCGGCAACATGGGAACGCCGACTTCTGCGTATTCATCGCGAATATACATGGCCAATGCCCAGAAATGTGGCGGCGTCCAGAGAAAGACGATCGCAAACATAACCCAAGACGCCCAAGTCAGCTCGCCGGTTACTGCAGCCCAGCCGACTAGAGGCGGAATCGCCCCTGCCGCACCGCCAATAACAATGTTTTGAGCAGTATGGCGCTTGAGCCAGTGAGTATAAATCAGAACGTAGAAGACAATGCCGGACATGGCCAATCCGGCGGCGAGGAAATTGGCGACGATGGCGAGCAAGCTAAACGATGCAACCGCTAGGGCTATAGCAAATATCAAAGCATCCCGGGGCTGCACCCGACCGGAGGGAAGAGGTCGATGGCGGGTGCGCTCCATAACATAATCTATGTCTCGGTCGTAAATACAGTTAATCGTATTGGCAGATGCAGAAGCAAAAGCACCGCCAGTCAGAGTTGCCAGTAATAGCAGCGGCTCCACCTGTCCTTTTGCCGCCACCCACATTCCGGCGGCAGTGCTGATCAGCAGCAGGAGAATAATTCTGGGCTTGGTTAGCTGGTAATAGCTCTCTACTACCTGCCACAGATTTTCATGGTGCCGTTGCCTACCAGTGCTAATAATTTCTTGCATCAATTTTTTTCCTCTAGCTAAGACGTTTTTTGAGTTTTAAGTTTTGAGTTTTAAGTTCAATATTTGCAACTCAAAATTCAAAATTTAAAATTTAAGATTCAAAACTCAAAATTCAAAATTCAAAATTTAAACCTCTCCTTCTGGCAGCCGATCGCGAATTGCCAGAACTGCAAAAACCACCAAGGTGCCAAGCAAGGCTGCACCGGTGGCTTGGTGGGCGACGGTCAGGGGTTCGACTTGCAAGTGGAGATAGAAAGTGGCGACGCCCAAGCCAATCTGCGTCCCTAACAAAATTCCGGCGATCGCAGCCAGTTGGCGAAGAGTCGGATGCAGTTCTTTGGCGCGCCAAGCCAGAACTGTTAGAGCGAGGATTGCTAAAGTGGGCGGTAGGACGCCGGCGATATGGCTATTCATCACCGCGCATAGTTGGTTATAGCCAAAGCATTGGTGCAGAGCCCATTGGGACCCCACTAAGCCACCTAAGATGCTTTGGATATAGACGAGAATGGCACTAGCTCCGCCAAGCCAAGTCAGCCAATTTCCGGCGCTGCCAGTGCTTTGATAGGGGATTAGCACCGATCCGATCGCCAGTATCGTGCAGAAAAATAGCAGCGCCGTCCCCAAGTGAGCCGTGACGATATCGAAGCGGAGCAGTTCGGTTACGGTTAGTCCTCCGAGGACTCCCTGGAATACGATTAAACCTAGGGCTCCGGTAGCGGCCCAAGGCAACCATTTAGGGGTTTCCGATCGATACCACCAGGTCGTAGCGGTTAGAAAAATTGCCATCAGGCCAATTAGGGCAGCATCTAAGCGATGAAACCACTCTAAAAACACTTGTAGGTTCATCTGCTGCGCCGGCACCAATTTTCCGTAACATAGGGGCCAATCCGGGCAAGCCAGTCCGGCATTCATTACCCTAGTGGCGCTGCCCACTGCCATTAATAAGAAAGTGGCGATCGCTATTTTCCAAACGAAGCGGCGGATGCGAGTCCTCGGCTGCGAGTCTGGAACGGCGATCGGCTCCGAGCCATTTAGCACTGAATTGGCCATAAGCTGTTCCCTCTGCTCAACTAAACTTAATCTAATCGCGAGCTTATGCCTGCCGAACGCAGATGAAATGCTCTAGTTACTAGGTTAATCCGCCTTTTCCAGAAGGGACAAAGTTTTAGATTTTTTTCCGATTGTTCGGGGTTTACTTGGTTTTAAACTGGGTTCCAGAGGAGAAAAAGCTTTATATTTTTTTCCGATTGTGCAGTTTGCTACCTCGGGTTTTCAACTGGGTTCCAGAAGAAAGAAAGCTTTATATTTTTTTCAGATTGTGCGGTTCGCTACCTCGGGTTTATAGCACTACTAAGATGGCGATCGGGTAAATAGGGTATAGCAGTCAGGCGTTCGGCCAATAGCGCATAAGCTGACTGCTGAGAGCTGACCGCTGAAAGCTATATAAACTGGGGTTCCAGAAAAAAAAATATAAAGATTTTCTTCTTATTGTCAAGTTCGCTACTTCGGGTTTAAACTTACTTATCAAAAATAGAGAGAAGTTGCTAAGTTAAGTGTAAAAAGCAACCCCCTCCCCGGAAGCTTTTCCCTTAGAATTTAAGGAGACAAAGGAAACCTATAGAACGGGGCGGGGAGCTTGCGTTACGAGGAGGCGCGCTGTGAACATACCGAGTACCATTGCCACCATGCTGGCTGGCATAGCTCTGACCCTGATTAGTCTTTGGGTTGGGCAACACCACGGTCTAATGCCTGTGGCAGCATCAGAAGAAGCCCTCTTGGTAGATGGACTATTCAATACCATGATGACTATCTCCGTGGGCCTGTTCATCTTAGTTCAAGGGGCACTCGTATTTGCCATCTTTAAATTTCGGCAGCGTCCCGGAGACAATACAGACGGACCGCCGATAGAAGGCAACATTTCCCTAGAAATTCTCTGGACCGGAATTCCAGTAGTTATCGTTCTGGGACTCTCTGCTTATAGCTTCGAGGTATATAACTTGATGGGCGGGCTAGACCCAATGGCCTCCCACGATATGGGAGCCAAGGTGGCCGAGATGCGAGGGGCTGCGATCGCCGCTCCTATTGACTCGGAGGGTAACCCCCAACCCCAAGAAAACAAGCAAATTGCCCTCGGCGTCGGCGCTTCCCCAGAAACTGAAGGGCAAGCAGCAGACGTGACCGTAAACGTTATGGGGCTGCAATTTGCCTGGATTTTTAGCTATCCGGAAACTGGCGTATATTCTGGAGAACTGCACGTCCCCGCAGGCAAAGATGTCCAGCTCAATATAACGGCCCAAGACGTGCTGCATGCCTTCTGGATACCAGAGTTTCGGCTCAAGCAAGACGCCATTCCGGGGCGCGAAGTCCAACTACGCTTCAAACCCAAAGTTCCAGGCGAATATTCTGTAGTCTGCGCCGAACTCTGTGGGTCTTACCACGGCGCAATGAAAACTCTAGCGATCGTTCATACTCAAGAGGATTTCGATGCCTGGATGCAGTCCCAAGTCGCCAATCTCCCAGACGATACTCGGACTCTGGCGATGAATCCAGCAGACTTATCCAACGAGGAGTTTCTGACTCCCTATGCTGCGGAAATGGGAATTACTTCCGAAACCATAGAACAGTTGCACTCATCTCACCACCATTAAGGGTATGGGGCGTGGGGTGTGGGGTGTAGAGAAAAGTGAAAAGTGAACAGTGAACAGTGAACAGTGAAAGGTGAAAAAAATAAAACCCCGTTCGCACGAATCGCCTATTCACTGTTCGCTGTTCTCTCATTCCCTACACCCTACACCCTACACCCTTCCCCAAGGCAAGCATAAGTCAAGCAGAAGATTTCCCAAGCCCAAAAATCCAAAATCGCTTTAATCTATAATCCAAAAATCGCAATCATTTCCTATGACCACAGCAGAAATGGAAACCAGTCCACAGCCAGCACCCCACTCGCCAGAAGAAGGTGGGGGGAATTGGCGAGAATACTTTAGCTTTAGTACCGATCACAAAGTCATCGGAATTCAGTACCTAGTTACCAGCTTCATCTTCTATTTAATTGGCGGCCTTTTGGCAGAAGGGGTACGGACGGAGCTGGCAACCCCAGACCCGGATTTTGTCAGTCCCGACCTCTATAACGGGCTCTTTACAGTTCACGCCACTGTAATGATTTTCCTGTGGATAGTACCTGTAGGGGCTGGATTTGCAAACTATCTAATTCCCTTGATGATTGGGGCGCGGGATATGGCATTTCCTCGCTTGAATGCCGTAGCCTTTTGGATGATTCCCCCTGGGGGCATTTTGCTGCTGTCCAGCTTCTTCTTCGACCCCCCGGCAGCGGGCTGGACTTCCTATCCGCCTTTGAGCCTGATAACCAACGAAGCCGGTCAGCTCATTTGGATTCTCAGCCTTTTAGTTCTGGGAACTTCCTCGATTCTGGGTGCGATTAACTTTTTTACTACGATAATGTTAATGCGCATCCCCGATATGAAGCTTAACGATATGCCCTTGATATGCTGGGCAATGCTAGCCACCTCGGGGCTGATTCTGATTGCGACGCCAGTTTTGGCCGGGGCTCTGATTCTGCTCGCATTCGACCTCATAGCCGGGACTGCTTTCTTCAATCCCACTGGCGGCGGCGACCCAATTGTCTATCAGCATATGTTCTGGTTTTATTCTCACCCGGCAGTTTATATTATGATTCTGCCGGTGTTTGGATTGATTTCAGAAATATTGCCGGTACATTCGCGCAAGCCTATTTTTGGCTACCAAGCGATCGCCTATTCCAGTCTCGCTATCAGCTTCTTGGGCTTAATCGTCTGGGCGCACCACATGTTTACTAGCGGCACCCCCGGCTGGCTGCGGATGTTCTTTATGATTGCCACTATGGCGATCGCCGTCCCCACCGGCATCAAAGTATTTAGCTGGGTCGCCACAATCTGGGGCGGGAAACTCAGGCTCAATAGCGCCATGTTCTTTAGCATCGGCTTCGTCTCCATGTTTGTCATCGGCGGCCTCAGCGGCATCATGCTCGCCTCCGTTCCCTTCGACATCCACGTTCACGACACTTACTTCGTCGTCGCTCACCTTCACTACGTCCTTTTTGGCGGTAGCGTCTTCGGCATCTATGCCGGTCTATATCATTGGTTCCCCAAAATGACCGGTCGGATGCTAAACGAATTTTGGGGTAAAGTTCATTTCGCCCTAACCTTGATTGGCTTTAACCTCTGCTTCCTGCCCATGCATTGGCTCGGGCTCCAAGGAATGCCTCGGCGGGTTGCCCTCTACGACCCCAAATTTGCTACCGTCAATATGATTTGCACCGTCGGTTCCTTCATCCTGGCGATTTCCACGATTCCTTTTATCATCAACGCCATCTGGAGTTGGAATCGGGGAACCAAAGCAAAGGCCAATCCCTGGAGGGCTCTAACTCTAGAATGGCTGACAAGCTCTCCCCCGCCGGTCGAGAACTTCTTGGAAGAACCCGTCTTGTGGTCGGGACCGTATGAATACGGCATAGATACGGTCAGTTACGACACCGAGCAATCCGTTGAAGAATTGCTAGCTGAAGTTAAAGGCAGTAACTAGGGTGTAGGGTGTAGGGTGTGGGGAATGAGAGAGTTTTAAGTTTTAAGTTTTGAGTTTTAAGTTAAAGACTAAGCAAACTCAAAACTCTCAAGCTTAAGCGGTTCTCAAATTAATGTGATGTCTGGGGCGAAGCATCCCAGTACGGGAATCCTCGCTCAGGGCGCTGAGATAGTCTCGGGGATGCTGTCGCCCCTACGTTGTCGTTCATTACACTTATTTGAGAAACGCGATAAGAACTCAAAACTCTATCCAATGCCCAATGCCCAATGCCCAATGCCCAATGCCCAATTCTTGTTTCTTTTTGAAAAATTGACAAAAACTCATGCAAATTTCGACGATTGAAGAGTCTCAGAGCGTTGTCGAGGCCGGGCACGGTGCCGCCGCCGGACACCACGAAGAACATCCCGACTTTCGTATATTTGGCGTAATTGTCTTCCTGATTGCCGAGTCGATGATTTTTCTGGGCTTGTTTGCCGCCTACGGCACTTTCCGCCTGGTCGCGCCAGAATGGCCGCCGGAAGGAACCCCGGAAATGGAACTGCTGCTGCCCGGTGTTAATACTATTATTCTGATTACCAGCAGCTTCGTGATGAATAGAGGCAACAAAGCTATCAAAGAAAATAATGTGGCGGGATTGCGGATTTGGTTTGGCATTACCGCCGCAATGGGCGCTATATTCTTGTGCGGGCAGCTCTTCGAGTATTTCCACACTGGCTTTGGTCTGGCGGATAATATTTTTACCAGCACTTTTTATGTCCTGACCGGCTTCCACGGCTTGCATGTCGGTTTTGGATTGCTGCTGATTTTGGCGGTGCTAGCGCGCAGTCTTAAAGCAGACCGCTATTCTAGCGAACATCACTTCGGCCCAGAAGCTGCCGAACTTTACTGGCACTTTGTGGATGTAATCTGGATTATTCTCTTTGGTATTCTCTATTTGCTCTGAGCGTTTTAGGTTTATTTTTCGTCTCCAGTGTCACGCCCCCTGTTAAGGGGGTTTTTTTTATTGTCAAAATGTAGGGGCAAATGGTGAAATCGCCCCGGAGGGCAAGTAATATCAAGTCCGGTTAATTGCCCATAAATACCGTAGGGGTTCCCCGGGAGCGCCCCGGCTGGTTTGGGGCGCTCCCGGGGGCACCGCCTCTACAAATAATGTAATTGTTGAACCGGATTTGATATAAGATTTAAAACTCAAAACTATAAAAACTCTATTCTAATGCCGGCATTTCCTGGCTCGGGCTCAGGCCACTGCCACCGAGCGATCGCTCCCGCTCCTCCCGCTCCTATTGGTCTTGATTTTAAAATCGCAAAGCCCAGTCAAATATCTCGATTTGTCACTTTTTGTAAAAAAATAACAAGTAGATATATTTTGGTGAAAACTGTGGTATCCTCTTTATATGCACCTATTTATGAGTATTAGTGCTAGGGTAAAATATTTTTTCCTCAAAACGGCAGGACGATCGCAGTAAAGACGTAAGTATTTATACACAAAAGCGTAACTCTACCTTATAAGGGTGTTTAAGCGGGAGAGAGCCTCGCATTTGGCGGTAGCTATGGAAACTCTAGATTCGATTTCTTTTCTGAAAATAGACGGGGAAGACTTATCCCTAAAGCAGGTTTTGGGCTATCTGCAACTATCAGGCAACTTGCAACCATTTTTGCAGGAAGTTGCCAGCCAACACGTTATATATACAGAAATCCAAAAGCGCGAGGATTTGGAAATTAGCGTGGCGGAGTTCGAGCAGGCAGCTATAGACTTCCGGCTGGAAAGAAACCTGACCAGTTCGGAGCTGTTCCAGCAATGGCTGGCTAACAATGGCATAGATTATGCCGCTTTTAAAAGTCGCGTGGCCTTTGCTCTGAAGGTGCAAAAGCTGAAATCGCGAATTGCCGAGGCGGATTTGGAAACCTATTTCCAGGAAAGACGGCGATCGCTCGATCGCGTAGATATTTCCTGCGCCTTCGTGGCAACCCGACAACAGGCAGAAGAACTTCTAAGTCGGATAACGGGCTCCGGGGGCAATATCGAACAATTCGCCCAAGGGGACAAAGAGGGCGAAAATAGCAATGTTGAAATCATACGCGGTCCGACTTTACGGCGCAATTTGCCAGCAGATTTGAACGATAAAGTTGACTCCGTTCCCATAGGAGAACTACTCGGTCCGCTAGAAATCAACGGGCGATGGTGTTTGTTTCAGGTAGAGCGCATTCTGCCAGCAGCCCTGGAAGGTCAGGTTAAGCGAGAGCTGGAAAACGAACTTTTCAAGCGCTGGCTAATCGACAAGGCAAAACAGCTCGATATTAAATTAAGCGTTGGCGCTAGTTGATGTAGAAAGTACAAAGGGGACTTGAGAGCGTCGGTTCATTAAAAAGAGCTGACAAAACGTAGAAAATGTGTATTGCCAAGCGAGAGCCGTTGTAGGGGCGATTCGCGAATCGCCCCTACGGATATTACCTAAACATTTATTTTTCAATCGGGAGATGCCATCATGGACATTGAAGAATTTAACCAAAGCCACCCTTGGCTAGGACTGAATCCAGAAGCAAATCCGCTGGATCCGTTTTCGACGCTAGAGGATAAAGATAAATTTCTTACTTCTTTAGACTCGACTGCTCTTGCCCTGACGGAGGCGAACGGGGAAACTATAATAGACCTCCGGGGCGATGTGGCCGATTTTGGGGCGGATTTTGCAACAGAAAATATAATAGAAATAGCAGCTATACCGCCAGAACCTAGGGCAAGCAACCGCGATTCGCTAACGGGAGAAGTGCCAGGAGCAGCGGGCTTAACCGGATCGGCAGCAGATGTTTTTGCAGATGTCTTATTTGACCCGGATTATTACGCCCGCCATAACCCAGACCTGGCTCTGGCAGGGCTGACGAGGCCGGAAGAACTTTACAATCATTTTCATAAATTTGGGCTCAAGGAAAGGCGATCGTTTTCTTTGTTCGCAAGCCTGGATTACTACGGCAAAAATAACCCGGACTTAGCGGCAGCGGGATTGACGGAGCCGGAACAGCAATACGAGCATTTGCGGCGCTTTGGACTGTCGGAAGGACGGCGGATGTCGCCGTGGCTGGATTTAAAATTTTATTTGCAAGAAAACCAAGACTTGCAGGTGGCTTTTGCTGGCGATACCAAGCTGGCCTTTATGCACTTAAAAACTTACGGCTTAGTCGAGGGGCGTCGCTTTTCTTCGGAAGTGGATTTGGACTTTTATATAAATTCAAATTCGGATCTGGGAGCGGCTTTCGGAGGCAACTTTATGCTGGCTTTCGAGCATTGGCAGCATTTTGGCTTCGCCGAGGGACGCCGATTGTTCCGAGAAACTCCAGCAGAAACTACAGATACTTTGCCCCAGATATCCTCGGCGCTAAGCGAGCTATTCTCGGAGACAGCTAACCCAGAGCCAGAAAACAGCGAGCCCGAGGATGAGAGCATTGCTTCGGTGGCTTGGCCGAACGTGGCGGAGAATTTCCCCGGGGCAAGCAGTTCGCCGGTGACATCTCCCGATTCAGAGGAAAAGGAAGCTAGCGTATTGGGTGATTCGGCAGATTCGGGAGACGAAGAAAACCAAGGCAATTCCAGCGCTGAGTCAAATTCGCAGTTAGGAGAAGAAGAGCCAGAAAACGAAGATAATTCCGGCGAGCCATCGGGCAATTCATCGGGCAATTCATCGGGCGATTCATTTGGCGAGCTAGAGGATGAAGGGACGGCATCGGTGCCGGAGGAGCCAGACGAATTTGTAGAAAAGCTCAATCCCGTCGTAACTCGGCCTCAGACTTTGGCAGGGTTGGAGGCAGAACCGACGCCGCCCCTAGATTTGCCAGAAAATGCTGGTGGCAAGAATGCTAAGAAAAATCCGTCGCCGAAACACCTGCAGCTCGACGCCAGCCAGGAAGAATATTATCGAGGAGGAACGGCTCGCCTGAATGGCTGGGTATTTGATGCCTGGGGTGCTAGCGATGTGGAACGAGTTGAGTTTTCGCTGCATAAGACTGGGGAAAAGTGGCAAGACATTGAGAGTTGGACGAGTTTTAAAATTTCCGGCCAGGACGATCGCTGGGCTTATTTCGATTACTCGCTCTTTGGTTTGGAACCGGGCAAATATCAGATTAAAGGTTTTGCCTACGATAGCGATGGGGGCAAGAGCAATGCCGCAGTAGCGCATTTTAGCGTTGGCGAGGAAAATCCCCTGCCTTTAATTGGCGTTGTCGATACCGGGTTTAATCAAAATAACGAGGATATCGACTATTCCCGAGCCACTTTGGGACGCGACTGGGTGGATGGCGACGATAATCCCCTGTTGGCAGATGGGGAAGGGAGCGAACATGGCACCCACGTTCTGGGCATTATCGGCGCGACCCAGAATAATGGGGTGGGGATTTATGGGATGAACGACCAAGCTCCCCTATTTTTGAGTCGGGCGATCGGTTCCGGGCAGTGGGCTGAAGCTTTGACGGAATTTGTGGATTATGCCCTGACCTCGGCACAACCGAATGCTGTAGCCAATTTGAGTTTGGATTTAACCCAAGTCGAGTCCGATGGCAGCATCAAAACTCGCTATGAGTTTACGCCGCAAGAACGGGAGTCCCTGGAATATGCGAGGCAGAATGGGGTCTTGGTGGTGGTTGCTGCCGGGAACGATGGCAGTGTGATGTCCGTGTTGGGCCAAGCTTCCCAAGAGTTTGACAATATTATTACTGTCGGCGCGGCTAACGACAATCAACGAGCGAGTTATTCCAGCTACGGTCGTCGCGGCCCCGATATTATGGCAGAAGGAGGCAGCGTTGCCGATCCGATAGTCTCTACTGCCGGAGAGAATACGGGCACGATGGCCGGGACTTCGGTGGCTGCAGCTCAGGTGACTGGGGCGGCCTCTCTGGTCTGGGAGGCAAATCCAGATTTGAATTATCGCCAGGTTATTGAGGCCCTGAAGTCAACGGCTACGGATTTGAATGTGCCTGGGGAAGATAGCGAGACCGGCGCTGGTTTGCTGAATCCCGAGGCGGCAGTGGCAGCGGCGGCGGGTATGGCACCGGAAGTCTATGCTCCAGAGGCGTTTTTGACCCCGGATACTTGGGGCGGCGAGGGCCTGGTTACGCCAGAGGAACGGGCCGCCGAAGCCTTTGAACACGATAATGGCAAGTGGTATGATTGGGAGCTTTACACGGTTCAAGACAGAGACACTCTTTCGGCGATCGCTCAATCCAGAACTGGTAATGCCAACGATTACTGGCTGATTGTCAACCATCCAGATAACGATATTCCCAATCCCGATTTGATTCATCCAGGGGACCAATACTGGGTCCCCTTCGAGGTGTCTGCTCCCGATACGGGCTCTGAACCACCTGTAGATTCGGAACCACCTGTAGATTCAGAACCGCCTGTAGATTCAGAACCACCTGTAGATTCGGAACCGCCTGTAGATTCGGAACCGCCTGTAGATTCGGAACCGCCTGTAGATTCGGAACCACCTGTAGATTCGGAACCGCCTGTAGATTCAGAGCCGCCTGTAGATTCAGAGCCGGTTCACCAAGTTGGCGATATTTTCTCTGAGACTTACTCAAGCAATCCTTGGCTAGGCGCTCCGACTGGCAATGTAATAGACCGAGGTAATGGTGTCATCGTTCAAGAGTTTGAAAATGGCTACATTATCTCCAATGGTTCCGAGGTAAATGCCTATGAATATGGTTCGGAGGAAGAAAAAACTGATGAGCAACCTGTTAACGAACCAACTATCATAGTAAGCAGCTCAAGGAATTTACAATTTGAGTTAGACGATGCAAGCTTATGGGGTTCTGGTAAGCAAATTTTCAATGGTGAGCAAGACTGGCGATTTGAGCTAGAAGAGAAATTGGAATTTGGCGTAGGAGAATTCAAGGTTAATATGAAAGGTGGCATTGGTGTTTATGGAAGCCTAGGAGCAGCTGACATTAAAATTCCTGGAGCCTTTGATTTTAATTTTAATGAGTCCTCACAAGAATTTCAAATCTTATCAGCGAGTCTTGGTAATGGAGATAAGGTTTTATCTAGTTACTTTGGGTTAGGTGCTGGCGTTGATTTTGAATTGGGAGCTGGAATAGGGTTCAAATCAGATGTTCCTATTATTGGAGGCACTAATCTTAATTTCAAGTCTGGATTTGAATTGGATGCTTATGATATACTTTTGGGCTTAGTCAACCCTAAACTGGCAAAAGCTATCGATATAGATACTGGGATGAATATAGTTGACAGAGATTTTGATGAGAAAGAAAACAAGTTAGAAGGAGAAGATAGTGCTGGGATTAAAATAAATTTAACTAACGCCTTGCTTAAAGACTTGAAATTTGGAGAGATGAAGGCTAGTGATATCTTAGGGGCCGAACTCGGTATCTATGTCAAACAGAAATCTACCCTTACCTTAAAGGGATTTCAATTCGACTATGATCATGATAATAAGGCTGATTTAAAGGTAGATTTAGGAGAATCTACACAAATAAATATTCCTAATGGTTTAAGTAGTCTAAAGGTACAGCCAATGGTTAGTTTAGTTACAGAATTTTCACCTCAACTATTAGGGACGATATCGGCATCTTTTCAAAATGCTATAGACAGCGTCATTCCAGAGTCTACTCCACAATGGATTAAGGAATTAGTCAAGGTAAATCCTTCGGGTATAAACTTCGATCTGAATTTAAGCTATCCAGATTGGAAATACACAATACCAGAGTTTAATCCATTTGAAGCATCTAATAAGTGGTTCTCTTTTGCATAATCTTATGTGTAAACCGGGTTTCTATTCCTGGTTTTCACGTTGCAATAGCGATCGCAGAAACCCGGTCTGTTGTGCTGGGGCGATCGCATATTTGACCCTCGGATAGGCGATCGCATATTTGACCGTTTGATAGGCGATCGCATATTTAGCCGTTTGATAGGCGATCGCATATTTAGCCGTTTGATAGGCGATCGCATATTTAGCCGTTTGATAGGCGATCGCATATTTAGCCGTTTGATAGGCGATCGCATATTTAGCCGTTTGATAGGCGATCGCATATTTAGCCGTTTGATAGGCGATCGCATATTTAGCCGTTTGATAGGCGATCGCCCTTTTGCCGTTTGATAGGCGATCGCATATTTGGCCGCTTGATAGGCGATCGCATATTTGGCCGCTTGATAGGCGATCGCCCTTTTGCCTTGGGATAGGCGATCGCTTTTTTGGCCGTTTGATAGGCGATCGCATATTTGACCCTCGGATAGGCGATCGCATATTTGACCCTCGGATAGGCGATCGCACATTTGGCCTTGGGATAGGCGATCGCATATTTGGCCGCTTGATAGGCGATCGCATATTTGGCCGCTTGATAGGCGATCGCATATTTGGCCGCTTGATAGGCGATCGCATATTGTGCCCTCGGATAGGCGATCGCATATTGTGCAAGGGCGATCGCTTGCAGGCCGGGAAAAGGGGCGAATGCAAATAAGGTCGGTTCAAGTCAGATAAGATAGAGAAGATAGAGCAAAACTTCCGGCGATCGCCTCGCCGTTTGCCAATGATTAAAACCTTTAGGTGCAAGGAAACAGAAAAGATATTCAGACGAGAGGTTTCTCTCAAGCTACCATCGGAGATTCAAAAAACAGCACTGCGGAAGTTGACTTACCTAGACTCGGCAAAGGAACTAAGGGACTTGCAGGTTCCACCGGGCAATCGCCTAGAACCATTAAAAGGCGATCGCGAAGGACAACACAGTATTAGAATTAATGACCAATGGCGTATTTGCTTTGAGTGGCAAGAAGGTAACGCTTGTGGCGTTGAAATAGTCGATTACCATTAAAAGGAGGTATGAGCGTGAGCCAACTAAGACTATTGCCAGTTCATCCTGGAGAGGTACTATTTGAGGATTTTTTAAAGCCAACAAACATGAGCGCAAAGGAACTAGCTGCCGCTCTTAAAGTTAGCGACGGTGAAATTGCGGCGATTATCAACGGAGAAGGGGGAATCGAGGCAAATATTGCTCTGCGTTTGGCTCGTTTTTTCGGAACTTCAGAGGAGGTTTGGATGAATCTTCAGTCTCGCTACGAGCTTGAGGTGGCCAAGGATAGTTTGAAAGAAGCGATCGAGCGAGAGGTAGTACCATTTAAGACTTGACGTAAAGCTAAGGAGTATTGGGCAGATTATGAAAACCGCTAATATGCCGAAGAGCGATAGCTACCGCGAGTTCTCCATTGAATTGCTCAAAGATCCAGAACATGCGGCTGGGTTTATTGAGGAAATTTTGTCGGAGAAAGACCCGGAACCGGCACTGCTAAGTAATGCGATCGCCAAGGTAGTTGAGGCTCGCAGGAGAACGAACCAGCTCTCACCGGAGGCTAGAGAATGCCTGGAAAAACTGAATGCAATGCTGACCGAGAGTGGCGGTGCCGAACTGTATGGACTGGCAGAGCTGTTGGATGCGATCGGAATGAAGCTAGCAGTGACCCTAAAGTAGATTCAGCTTTTGTTGATAAAGCTTCAGGGAGCGATCGCCTTTTTCCACAAAAGGGCGATCGCTCCCTACAGAAGAGAGTGGCGATCGCAAGTTATAATAGGTAAAATTGCAACAAGTTAAATCCAAACAATGAATTTTCATACTGTAATTTTAAGAAAAAGCCATAAATATTGGGTTTCGTTATGTCTGGAAAATGGCTTGGTTGGGCAAGGAAGCACTCAAGAGCAAGCGATAGACAAACTTCAAGAAGCGATCGCGTCTTTTGAGGAGGTGGAGCGCTCCGAACCTAATGTTTACTCTGCTCCCATATCAATTCGAGAATTAGACGAATTTTTAACTATAGAAAACCAAGAGGCAACGAATCGCCCCTACAGATTTTGCAAAAGGGCGATCGCCCTTTTGTGGAAAAAGGCGCATCCAAGTTAACATAGAGCGTCGGTTCAGTAAAAAAAAAATTGACAAAGCGTAAAAAATGTGTATTGTCAAGCTAGAGTCGTTGTAGGAGCGATTCGCGAAATCGCCCCTACGGATACCTAAAACAATTGTCAATCAGGAGGTCCGATTATGGCTGCAGAATTTAATCCAAGCCACCCTTGGCTAGAACTGAACCCAGAAGCCAATCCGCTGGATCCGTTTTCCACGCTAGAGGATAAGGATAAATCTCCTACTTCTTTAGACCCGACTGCCCTGGCCCTGACGGAAGCAGATTGGGAACCAATAGCCCTCGAAAGCGATGGGGTAGAAAATTTGCAGGCGGTAGGGGCGTTTGGCGCACCGCAAGGTCAGCGAAGCTCAACGCCCCTAGCCACGGGGGCGGATGCGCTGACGGGAATAGAAGAAGGGGGCTTGCTGGCAGGGGGCCAGTTAGATGATACCCTCGTCGGCAGCGGAGCTATTGGACAAGAGGCTCTGAGTTTAATTACTGCAGAAGCTATTAGCCGTTGGTCGGAAATTCCATTGGTAGCAGAGAGTGAAATCGACCTGAGTGCGGTTCAATTCCAAATTGAAGATCTTCCCGGGACAATCTTGGCACAAACTCGGGGCAATACCGTGGCGATCGATATAACGGCTGCGGGTTATGGCTGGTTTGTGGATGGGACTCCCGCCGACGATCTAGAGTTTGTTTTTTCTGGCAATAGCTTAAGAGCCGATAGCCATAGTGCGGCTTTCGGACGAATAGATTTGCTGACTGCAATTTCCCACGAACTGGGTCACGTCCTCGGATTTGACGATATACCCACCCCTAACCCCTCCCAGGAGGGGAATTTCGGTAATTTAATGCTGGATTCGCTGCTAGCGGGGGAAAGGCGATCGCCCGAAGTTGGGATGGAACTAATCCCCATACCAGAAAGCGAAATAGGCTTGCCCCATAACTTGGTAGCTAATGCCAGGATTGACGATACCTCGCTTGGAGACTATTTAAACGCTCCAACCTTCGAGCCGATTCTCAAAAATGCTCTGGTTGAAGGGTTCGGGCAACTGGCACGGAAACTCGACTCTGGGGACGAACTGGGGAACAAGCTGCTCTCGTCTATTCCGGGACTGGCAGATGCGAGCGACCCAGAAAATGTGAAAGCGCCGGGATTGTTTGGCGATCGCAAGTTGGGAGAATTTCTGCAAGAACACGTTATCGATGCGATCGAGACTAATTTTAACGGCACGACCCTCAACGAGCTAGAGAGCTTCCTCGACAGTCTGGATATACCAATTGGCGATCTGAGGATTCAGCTAGACAACGTTAACGCCAGAATCCAAGCCGTAACAGCTACCGCCGATAATAGCGATTACGAGTTCTTACTCGACTTCCAGCTAGGGGCAAGTCTGGAAAACCAAGCATTTCAAATAGATCTGGGTCGCAATGCCGATGGTTTGGGGATAGACATCGATTCGCAAAGCGCGCCGGAAATCGGTTTGGAAACCACGGTGGGTATCAATCTGAGTTTGGGAACCGCTTTGACCCTGACTCAAGGGAATTTGGACGGCGAGGGAGATTCTCCAGACATTGCGATTAGCATCGATAGTGAAGATTTCTTTGTCCGCAGCCTGTCCCTATCTGCCACGGCCAATGCTAGCGATAATAACCTAAATTTTAATTTCCAGGCGGGCTTTCTGGAGACTCGGGTTGAAAACGGAACTTTCGATCTGAATGCCACAGTTGGTGCCAATCTAGTCGATCCAGATAATAGCGACGGGCTCAATCGAACTACCCTGGACGAGCTGACGGGAAGTGCTTTCGTGTTGGCACCTACGAGTAATGGCAGCTTGAATGTCGTATTGCCGGTTAAGGTCAATGCTATTGAGGGACTGACCGGCGATTTCTTTGATGTCCAGGGAGCCGAGATTGCGATCGCCACAACGGATCTTTTTGGAGGTGCGATCGCGGCCAACGGAACGTACTCTCGCACGGCACCCCAGCTCTCTCTGAGCGAACAGTTTGAAAACGAACTGGCTCCATTCGCCAATCTGAACGCCGACGGTATTCTCAACCTGTTCCGCCGTATTGACAGCCAGTTGCGAAACCTGGAAGATGTAGAGTCCTTAAGCAACACTATTCCTTTCACCGAAGCGACGACCTTGGCAGAAGTGCTGAGCTTCTCGGAGGGACTAGAGGGCAGCTTAGTCGAGAACCTGTTGGACGAGGATCGGATTCCCACTTTTGATACGGCTCAAACCCTGGCGGAGAAACTAGCGGACATCTTGCCTGCGGATATTGCGGGCATTAACGCTCGGTACGATAAGGCCAGCCAAGAACTGAAGTTTAACGTCCGAGTAGAACCCAATTTAAAACCTGTCAAAGAGAACCCGATAGAAAGCCTTCTAGTTCCCATCGGCTTCGAGCTGGAGGTAGAACCCCTAGGAGACTTCCAAGCGGATACTCTGGTTAAGCTGACCCCCGATTTCGGACTGGAGTTTGGGTTTGGGATTGACTTGACGGGTTCTCCCGAAACGCCCAAGCTGTTCGTGTCCTCTGGGGAATTAGAGTCGGGAAGCCTCAGCGGCGATGCCAGCTTTAACTTGCAAGTGGGCGATCGCGAGGCGATCGCGATTGTTGTCCGCCAAAGCGATACCGCAGAAAATACAACAGTTGACGAGCTGGTAATCGACATTCAAAACGCTTTAACTCTGGCAGGGATTGACAGCGTACAGGTAGAGACCCAGCAGGGCATAACGAAACCGGAAGGCGGCAGTTTAGAGGATATTCAGTTAACTGAAAAGATTGGTCTATCCACCACCGAGTCATTCCTGCAGATTTCCGGACTTAATGACGTGGCGCGGGAGCTGGGTTTTGAAGAAAAGCAAGCTGACGCCCGATTGGCAGAAATCGCTCGTAACGAAGTGTTCTTGGCAGCGAATGAAGCACCGCCAAGCTTTAATCCCGGGGAAGGTGAGTCCTTTACCTTAGTAGTGAATGGCGAAGCAGTCGAAGTCAATTTCTTAGCCGACGAAAATCCGGAAGATCCCAGCAATGCTGAAGCTAACCCAAACATTAGCGATCTGATTGACGAAGTTAATTTGGCACTAGCCGCCGCCGAATTGTCGGACGGTACGAGCCTCGGCCTTTTAGCTGCAGCTAATTCTCTCGACGGCGAGACTCTGACAATCCGCAGTTTTAGTTCCGAAGTGGAATCCCTGGAAATTCGCAATGGGTCGAGTCTGGGCTTCCCGTCGGATACAACAGGCGATATCATTGGCACTCCGGCAAACGGGGTTCTGTCTGGGGATGCAGTCTTTAGCGTTACCTTAGACGATCGCGCTCCAGTTACGATAACTGTGACCCGCGACGAAGCCAATACCTCGGTAGCGGATCTAGTTGACGATATTAATACAGCTTTAAATAGCTCTGCCCTAGCCGGGGATTTGGTGGCAGGACGAAGGGGCGATCGCCTAGTCTTAGCAGCCAGCAGCGAAGTAACTCAACTGGCGATCGAGCCGAGCAACGACATCGCCCGCCAAGAACTCGGACTGCAAGAAGGCTTTAGCACCCGAGTCGGAACCGTCGTCGATTTCTTTGTTGAAGACTTCCAAATCGATACCAGCCTCAATCTTTCCGCCGACGATATTGAGGCGGCGGCTCGCTTCGGCTTTGTCGATATCCAAATTAACGGCAGCGAAGCAGACGACAATATTAATGATGCCGATGTCACCGCCAGTCTCGGAATTTCCCTGAAAGACGGGGAAAATACCAAATTTTTCCTCAGCGACCTTGGGGAGAATTTCCTCAATAAAGTCGAGGTCTCGAATTTAAACTGGGACGGCCAAGTCACCTTGCGGGATATAGACGTGGCAACCGGGCTGCCGGGGCTGAATGCCAGCGATCTGGAAATTCCGATCGCTATTTCCAATTCTTCTGTATTGGGCATACCGGCGATCGATGCCGACTTCAGCGCCCTAGAGGGCTTGCTCGATTTCCAAGAACTGGACTTTAGCAAGATTGTCGCTGCCCTAGATGACGTTGCCGCTTTCCTAACTGAAAAATTCGAGTCTTTTGGCTTCCTAGACGATCCGCTGCCTCTGGTCAATGTCAGTGTTGCCGACTTAATCGAATTTGCCGACAAGTTCCAGCAAGTAGTTAACGATTTTAAAGAAAATCCAGCGGGAACCGTCCAGCAATTGAGCGATCGCCTCATCGAAGCCTTGGGCTTAGCTCCCGACAGCGATTTGGTTTCCCTAAACTACAACGCCGATAGCTCGGTCTTTACTATTAACCTCAACTTCGAGGAAGCTTTCAGCGAATCCTTAGCCGTGGATCTGGACTTGGGCTCCCTAGCCAATTTACCCGACGCCCTCCAGTTGCAAGGGGAAGCTGGCCTGGAAGCAGAAGGCAGCGCCACCGCAAAACTGAGCGTAGGCATCGACCTATCCGACTCCTCCAACCCGGTTTCTTTTCTTAATCTTGCGGATACCGAGCTATTTGTAGATTTTGCGGCTCGGGCGGAAAATCTTTCCTTTAATGCGGCGATAGGTTCCCTGGGTCTGTTCGCCAAAAACGGGATGGTAGCTCTAGACGGCGATGGCGATGCTACTACTAAGGATGATTTTGTTAAATTCTCCATCGACTTAATCGATCCGACTCCCGGGGACAATCGCATTTTATTGGGCGAATTGGCCGATATTAGTGCCGACGTTAATTTGACCGGAGCCCTGGATTCGACTTTGCCCCTCTTCTTCCCGACAGAATCGGACTTTGTGGGGGATATCAAATATTCTGTTCCCGACTTAGGGAAGTTTCTCAGCGACCTGGCTAACGGCAACAACTTTGATTTCGAGTTACCGGATCTGACCGAAATCCTTAATAACTTCGACTTTAATCCGCTGGACAACTTGGGTCTGTTAGTTGACGGACTCGATGGATTTCTAGATGGACTGCAAGACTTGCTCTCTGGAGATGTCTTCGATATTAAGCTTCCGTTGATAGGCGATACCCTCGGCGATATCGGCAAATTTATTGAAGACTTCCGCACCGACCTCTATAACGGGCTGCGAGACAGGATCGATAACGCAGTAGAGAAAACTCCCGATTTAATTCAGGACGGGCTCTTTAAAATCCTCGGGCCGGACAAGCTGAACTTATTGCTCGATGGCAATGAAGACGGGCAGATTACCAAAGATGACGTCCAAATCGATACGGATCTCTTCGAGGATATTTTCTCCGGTCAAGCCTCAACCGCTAATAGCGCCAACCAAAACCAGAATTTCTTTGAAGCCAAGCTGAAGTTGGGCTCGACTCCCGTCAAGATTAACGAGGAAATTGACTTCGACCTGGGCATTCCTGCAATTAATCTGGATGTGGATGCCAATATCGATCTAAAAATAGGCTGGGAACTGGACCTGGGCATGGGTTGGAGCAAAGCAGACGGCGTTTATTTCCTCCTGAACGACGACGCCAGCAAGCCAGAACTCAAGGCCAACCTGGAAGCTTCGATTCCCGACTCCGAGCTAACTGGTAGCCTTGTTTTTCTGAAGCTGAAGGCAGAAGACCGCAATAGCGACCCGACCAAGCTGGAAGCGGCTTTTGAAGTCGATTTGTACGAGAAGAATGCCTCTGGCGAAGAGGATGGCAAGAAACTAGCCTTATCGGAAATCGGCAGTCTGCGGGCGAAGACCAAGCTAAGCGGAAAGGCCGATGTCAACCTGGACTTAGAGGCTACGGTCAATTCGGAACTGTTCGGCTTCGACTTCGAGGATGGCGTTTTGCCCAGCATTGTCTCTAAGTTCGACTTGCTGTGGGAGTTCAATACCGACAATCTCAAGAAGGATGAGAAGCTCGGCCAATTAACCGAATTAGCGTTTAACGATGTCGGTTTGGATATCGGTTCGTTTATCTCGGATTTCCTGCAACCGATTGTCGAAAAAGTCCAAGAGGTAACCAAGCCCCTAGAACCGATTATTGACGTTCTCACTACTCCCATCCCAGTTATTTCCGATCTCTTGGGAGATACCACTTTGGTCGATCTGGCCGAGCTATATGGCGATGTGGATTTGGGCATAATTCACGATATTAAGGGTCTGGTAAACTTGATTAATGCCATTCCAGCAGATGCCCCCAAAAGCTTAGTAATTCCCATTGGCAGCGTCAATTTACTCGAAGGCGGCTTTGACTTGTTCGATAAGGATGGACTCGAAGCGGTTCGCAAGACGGGAGAAGATAATGATGGACTCGAAGGGGACAGCAAGCCGGAAGACTCCCTAGAAGAGTTACCCGGATTTCAAGACGCGATCGCAGGGTTCAACGAAAAAGGCGGTTTTGACGCCGGTCTAGACGCTCTGGCCGCCGACCCTGCCAACAAATCAACGGCTGATTTTACCAAGAGCTTAAATGAGAAAAAGTTTGGCGACTTCGATTTCCCAATTCTAACGGATCCCAAGCAAGTTCTCGGACTGCTATTTGGTCGTCCGGCCACCTTGGTGACCTACGATATGAGGCCGTTGAAGTTCGAGTTTGAATTTGAAAGCCCGCCCATTCCCATTTTCCCGCCACTCTTTGCGGAGCTTGGAGGCGAAATTGGTGCCGAACTCGACTTAGCCTTCGGATTCGATACCTTTGGCATTCAGAAATTTGCCGAAGGAGGCTACGACCATCCGCTGGATATTTTCCGGGGCTTCTACATTAGCGATCGCGAAAAACCAACCGGCGAGGGCAAAGACATTAAAGAGGCCCAAATCTATGGTGGCTTGTACGCGGCTGCGGTCCTCAATGCAGGGGTTGCCAAGGCAGGCATTAGCGGTGGCGTTTATGGCAATATCGATTTCAATCTGAACGACCCCAACAGCGATGGCAAGGTCCGAATAGAGGAACTTATTAATAACTTCTACTTGGGCCTCAACAATTTCAGCTTTTTGACAAATCCGCTCACGGCTATTTTCGATATCAGCGGTCAAGTCGTAGCGCGGTTAAAGTGGTTTGTGGAATTGGGGATAAGTCCAGCATCAGTAGAATTTGAAGGGCAAATCGGTCCCGACTTGCCGCTCCTGGACTTTGACCTGAGCCTCGATCGCGACCCAGTTTTAGCAACGAAAATTGGCGGCGGCGTGCTGCGGCTGAATGCAGGAGACTTTGCAGGCGATCGCCTCCACAAAACCACCTCCGACGGAGCCGAAGAATTTACCATTACCCAAAAAGGCGACGACATTATCGTAAAAGCCTTTGACGTCGAGCAGACTTATACAGGCATCAACCATATCATCGTAGAACTGGGAGATGGAGACGACGTAATAACTCTAGAAAACGTCAGCAAATCAATTGAAATTTATGGCGGTGCTGGGAACGACTTAATTAACTTGCGCGGTCCTGGACCCAATGGCGATGTCAACCTAGCAGCAACCGGCAATGCCACGATTGTCGGCGGAGCGGGCAGCGATACTATCTATAGCGGCGAAGGCCAAGACTCGCTCCTAGGCGGCAAAGGCCCCGACCACATTACGGGGGGCGGCAGCGATGACTTTATCGATGGTGGCGAAGGAAACGATACCCTCAGCGGCGATAGCGGCAACCCCGGAGCAGACACGGTCTTCGGTGGGGCCGGAAACGATATTATCGGCGGCGGCGGCAATATCGACTATATAGATGGCGGCGAAGGCAACGACGAAATTTGGGGGGATTCTTCCTTTGACCAAATCGGCATCCGCAGCGAAGCGGCCCTCGGTGAGGAAAAGGCCGATACTATTATTGGCGGCGCAGGTCGCGATACGATTTACGGCGAAGGCGGCGAGGACCTCATCGGCGGCGGTAGCGAATCCGACGTTATCGAAGGAAACGAAGGAAACGACGAAATTTGGGGAGATTCCACTTTCGATACCGATGGAAATCGCATTGCACCCCTACCTCGCACCCTGGGACACGACACTATTTCCGGGAATGAAGGGGACGATCGCATTTTCGGCGACGATGGCAATGACTCGATTCGCGGCAACGCAGGCAACGACATCGTAGAAGGCGGCTATGGAGAAGACGTTATTTTTGGCGACGAAAATAACGACACTCTCTCGGGTGAGGCCGACTCGGATATCGTCTTTGGCGGTGCGGACCATGACAGCATTGTCGGCCAAAGCGGCAACGATATTCTCTTCGGCGACGATGGCTTAGTGGCCCGCCTCGGAGAAGATGCCGACAGCACGACAGACGATTCCTATGTCGGCGATGGCGACCCGACTCTATTAGAAGGTGCCGCAGGGGATGGGGACCCGCTCAGCCCCGATCTAATTGTCACCCAAGTCGATCTGGCTACCGACGGCAACGATACGATTGATGGCGGAGCCGACGATGATATAGAACTCGGCGGAGCCGGAGACGATCGCATTATTGGCGATGTCGCTCCCGAAGAGATTGAAGCATTTATCGAAGAACTAGGAGAAACCCCCACCGGCACGGATGTATTATTCGGCGATGGCGGTCGCATCCTCCTGAATCAGCGCCTGTTTGCCCGAATGGAAACGGTGGACCCGGGCTTTGGCGGCAACGACCAAATCTTTGGCAGCAATGGCAACGATATCGGCTTCGGCGGCGCTGGCAACGATTCGATGTTTGGCGGCCACGGACCGGAATATGCCACCACCGCCGAGGATGTCGATATTCTGATGGGCGACAACGGCGAAATCCTGTTTAACCCCGCTGGCACTGTTGGCGCTGGGGAGGCGGCCCGCATTAACTCCACTTCTCCGACAATTGGCGGCAATGACTTTATCGAAGGCAACGAAGGCTCGGATATCCTAGTCGGCGGTACGGCGTCGGATACGATTTCCGGCAACGACGGTGCTGATGTGGCCCTCGGCGATAATGGCACGATTGTCCGCAACGATGGCAGCGCGGAAGCCAACGATATCTTCTCGACTTTTGCCAATACCGGCGGCAACGACCTTCTCCAAGGTAATGGGGATGGGGATATTCTGGTGGGCGGCGATTTTGCCGATGTAATTCAAGGTAACGATGGTGATGACTTAGCCCTAGGCGACCACGGGCGCATCCAGCGAAATGCTCTAGATGTTGTCGAACGGGCCACCACTATTTTGGAAGATTCCGGCGGCAACGATGTTATCGAAGGTAATGCCGGAAACGATATCCTCGTCGGAGGCTTCGCGGACGATCGCATTTACGGAAATGAAGGGGACGACGTGGCCCTAGGCGACAATGGCACCATAGTCCGCAACGATGGCAGCGCGGAAGCCAACGATATTATCAGCCAATCTCCCGAACTCGGCGGTATAGATACGATTGAGGGGACTACGGGCAACGATATTATTGTCGGCGGGTCCGGCGGCAACGATACTACGGGTATCGGCGGCGATCTGCTCTGGGGCAATGAAGGAGACGATTTGGCGATCGGCGATAACGCCCGCATTGTCCGCAACGGAGCGGATGTTATCGAGCAAATCGAAACGACTTTCCCGACCAATGGCGGCGATGATTTCCTCGGCGGCAATACGGGATCCGATGCTCTGGTGGGCGGCTTCGGTCGCGATACCATCGAGGGCAATACCGGCGAGGATATCGGATTGGGGGATAACGGTCGCTTTGACTACACCCTCGATGGCAACCTGAATACCCTGAATTTGGTATCGACTACGAACCCGACTGCAGGCGATCGCGATTTGATGTTTGGAGGCAAAGACAACGACATCCTCTTTGGCGGCACCTTAGATGACGTTATCTCTGGCAACGACAATAACGACCTGGTATTCGGGGACCACGGTAAAGCCGAGGGAGTCGTGGATCCGAGCTATCTGCCTCTGAATCAAGAAAATCCGCCATTTACCTTCACGGCGATCGATACCCAAACCGAGCATAAGGGCGGAAGCGAGCTAATCCACGGGGATGGCGGCGACGATATTATCCTGGGCCAACAAGGGGACGATACTTTATTTGGCGATAATGACGATGACGATATCATCGGCGGCCACAATGTCTCCGGCGGCCACGACGAAACCGACTATATAGATGGCGGCATTAATAATGATGTCATTGCCGGAGATAACGCTTCCATTCTGCGGCGGGCCGATACTCTCAGCCCCCGTATGCGGGTCCTCAGCGGGGAGGTTATTTACGACGAACTGGGCAATCCGCAGATAACCCCGGAAAATCAACCGAATCCCACCGGGGCGGCAGAACGCAATATCGAACTGCTCGACCACAGTATCGATACTGACGAACAAAACTTCGGCGGCGACTATATTGCCGGCGGTGCGGACAATGACCTTATCTTTGGAGAACTCGGCGACGATTCCATCCAAGGGGACAGCTCGATTCAGGAAGCTGTTGGGCCAGCAGACCCGTCGGTGGAAAATGAAAGCGACGGCGACGATTATATAGAAGGCGGCGGCGGTGACGACCTGATTTTTGGCAACTTAGGCCAAGACGATGCGATCGGCGGCAGTTCCGACTTGTTTGGCAATTCGACTCCCGAAGAACGGCCCGACGGCGAAGACCTAATCTTTGGCGGAGCGGGCCTGCGGATAGCTCGCAACGACCTCGGCGACGAGTCGAAGCAAGGCCACGCACGGGATGCCGATGCGATCGTTGGCGACAATGGCAATATCTTCCGCTTAGTCGGGACCAACGGCACCTACAGCGGCCAATTCCTCCGCTTTACTTACGACAACTACAGCCAGCCCCTGCCAATAGTGCCTCGGGCAATCCAACTGCTGGACTATGTACCGGGCGGCCATCCTAACAATATTGGCGGCAATGACTTGGTATTTGGCGAAGCCGGAGACGATGAAATTTACGGCATGACCGGAAACGATGTTTTATTCGGTAACGCTCAAGATGACAATATCTTTGGCGGGACGGGCTACGATCGCATCTACGGCGGAACTGGCGAAGACGGAGTTTTGGGAGACGACGGGCGCATCTTTACCAGTCGCAACGGCGAAACCGAAACTCTCTACGGCTTGGTTACCCCCGATAAGCAAACGAACATCTCCGTCCCCGGGCCGTTTATCGGAGCCATTATTAACGAAAAAGGCCGCCTCAAGAAGGAGGCCCTCTGGATGGCTTGGGAGCAAGGCCGCAACGACGTTATCTATGGCGGTTTGGGAGATGACTTCCTCCACGGCGGCGCGGGAGATGATGCGATTTCTGGCGCGGAAGCCCTGCCGGAATACTACAGCTCGGCTCCGGTGACGGACTTCAATCCTTTGGGCTACGACCCCGAGACCCGCAAGCTTGCCGCTTACGATGCCGAAAATCCGCGTCTGAAGATTGACAATTTCTTATTGAACTTTGAAATAGTCGATGGTTCGGGCGAAAAAATTGACGATGGTAAGGATCGGATTTTTGGCGATTTGGGCAACGACTGGTTAGTAGGCGGAACTAAGAACGATCGCATGTTCGGCGGTATGGGCGATGACCTGCTGAATTCTGACGATAACCACGAAACTAATGGCGGATTGAATAATGTTCCCGACGAACCGGAGTTTGCCGATGCGGACTTTGCCTATGGGGGCGGCGGTTTGGATGTACTGATTGCCAATACTGGCGGCGATCGCATGTTTGACTGGACGGGAGAATTTAACAGTTTCATCGTGCCCTTCAGTCCTTTTGGTTTCCCGACAATTGTGCGATCGCCCTCGCCTCACGTTGTCAGCTTCCTCCTGGAATTGGGCGAAGGAGCCGGAGCCGACCAACGCCTAGTCGAACCCAACGGCGAACTGGGCTTAGTGACTCAGAAGGATCCCGAGTGGGGCGACCAGCACGGCGCTCCTCGGGACCCGCAACCGGGCAATATTCCCGGAACCCAGCGGGATACCCAAGGCAGCCCTGAAGGAGTAGAGCGCAAGGGCGGCGGCAATAATCAACAGGCTGGCGGCCCCAACGGCGGCGGTAACGGCAATAATAATGACAATCGCCCCTTCCCTGCACTGGGAGGCTCGGGCGGCAGCGGATTGGTAACTGATGGTGGCAGCGGATTGGTAACTGATGGTGGCAGCGGATTGGTAACTGATGTAACGGATGGTGGCAACGGATTGGTAACTGATGTAACGGATGGTGGAACGGATGGTGGAACGGATGGTGGCAACGGATTGGTAACTGATGTAACGGATGGTGGAACGGATGGTGGAACGGATGGTGGCAACGGATTGGTAACTGATGTAACGGATGGTGGCAGCGATTCCAATTCTGCGGATTCTGGTAGCCAGCCACAGCCGACTCCCGAGCCAGCTCCGGAAGCAACTGCGGAACCTCAGCCGACTCCCGAGCCAACTCCGGAAGCAACTGCGGAACCTCAGCCGACTCCCGAGCCAACTCCGGAAGCAACTGCGGAACCTCAGCCAACTGCGGAACCTCAGCCGACTCCGGAACCGCAGCCGACTCCGGAACCGCAGCCGACTCCCGATCCGCAGCCGACTCCCGATCCGCAGCCAACTCCGGAACCGCAGCCGACTCCCGATCCGCAGCCAACTCCGGAACCGCAGCCGACTCCCGATCCGCAGCCGACTCCCGATCCGCAGCCGACTCCGGAACCGCAGCCGACTCCCGATCCGCAGCCGACTCCCGATCCACAGCCAACTCCCGATCCGCAGCCGACTCCCGATCCACAGCCCAGCGAGGTGACGGAGATCTATACGAGTAGCGATACTAACCTTGCTATTCCCGACGAAAACACGCTTCTCTCGACGGTGAGTATTGCCGATAGCGGCACTATTTTGGATCTAAACGTCCAACTTGGCATCAGCCACGATCGCAGTAACGATTTGGATGTTTTCCTCAAAGCCCCGGACGGAACTAGCGTAAAACTGTTTGCCAGTGTTGGCGGAAATGGCAATAATCTTCAGGATTTGACTTTAGACGATGATGCCAGCCATCCCATTAGCGCTGCATCCAATCCCAATATCACTACTTTCCGACCTGAAGAGAATCTCGCGTTATTCAACGGGCTATCTCTGTCGGGAGTCTGGACTTTGGAAGTCCGCGATACGCGCAAGCAGAAAATCGGTACTCTCGATCGCTGGTCGCTAGAGGTGAAATATCTGACCTAAAGCGGTTTTTGCCCTGACAATGCAAAGTAATTTGTATTTCAGGGCAAAGTTCTTAAGACTCGCGATCGACCCAGAGACAGAAACCCCAGAAACCCGGTTTTTTGGAAAAACCGGGTTTCTTAGCTTCGTGTTTTTTTCGAGAGTCATAGCAATAGCAAGTGAGTTGCGAGCGCTATAATTCGTAAATTATACATTTTGGCGCTTAGTCAAGATATTGAGTTTGAAATTAAACCCAATGGGGAGGTATTCTGATAAATAATATCGACTATGCAGCCATGAGCGATCGCGAGTTGAGAAAATATTTTCTCCAACACCGCGAAGACAAAACAGCTCTAGAGGCGTATTTAGAGAGATTGAGCCAGCGTCCGAACAAGAACTGCATCGCTAGGTTAGACGATCCTGACTTTGACGCCAAAATTAAAGCGGCCATTCGGCAGCAGCTCCAAGCTGGAAAATAAAATTATCGTTGAAAATGCTTGCTATTCGGGGAAGGTCAAACGGGATTGAGCCGAGTTGCCCTTCTCGGCAAAGGCCGCCGGCAGCGCTTCGGTTGCGCAAAAGCCCGTAACGCCGTCAGGAGCGATTTCGACAGCGAACTGGCAATATGTAGCAATTCGCCTAAAATAGGAAGCAGGAGAAAATCGCGAAATTAGTCGCCCTTGCTTATGGAGAGCATATTGCCGCCGGAAATTTTGCAATTAAGCGTCTCGGAAAGAATCCAGCTAGTTCAGGATATATGGGACAGCATTGCTAGCCAGCCCGACTCAGTTGCCTTAACCGACGCACAACGACAGTAACTGGACCGCCGCTTAGAAACCTACGCTCAAAATCCAAATTCTGGTTCCACTTGGGATCAAGTCAAGCAGAGAATCAACGATAGGCTATGGGGAATAGGCTAGCAATCTGGTGCCCTTTTCTAAAGCGTTAGGGAAAAACAATGACAGAAAGACCAGGAAAAATTCTGCGCAAACGTTATCGAATTGTCAGGCGGCTAGGCTCCGGAAGACTCGGCGCTACCTTCTTAGCCGAGGATATGGATATACCGGACAATCCTCGATGCGTTGTCAAGAAGTTCTCGGTTCTATACGAATATCGTAAAGGGCCGTCAGCCCGAAAACTGCTGGACAGGGAAGGAGAAATGCTGTCGCGTTTAGGCGAACATCCTCAAATACCGCAACTTCTGGCCTACTTTGAAGAATATCGAGATTTCTATTTTGTTTGGGAATTTATTGAAGGGCACGATCTGAATTATGAATTAAGGTCAGGAAATAGATGGAGCGAGACTGAAACTGTCGCTCTCTTGAAAGAAGTTCTAGAAATTTTAGTATTTTTTCACAACCAACGTTTCATACACCGAGATATCAAGCCTGACAACTTAATCAGACGCCAGTCTGACGGCAAGATTGTTATTCTGATTGGTTCCTGGACGTTCAGGAATCTCACCTTAGAAGACAAATCGCTTAAGTCGTATCCTATAATTGGTACGCCAGGTTATATGCCACCCGAACAGGCTCGTGGCCGCCCGCGCCTAAACAGCGACATTTATGCTCTGGGAATGGTTGCCATCCAAGCGCTCACCGGAGTAACGCCTAACGACTTGCCGACAGATCCTGAAACTGGCGAGTTGGTTTGGCACGACATGGCAAAAGCCTCAGACAGGCTAGCAAACGTTTTAAACAGAATGGTGCGGTACGATTTCAGGGATCGCTACCAGTCAGCGCGTGAGGTTTTGTACAGCTTGGAATTGCGATCGAAGAATTTTGCTGACGCTCCGCAGCCTCGACCTGCTCCACTGATGATGGATGCTGCTTGGGAGCTTCGTAGACAATTTGCTAACCCGCCATTAAGAAGACATCTAAGAAGCAATGATTTGTATCGCAAAGATAATGCAAATGTCTGGAAAAGCGGGGACAAGGCCATTGCCCTAGCTGCAGGCGGTGCTTTTTTGGGAGGTCTGACAGCTCAGCTAACCGGAGCCGCGATAGGCACTTGTCTTGGAGCTATTTTTGGTTATTTTTATGGAGAAGATGGAGCGGCCTCGTCTTATCCCGCCTCTTCAGACGGAGAAAGTAGGGACAATATTTGGAAACGCGGCGATCGCCTGATTGTTTTTGCTTCTGGAGGTGTCTTGCTGGGTGGATTGATAGCTCAACTACCGGGAGCCATCATGGGCGCTACCCTTGGAGCTGCCTTTGGGCTGCTGGCCAAAATCGATACCAACTAGCTAAAGGGTAAGTTACTGTATGAATTTGTATTGGAGACTAATTGCCTGGGGCTCATCAACCCTATTAATTTTTATAGTTCACTTCTGGCTAGGAAGGAAACGGCGCAATCTAGACTTGCAGCTAACAGAGTTTATAATTTTAGCGCTAGGTATCGGCAGCATAGTATCAAGCTGGAGCGTCGTACATCAGGTGCTAACATCAAAGTGTGTTGTAGAACTGATGGACTTTGACATTATTACCCTAGTTCTGGGTGCCGCGTCTGTAACCTGGGTATCTATTCGGGAAATATATAATCTTTTTAAGTAGCTAAGCGCCAACCTTGATTCGCAAGATTTCCCAATAAAATCTCTGCATGTCCCTCTAGTAGTATGTCAAGGCAGTTTTGAAAATTAAACGATTTCGCAATCTACCCGATGCCCAATGCCCAATGCCCAATTCCCAATTCCCAATGTCTTCATGCTTCTAGCTCGTGTCTAGCTTTTTGCTCTTGAAGTTTTGCCCAAAGAGCCTCTTGACCTGGCTTGGGAGATGTCTTTGCAGCACGGGCAAAACGTTCGCGATTGCGCTCTTCCCAGTACCGCCGATTTTCCTCAGCTTGCTTGAGAACGAGTCGATACTATGCTTCGACTTCAAGATGATTTGCTTCAATATAGGACAAAGCAGCGTTAATCTGCTCTTCTGTTAGATCGAGCAAAGAGCGGATGAACTTCGGGGGGTACTTAGCCGTAACATAGTCCATCACGTCGTAGAGGGTTATGCGAGTGCCAGAAATCGTCAAGCCTCGCTCTGTACGGATGATGTTTGGTCTGCGATCGCATAGTGAAGTCATACCCATAGCCTCTCAAGCCATCTAGGAATCAATATTATCGTAACTCACAAATCTGCCACAAATTTATTTCTAGTACCGAAACGCTAAGAGGACAGTTGATTCGAGTCGTTCGTCCGCAACGATTGGGGAAGGGTAGCGATCGCAGCAACTATAAAAGAAAAATAATAATCGCAACAAGAGCGATCTATTTTCCCGAGCATCGCCTTAGATACTTTCAAGGGTCCTATAGCAAACCTAGATGGGAACCCACCCACACCGCCCGCAGGAGGGGAAGGGAAGCGATCGCAGGACCAGAGAAACCCGGTGACTCATGCAGGCACCGGGTTTCTTACATATGGCAATTTGGAATTGCGATATCTTACCCGAGTCAGTCAGGCTCTCATAAAAGTAGGGAGGTGGAGGTTTTAGGTGCTAACTTTTTCAATAAGGCAAAATAAGATTGAATTTTCAAGGGAGAATTGACCCAAGAGCGGGATAGCAGCAATTGTCTGAAGTAGCAGAATAATGAATAAGCAACCTAGTTCGCTAGACATTTTAGAAATAGTAGCCGTTTTAGGGTCCATTGGTGGGGCGGCGGTCGCGATCGCCCTAGATAAGTTAGTTTGGGCAGCGGTGCCAATGTCCGCATCCCTGGGACTAAATTTCCTAAATCGAAAACGAGCAATTAATGATGCGATTATTCGGATCGAGCGGCAAGTGTCCGCAAAGGTGGAAATGTTGCAGGGCCAAGTGAAAGCTTTGCCAGCTCAGTCGGATATGCGATCGGTGCAATCCAGCTTGGAGAATCTATCGGCAAGTCTGGCGGGGTTGCAGAGTCGGGTGCCAAAAGTCCAACCTCCGAACCCGACGGTAGAACTGAATACCCTGCGCCAAGATATCGCCGGACTGCGCTCCCAATATAGCAATATGCACGATTTTCTGGCGGGATTGCGCGATCGCCTAGAAACTTTGCCGGCTCCCGACAGGCTAGAGCAAATGGAAATAGCCCTCAATACTTTAGAGGAAAAAATGGCTCAGATGCCAGCTAAGCTCCAGAAACTGAGCGCGAGCGGCAGCGGGCAAGACCTAACCTCGATTGTGTCGCAAATTTCCCAACTTCAAGACCGCTTGAATGCTTTGCCAGAGGCAGAAATAGCCGAAATAAAAAGTCAGTTAGAGGAAATCAAGATAACATCGGATCGACTGACTGGCGAAATACAAAATCTGGCAGATAGAGAGGAATTGTCTTCTTTGGTTTCTGCTTTTGAGCAGCTACAGCAGAAGCAAATCGATCTGGAGGAAGCGGGGGTTATCTCCTCCTCGTCCAATATGGCCAGCCAGCTAGAAGAGGCTAGGAGCCTAGCGAGCAGACTGGAGGAATTATCTGCATCTTCAGAAACTGCTGATTTGTCGAGCGTAGAATCATCTTTGCATAAGATTGCCCTATCGGTGCAGGAGTTCAAGGAAGAGCTAGAAAATCGAGTCTTGCTATTGGAAGAAACTTTCCAAGCTAAATACGAGAATGTGGATTCTATGCAGCAGAATCTCTCGGAACTTCAGGGATCGGCAGAGAAGCTCTCCGACGATATGGCTGCTATCCAAGGGGAGCGCAATAATTTAGCAGAAATGCAAGCAGAAATAGCAGGGCTGCGATCGGGAGTGGAATCGGCGGCTGGATTGCGCTTAGCAATAGACGCTCTTTCTAGCGAGGTAAGCAAGAGCCGGGAATCGGGATTGCTAGAAACTCTGAGCGAATCCCATAGTCAGCTTCAGCAAAGGCTAGATGAATTGGCAGCTCAGCTACAGTCGGGAAACATTTCTTTAGCAAAAGATGTCGAGACTGCCCGCGAAGAAATGCAGGCAATTAGGGAGGCGACGAACAAACTAGAGGAAGATATGCGCTCTGCAGTGCGGCAGTCAGAGCTGGCAAATGCAAAGCAAACTCTGCTGGAAACTATACAGCAAATTCAAGCGGGAGTCGAGGATTCTTCCAAGGCACCGAGTAATGCAGAAATAGAAAGTTTAATCGATAGCGCCTTAGACCAATCTCTCGGCCAGTTTAAGCAAATGGTTGCTGGCAGCAGCGCGGCGCGAGCTAAAATAGTTTTCGACCGACCGGGAATAAAAGCTTGGTTAGAGGAAGCTCTGCTAGAGACCGAGGAGCGACTGGTTATAGTTTGTCCTTGGCTGTCGAGGCAGGTCGTCGAGGAGTTGCTAGATAAATTCGAGGCATTTCTAGAGCGCGATGGAACTCTGGAAATAGGCTGGGGTCATTTGCAGGATATAGAAGTTGGTAATTTCCCCCTGCGAGCTAACCATCAGTGGGAAACCGGAAACAGAGGCGATCGCAGCAATTTATACGACGCGCTTAATTTACTAGAACAGCTCAAAGAGAAATACCCCGATAGGGTAAAAGTGAAAATTCTGGGCACCCATGAAAACTATTTAGTTTCCGATACCTCATGGGCTTGGATTGCCAGCGATAATTTTTTATCCGCCGATCCGCAATTCCCAGAAAGAGAAGTAGCATTGCGCGTCACCGATCCGCAGATTATCGAGAGTTTAATCAATCGCTTTTACGATCCAGAACTGAATCCCGCTACGGCGAAAGCTTATTACAATCGAGGATTCGAGCGCTTGGATATGGGGGATTTTGAAGGAGCCCTAGAAGATTACGATCGCTCTATACAGCTAAATCCCCAGCAAGCGACTGCTTATAATAACCGGGCTATGGCTAAGTATAACTTAGCTAATCCCGAGGGAGCGATAGAAGATTATACCAAGGCGCTCCGCCTAAACTCGACGGAATGGGTAACCTATTTTAATCGAGGAGTTGCCCGCTATCACCTTGAGGATTATCAGGGAGCGATCGCCGATTACAATGATGCCATTCGTCTGGCACCAGAAGAAACAACTATCTATTTTCAACGGGCAGAAGCTTATCGCCAGATGGGAGCTTATGAAGAAGCAATAGCCTCTTATTCAGACTTAATAGAGCGATCGGCAGATGCCGTTGCTTACAACAATCGGGGCTTAGCTCGCTATAATTTGGAAGACTATCAGGGGAGCATCGACGATTACACTCAAGCTTTGCGCCTGAAACCGTCGGATGCCGTATCTTACTCCAATCGCGGCGTTGCCCGCTTAAAAGCTGGGGACGCTCGGGGAGCGGTTCGCGATTTTGACAAAGCTATAGAACTTAACCCAGAATATGCCAGTGCCTACAACAACCGGGGGCTAGCTTGCTCCTCTCTTGACGATCGCCCTGCAGCTATAGAAGACTTGCGCAAAGCCGCCGAACTCTTTGAAGCAGCAGGAGATATCTACGGCAGCAACCAAGTTAAGGATGCTCTCCAAAAAATGGATGCCGAGCTTTCAACTCCCAGCGGTCAGCTCGGGGCAGAAGAACTCTCAGCAGAGGATCTATCTGTAGAAGAACTCTCAGTAGAGGATCTCTCATCAGAGGATCTATCTGCCGTTAGCCCCGAGCAGGAGAGCGATTCTCCTTAAGAGGCGGGAGTGTGGGGAGTGTGGGGAGGGTGGGAAGTGTGGGGAGGGTGGGAAGTGTGGGAAGGGTGGGGAGAGACAGGAGTATGGGGAGCGAGGGAATTTTTTGAGAGTTCCTCCCCCACCTCCCACACTTCCCCCACACCCCACACCCTACACCCTACACCCTACACCCTAATTTTATAAATAGCAAAAACCCAGACGGGGGTGTCAATCTAACCATGCAAAAAATCGAGGCCAAAAATTTCAAAGAAGTAGGAAAGGCCAGTTTCAAACCAGTTCTGACGCGGCACTGGCTAGAACTATCAGAATACGCATCTATAGGAGTATCTGCTATAGGTACAATTGTGGCTGCCTTTTCCAGCCAAGTCGCTTATGCGGCAACTCCTCTAACAGTGGCTATGGCTCTAAATGTCGCGAACCGATATCGGCTCTCTCAGGAGAGGGAACGCAATACAATAGCTTTTCAAGCCCAGCCGCAGCGAGCGATCGCGATCGCCAATGCTCCTCCCGAATTAGTTGAAGACCCCCAAGATTCTGCAACTGCCGAGACAACCACAGCCATCCAGTCTCTCCCAGATTGGTTGCCCGAGATTAAAGCCAACCTCTGGGAACTGGAAAAAACATGTACTAGGTTGGAAAAAAATTCCCTCACTGAAGAAGACTGGGGCATAATGAATGTCCGACTTTTGTTGCTTAAGCTGGCAATAGAAGAGCAGCTTGCCGCATATAAAGATACCACGAAAGATTCAGCATCTACAGTCTCGGTATCTACAGATACTCAATCAGATGCTCAATTGGTACAATCCCAGTCTGTCGGCCTTCAGTCTCTAGATGCAGATCGTCTAGAACAGTATGAGGCTCGCCTGCAAGATCTAGAGCGCAAAAACCAAGAGATAATTAAGCCCTATTTACTGCGCTTGAGCAATGCTATGAAGCAATTGCGACAAAACAACCGCGAAAACTACGATCGCCTCCAGCTTGTAGGGGAGCGAGTCCAAAAATTGCAAGAGGCGATCGTTTTGTTTAAAACCCAATTAGACAAAACTCAATAAATAGATACTGTTTTTATCGCTTGGCGTTAGCTTTAGCATAATCAATCGCAGTAATTGAGAATTCGGCTATTGCCAATATTTGCAAGCGGCATAAGCAAGGGTAACGACGCCAGTAACTATAGCAGATTCGTCAGCTTCAAACTTGGGATGGTGCAGGGGATAATTTTTTCCGTTCTCTAGACCGACGCCGAGACGAAACATCGTTCCGGGAGAGGATTCTAGATAAACGGAAAAATCTTCTGCACCCAGAGAAGGCTCTGACATAATTTGCACTGCCGGGGAACCCCAAGCCTCTACTGCTGCGTTTTCTACTAACTGAGTCAGATGCAGATCGTTTTGTACCGAGGGTATGCCGCGAGTGTAATTTACTTCCCAGTTCGCGCCATAGGTCTGGCAGACATTCGCAACAATTTTCTCTATCCACTCGGGCAGAGCGGCATGGGTTTCGGGATGGAGCGATCGCACCATTCCCACCATTTTCACTCGGTCGGCAATTACATTGGCAGCGCTGCCCCCGCTAATCTTGCCAATAGTCAGCACCACTGGGCGCAAGGGATTTTGAGTGCGGCTAATTGCTTGTTGGAGGGTAGTCATTACTTGTGCCGCAATCCAAATCGCATCAATACCCTCATGGGGACGGCCGCCGTGACCGGCTTCGCCAATAATTATAATTTCCAAATAGTCTGCTGCAGCAGTTAGCGCCCCATATTTAATTCCCACTTTTCCGGCTGGAATCTTAGGCCAAACACGAACGCCCAAAACTCCCGTTACCCCATCCATTGCGTCGTCTTCGACCATCCAGCTCGCACCTTTAGCAATTTCCTCGGCCGGTTGAAACAAGAAACGCACTTTTCCAGGACTCGGTGCTAGCTCCGAGAGAATCATCGCCGTACCCAAACCCACGGTAGTATGAATGTCGCGACCGGAAGTATGCATTATCCCGGCTTGCTGCGACGCATACTCTAAACCCGTTTTTTCTATAATAGGCAGGGCATCCATATCGGTGCGAATTGCTAGCACTCTATCGTCAGTCCCAAGACCAGCCAACTCTGCGATCGCTCCGGTTCTACCCACTCCCTCTCTAACCTGGAGGCCGCAGGAAGAAAGTACCCCAGCCAGATAAGCTGCTGTCTGATATTCTTGGCCGCTTAGTTCTGGGTGGCTGTGGAAATGTCGCCTAATCTCAATTAGGCGTGGAGCTAGTTTTTCGGCCAACTCTTTAATTTGGGTCAAAGTCATAGTCAAAACTTAAAATAAAAAACTCGGACTTCTCTAGGCAAGTCCGAGTCCCGCGCCCTGGGGGTTTGGTTTTATTCAATAAAGACCGGGGCAGGGCGCTTAGATTAACAAATTATCTCGGCTAGGCTATCTTGCACGAAAGCCGCACCTTTTCTGGCTCCATCTACTAGGAAGCTAACTTGGCCGTAGGCTTTCTGTAGGTTCCTAGTATTGATATATAGCTCTTGAGCCGGATACTTTTGAATAATTTCCAAAAGAGATATCTTGCGATCGTCAGCAGCAGAGAGAACGAGAGTTGACCGCAAAGCCTCGATCACTTTCCTACGGGAAGGCGTATGAATGGTTTGACCGATTTCATAGAGGAATAATTCCCCAACAATAAAGTTGAGGGTATTATCCAGAGTTTTTGGATTTGCTGGTATATTCTGGGTTAATACAGTACGAAAAGCATCTCTATCTTGACCGGCTATACCTGTAATGAATCGGATAGTTTTCGAGGCTTCACCCGTATCGGCGAATTCTTCTAGTTCTTCTACAGAAAGAGGCAATTGTTGGGGTCCGTAGTACAGCACCACTTTTTTAGCAGCAGCAGTGCCGGTGTTGGCGAACACAACCATAGAGACAGTTGCCAGAAAGACGGCTAGGGATAAGGATAAAAACCTAAACCACTTTTTGGGTCTCTGGATGAAATTGATGATACTCTGAAAGCGGAATTTCATATAGTCACTCCTGAAGGATTAATCATCCTTGTTCGGACAATATTCGATTGGGATGCAATTAGATTGGGATGATCCCTGGGTTTCTGAGATAATGCCTATCCAAAAAAGATATGTTTGAGATTGCTGGATATCCTAAGATAATTTCAGAGGCAGGGTTTATATCCTACCTCTTTTCAAAGCCTTTACCTACCTTGTTGGCCTACCTTGTTGGCCAAGCCAAATTTGACTTATAGCTCCGTTTGAGAATTCCAGCTATATCGTAGTCTTGTTCGACTTCAGACCCAAATAAGGAATCTTCGCAAACAATGTCGTACATATAAGTTCTCACCACTTCCGCTACCGCTAGGACGTCGGTGGCAACGAAGCTAATTTTGTCATAGGCATCTTGCAGCAGCCGCCCATTAACAGTAATCTCTCGTTCTGGATAAGCCCTCATTAGGCTCAACAGAGACATCTGGTCGTTGTCGATGGAGTCGAGTAATGCTTCGGCCAGCTCTTCCACTCTGGCCTCTGTTCCACCTCCAATCACCGGATCGAGTCTGGTGAGGACAAATTCGCCAACGGTGCTTTGGAGCAGCCTTTTGAGAAACTCTTCGGGAACTGGGATAGTTTGCTCCAATACCAAACGCAAAGCATCGATATCCCGCTGATTGATTCCCAATCGAGTGCGAAATTCGCCAGGCTCTACGCCTGTCCGCACGAATTTTTCCAAATCGCTGTAGGTGATTGTATCTCTTCCGCTCCCGAAGGTGAGAACAATTCTATCGGCAGCGAAGGCATTATCGCAGTTAAAGGTCAAACTGGCTAACACTGCCAGAAAGAGGGCCAGACAAGCTGACAAACATCTTTTCCCCAATTTGCTTAGCTGCTCGACTTTTAGGCGAGCGCTGTCTAGTATGTCGCTCTGACACGGCAATTGCATAAATTTTCTCCTAGTGGTTCGGATCCAACTGGTGTCTTTGGGTAATTTTAGCATCGCTTAGAACTTCTAATGAAGATTGTTCTAAATTTTATACCCCTGTTTTTTTCTTTCTAGCAACGATATGCGATCGCCTACAGGACTATTGGCATAACCATTAGCAGAACCCGTGGGTTAGCCTTTTGCGCTCCGGGGCAACAGCCCTCTTGTCCGTTGCTTTTGGCAGGGGCGCGCTAGGAAATGCAATCCAAGGCGATGGCACAGGAGCGATCGCAGTCTTATACTATAGTCATTTCAAATAAAAACGAGACAATCTGGTAGGGGCGATCGCGCGAAATCGCCCCTACAATAAGGGAGATCGTAACTGTCTCATCCTTAATTAAAATGACTATAAATCCGCTATGGATTGGTATGCGTAAGCTACCGCTCCGCAGTAGCGCCCAACCGGCGCAGCTACAGAAACTCTCGCCCGCACGGGCGGGCTCGGAAAAAACCGTCTATATAAAACTAGATTTGGTATTAGGAGGGATTGTTGCCAGTTGCTATTAAATCTTAGTTTTGGCTTTCAAAGAAGGACCATTTTTTATCTTCTCTAGCAGTATCGTTCTCTAGAGCTTCCATCGAGGCCCAATTTTCTTACCCACGAGGGCGATCGCTCTTTGCCCTTCGTGACGTCCATTGCCAAAACAAAAAGCCAGAGCAAAACAGCCGTTCTTGCCGAGTCGTCCAGACCTCAAAATATCCTCGCGATTTTGAGGTCTGGACGACTCGGCAAGAACGGCCAGTTTATTCCCAATTAGTTTATTATTCAGGACTTACACTTACACATTTTTTTTGTGTGGGAGGTGTGGGAAGTGTGGGAATAATTCAATAAAATTGTCCTCTCCCCCTCTCCCCACACTCCCCCCTCTTCCCACCCTTACCACAGCCTTTTTCAGCAAGCCTATGTACCAATTGACCTGGGCTTTTAGACCCTAAGACCAACTTTCTCTTTACTAGGTGGCGAAGTAGCTTTGATAGAGTTAAATCCATCAATAGCTGAAGTAAGAGAATTGTTCCTAATCAATCGCTCTAGTCGCTGCACCCTTCCCTTGCGCTTGGTAGCGATCGAAGATAAATCTGGCATCTCTTGCCAGCAGTGCGGACAGAACCAATAAATATTGCTATGACGAGCATGACGAAGCAACTGACCGGAGCAACAAGGACAAGCTTTCATTTTTTTACTATTTATTTCAAAATAATTTACAGTTAAAATTGCACCAATTAAATTAGCAGTGCAGGCTGAATCAAATTGTTTTTCGCCATGTGAAACTCAGAACCCAAGAGCCTATCTGCATCAATATTTATTATTTATTTTTTTGATACAGGTTTTGTTACAGCCTACAAAAGTGACATCTTTTCTTTTTAATGTAAGCGTTTTTTTTATCTCTTTGCAACGCAGGATCCTAGTGCCTTCTAGCTCTCATTCAAAATTCACGCAATTCAAAATTTTAAATGCCTTTAGACCCTGGATGGAGGGCTTATCCCATGCGAGCGCGAGACCAGTAGTATTTCTCTATGGCCAGCAGTAGTCCTACAATCAATAGTTGAACTCCCCAAGGGGCTACTGCAAAACCCCAAATAAAGCAAATGACCGTGGTTAATGCGGCGATAACGGAGAAAACATCGGCACTGCTGCGCTTATACATCCAGACAGAGCCAAAGGCAATGGTTAGTAAAGTCAGGTAGGTAGCAGGCATAGGTTATTACGGCTGTTAACTTGCTGTTAATATTCAATTTAAAGCCAAAATGTGAAGAACCCGTGAAGAATGGGTACTTATGTAAAACGTAACAAAAGTTCAAATAGCATTCCCTTCGGGGCAGCCTTCGGGGCAGCCTTCGGGGCAGGGGACTGGGAGATAAGGGGACAAGGAGACAAGGAGACAAGGAGACAAGGAGACATGGGGACATGGGGACATGGGGACATGGGGACATGGGGCAAGGAGGCAAGGGAGAAATGCCCTCTCTCCTGCTCGCTAACTCCCTGCAGCCTTGCCTCTTCTCCCGTTATCCTTGTCCCCCGGTCCCCTTGTCTCCTTGTCCCCTTGTCTCCCTATCTACTCGGCCCAACCCAGGGCCTCCGCTATATCAGCCGCTAGGGTCATTGGGTCGAAAGGTTTGGAAACGATCGCGCTTACTCCCAAATCAGAAAATAGGCGCTTGTCCTCAGACAAGACCTTAGCGGTTAGCAAAATCACCGGAATATGCTTCGTGGAGCTGTCGGCTTGGAGTTGGCGGAATGTAGCGGGTCCGTCCATTTCGGGCATCATCACGTCCAACAAAATAACATCGGGCTGCCCTGCCGATGCTACTTGCAACCCCTCGCCTCCAGAAGATGCAGTCAATACCTCCCAGCCAGCTACCATTTCTAGACTGAGCTGAGCAATTTCTCTAATATCATCTTCGTCATCAATGACCAAGATACGTTTGCCAGCCACCATCTCTCTCCTTTATATAGCACTACGGATTCAGGTTAGGCAGCGTCATACAGTCAAATCAAACAGCAGGGAATTGGTCTCTTGGCCATTAATTATGGCGCTAACCCACAAGCTGAGGACTCCTGGTTCGTCTCCCATTTCAAGGGTTTCGAGCAACTCCCGATTCAGATCGATGATAATATAAGTGTTCGTCCAGGCTTTCACCTCGACCTTGACTGGTTTATGATTGAAGGCGATTTGGTATTTATTGCTTTTGCCCGGCCTTTCATCCCCGCGCAGGTTTTGTCCCAACAGGGTCAGGGTCGTGTCCACCGTTCCTGTAGTCGGCAGCAAATAACTGATGTCGGCAGAACCTACTTGATGTTCGCCCTCAGTATATACCTGAATCAGATGGATGGTTTTGTCCATCACTTCATCAATCCGTTGCACGGTTTGGCTGATGTCATCATCGTTTAAAACGCCATTGGCCACATATTGACTTTGAATGTAAGTCCCGTTAAGATTCAGTTCCCACACGAAGCCAGTAAAGGCAGTCTGGATTTGCACCAGATTGCCCATAGCATCCTGAATCCGTTGTAGCGGATCCCTGAGGAAAATTGTCACGATGCCCCCCAGGCCACCCATGCTAGATAGGATCCCAATCAGGCGAGAACCCCATTCATCGTTGTAAACTGCTATAACCACGCCTCCAAACACTAGAAAGACACCCATTACGAAGGTGGCCAGGTTAAGTCTTTGCAGTAAGCGCATGGTGCTTTTGGCATTTTCTACCGCATCTTTGAGCAACTTGGCGGCTTCTTCGCTGCGCTCTTTGGAAGGCTTTAGATAATATTCTGAGAGCAGTTCTTGTCTGGCGGCCCGTTCCCTTTCGCTGCTGGTGACGGTGCGCACTAGGGAATCGGTCGCCGCCGTTCCCCCGACGTTAGACAACACCTTAACTATGTACTCTCGGGTGTCAATATCTTCTTCATTGGGCAGGCGTTTACTTAGGGGTTCAATGGCATATGTTTTCAGACGGCTTTTAATCAGCTCGTAGGTTTCTTTTTGCTTTTGATCTTCATAAAAGCGAGGGTCGCTCATTTGACTTAATAGTTGGGTGAGCATTTGCTGTACTTTCAGTTCCCTTGTACATAAATGCTCCTGACTCAGCAGATCGAGCGTATCCTCGGTCAATTCCAACAATGCGGTTGGCTTTTCCTTGCTATCGATCTCGATCTTTCGATCGTAGGTAGTCAGTCGCTCCGCATAGACTAGGGATCGATTTTTCAGGTCGCGACACCATTTCTCAAGGTCATCGAGATATTGTTGTTGGGTCTTGCGGGGTAATTCATTGAGCCGATCGTAGGGAGTTTCGGCGGCATTTTGAAAGAGTTGTTTGAGGGCGGGATTGCCTGCGATGATTTTTTCCCGGATTTGACGACGTAGTACCTGCCGATTGTCCAAGCCCTTGTTAAGTTCATAGATTGCGGCCTGCACTGCTGCTGGGTTTTTTTTGATATTTTGGGCGGCTCGTTCAACCAGAGTCCAATTCTCATCGCTAGCAATCCAGAAGGCACATTTTTTCAGCACTGCCTTCAGGGTCACCTCGCTGCCAAGTTCAACCAGATTTTCGATCAGGTTCCCAATTTCTTCCGGGTTTACCGTGGGATCCAGGGTATCCAGTTTGCCAACCTGAGATTCCAGGTTACGTTGCAGCTCATCGGGGACGTGTTTTTTTAGGAATAGCTTGGCCTGGGTTTGCGCCTGTGAGTCGGAACCATTCATAGCGGCCAGAAGCACTTGTAATATCTTATCTCGATGCGTGCTGCCCGTATCCCAGATGGTTTCCAAGGCTTTCGGCACTGACAGCAGTAGTTTTCCTGCCTGTTCTGACTCCAGGTTAGTATCTTGGAGGATAAAGCCAACAGAATCATCGCCCAAAATGTCAAAAATTTCGTCGAACACCTTGACCTCTTCTCCCGAGCTATACTTAAACTCTTTGAGATAGATGGTTAATCCGGTGTAAATTTTTTGGCGCAGAGGTTGGTTTTTGGGGATGTCGTCGGCGTTACTTTGTAAAAATTTGCAAGCCTCTTTTGGTTTAATTGACCCGCTAGCAAACTCGGTTTGATGGTTTTCCAGGCAGTAGGCCAGCAGTTCGTAAAATTCTAATTTGTTCTTCTGGCGATAATCCGCGTTCCAATACTTGTTTAGATCGACATAAGCCCATAGAATATCCCACAGAATATAATACGCTTTCCAGTAGGTGCTAATCTTACTGTTAAAAAATACCTCCATCCGCTGGTAGGTGCGGTTGAGGTTGACTAGAGCAAAGATGATTGAATTCAGACAAAGCTTATGGCGGCTCCAATTCTCTCCCAGGGCGGACCTGGACTCGACGCCCCAGGTCTCTGCTGCCATCCAGAGGGCTTTTTCTGCCTCTGTTTCCATACCGGCCCAACCTACATTGACATTGTAATCTGCTATCCGGTGGAAAATTGTGGCGGCGGCTTTTACCTGGCTCCAGACCGACTCAATTTCCTGTGAAGTATTCAGCCAGTCAATACATTGGGTAATCAGGAAGCTGATGTCGTTATCTAACTCCTGTATCAGCCCCTGTATGAGAGTTTTTTCTCGGTGTTCATCCCAAGTAAAATCCGCACGCAGGGTAGCTTCTATGTTGCTAACCAGTTCTTTCCAGTTTTGGCAATCTGTCAGCTTTTTTGCGTTGGCTTTTGCTATGTCGTTCATGGGTACTACCTAGTTATGAGGTTTTCTTTTTCTTAATTGAATGACCAAGACGAGCGTGTAGTCAACAGTCTGCCTTAAAGTTTTAGGTTGGGCCCATCAACGAAACCCAACCTGCTGTGACTTGAATGACCAAGACGATTCCCCGTAGGACGGGCTTCCGAGAAGTCTCTCCCTGTCTCTGGGCACCGGACTTTTCGGAAGCCCGTCCTACGAATTGGGTAATTTATTTCTTGGAATTCCCTAAGCTGACTGCTTACTGCTATATTGGTGGTTTATTGCATATTTGTCCAAGTTTATCAGCCCGATCGCGAAAAGAAGAGTCTGAAGGAATTTGGTTTAAGTTTTCGCCAACTTGGAGAAAACTGGCTCTTACTTCCTGACGGTCTTCTTCAGATAGCTTGCCCGCCGTCATTGTGTTGGTAGCGTTATAACAGAGTTCTAAGGAATCGCTCAATAATGATAGTGCTTGCAGATCGCGTTCGTAAGCGGGCAAGACTTTCTGGACTTTCAAATAAACTTCTGCGCGTTTCTGGGGAATTTTATTTAACTGCTCTATGGCATTTTCTAGCTGCTTCTCTGCTTTTTGCCAATTTTCGCCTATCTCGCCATATGCGTTCTGCAAATCCATCAAGGTTTCGGAATCTTGCAAAGCCCGCTCGATTTTCTTGTTTAGAGCAAGAGCGATCGCTGTTCTCGCCTCTTTTACGGAGCTATTGAAAATATTATTAATTCTGCGCTCTTCTAGCTGAGGGGGAACGACTACCAACAAACCGCCAATTACGACAACTCCCAAAAATATAGCGATCGCTTTCCAGATTAGTTCCTTTGAAGTTCCTAGCCTTCCCCCAACCACTGTGGTTTGCAACCGGCCGTAGTATTCTGGTCCTAAATCCCCAAAGACCTTTTGAGCCGATTGATAGCGCTGTATTGGGTCCTCGGCCAGCATTTTGTCCAGAATTTTCGTCAGGCGATCGCCGAACTTATACTTTTGGTAGAGTTCCAGGCGATAAGAGCGCTCTCGACATTTCATGGGACGCTCGCCGGTCAAGAGTACCATTATGCTTAGACCCAGCGCATATAGGTCGCTGCTCGGGAAGCAATTGCCGCGATCGCTAAAATCCCGGTGTTCTGGCGCAGCGTACAAAGGATTGCCCACGATAGTTTCTCCCCCCAACTTGCCCGCAACCCCAAAATCTATCAGAATGGGCTTTTCGCCTCGATTGGGTTTGATGATATTAGCGGGAGAGATATCTCTATGAATAATATTATGTTCGTGAACGTAGTCTAAAACTGGCAGCAAATCCGCCAGCAATTGCATCGCTTCTTTTTCGACCAATAAATACCCTTCTTTCTGCAATTCCTTATAAGTCTTGCCCTCAATAAAGTCCTGCACTAAGAAGAGTCGCTCCGCCTCCTCGAAAAAAGCTCGGAACTTAGGAATCTGGTCGTGAGCCAGGTCGTGTAAAATTTTCGCCTCGCCCTCGAACAGTTCGCGTGCTTTTTTGATTTGTTCGGGATGATAATCTTCAGGGGGGGCAAACTCTTTGACGGCACAGCGTTCGTCGAAACTGGTTTTATCGAGCGCCAAGTAAATGCGCCCTAATCCCCCTTGTCCTACCACACCCTGAATTTGGTAGCGGTTATAGATTAACGACCCTTCGGGTATCTTGTCTGACACGATTCGGTACTCATCCAAACAACAGACAGCTAGGCGGACCCCAATTATATTTGGTACGGGAAGTGACAACACCTCCCAGACAGACCGCAAGATCCGGTTAACGTTCGCTCCGGATTTTATAACCTTATATAGGGCTTGCAGCTTAAGTAATCTTATCTTAGCTCTTTTAAGATTTTTGAACCTGGTGGAGATGTGGGGCTTCCTGCTACCTTTTTTTAAAAAGGTCCCCTTGATGCCTCTGCTATCTTTAGGACCCCCTTTATTCTACTCATTTCAAAATCAAACTAAAACCCCTCTTAGGGAATTCCAAGAAATCAATTATCCAATTCGTAGGACGGGCGTCCTCCTGAGCCGGTCGTTGGGCTGTCTCTGGGCTCCGGACAGGCGGGACGCCCATCCTACGGGGAAGCGAGGGAGAAATATTTATTGGGAAATCCCTTAAGCTAAGAACTTATATCATGTCGGTTTGAATGCCCCAAAAAAAAGTCAATTCTGCGTAGGACGGGCTTCCGAAAAGTCCCTATCTGCGGGGAGGGACTTTTCGGAAGCCCGTCCTACGCGAGATTCTAAATTTGTTCTGTGGGTATTTAACCAGACTTGATATTAGAGCAAACCGGCCAAACTGGTTAAACAACCATACAATACAATTTGAAACCCGTAGGACAGGCTTCCGAAAAGTCCCTCCCCGCAGATAGGGACTTTTCGGAAGCCTGTCCTACGGGTAGTATTTATGGGCGACTAAACGGATTTGATATTAGAACTCAAAACTGAGAACTCAAAACTTAGAATTCAAAACTACTTTAGCTGCCGCCAAAGCTTAACAGTTCCGTCGGCAGAAGCACTAGCGATCGCAGTTCCATCGGGGCTAAATCTTACTGCAGTCACGCTTTTAGAATGTCCGGTCAGAGTTGCTAGCTCTTTTGGGCTATCTAAATTCCAGAGTTTAATCGTGGTATCGTGACTGCCGGTCGCTAATATTTTGCCATCCGGGCTTATGGCTGCGGAAGTCGCCGCCAAAAAATGTCCGCTCAGGTCTTGCAATAATTCTCCAGTCTGGAGATCCCAAATCTTAATCGTTCTGTCCCAACTGCAACTGGCCAATCGCTTGCCATCGGGGCTAATCGCCAAAGCATAAACCGCTCCTGTATGGCCGGTCAGCCGATATTTTAATTCTCCGCTATCCAGTTTCCAGATAAGAATGGTTTTGTCCTGACTGCCGCTAGCGAGCATTGCGCGATCGCCACTAAAAGCCACGGCAATAACTCGCTCTGTATGTCCGGTCAGGGTTTGCAGCAATTCTCCCGTTTTCAGATTCCAGAGCTTAACAGTCATATCCCGACTTCCAGAAGCCAAAAGCGCGCCATCCGTACTTATTGCCAATGACGCCACTATGCTGCCATGACCCGTCAGGCGACGGGTTGGCGTCGGCTCGATTCCTTGGCGGATATCTGCAGGACTCAATTGCCACAAACGCCAGAGGAGAATCGTAGAGTCGGCACTGCCGCTGGCTAAAGTCTTGCCATCAGTGCTGGCTGCTAGGGAAACTACTCCATTACTATGACTTTTGAGAATATGCAACAAATTGCCAGCGACCAAATCCCAGAGCCGAATCGTCCCGTCCCAGCTCCCGGCAGCTAAGGTAGAACTTTGGGAACTGAAAGCAACAGAAGTTATTTCGCTGGCAACTTCGCTGGCAATTTCGCTGTAACTATCTGCTGACGTCATAGTGCGGACGCATTGCCAAGTTGGTCTTGGAATAAATGGCTTGGGAGTGGATTGGTTAGGAGCAGATTGCTTGGGAGTAGATTGTTTAAGAGTCGATTGGTTAGGAGCCGATCGCTTCGGAGCCGATCGCTCGTATTCGTTACTCGCTTCTCCATCGGCAGTTTCTAGGGGCGGTGCGATCGTATTATTTTCTTGCGAACTTTCTAGCGAACTTTCTGCTGCAAAATCAGGTAGCGTTTCTACTTCTGCCATCCTTGGCGGGTTCGCTCCAGTATTTGTCTTATAAGTAGATTCATAATTTGACGGCGATCGCTTAGCTTTTGATTTAGCTTCAGAATTTCCTCTTGATTTAGCCGCCGTATTGCCCGGTAAAGTAGATTGAGAATTTGACGGCGATCGCTTAGCTTTTGATTTAGCTTCAGAATTTGAAGATTCTAGATTTGGCTCTGGCGCTGGTGGTTTTTCTGGCAAACTGGCGATCGCTCTGGGATTCAAGTCTTTGAGAACTGCCTTAGCACTGGCATAGCGCTGGTTAGGCGATCGCAGCATTTTATCCAGAATCTCGGCAAAAGAATTGCCAACCGGATTTAGCAAGTAATCTCGCCAAACCCAAGTCCCGGCGGCGCTATCGAAAAGTTCAAAAGGGTGCATCCCCGAGAGCAAGTGGATACAGGTAACGCCCAAACTATAGATATCGCTAGCAAACTTCGCCCTGCCCATCAGTTGCTCGGGAGCGGTGTATTCTGCACTTCCTACTAAAGTTCCCGAGTGGGCGATCGCAGTTTCTGCTGCCTGTTTCGCAACCCCAAAATCAACCAACACAAACCTAGCGTATTCCTTTGCTTTATTCTCTGGCTTGTACTTCTCGGCAAAACTCCTCGACACAGAACTGACAGACGACACTGAAGAGCTTGAAGATATTGAAGATATTGAAGGCGAGGGCGGGCGAATAATAATATTTTCTGGTTTTATATCCCGGTGAATCAATCCGTAGCTATGAGTTAAGTGCAGAACCGGCAGCATCGCTTCGAGCAATTGGCGAATCTTATTTTGGGAGAAAGTGCCGCTATCCGCTAGTTCCCGTTCTAGGTTCTTGCCTTTAATAAACTCTTGTACTAAATACTGTCGCCCGTTTTGCTCGAAAGAGGCGAGCAGGTTGGGAATCTGAGGATGCTGGCTCAGTTGCTCTATTTTTCTGAGTTCCCCCTCGAAAGATTCCGCCGCCTTCTGGGATTGATGGCGAAATTGCTTGATAACGCAGCGGTCTTGACCGGGCACCAACTCGTCTATTGCTAAAAAAGTTTTGCTAAAGCTACCGGCACCGATCGCTTGCTCGACTCGGTAGCGATCGGCCAACAGCAACTTAGAGCCGCAATTTTGGCAGAACTTATTCCCCTCTGGATTCTGAGGTTTCTGGCAATCGGGATTAAGACAAAGTGTCATAATATCGAGGTAGGTTGGGAGGCTGTCTTGGCAAGGGGAGCGTGGGGAGTGTGGGAAGGGTGGGAGGATGGGGAGGACGGGGAGGAATATTGCTAGCCAAACTTCCCACACTCCCCACACTCCCCACACTCCCCACACTCCCCATCCCCTAAGTCGGAACCAGCTCTCCCGGACGCAAGCGAGCCCATTTGCCCATTTCTTCTTTAAAACTGTTACAGCCTACCACATCCCATTCCATCTCAATTACATCTCCTTGGGAACGGATATTGACATTAATGCTCGGTTCAATCGGCTCAAAATCCGGCATTTCTGTCAAATGAGGTTGTTCGTGCTGCTGTTCCACTGCGTGGTAGGTATTGCACCGGTCCACATAGTGGCAGTTAATGCAAATACACATAGTACGTTCCTCCAGAACCCGTTACAAGCCTTTTTGTTACTCTAACGCACGGCATAGGGCATAGGGCATCGGGCATCGGGCATAGGGCATCGGGCAAAAAAGCTCTCAGCTCGTGCTGCGGGAAGGGCTTCGCAAGGGCAGCTCTCCTGCTTATGCGCTCCACGGCGCAGGCGTAGCTCTTCTGCTTTTAGCTCTAGCTGACCGCTGACCGCTGACCGCTTCCTTGGGTATCGAGCATCGGGCATCGGGCATCGGGCATCGAGACCAGGAGCCTTGCTACTTTGAGAGTTTTGAGTTGCTAATCCTCAGCAGGACTTACGCAAACCTAAATGTAGGGGCGATTTCACCATTTGCTCTACATTTAGGATGCATAAGATAATTTGCGTAAGTCCTGCTCAACTTAAAATTTCAAACTTAAAACTTAAAACTCTTTTTTCTTGCTGCTGATTACGAACTCGCCTACCGAGGTCTCGGCATAATAGTCAGTGCCAGCGGCAGCGGCAAATAAATCCGAATCCCCTAAGCCGACGGCACAAGGAGACAAATTCATGGCCGTGGCGACTAAATACATGGTCTGCTGCAAAACACCGACACCTTTTAGGGTTAGGGAATAGGCGATCGCATCGTAAGACCAAGATACTCGGGCAAACCGCGCCGCAATAACTATCAACACCTGCGGCTCCCATCCGCTGTCTGGGCCAGCAGCACCCCCTGCCTGTTTTAAAAGCGTTTCTACCTGGTTATTCTTAGCAGAGATTTTGCCCAGCCGGTGGTTTTGAGGACAATAATGGTAAAAGCCCGGATCAATATTTTCGCACTCATCTATAGCTAAATACAATTCTAGATCGTAAGAAGCTCCCCCACTAGGATAAGGTCTCCTACTTACCTCATATTTCTCAGTGGCCATGACCTCCTTCACTCTAGCCGCTCGATACAGAAACTCCCCAAGCTGCTCCGCAGAGATGGGCTGGCTGTCCTGAGTTCTAATCGACGTTCTTTCCTCTAGCACCCGGGTAAAAGGCAGGTCTGTTTGTTTTAATTTTTCTAAATCCGGCTTATATAGCTCTATAAAATCTTCATAAACTTGGGGCTTAATCGCAGGGAGAGGTTTAATTTTACCCAAAAATCGAAAGGTTTTGCCCGCTATTTTGGGGTTTCTACCTCGGCGAGTACGGTAATGAAATAGCAAATCGTGAAACTCCCATTGAGCTAGAGCCTCGCCTTCTGCAATTTGGCTTGCTGTAGTTTGGCTTGCTATAGTTTGGCTTGCTGTAGTTTGGCTTGCTGTAGTTTGGCTTGCTGTAGTTTGGCTTGCTGTAGTTTCGCTTTGACCTCCCTCAGCTACCAGCATTTTTGCTCCATACAAAAAAGTTAATAAGTCTGCCGCTGTCTCGGCGGATATTCCCGGTATCTCTGTTAAGCCGTTAGCGTCTTGCGGCTTTCCGAGATTGCCCATCATTGCCGCCCCTCGCCAATCGGCAAAGCTAAGTTGGGCTTTTAGGAAAGGAGATTCCCAGACCATTTCCCCATTATCGTTGTGGCAATAGGCAAAGCGAGACAAGACATATTTTTTTTCTGGCTCTAAGTCCTGAAACTCTAAGGAATAAGGTCTCGCAAAAGGAACCAGAGTTGCTAGGGGCTTGCCTTCTGCTTCGAGGGTATGGCAGATTAGACCTTCATTGGTAAATTGTTGGATGTAGTAGTAAAACAGGGGTAGTTTCGAGGCATCGTCTTTTTCTAGAATTAGGTCGCTTAGGGTTTCTTCTGTATCTCCTCCAGCACCTAGAGTTTTTATAACGGCGACCAATCCCGCAGATAAGCCTTCGAGAGTTAAAGAGCGATCGCCCGTATCCAAAATCAGGCGATCGCTCGACTCTTCCTGCACTTTCGCAGTCTTTTTAAAACTCAATAGCAACTTTAGCATTTTCCTAGCACCTATCTGATTTTATCGGGAATAGGGAATTGGGAATTGGACTCGGGAGAGGAGCCTTTTACCCCACACCCCACACCCCACACCCCACACCCCACACCCAACACCCCACACCCTTCCCCAATTCTCCATTCCCTACTCATCGCCATCAGTATCCGATTCTTCAAAAGCCATTGGCTTTTCAACTCTCTTTGGCGCTACTATTTTTTCTTGCGCTTGACCTGCCACCTGAGTCGCCTTATCCTTGGCTTGTTCGGCAAGGCTTAGAGCGCTTTCTGTAACCTGTCCTGCTTGTTCCGCCAGATTTTGCGCGCCTTCTTTAGCTTGGGCGGCTACTGAGGTAGCCTTCTCTTTAGCTTGTTCGGTTAAATTCTGGCCTCCCCGGATTAGACTCTTCAAATCGCCCATAGTTCTTTCGTAGTCTTCTTGAAAAAACTCGGCGGCTTGATTCACTTTTTGGCTCATCCCTTCGGTGTATTGCTGCGGTTCTTCAATAGCAGCATCAAGAACTATCGCCAGTTTACTGCCAAACCTACTAATATCTTCGGGAGCCAGCAGGTAGGTTCCATCCACCATACCACTCCAGCCGCTGGATGCAAATAAGTAGCCTATTGCCTCTCCCGTTTTGACTGCTAGAATATAATCGACAATTTTGCCCAGTTTATTGCCCGCCTCCGCCATCAGTTGATAGCCAATTATATTAGCAACTTGCTCCGGTTGCGTTGGCTCCTGACCTTCCGGGCTCGCATTGACCATCACGCTATCTTTGCCAATACTCGCTATTTGTTCCCAAGTAAACGCTTGTTTATTGCCGCCCATAAATCCCGACTTGCAGACAAAACCGAGAACTTGATGGGAGTTCGGATCTAGCCACAGTTTTTCTATGCGGCCTACTTGTTCGGCTGTGTTGCGATCGATAACCAGCCGGTTAAGCAATTCAGATTGTTTAATTACCTGTTGTTCTGTAGTCATAATCCCAATTTGCCTTTTAGTTTTTAGGGGTTATTTTTTAGCTATAGCGGTTCTCAAATTGATGTAAGGTGTCTGGGGCGAAGCATCCCAATATGAGAATTCCCGTTATACAGCAGAGATGGTCAAGGGGCATGCTGTCGCCCCTACGTTTCTAGGATCCGTTCGTTTATTACACTTATTTGAGAAACGCTATATTCAACAATCTAATCTAAAATGGCTACCTCAGAAACACCCAGACGATTTCTTACCCGGCTCTTTCATTGCTACTTACGAACACTTTCGGCTATATTTCTCAGGGATTTTTCTTCTGAGAAAGAGCCGCTCGGTCGGCTGGATACACTGATGAGGGAACTGGTTTGGTGATTTCTTCCTCTGCTGTTGGTTCCGTATCCATTGATTGCTCGGTCATCCACTCAGCTAAAATTTGTTGTTCTGACTTGCTTTTAGGTGCATTGGGCCCGATCTTAATTTGTATTTTAGGCCCTGATTGAGCTAGGCGAACGATCGCTCCATTCTTGATAGTCATCTTCTTGATAACCTTGCCATCAATATAGGTTCCGTTACTGCCCAGACTAATCAGCTCCCACTTGCCACCTTTGGATCGCAACTCAATATGGTGTCGAGAGACAACCGCACTAAAAAGTACGACATGGTTATCCGACGAGCGCCCAACCCGAATCAAGTCGCTAGCGTCGAAGCTCCAACTTTTAATGGCAATTGACTGCCGTGGATGCAGTAAAGTCAGTGTAATCACAAGAGCATCCCCGTAAAATAAAAACGCCTAATTGCGATTGGGCTGTAGATAGAGTAGCACGGTGAAAATCACTATCCCAACAAACGGGCCGTTTGTTGGGATAAATATGCCATTAAATGTGCCATTAAAATATGCCTATGCCAAGCGCCGATATTATTGCGCTTGGCTCCGCATAACTCGCTTATTGGCTCAGATGGTCGGAGGTTTTTGATTCCCTCTAACCATCTGCTGACTCCAGGTTAATGCAGCCTTCTTATGAAAGTTGGAACAAAAAGGTCACCATATCTCCTTTGCCCAGAGCAATGCGATCGCCCGGTCGCAATCGATGCCGATTCCCCTTTGGCAGGGGCAGGCTATTAATATAGGTGCCATTAGAGCTGCCCGCATCTTCAATATAGAAAGAGTCTCCCTCAACGCGAATATCCGCGTGAATGCGGGAGACCACCTCAGAATTGGTAAACCCAGAGACATCAATATCTGGTGGAACTCTATCATTGGGTTTGCCGATATGAATCGTCAATAGCCCCTGCGGCAATTCAAGAAGAGTGTTGCTTTGGACGTGCAACAGCCGTGCCACCTGCACTTGGAGCTGCGTTTTCGAGTTACCGGCAGTTCCTGGGGGCGTCGGCGCGGGCGAGCTAGCTGCTGGCTGGGGTTCTGGCTGGGCTGCTGGTGCTGGCTCTGGAATAGGAGCAACAGGAGCGGGCTTTTCTAAATCGGGATTGCTGGAGCTTGGGCTACCTTCCTCGGGGGAAATAGCAGCGGCAACTAAGGGCTCCGGTTGAACTAAAGGTTCTAGCTGAACTGGGGGCTCTTCGGGTTCCAACTCAGACAGGGAACCGCTTAAGGGATCCGGTGGCGAAGATACGGCCGTTGCCGGAACGAGTGCCTGCCGGGGATCCGCTTGCTTTTCGGCCTGGAGATTATAGCCGCACTGGCCGCAAAAGGTGGCGTCGGTTTGGACTGTAGCGCCACAGTTCGGACAGTTCGTCATATCGGGCAACGGCGTGGAGCAATTCTCGCATTGCTTTGCTCCATCGGGGTTTTGGTAGTTGCAATTCGGGCAAACAATCATTGCAGTTGTATTCTCCCATTCGACTACGATCGTAGAGGAGTTTTGGCAAAACCGTTTGAATTCCTGCTGAAATCTTAATATTTTCGGCAGAATTCTTTTTGCGTTCCTTGCCACCAGCTCAATGCTTGTGAGTCCAATGCCCCATGCCCCATGATGCCCCATGATGGCCTAGCTCCCATAGCTCCCAGACCCGGAGCAACCGAGCCATACTGGGGGAATGAATTACAGCCCAGGCGTTTAGGCTCAGACAGACGCTAGCAAGGAAAAAGAGAATATAGGTGGGAGCCATCACCACTCCAACGGCAAACCAGGTCAAAACGTGGAAGACCATGACCAAAGCATAAGTGCTAGCAATGGCAGCAGTTAGGCGCACCTGGGACCTCGGGCGATACAGTGCGGTGAAAATCATAGTCTGCAAGGTGGCCAGCATATTAGCTGGAACCAAAACCGCGCAAATAGCAATACAGTTGCCCCGGGAAAATTCACAAATTATATCGAGCATCAATGAAATATTTTAGTATTTTGCACGCCTGACCTACAGAGCAAGCCACCCTCGCGCCATTCTTAGCGTTTGGGCTGGTTTGTTTTGTAGGCGATCGAGTCGCTATATTATCCAACGGTATCATTCCATCAGCCAGAACGCCTGAAATCCCAGAAGCTCGCTATCTGCCCTATGCTAAGGTAATCTCTGTGCGTGGCGTCGATCGCTTTGGAGAATATCGTGGCAAAGAAGCAATTATTAGGTCGTCTCCTAGCTGGGGGGTTGCTGTTGGCAGCCTTCGCCTTACCTTGCCCCGTAGCTAGCGCTGAAGAAGAGGAAGAACGCTCCTTGTGGTTGTTTGAAACCACTTGTGTAAGTAATGGCCCAGGGCGGTGGCGGCGGGAGACTGAGGATATTTCTGTCAGTAGGGCAGTTTATAGATCTTATATGTTTATGGGGCCAGGAAGCCGGTCTGTATCCCTAGCTTGCAGAATTAGAGGGGAAAATTCTGAAAATCCTGAAAATCCTGAAAATTCTAAAGATGCTAAAAAACCATTTCAGAGCTTGCAGTTAGAATTTGGGATGCGGGATACCCAGAGAGAAAGTCCCTACAATACAGTGATTGTTTATTTGGACGGGCAGCAATCTGCTTCGGAAACCGTTGCTGCTGGAGAGAAAGTGTATTTTGCATTGGACGTGAGCGAGGTGCAAAATATTGCCCTGGAAACAGTCTGTTCTAGCGGAGCGGGATATTGCGATCGAGTTTATTTTTTTAATGCGTCCCTTAGTACGGAACCGGCCATATCTCCTGCAACTTCACCAGAAGAATTGCTAGAGGAATTTCCAGAAGACTTGCCAGAGGAATTGCCAGAGGAATTGCCAGAAGCGTTAGAGATATATCCGGAAACAACGCCTGACGAACCCCTGGAGGAGTCGCCGGATGAGTCTTCGGATCTATTGCCAGAATTGCCCTAGACGGTTTATTCTTTGGCTTGAAGATTGATTCCCGTAACGTCGCCGATCGCTCTTTACGAACCGCTCTCGGCATAAGGCGTTGCGCCTGACTTTGCAATGGTGACCTGATGATGGGGCGATCGCTTTTGATAATCGAGTCTATTTTGGCGCGCCTTTTAGCACCCTATTCTAATAATCCAATATATTGTGGCGCGCATTGCCTTTTCTATGCACATTATGCACATTAGAAGAAATTTAATTGTTTATGGTATCTTCAAGGGCGCATTAATGGATAATGTCCTTCTTGTGAATTACCCTGGGTCAAAGAGAAATAATTAACTCGTACCCTGGTTTTTCAGGCTTATTCAGCAAGCCCTAATTAACAGCTATTATTAATCAAAAAAAAGCGAGCCGTTGAACGGCTCGCTTTTTTTGATTGATATTAAGCAATTTATTATCCTGGAAACTTGCTCGTGCATCCATTTAGCACTAGCGCTACATCCAGTTGGCATAAATTTCTTCTCCTAATAGGTCGAGCGATTTTTAAGCTGTTTCCAGCCAATCAAAAATTCGATCTAACTGTTCTATGGTCACCAGACCGTATTGCCAGAGGACCATTGGTAAGGAAGTAGAGTCCGAAACCCGATGCCGTGGGGTCAGACTACTGCAAATCCTCTCTGCAAAAGCAATAGAAGACGCCGAAACTGCTAACTCTTCTTCTAAAAATCTAATCAATTGATAATACTTCTCCCGTACCACTTTTATTTAAACCTCCTATATTAACCCTGAGTACCTTCCCTGCTGCCTCACCTAGCTTGCTCCTATATGCCTCTAGCTCTCTGGCATCACCCATTCACTGTAGATAGGTTTCGCCAAAACTTGCGATCGGGGGATATAACAGGGCCATTGCTTAGATGTGCAGGATCTGTTATGTTAGCAGGGAACTTATAAAACAAGCTCTACTGTATTAAAATTAGTTTGCAGCAGAGTAGTTTCGCTCTGACTGTTCTAAAACCAGCTTTTGAAAGCCAAATTCCGGATATTTTACGCTTTATATTTTGCTAATAATTGCAGCGCTTGGTTTTTTGTTAGATCGGTAAGGACGTTTTGGGCGATGCCGCTGACGCAGATCGACATAGCTTATTACTAATAGAACATATTTAGCTAGCGATCGCATCGGTAGATTTACTGTTTTTGAAAAATAAATTATACCGAATTTTTTCTTAGCAAAGGACGTTTACAAATGACATTTGCAAACGTCCTTTGCAAATGTCCTCTATAAATAACTCCGCTCCAGCAGGGAAGCTGGGTGTATTCTAATGGACCTAACTACTCGAAACGCGAATAATAGGGCCCACTTTATCAAACGAATTTCTCACACCACCTCTAACCAAGATGCTTCCTCTGGAGCCTATGTTGCGGTTATTTTAGCATAATTTAATAAGTTTTGTGAAAATTATGAGAAAAATAGGCAAATTTTTAAAAAATATTTCAGGAAAGGCTATCAGCTATCAGCTATCAGCGGTCAGCTTTTAGCTTTGCGCGGAGTTTGTAGGGGCGTTTGGCACTGTCGCGAAGCGCGAAACGCCCCTACAAACTACTGGACTGTCCGCATTAAAATTGTAGGGAGCGGCCCGGGAAAGAAACCCAACTACACCAATCGTTACGTTGGGTTTCTTTCCCGGGCCGCT
>JAAHFN010000028.1 GCA_010672965.1 Oscillatoria sp. SIO1A7
TCCCCCGTGCCCGCCCAGACGCTCCCGGGGCGGCCGGGGCGGGCACGGGGGCACCGCCCCTACGGGATTTATGGAACAGCTACGCGGATTTGATATTAGACAAAACTCAAAGCTCAAAACTCAAAGCTCAAAACTCAAAACTCTTCAATGCCCAATGCCCAATGCCCAATGCCCAATGCCCAATGCCCAATATTATGTCTGCCGAGTTGGTTTGCTATTCTGGTTCTGTTCCAATTGCGATCGCCCGTTATGAATCACTCGCAACATATCGGCGAGCTGAGTTTCAATATTTTCTAAAACTCGGTCGGCGTAGTCGTCGGCACCGTCCTCAATAGCTTCGCATTCGGCGAGGGCAGAGCGGCGCATCTCTTCAATTTCTTGTTGAGCTTGTCGCCTCAAGCGTTCTATTTCTGTTAAAGTCCTTTCTCTGGCTTCTTCGCATTCTGTTAGCACATCTTGCCGAAAGCGATCCGCCTCGACCTTTGCTTGCCTGACAATGCCGATTTCATCCAATATCTGTTCGGCGCGCTCCTCCGCTGCATCGATAATGTCCCGAGCATATTGCCCTGCTTGCAAAACAATTTGTTCTTTGGAGCGAATAATTTCTTGAACCTCTTCAAAGGCGCCGGGCAAATTTAGGCGCACCACATCTAGCTGCTCTAGCAAGCGATCTTCATCGATTAGGGTACGTCCCAAGAATCGAGGGCTATCAAGCACTATTTCCTCAAGCCGGTTGAGTTCCTGCTGAATATCTAGAGTAGAGGATCCGTTTCGCTCCGGTTCGACTTGAGGTCCAGAGCCGGTAGAGTCGGTGTCGATCCGGGCTGTGTCTTGACGTAACATCTGTAGATTTCAAGGGCAACGTGTTCGGGAACAAATTGGTCTATAGAGCCGCCGAATTTGGCAATCTCTTTCACTACGCTACTGCTCAAAAAACTGTATTCCTTGGAGGTTGCCAGAAAAACAGTCTCAATCTCAGGAGCGAGGGTTTTGTTAGTGTGAGCCATTTGCAGTTCCATTTCAAAGTCCGATAGGACCCGCAAACCCCGCAATATAACTCTAGCGTTTCGCATTCTGGCATAGTTGACCGTTAGACCGTTAAAGCCATCTACTTCTAGATTAGACAGATGTGCTGTAGATAAGCGAATCTGGCTTAAGCGCTCTTGCACCGTAAACATCGGAGATTTGTTAGGATTCCGCAACACGGCGACGATGGTCTTGTCAAAAAGCTTGGATGCTCGCTCTATGATATCGAGATGACCCAAGGTAATTGGATCGAAGCTGCCGGGATAGATCGCAATCGTCACTTCAGTAAGTCCTGGGTCACTATAGAAAGATTGTACATATAAACTAATTTGTATTTCTCAGGACTTACGCTTGCCTGTCCACATCTAGTATTTGTAGGGGCAATCCCCCCGCGATTGCCCCTAGTCCTTGAGTCGATGCGTAAGTCCTGTTTCTGCCAGTTACAAGTTCCAGTTCGGGCAACGGTGGCAAAGCTTATAGCGCTATATTTTTATGGGCTGTGACATCTAGCCCACCTGCTGCCTTTATTGGCCCTTAAACTGTTTTAAGACCGATCGGCGATCGCCAATCTTATCTGGGTATAATGTGGCCCTATTATAGCAGATTAAATTTAATACAACAGGAGCGATCGCCCGCCGTGTTATAAAAGCTTTGTCTGCCTGTGTCAGCACTACAGCACTGCGCAACGGTCGCTCCGGGTTTGGCATCCAACCGGCATCCAACCCGCAAATTACCTTCGTTACCCTATCTATTCCTTATTCCTATAGACCATTGTCTGGTTAGTCGAGAAATTCAGATTAAGATTATAAAAAATAGAACTGGTCGGGCTATGGGCTCGGATAGTATTACTTTACAGATTTGGCAATTGCGGCAAAAACCGATAGGGCTGAAAATCGATTTTCGCACTTTGTGGAGAAAGTCTGATTGTCAAAGGTCGGATTTGGCAATTGCGGCAAAAACCTATAAGGCTGGGAGCCCCGCCCAGTAGCAGAGATGATAACAGCAGGAGATTTTTGGTCGCGTCACAAAAAATAGGCGATCGCTCTACCTTTATGAGCGATCGGGGCTTACAATAAATATTAGCGTTGCCCTAGGCAACTATATTGGCCCCGAGTGATGGGCTTGTCTAAGGGAGCATCTAAAAATCACCAATATATCCGAGCAATCGGTTTTGGCTCGGCTTGGCAAGCGACAAAAAGCGCTCTAGCAAGCCATAACTCTCAGGCATCTGACTCCTGGAGCCCTCGCAGCATTAGGGCTCTCCGGGGTTTGTCGCCGAAGGGGGGGTAGCTTTTGCGAAATATCGTTGAATCCTAGGGAGAGCGACGATTTAGAGACCTTGCCCGCCGGAGCTAGTCCTATATATTTAGTCTTTCATCATGATAGCCGCGTCCCTAGTCATGTCTCAATGTCCTGTCTGTCAAACTGAATATATCGAGGGAGAAGTAGAAAACTGCTCTGTCTGTGACTGGGAGCTGACTGCCTACCCCGTCGCCCGTTCCTGTCCAAGTTCAGCTCCTTTGTCAGATAAAAAACAACCTAAAGTTGCTTGGGCAAAAAAACTATGGGCTGAGTCACAAGCCCAAAAACAACTAATCCAAGCTCAAGAGCGTCAGTTGGAGCAAGTCCGGGAAGAGAAGGCGCTACTCCAGGAAGAAGTGACTGAAATGAGGTCTAAATTAGAACGCCTTGGCCAGGAAGCGACACAATGTGCTTTGTCGCGACTAGAGGAACGGGTTGAAGCTCTCCAGGGACAGGTACAGCAGGGAGCCCAGGAACGCGATCGGCTTTACTCGCAACTGGAGCGATCGGCAAAGGAGCGACAAGAACTAGACGCAAAAATGTTAGAACGCTCTCAGCAGCAGCAAGCGATAAATCGTTATATTTCCATTTTAAAATACCAATTTATTGAATGCCAAGCTACCCTAAAAAAGCATACAGACTGGGTGAGTTTTGTCTCGATTAGCCCTGATGGCGAGACCTTAGCTAGTAGCAGTTTGGACAAAACCATAACCCTTTGGAATCTAAGCAGGGCTCAGGTCATCCATACCCTTACCGGGCATACCGATGCAATTAATTCCGTAGCCTTCAGCCCCGATGGTCTGGCCTTAGCTAGCGGCAGTTTAGATAAGACGGTTAAAATCTGGAATATTAGAACTGGAGAAGTAATCCACACCGCTATCGGTCATTCTGACTCCGTTCATTCCGTAGCAATTAGCCCCGATGGCAATATTTTTGCTAGCGGTAGTTTGGATAAAACTATAACGCTTTGGAATTTGAAAAACGGAGAAGAAATTGCTACTCTAATAGGACATACTGAGGGCATTCACTCTGTAGCGATTAGCCCCGACAGCAATATATTAGCCAGCGCTAGTTTGGACAAGACTATTAAGATCTGGAATCTGAACAATGGCGAAAATATTCATACCCTTGTCGGCCACGATGACTGGGTTAATTCTGTCGTCATTAGTCCAGACGGTCAAACTCTAGTCAGCGGTAGCGATGACAAGACGGTTAAACTTTGGAATCTGAGAACCGGGGCAGAAATGGATACTCTGAAACTTCATTATGGTCCCGTTAATTCTGTGGCGATTAGCCCTGATGGCCAGATTGTTGCTAGCGGCAGTTCTGATAATACGATCGCCCTATGGAATCTGAGAACGGGACAAGTTCTATATACCCTTAGAGGGCACAATAACTTTGTTTTGTCAGTAGCGATTGGCCCCGATGGCAATACCTTGGCTAGCGGCAGCTCCGATGGCACGATTAGAAGCTGGCGCGTTCCTTTTTAGGACCTATTTTTTAACCCAGACGCCTAGACGGGCCAAGCGGCTCGTCCAAAAAAAAGATCGGCAAAAAGATCGGCAAAAATCAGGCATTGCTAGCGGCGCAAGCTAGACTAGATAAATATCCTAGAGCTTTTGAAGATCGGCAAAATGCGCAGCCCAACCGAACCCGTAACCTTGATGGAACCAATGCTACCATCAGAAGGGTCCCAATTGCTCGAAGATTTGGCTGCCGATCTTATTGCCAGAAATAGCACCCTCAATGCACAAGTTCCAAAAACTGTAGCTGCTAGAATCGGAGATCTTGTCCGAGCAATTAATTGCTATGACAGCAATTTAATTGAAGGACATCATACCCATCTTCGAGATATTAATAGAGCGTTAGTAAATGACTTTTCAACCCAGCCAGAGAAACGTTTTCTACAACTGGAAGCCAAAGCCCACATTGAAGTTCAGGAGTTAATCGACAAACAGGAAGAGGCAGTTAAGGTTGTAAGTGGAGATTATCTCAGATGGATTCATGGCGAGTTTTGCAATCGGCTGCCGGAGGAGCTGCTCCGTCTGAAAAGGGGCATGGGGCATTGGGCATTGGGCGCCACACCTGCCCATTGGGCATTGGGCATAGGAAAAAATTATTCAAAACTACTTTGACGGGCTACTAGAGCTTTGAGAAAACACAATGAATGAAATCTTTAACATAAGGAACTCTTTTGAATACCTGCTCGATCCAGATGAAGAGCTGGAGATACTGAATGATTTTGCTTCCAAGAAAGAGGAGAGGCAGGAAGGCTATTTTGAATACTTAGGATCGGACTATTGGCAAGAGCTTCGCCAGAAAAGGTTAGAACAAGATAATTACGAGTGCGCTCGTTGTGGCAGCAAACGCTGTCTACAGGTTCATCATCACTTTTATCGGAACAGATATCAGACTCAGTTGAGCGATTTAATTACTTTATGTGAATCGTGCCACGAATCAGAACACAGATAAGTCCGGGCAACTAAATTGCTTTTTCTCAACAGGCAAAACTCTATAGCCCAGTCATATCAAATACAGTGGATTAATCTAATAATCTAAGATTTAGACTCGCTATAGAATCTCTATAATCTCCGCTCATCCGCTACTTCCCTCACTCCAAAGCCGCAAGTTCGGCACGCAACTGACTCAGTTGAAACTCCAATGATTCTATTTTTGCCAAGATCTGCTTTCGCCGTTGCTCGACAAAGTTAGATTGTCTGGAGAAATAGGCGTCTATTTCCGGCCAGAATTGCACTGCCCAATCTTTGCTGGCACTTTTCAGCTCCGTCAGAACTTGGACTTCGCCATTTGGTTCGAGGACAAACAAGGTATATAGCCGCTTTTCTTGCCCTTTTTTGCCGCCTTTTTTCTGGCAGTGCAGATAGAGTCCCGGTTGTTGGTACTTGAGTTCGGTTATTTGACTGACAAAAGAGCCGTCTATCGAATAGCCATCGCTGCGACTTTTATCAATTCCCTCTACTAATTTGCACCAGTTGCCGGATTTTGCCGAAAGATTGCTTTCCCAAAATCCCGACGCATTGAAAAAAGATTCCTGAATATTAACGAGAACTGATTCGCTCATTTTTGTTAGGGCATTGGGCATTGGGCATTGGGCATTGGGCATTGGGCATTGGGCATTGAATTAGGGTGTAGGGTGTAGGGGAAGACTTGGGAGAAATTATTAATTCCCCAGGACTTACGCAAACTATCCACATCTAGTATTTGTAGGGGCAATTACCCCGTGGTTGCCCCTATTCATAGAGTCAATGCGTAAGTCCTATTCCCTACACCCTACACCCTACACCCTACACCCTTCCTTGGGCATTGGGCATGTTCGCATTGGGCATGCCCACAGTATCTGTAGGGGCGGGCACGGGGAACCCCTACAGATACTGTGGGTAATTAAAGATTTGAATATATTCAAGCGATTCAAGCGGCTATGCACCGAGCTACCACAAGAGGTAGCTTAATGCCCCCATTTAAGCCGATTCAACGAGTCAGGGTTACGATCGCCACGGGATTGAGCGGTTCGAGTCTAGTCATGCTGGCAATGGGAACCGAGCGGGAAAGCTGAACCTGTAATAAGCGGCACTGCCAGCCGGATTGCTTTGCCCAAGCCATAAGATTAGCGATATTTTCCAGAGTCGAGAAGGCCAAAACAATAGTGCCTCGCCTAGAGAGCTGTTGGCTACAGATATTGAGAATTCTCTCTAGCTTGCCGCCGCTGCCACCAATAAAAATGCGATCGGGCGAGGGGAGACGATAGAGAATATCCGGCGCTTCCCCATAAATAGAAATAATATTGCCCGCTTGAAAGCGCTTGGCGTTGCCCTCGATTAAAGAAATACCAGCAGCGGTTTTTTCAATAGCATAAATACTAGAGCTGGGAAACAGGCGGGCAATTTCAATGGATACGGAGCCGGTGCCCGCCCCGACATCCCAGATAGTTTGGTTGGGTTGCAGCGCCAATTCTCCTAAGATGAGGAGGCGGACTTCTCGCTTGGTCATTAAGCCCGGGCGATCGCGAAAACTAAGAAAAGAGCGATCGGGCAATCCCAGTAGGGGCAGGCTTTCTAAGTCGAGAGATTCTTCCTCTTCCCGCCGCAGCAATACCACCACATTTAGCGGTGCAAAGTTTTCTTTTGATACAGAGGCGAGATCTCGCCAACAGCAAACCCGCTCTGTAGAGCCGCCTAAATTTTCTCCAACCCAGAATTCGTAGGCGTTGGGTAAATCTAAGGAAAGAAGGAGACGAGCGATCGCTCCCGGGCTATTCTTGCTATCGGTAAGAACGGCAATCGGATTTTCCCCTTTTCGCAGGGCATCGATTAATTCATCTAAACTCCGTCCGTGGACGCTAATCGTCCGAGCTGATTGCCAGGGAACCTTGATCCGATTAAACGCCAGTTGGACGCTGCTAATATGGGGGTGAAATGTCAGGGCCTCTGCGGGCAATTCTGCTAGGAGCAGCCGCCCCAAACCAAAAAACAAAGGATCTCCCGAGACCAAAATCGCTATACAAGGAGCGATGCAGGGGTTTTCAGATGAAGTAGAAGGGGAGGCAGAGGGCAGAGTCGAGCTAGTCGTTTCTAGTTGGCTAGTTTCTAGTTGACCTGATTCCAGTCGGCTAGTTTCCAGTTCGCTAGTTTCCAGTCGGCTAGTCTCTTTCTCTGCCTCCAGTTGCCTGCTTTCGAGTTGGCGGCGTATTTTTTTGAGCGCTAATTTAATTTCTCCTAAAACCAGGCGTTCCCCTGGATGGTCTGGGAAATAACTAAGGTGGCGATCGCTCCCCACCAAGAGCGTCGCCTTCTCCACAATCTTGCGCGCGGACTCTTCGAGCCCTGCTGCCCCATCCAGGCCAATTCCCACTACATGAATCATTCGCAGGTCTAAATAATTTCCCCCGTTTCTCTTTCCCAAGCTAAAACTATTAAAGCATTAAGAATAGCTGCTGCAACAGGGGAGCCGCCTTTGCGACCGTCTATGCGAATCTGAGGCACCGAAAGCTCTGCCAGTGCGGCTTTTGACTCCTCGACAAAGACAAAACCTACCGGGGCTCCAATAATTAATGCCGGGGATGGAGCCGTTTGCTGCTTCAATTCGCTACATAGGGCCTTCAATGCTGTAGGAGAATTGCCGATCGCAAAAATCGCCTCGGGAAATTCTTCAAAGCACCGTAACATACCAGTTTCGGTGCGAGTTTTACCCTCTGGCGCGATTGCGACTCGTTCCACCGCGCTAATCAAAAAATTACCAAAGGTCTTCGCCAGCATTCCGGTCACTCCCTGTTTCACCATAGTCACGTCAACTACTACGGGAACTCGCTGGCGCAGAGCTGCGATCGCTCCTTCTATTGCTCCGGGACTAAATCCAATCAAATTGGCCAATTCAAAGTCAGCAGTGCTATGGATTGTCCGCCGCAAAATTGCATATTCAGCCGGACTAAAACTATGGGAGCCAATCTCCCTATCTATTATGGCAAAGCTCTCTTTGGTTATAGGATGCATAAAATTGGGCATTGGGCATGTTCGCATTGGGCAAAAAAGCTCTCAGCTCTCAGCTCTCAGCTCTAGCTGAGAGCTTCCTTGGGCATTGGGCATTGGGCAATTCATAGCTTATACGCTCCGCGCAGGCGTAGCTCTTCTGCTTTTATCTTTTAGCTTACTGCTGAGAGCTGACCGCTGACTGCTTTTCTGGGAATTGGGCAAAAGGTAATTTGGCAAACAAGAGCGGAGTCAAGGGCAAAAGGGCATGAGGATATCTGGGTTATTTTTGACTAGAGTATGGTGATTTTGGAGAAATAATTTCTGGAGTCACTCCCCAATGCCCAATTCCCTATGCCCAATTCCCTATGCCCAATTCCCCATGCCCAATTCCCAATTCCCTATCCCCCATGCCATTCAAACGCTGGCCAATCTTGCTCTCGGTAGTAATTCGTCATATCGTCAAACTTGCGCAGTTCTACTTTATGGATTAAAAGTTCTTGAGGTTCTTCTTGCCAATGGCGATTAAAATCAGATAGTATGCTGCAAAGGCGCTCTCTATCAAGATTTGTTGGAATCTCGCCAAAATAGCCGAGAGTAATGTGGCCGGTGAAATGATATTGTTGCTCGATGCCTAGAGCAATCAGATCTTGATTTTGATAGATGGCTCGACGCAACTGAACGAGGAGATCGTAGGCATCTTCGCTCTTAGGGGACAAACAGACGCCGATAGAACGAGTCATTAAGCTCAGACCTAATACCTGAGCCCTAATAGGCTCCTGGGGTGATAGGTTAGAACATTGCTCGAAACTTTGGCGAATACATTGCCGCAGTTTGCTATCGAACTGAGGATTTTCCTCTATAGCCTGGAGATAGCCAGCTTCCCAAATCAAATCCGCCAAGGTTAAGTGAAAGCTTTCTGGTGGCAGGGGCACCAGCAAATTAGGGTCTAACATTCCCAAAAGCCTTGCTTGGCATTCCTGCAAGTCATCGTAGAAAGCATTGTTTTGGGGGTCTTCTGCCGCCGGAGGGGAGATTGCCGAATAGCCTGGAAAGGGCACGGGCTTTCTCATCCCGTCGTCTTGGGGTTGAAATTTGGGAGAGGACTGGATATGTTGCACGCCAGAGAGATAGCTCTCTAGTAGGGTCAGACGCGCAACTCGGTTTATATAGATGTGGTAGCTGTCGTCCAATCTCGATCGCCTCAAATGCTACAAGGGTTTAGCAGGAAGTCTGACATCATCTGGTCCTTTGCGAACTGCCAGCCATCCGCCTTTTGACACCAGCGATATGACGCTTCATACTTCCTACCTTATACTTCTCACATATTGCATCATTCTCTATCGACTATCCAACAGGGCAGCCATAATGCCAAGGCGATCGCCCTGGCTTCCCGATACTCGGGAGTTAAATATTGACAGGACTTACGCATCGACTCAAGGACTGGGGGCGAACGCGCAAGAGCGTCTGCGCCCCTGAGAATCGCTCTTGGGATTGCCCCTACAAATACTAGATATGGACAGGCAAGCGTAAGTCCCGATCGATTAAAACTGACATTATGGGCCGAGATTCGCCGATGCAAGTCGCGAACGCATATATCCGAATCATCCTAATCAATCGGGACAGTCCCAGTAAGTCTATTTTGAGGCAAGACACAAAAATCTATATATTGCGGTCGAGCTGGCAAAATACGACAGAATGCATGAGTCCTATTTATTATGCAGGGGGTCATGGGGATTTACCTCTACTGGGGCGAAGACGACTTTGCAATGGCTAGGGCGATTGGTGCCCTGCGCGAGCAAGTCTTGGATCCAGCCTGGGCTGCTTTTAATTTTGAGAAGATCTCTCCAGAGGACCCAGATGCAATCATGCGAGGATTCGATGGAGCAATGACGCCGCCTTTTGGTGCCGGCGGCCGTTTGGTATGGCTGGTAAATACAACTATCTGCCAGCACTGTTCGGCAGAGGTATTGGCAGAGCTGGAACGCACGTCAAAGGCGCTTCCAGAAAGTACGACGCTACTGCTGACCACCTCGAAAAAACCGGATTCTCGCCTCAAATCTACTAAGTTTCTGAAAAAGGCGGCGGAGGTAAAAGAGTTTTCGCCGATACCGCCCTGGCGGCACGAAGAACTGGTCTCTCGGGTGCGAGAGGCTGCAGATGAAGTGAGGGTGAGCCTCGCTCCTGCGGCGGTTGAACTTTTGGCAACTAGCGTGGGCAACGATACCCGATCGCTTTTTGGCGAGTTGGAAAAGTTACGCCTTTATGCCGCCGGTACTAGCAACAAGCCTCTGAGCGATCGCCAAGTCAGGGCATTGGTCACTTCTAGCGCTGCCAATAGCTTAGAGTTAGCAAGTGCTATTCTCCAAGGCAATACTGCTTTGGCATTGGGTTTGCTAGCGGATTTGACCGATCGCAACGAACCAGGGCTGAAAATTGTGGCAACTCTAACAGGCCAATTTAGAACCTGGCTGTGGGTAAAGCTAATGGTAGAAAGTGGGGAGCGAGACATTAAGGCGATCGCTCTAGCTGCTGACGTGGGCAATCCCAAACGCATTTATTTCCTGCGCAAAGATGTAGAGCATCTCTCCCTAGAGCAGCTCTTGCAAACTTTGCCCATACTTCTGGATTTAGAGGTTAGCCTCAAACGCGGTTCCCAAGAACTCTCTACCCTGCAAACTAAAATTATAGAAGTTTGCTATTTGCTTGGGTCCCGTCGTCGCATAAGCTCTCGTTAAGGTTTGTCTGGAACAAGCAGATCCTAAAATAACTCTAGTAAATACAGAACGAGTTTTGGCCAAACTGTTCTATATATAAACTAATGGATTGGCAAGTTATTTTCAACTTTTGCAATATTTTAATTTTGATAGATCGTTGCGAACATTAGATATTTTTCTCATCGCAATTATATGTAAAATATTGAGGTTTAAATGTTTTATAGCTTTCAGCAGTCAGCTTTCAGCAGTCAGCCGGGAAACATATTGCCGATTATAGCTTTGGCGACCGTTCGAGTTGTCCTGACTTCAATGCGTAGTGTTTTACTTGGCCTATAGGCATACCCGTTATCTCTATCGCTCAATCTAAGACGAACTAAGATCGACAAATATTATTAAATCCGTTTAGTAGCCCTATCTTCCTGTAGGACGGGCGTCCCGCCTGTCCCACCCGATCTAGCGGATAGGCACGACGCCTGTCCTACGGTCGGTGCCAAATTGTGTGGGTATTTAAGCGGATTTGATATATAGGGAGCATCTTAATTTTTACGGCCTTAAGCAACTTTTATTAGCTACAATAGCAGTTTTTTTTGTAACCTATGGCAAAATATGGCTGGCTCTAACAAGCGATCTTGTAGTAGAGCGATGTTGTAGATTTTCGAGCCCGACTCAAGCGGAAATAAAAATAATGCTCCCCAAGCATAAGTCCTATTGTCTGGAACTGTAATAATTTAATTATTGGTAGGAAGAGGTTATGACGATCGCAAATAACTCCCGACTGACTTTGAAAAAAATGCTCTGGCGATCGCTCCTGGCTGGGGCAATATCGGTTCTGGGCGTGCTAGCGGGAGTGACGCCAAATTTAGAAGGGCGATCTCTATTTATAGAAAACAATTGTGCTTATGCTCAAAGCATTATTACCGATGAAGAGATTGCCAACTACGCTCAGTCCGTTCTCGAAATCGAGCCTTTGCGCCAACAGCTCTACAACGAAATAAAAAAAATAGTTGGCACTCCTCCTCCAGTTGTCTGCAACGATCCCAGCACGTCCGATCTATTAACAGGAGATGCCCGCGATATTGCCGATAGTTATTGCGAGGAATCTAAAGCAATAGTCGAAAAGAATGAATTAAGTATCCGCAGATTTAACGAAATAACTGAGACTATGGAAAACAATCCCGATATCCAGCTTCGCATTGTGCAAGAGATAATGCGCAAACAAGAAATTATGAATTGAAAAAGCAAGCCTATTTATATAAATAAATATACTAGGTAAGCTAACTCTCCTGCGGACAGCCGTAGGGGCGAATGCCATATATGCCATATGCCCATCCAAAGGCAGGCTCCGCCTTTCATGTCGCGACAGCGACATGAAACGATATATATTGGCATAATTGAGATGCTATCGGGCAGAGAAGCGTATTATAAGTTAGCAATTAGCAATAAAAAGTAACTTTAAGGAGATAAGCTCTAATTGCCCCGAAATTTCCCATCTCCTTAATATGAGACAGATGGGAAAAATAATGCTAGGATTCAGCACATAGTTTTATGATGATTCTGGAGACAGGGGCTTAATCTTTATCCTGAGTCCAAAATTAAAACGGGAGCTGCTCGGGTGCTGCCAAAGCGAGCGAAAGCCGGGGGTGCGGCTCAATGGACAAGCTTATCTCTCTTTGTATATATTATTTTATTCTGACAAACCGCAATGATTGTAAAATATTCCGGTCTTCGTGCCAAATTATCGCACTTACTATTTGCTAGCTTGCTAACCCTGCCTTGGCTGCTAGGGGGAGTAGTACCTAGCCTGGGAAGGCGATCGCCAACTGGAACGAGTTCTGTGGCAATTGCCCAATCTCTCAGCGATGAAGAGGTTCGCCAATTCGCCCAGTCTCTATGGGACATAGAGCAGTTGCGCCTGCAAGTATATGATGCTATCAAAAAAGAGTTTGGCAATATTCCCGCCATAGATTGCAGCGATTCTAATAGCGTTGACGGATTAGAGCCAGAAATTCGCGAGCTAGCTGTCTGTTTCTGCAATGAGTCAAAAAAAATAGTTTTAGAGGATAATCAATTAACAATTTCTCAATTCAATACTTTTAAAAAGACATACGAAGAAGAACCAGCAGTGCAAGCGCTGGTTGACGCTCAATTAACATCTATCCAACAAGAAGATAGCGGCGATACTGCTAATGCTAACCGATGCGTACAGTAGAAGCTAAGCCTATAGCTTGATTTTAGAATGAAAATAATACAAATTTTTAAAACAGAAAATCGTCTGGCAATATGGCCGGATATATTGGGGATCGTCTAAAAAATAGATTATCTAAAGTAACATCCAAGGTAACGCCGCTAAGGATGGCTGCATCCAGTTCTGTTAACGCACCTGGATGGCGGCGTTACAAATAATAGGTTATCTATTGGCCAATAGATGCTCCCTCTCCCTATATTGGAGAATTTTGGAGAAAGGCGATCGCGCTGTCTGTTGTTATTGTTACCGCCGAGCCAGCCCAATCTGCCCATCTAGCAAAATAAAATCTAAAAACATGTTAAAAATAGTCAAGGGTAATCGAGACAGACAAGAGTGACATTATTGGTGTGGAGGTAGAATTTTGCTAAGACCTCTAAAGAACAACTTCGACTGGAAGGAAGTTAAGGGAACTAAGGCGATCGCAACTTTCTCTCAATGTTTGAAGTTGCTAGGGAAGGATGAATTGAGATCTCCTCGTTATCTTCCCGCATGGCTCAGCGCGATCGCTGGCTTGGGATTATCTGCTGCTGCCGCTGCGATGGTCTGGAAATGGGAGGCAGCTTCGACCCAGAAGCAGTTTCCCCAACAAGCGAACAATATAACATTAGCTTTGCAGAGGAATATAGACCAATACCTACAAGCCACCGAGGCTCTTAGAGCCTTATATGACGCTTCCGATTGGGTCGATTCGTTGGAGTTTGCCAAATTTTCCCAAGCGTTTCTGACTCGCTATTCTGGAATTGCAGGGATAGGATGGGCCGAGAGAGTTCTAGACTATCAGCGACTTACCTACGAACAAGCAATGCAAGCAGAGGGGTTTGCCGATTTTAGGATTCGTAACGGACCCCCTAGATACAGCAATGCTATTCCAGCAAATGAGGGTGACTCTCCAGAATTTTTAATCGCCTCCGATCGAGAAGAATATTTTCCCACGACCTACATAGAGCCATTGAATAGGCTGGGCTGGCTACTCGGCACAGACCACAGCACCGATCCAGAAAACCGGTTTTTTTTAGAAAAAGCAAGAGATACCGGCTCCCTAGCGGCTAGTTCTCGGCTATCCATCGGCAAGAAAAAGGCTCCTGGGTTCATTATCTACCAACCCGTATATCGCAAATGGGTGCCCTTGGATACTGTTGCCGACCGCCGCCAGTATTTTGAAGGAGTAGTTTACGCAATTTATGAGATTCAAGAACTGGTCAAAACCTCTATTCTCAGTCTGAGTCTGGATAAGTTGGACTTTAATCTCTACGAGATGTCGGCAGAAGAACTAAATTATTCTCTTGTTCGAGGAAAGGCTATCTCTGGCGATCGCTTATTAATTTTTTATAACTCCGCTACCCAAAAATTAGGCATAGACCCCGATGGAGCCAAAACCCTGGATGCAAATATTGATATAGAAACAACAAAAAGCTCTTGTTCCTACAGTGGCAATCGACTTTTCTGCATCCGTTCCTTACAAATAGCCGATCGCCAGTGGTCTCTTTTAATTCTCCCAGTACCGGACTTTGCAGAAGCTCACTGGAAAGCTGCTGCCACCCTAACAATTGGTTTGCTCTCTACTAGCCTCCTAGCAATTTACCTATGGATGTCCATTCGGCGCAGCGTTCAGACAGAAACTTTAGTAGCAGCATTACAAGAAAGTAACGGCGAACTCGAAGAAGCTCTATCTCAGTTACAACAAACCCAATTACAACTGATTCAGAGCGAAAAAATGTCTAGCTTGGGACAGTTAGTAGCAGGGGTAACCCATGAAATTAACAATCCCGTTAGCTTTATATACGGCAATATCTCCCATGCCTTAGATTATGCAGATAATCTCCTAGAACTTTTGCAGCTCTATGCCTTGCATTATCCAGACCCCCATCCCGAAATTAAGGCTGAGGCTGAAGCAATTGATGTCGATTTCGTTTTGCAAGACTTTCCCAAGATGATGTCTTCGATGAAAATGGGAGCCGAACGCATCAAAGAAATTGTGGAATCTTTGCGCAACTTCTCCCGGCTGGATGAATCGGGTCTCAAAATCGTTAATATTCACGAAGGTATAGAAAGTACCCTGCTTATTTTACAAAATCAATTTAATGAACAAGGAAGGCGTCCTCCTATTAAGGTGATTAAAGACTATAGCCAATTGCCTAAAATAGAGAGCTATCCCAGACAGCTCAATCAGGTTTTTATGAATATTATTAGTAATGCGATAGATGCTCTCAAAGAGGGAGAGGGCGCATCTTCTTCTATGCCGGAAATTAGGATTAAGACGGAAATGCCGAACTCCAATCGAGTTACGATTAGGATTTCCGACAATGGCCCTGGCATGACCGATGAAGTAAAGCAAAAAATATTTAACCCCTTCTTTACAACCAAACCCGTTGGCCAAGGTACTGGTATGGGTCTTTCAATCAGCTACCAGATTATTACAGTAAGGCATAGAGGCAGACTTGATTGTATTTCAGAAGAGGGTAAAGGAACTGAGTTTTTGATTCAAATTCCCACGACCCAAACCCATAATTCAGTAATAATATAGATAATAGCGATCGCGCTTTGTTCTTAGATTCTTAGTTACTTAGCGCTAGTTGCTTAGGTTTCAGCTAGGGTCTTGATTCTGAAGCTTTTTCACCACATTTTTGACATCCGGGTATCGTGACGTTCGAGACCATAAACCTCCGTTACCGTAGGGCTTTCCAGCTCCCGAAAGCGGTCGGTAAATAGTATGAAGTTTCCCCACACCCCACACCCTAGGTTTCAGCTAGTGGTGAGAGTCCCCAGTTAAACCAGAACGCGGGCATTGCCAATCCTCTGATAGGGAGGAAGGCCAACCCTCTTGCAATGCCTCGGGACAAATAGCATGAATGGTTAATTGACAGTCGAGTAAATCGTATGAAGCACTATTGGCTTGCTTTTGGCCAACTTCTAAAACTAAGTCATTGACAAATTCAATAGTTTGGTGGCAGCGAACGCAGACCAAATGGTGGTGCGGCGGAGACAGTTGATTTATTTCATAATGTTTGTGTCCTTCCGCTAGTTCCAGTTCTCGTAAAATACCCATTTGCGACATTAATTTCACAGTTCGATAGATTGTAGCGAGGCTAATTACTTCTCCTTGGCGCTGGACTAATTCATAGAGATCTTCGGCGCTCAGATGTTTTCCTTTGGGAAGCGTTTGAAAAATATTAAGAATAGTCTCTCGCTGTGGCGTGAGACGAAACCCATGCTTTTTAAGCGCGGCTCTCAATAAAATTTCGGTGTAAGATGCCATGTATGTAGGGAATTGGGAATTGGGAATTGGGAATTGGGAATTGGGAATTGGGAATTTTTCTCCCTTGCTTTGCCGTCTTCGCCGTAGGACATCTGTCCCGGCCTGTCCCCGCCTGTCCGGGGTCCGGGTACAGATGGGACGCCTGTCCTGGGAGTTGGGCCAATTTATTTCTTGGAATCGCCTAACCGTGCCATTTCGCAGTACGAGCAGTATGTCTGTTTAGCAGTATAAGATTATTGAGAATAAATATCAATATATAAAGGCAGAAAAAGACAATAAAATTTTTCCCTATGCGGCCCGCGATCGCGCCCGCAATCGGTCGTATCTTGCTGGGACAAGGGTTTTGCTCTTTTGCTTTAGGGCTGAGTCTGCCCCGCACCTAGGACTGAGGCGGCTGAGGCCAAAAGGCTCTCGACTAACTGGCGATCGCCAATGCCTGAAAACTTAAAAGTATTTTGCAATAAGGGACTTGCGCGGAAATAAAGTACCAGTCCCTAAGCATTCCACCGTTCGGGCGCTCGCGGAGTCGAAGCCCTTCTATAGGGGCAAACGGCCATTCGTCCATTCGGGCGATCGCCCGTTTGCCCGGTCGTCTGCGGCCGTTCGCCCGAGCGTCTGGCTGTCTGACTTGTCAGACAGGCGGCAATCTCTGAGCCTCCAGGGGATGGGTCGCGGATGTAACAGACGGGTCGAGGAACTAGCGACTATTTTTTTGGGAATAGCGATCGCCCTGTTGCAGAGAAACCGGCGGAGCAGAGAAACCCGGTTTTGCAGGAAAAACCGGGTTTGTGAACCCCTGATTTAATTGGTGGGTCGAAAGGAGCGATCGCGCCAGTTGCAGAGAAACCGGCGTAGCAGAGAAACCCAATCCGACTTTAGGTTGATTTGACAAAGACTAAAATGCGATCGCGTAGAGAGCGTTATAGCGATAGAGGGCAGTCCCTGCTTGCGTTCTATCGACCGGGTAGGAACCGCCTTACTGCTATAATTCATCACTGGAATCTAAAAAAAGCAAGGAGGTCCGTTGCCCACAAAGAAAAAGAATTTCTCCCAAGGAAAACCCACCCGCTGCCACGATCTACTGCACGATCGGCCGGGTTTTGGGTTGGGCTATCTGAGCAGCCGGGCTAGCTATTGGAGTATGCCACTAGACTATTTTGCCCATAGTCCAGGGCTTACTCCGTGCCAGTCCGGTTTTTAAGGGAGAAGTTTCTTTTCTTTGAGTGAGAAGGCCTCCCTGCTAGGCTTGACTTTTTTTTCACTTACAAAGGGTCGCGGCTAGCCGTGGCCCCTTTTTTGTGCCCCTCTACAGGAGCTATGAAACTATAGTAGCAGTGCTTTGCTCGAACGTCAACACTAAATGCAAAAAATTTTTTTGCACTTCTGCACCTCTCGCAAAACCGCCACTTTCGTATAGCCTAATTTTACAGCCTCGGTAGCCATTACTGGATCCTCCGCCAAGAGATTGTAGCTCCACCACAAATATTCGCCGCTGTGCGGAATTCTCTCATTCACGGAATTCTCTCATTCACGGAATTCTCTCATTCAAAATTCCTTTGCAGCCGAGGTTGGGTTGAACTGTTGACGTTGGCGTTGGCGCAAAGAATGTAAAGGCGACAGCAACAAGAGAGACAATCCCGTTGCTTAAAGGTAAAGTTATTATACAGGGATGCGCGGGCCCCAGACGGCTATGCAACCCAGGGCCCGCGCATCCCAATACAATACACAGGACTTACGCAAGCCTAAGTCCATATCTAGTATTTGTAGGGGCAATCCAAAGAGCGATTCTCAGGGGCCCAGACGCTATGCGCTTGCGCGCAGGCTCCGCCAACGCGATCGCCCCTAGTCCTTGAGTCGATGCGTAAGTCCTGAATACATTTTTGCGAAAAGAGCAAAGATTGTCTCGGGAATGCTGTCGCCCTTACAATTAACGCCCGGGAAAATGGCGAGGGTATTGTCCTCTGATTTAATTGCTGGGTCAAAATAAGCGATCGCGCCAGTTGCAGAGAAACCGGCGACTATTTTTTTTGAGAACAGGCGATCGCAGGGGAATGTTTAATGCTATATCGGCGATGAAACGGCCTCGATCTTAACAGTCTATCTCTGGCATATAGCGGGTTTCAAATAAGTATAACGAACGAAGATTAGGGGCGACAGCATTCCCGAGACAGTCTTGGCCGTACAAGAGTAACCTCTGGTACTCTCGTTGCTTCGCCCCAGGAAACCTCAAGCCAATTTGAGAAAGGCTATATTTACCCATCCTAAAGCAGAAATTTGTACTTATGCTAAGACCGATTAGGGCCAGCTTTATTTAAACTAATTACAAAAAGTAAAAAATATTTTGTAAAAAAGGTTGACAATTTAAAAAATAGTGCTATAGTAAAGATGTCAGCAAAAAAAAAGGGGCGTTGAGCCCCTCGTCACACAATAAAGGATGTAATTTTTATGAATGGATTTCGTTGGAATCTCAACGATTTAATCGTCAACACTCAAACCAACCCCCAAGGACGGCGCAGCTTGACTCGTCAAGAAATCTTTGTTTTGGGTTGGTTGATATCCTACACAACGGACCGCCACTATAGCGACCTGCTCCGGGATTGCAAGCTCGCGCCAGAGCAATGCCATACGGCGATCGAAGGATTATTAGAGTTAGACCTCTTGCGCTTGCGCTAAACGGTCCAACTATTAGTAAATTGGCCCCCGGCTCCCCTGGAGTCGGGTTTTTTGCGCCAAGTCATTATAGCAGTAAGCGGTCAGCGGTCAGCGGTCAGCGGTCAGCTTTTAGGGGGACACCCGCCCGGTATGAATGAAAAAAATTTTTCCGATCGCGCCATGCCACTTATGCCGATTTTGCGAAATGCAGCGATCGCGCCATACCACTTATGCCGATTTTGCGAAATGCAGCGATAGCTGTTCCCAAATAAAATAGATGCTCCCCAGCGATCGCACTATGCCACTTCTACCGATTTTGCGAAATGCTGCGATCGCTTTTGCTAAAGAAAGCAGACTAGATAGCGATCGCGCCTGGGTGCTGGATGCCGGATATAACGGATGGTTGGCAGCGGATTGGTAACGGATGTAGCGGATGATTGGCAGCGGATGTAGGATGATTGGCAGCGGATTGGTAACGGATGTAGCGGATGATTAGCAGCGGACGTAATAGATGAAAATGAAACTCCGCTAGGCTTTTTAGAGAAATGAGTTAACAAGCAATTAATTGGTAAAAAGATTGCCAACAATCCGCTACATCCGCTAAATATCCGCTGCCAACAATCCGCTACATCCGCTAAATATCCGCTGCCAACAATCCGCTACATCCGCTAAATATCCGCTGCCAACAATCTGCTACATCCGCTAAATATCCGCTGCCAACAATCCGCTACATCCGCTAAATATCCGCTGCCAACAATCCGCTACATCCGCTAAATATCCGCTGCCAACAATCCGCTACATCCGCTAAATATCCGCTGCCAACAATCCGCTACATCCGCTAAATATCCGCTGCCAACAATCCGCTATCCGATCGCTTTTCCCCGCAGACAAGAGCGATCGCGCCATGCAGAGTAGGAGAAGAAACCGGGTTTCTGCGACAATTTTGGCAAGAAGCGGAAAATTTGAGAAGAAACCGGGTTTCTAGCCCCCAGAAAAAGGAGATTGAGTAGCGGCAAGACTTAATACCTAAATCCTAAATATTTAACTGCCGTTCTAGCTCGGCAATTCTCGCCTGCAAAGGAGCAACAGCCGCTTCAACTTTTCCTTCAACCTCCGCCTCAGAATACCTGACGGGAATATGCTGAGTACAGTTTTCGCTAAAAGCTTCGACCTCAAATAGAATAGCCCGTTCGACCTTCGCCGGATAGTTCGGATCTTGCAATCGTTCGATTAGAGCCAGATCCTTTTCTATAACTCTAGCTCGTCCCCATACCTTAACGCGCTTCCGGTGACGATAATCCATCAAAAATAGAAATGCCCGATCGCTTCCAGACAAATTGCCGACGGTAATATACTGGACATTGCCGGAAAAATCGGCAAATCCCAAAGTCTTCTCGTCCAATACTTTCAGAAATCCGGGCTGGCCGCCACGAAACTGAATGTAAGGATAGCCATTAGAACTGACGGTTCCCAGATAAAAGCCATCCAATTGAGCAATAAACTTTTCCAGCTTTGGGGTAATTGAATCATTAGCAGACCCTTGGCTGATATAGCGATCGTATGTTTCTCGCGAGCCCCGCCGTTCCTGAGCTGCTTTCACCTCCGGCGTAAAGGCCAGTTCTCCAAACTTGCTTGGCATCTATTGCTCCTATTAATAGGTAATATTTTTTCTAAAAAAGGGCGAATCGCCCCTACAAGACGCAGAAGAGTTTAGCCTGTAGGGGCGATCGGCAATTCGTCCATGTAGGGGGGATTCGCGAATCGCCCCTACTGCGTTGCAAGAGACTTTTCAATTCCTGGCATTCCGACAAAACCGGGCAGAGTCTTCACCCGATCGATCCAAGCTCGAACATATGGATAGGGATCGAGAGAAATTTTGCCATCGGGAGCTAGAGCAATGTAGGGAAATATAGCAATATCTGCAACTGTCGGGCGATCGCATTCCAACCAGTCGCGATTCTCGCTCAAATGGCGATCGAGTTGACCCAGAATAAATTCCGCTTTCTGACACGCCCGGTCAATATTAATAGTTTTTGCATTAAACAGATGGTATAAGCGGGCTGACTCTGGTCCTTGGCGCACTTCACCAGTAGCCGCCGACAGCCAGCGCATAACCTGGGCCAAGGGCAAAGCTTCTAAGGGCAACCATTCCTCGCCCCCATATTGACGGGCCAAATAAACCAGAATCCCTTGAGCATCTGCCAGGACAATTTCCCCATCTACCAAAACAGGCACTTGTCCAAAAGGATTGAGCGCCAAAAACTCTGGTTTTTTGTGAGCCCCTTTGAGCAGATCGACCGCAATCCATTTATACTCAAGCCCCAACAGGGATAGCAGAAGCTTGACTTTATAAGTATTTCCAGATAGTTCGTGACCGTGAAGCTCTAGCATTAATTGGACCTCATAAAATGACTGTACCGTTCGTTCGGTACATATTTACTATACCGTTCGTTCGGTACAATGTCAAGGGATGGGGTGTGGGGTGTGGGGTGTGGGGTGTGGGGTGTGGGGAGGGTGGGAAGGGTGGGGAGTATGGGGAGGGTGGGAGAAGGGGGATGTAGGGTGCGCAATGCGCACCAGATGCAGGGTACGCATTGCAATCCAAACTCTATTTGTAGAGTTAGACCAGGCAATTTGCGTAAGTCCTGAAGGAGTTTGGGGGAGGTATAGCATTACTGACGCTCGGGCGCGGACAGTTACAAAGTGCCACTAGCTTGAATTGGCAAGATTTTGACGCTCAAGCTGACTGCTGATAGCTGATAGCTGACCGCTTACTGCTATATAAGGAGGACGAAACCAAGATGGATAGGCAAGATAAAAAACTTAAAATTTCTGCAAATGCCAAAAGCCATATTCCCTGCTTGTTGCAATTGTTTCGAGAGTATGGCTACGATGGTGCGACTTTAGCTAAGATTTCTGAGGCGACGGGTTTAGGGAAAGCGAGTCTTTATCATCACTTTCCCGGCGGCAAAGAGCAGATGGTTGAAGCAGTGCTAGATTTTCTCGAAGATTGGGTCGAGGAAAACATTGCTCGGCCGCTTCAAAGCGATGGCGAGGCTTCGACCCGGTTGCAGCGAATGTGCGATCGCATCAGCGAATTATATGAAAATGGCGAACAGCCTTGTTTATTGGCAATTTTGCTGATGGGATCTGCCCGAGATCTATTTCATGCCAAAGTGAGCTTGCGCTTGAGAGGATGGATTGAAGCGATCGCCGCCGTATTAATTGAAGCAGGAACCAGCGAAATCCTAGCCAAACAACGGGCAGAAAATGCCATTATTGCCATTCAAGGTTCGTTAATTTTATCCCGAGGTTTGGACGATCCGACTATTTTTCAGCGAACCATCCAAGAAATTCCCGACAATCTTTGTCAGGGGCTATAAGTTAGGGTGTGGGGTGTGAGGTGTGGGGAAACTGAGTAGGACTGGGTAGGAAATTTATTGCGATCCCTCTTGTTTGGCTATCTATAGGCAAAAACCGGGAAGCCGCAATTTCACAACTTTCTGCGATTAACGCGGGATAGGAATTCCTCTCGAATCCTTGACTTATGATTGTCCGTTACAATTGCTCCAAAACATCGCCAGACAAACTTTTTTGCCGCTTCCTCGTAATCGTCTCCATCGAAATCAAGGAACTCAAGGGCATCTTGATAATGGCTAACGATAAAAGACTCAGGGCGTCCGAGTTCAAACTCATTCATAATGCAGTTCATTGCTCGTTGAGTCAGTTCTGACTCTTCTGGCCCAATTTCTATATGGATTGGAAAGTAATTAACCTCCATCCACAGTTTGAGTTCTGCTGAGGATATCTGCCCCGAGCCCCAGTCAATTAAAATTTGTCTTAATTCTTCTTTAGTTATCGGCTCAGTTCTATCTGGCATAAAATCTCCGTTACAAATGAATAATATATTCTCCGGTATTAGCCCAGTTTCAAAACTTCGGGAAAGCATCATTGACCCAGGATTTGCAGACGTTCCCATAACTCGCCTCTAGCTCTGGCGTAGCGCAGGGAAGATTGCGAGAGCGTTTCTCTCCCTCTCTATCGATTCTAGTAAAAATAAAAACGCCGGTTTCTACGGACATAACAATCGCAGCATCTTTTGCTCCTTTCATTAGCAGTAAAAACATTAAGATAAAACTCGGAATCAACAAAACAACATAAAGGAGTGTCGCATACATTTGTTGTCGCGCCATTTTCATAAATGCTTGCAAATCTTGGCTATTTGCAATTTGAGAGTGACGCTTGAGAAATCTAGCAATTTGCCTTCTCGATAGAAATAGCAAGGCGACTATAAGCGCTTTAGAAGTTAAATAGAGTATCGGTAGCATCTGGGTATCCGGTTAAAAAATAAGCGATCGCCAATTAGCTGTCAGCTACAACCTCCAATTTTAAAGCCTACTGAGAGCGATCGCCCACAGCACCCACAGCTAATTGGCGATCGCGCCTCGCTCCAGTCCCTTGTCTGGATTAACCAATCTTACTCAACTCTCGCTGACTGGCAATCCGATCGCAGATCCCACTTGTCCAGTTAGCCCAGAATCAATTTGCAGTTTTTAGGATTGGCGCGATCGCTGCTTTCGCCTCGCCCCCAATGTCAAGATTGTTACAAAGGGGAAAGCTAGAAGTCCCGCACCGAGAGGGTTTCTCAATCCACTCTATTGCTGACCCCGAGTGCTGATACCTAAAATTACTATATGCGCGCGCAAGGAAGGCGCGATCGCTCTCCAGGTCTATATAAATCGGAAGTCAAAACTTGGGAAAAGTATCCTTAACCCATGATTGGCCGACTTTCGCATAAGCTTGTTCTAGCTCCGGTGTCGCGCAGGGGAGATTGCGACAACGTTCTTCTAGTTTTTTATTAATTTGAGCCAAAGTAAAAAAGCTGATGTTTAAGGCAATCACTATTGCCACTATTGCAGGGTTTGTAATGTTCGTTAACAGCACGAAACAGAGCAGAATAGCAGTTGGAAACGACAAAACAATAGCAACGATTGCCATATACATTTGTTGTCGCACCATCTTCATAAATGCTTGCAAATCTTGGCGATCGTCAATCCGAGAGTGACGCTTGAGAAATCGAGCAATGTGAATTCGCGCTAGAAAAAGCAAAGTAAGGAATATAGCTTGAGATATTAAGTAGGGTATCAGTAGCATTGATTTTTTACCAGGATTTAAATACGTCTATTATCATTATACATATGTCATACTCAAATTATAAAATTAACTCTTTTCAATAAATCGCAAGCGATATTTTTTATATAAAACACTTTGAATTGTCCTAAAAAAACAATTCTCCCGTAGGACGGGCGTCCCGCCTGTCCGCCAGCGCGGATAAGAACTTCTCGTGTCGCCCGTCCTACGCGGGATTCCAAATTTTTTGAATTTTTTGTGGGTAATTAAGCGGATTTGATATTAGATAGGCTTTGAGCAATTAACTGTCAGCGGTCAGCAGCTAACCCTATTGCGTTGGGCTAACTGCTGACCGCTGACCGCTGACCGCTAATTGCTCAAAGCCTCCAAAGTTCTCACCGTCAGCACTTGCGGGGGAGTAGAATCTGGGGGATAGAGAAAATCAACTTCAACCAGGCGGCTGAAACCGGCAGGTATTTCCAAAGTAACCAACGGTTCGCCCTCTTGTCCGCGTTTTTGGACGAGATGAAAATAGTCTGTCTGCAAGGCACCGCGAGGGTCTTCGTAACGCACTCGAACCGTACCGCGAAAGAAAACCCTATCGCTCTCCTGGAGAAAAGCCAATTCTTGTCCGGGCTCGTCTGCCTCCTCGTTCTTCAATGGCGAAGAAAAAGTCACCGTAACCTTCTGGGTATCGCCAGTATTATTGGCCAGAGGCAAAGACAGATTATATTCCACTCCATAATTGGCATGAGCAAAATAGGCCGTATCTTCATAGCGCGCTAACATCGGAGCGCTTTGCACTTGTCCCGTACCCAGAGTCACCTTATGAATCGTACCGATAACATAAGAAAATGCCCGACCGGGCTCCGGGATGCTGAGATACTCGGCATTGCGATCGTCTGTAATTTTTGCTTCCCATTGCGCTCCCCCGGACACCCCAGCCACGCGACCAAAAGTAATCGGCAATTGCACCACTGGTTCTAAAGGAGTCGGAACCGCATCGCGAGGTTCCGCCAGTTTTCCAGTTAAGAGCAAGTCTTCCCATTCTTCTAAAGTAGGAGCGCGATAAGTGCTGTCGCCATTCAATGGCGCTCTCATTGCCAAATTAGCAACATAAACTAGGCCGTTGCTAGACAAGCGCATCATCGTAGAGCGACCGTTAGAGACCGGAACGACATCCCCCAAAGGAATCGGCAAATTCATTAACATCTTGCTTTCCCCGGGGGGAATATCCAGATAGCGGGGAAAAATCCGCTGTCTGCGCCGGCGCAGAATTTCATTCATCGTTCGACTCCCCGGACCGGCATAAGTATCCCCCGTCGCATTATCGACCATAGCGGGCAAATCGATAAACAGCGCATCTGGAGAAGTCAGATAAGTAGAGGCATGCAGCACCTCTACCGTAACCGTTTCCCGAGTCGGATTGTGAACGATCGCTCCTTGATAAAACGGCCGCGTCTCCGCCTGGGTTCTGGCTCTAACAATATGGTGGGAAAAAAAGTCAAATCGTCCTTTAAGGGGCAAATTTAAATGAGCTTGCGGCGTCTTCTTCCCTTCCGGCGGAAAAGTAGAAACCAATATCCCTTCCGTTCCTATGATTTCTGGACTATTGCTATTAAAAGTAGGAATTGTATCGAGCTGACCGGGCAAAGGACGCACCTCCATTTTGGGTTCTTGAAACCCGGCAGTATATTGGTTAGGCACCCCAGGAATGCCTAATGCGCTACAAAGAAAAGCAGCCACATCGCCTCTCGTCGTGCTATTGTTTGGCGCTAGAGATTTTACATCCGGGTAATTGACTACCAACCCTCCCACCGTTGCCGCCGCCACCATCGCTTTAGCATAGTTAGGAATCTGCATGGCATCGTCAAAAAAATTATCTAGCGTTTGCTCTACATTAGCAGGGGGTGCTAACTTTAGCTGTGCTGCCAAAACAATTATTGCTTGTACGCGGGGAATCTGGCGCTGGGGTTGAAAAGTGCCATCGGGATAGCCTGCAAAAAAACCTCTTTCCGAAGCCATTTTTATCGCATTGTAGCCCCAGTACCTTTTAGAAACATCTTTAAAAGAAACGGCTTCTCGCACTACTTTGGCATCGGGAAAAGAATTATTCATCAATATGGCAAACTCAGTGCGGGTCACTGTTTTATTTGGCCGAAAAGTGCCATCGGGATAGCCGCTGACTAAGTTGCGCTGTTTCAACTGGAGGATGCACTCCTTGGCCCAATGATTATCAATATCGGAAAACATTAGCTGCCTCTAAACGATACGGCTCACACCTAGGGTGTAGGGTGTAGGGTGTAGGGAAACTTCATGCTATTTTCCGACCGCTTCCGGGAGTCGGAAGTCTCTACTCTTAAGAAGTTTCGGGTTTCGATTAGGAACCAGAGCGCTCAAGTCATCAAAACTTCAAAAACCCCACAGAGTCAACACCCTAGCCTACACCCTGAAAAAACCGGGTTTCTCATATATCGCACCCTACATCCCACACCCTACACCCCGCACCCTACACCCCAAACCCTACACCCCACACCCCACACCCTACACCCTTTACCTACCACTGCTGGTCGTTCTCCACTTCGATAATCTCAGTATATTCAAAACGATTGGGACTTTTCCGCACCAAAGGATAGCTTAAACCTGCCAAGTTAATCGAATCCTCTTCGCAGTCTGGCTTGGGAGAATTGTAAGCTAGAACGTAATGCCTGCCGATGCGATCGCCCATCTCCGTTTCCACCTCTCCCCGCCACTGAGTTTTAGTCACCAAAACAACGAGCTGATTTGCTAACTTCGGCAGAGTTTTGGCAATTTGTCGCCGATAGATTTCATCCAAACTGCCAAAGGGAGAATCCATCACGATTGGGAAAGTGCTGCTATCTGGTCCCATCATCAGAGTATTCTTTTGACTCCACTGGCGCACGCCGTCAATAATCCCGCCAATAAAAGACAAACTAAGAATTTGATTTTCCCCTGTAGAAGCAGCAACAATTGACTCTAGCCCTGCTGTATCCTCGACCAAAGTCAACTCGTAGCTTTCATTCAGCTTGGGAAAATAAGGAGTAAAGGAAATTTGGCTAAAGATATCCTGAACTCGTTTTTCCAATTGAGAGCGAAACTGTTTCTCCAGTCTGGCTCTGACCTCGGTAATGCGATCGATGGCATCCTGAGATGTAGCAATCCGTTTTTGGGCTAAGGACTGTCGCACCTCATTCATCTGATGCTTGTCAATTTCCTTATCCAAGCGATCGATTTGAGATTTCATATTTTCGATTTGCTGCTTATTCGCTCCCTTCTCCTGATTGAGCTTGCCCAGGAGGCGTTCGTTCTCGTCCAAGCGCTTCTGCAACTTTTGAATATCTTCATTGGGATACCGTCGTAGCTGGTTATTTACCTCATCTAACTTAGCCTCAATTCGCAAACGTTCCGTTCTAAATCGGTTGATATTGCCTTGCTGTCGGTCAATTTCCTCCCAAAATTCGGGAACTTTCTTATCCATCTCCTCTACATGAGCGCTGATGCGAATAGCGCTTTCCTCAATGTCTGCTGGGCCTTCTTTATCGATCCAGGCTTGCACTAATTTATGTCCGTCGTTTCCGGCTTCGAGTTTTGCCCCGCAAATACAACGCTGGCGTTCTAGAAGCTGTTTGCCAAATTGCCGCTTAATCCCCGTCGGTAGTTCGCCTTTTTCTCGCCAGCTATCTACCAAGCTTGCGAATTGAGCGGTGAGTTCCGAGAGCAAAACTGCATAACCCCGACTAGCGAGCGATCGCCTCAAAATTACATAAGCCTCTTTCAACTGCGTGCGAATCGACTTTTGTTGCGTTTCCAGTTCGCCCCGCAGTTTTTGCAACTCCTCGACACCCTTCATATCCAGAAATTGCTGATTAATTACTTTTTTCAACTCTTCCTGCTCTGCTATCTCCCGGACAATCTCCTGGCTGCGCTTATCGATTTTTTTTATCTCTTTTACTAAAGATTGCTTTTCTTGCAGAAGCTTTTTCGTTTGCGGATCTCCTATAGTTTCCAGATCTGTTTCCAAAGCTCGCTTCGCCTCCCCCAGATGTCGAATCGAACGAGTTAACACTTCTACCCCTAGCAGCTCCTTAGTTGCCGCTGCAATTTCCGCCTTTTTATCGGGTCGGACGATTTGCTCGATTCGTTCTCCATCAAAGAAAAAATATTGATGCAAGCTTTCCGGCAGAATCCGCCCAATCACATCCTCTGGCGGTTGTACCGGCGGCCACCAGCGCCCGTCATCCCCGGCCACCTGCATCCGCAATTCGCTACTAGGATTCTCAGCAGTCTTTTGATTTTTGTATGCCCGACACAGGCGCTTCACCTGGTAATGCTTGCTATCATGCTCAAAAGCAATTTCTACCCAGCATTCTACCGGATTACCTGGTTGCACTTCGCTAATAGCTCGTTTATTTACCAGTTGGTCTTCCGCAGCAAAAGCCGAACTAAACTTTTCATACAATACCCAAGTAAACGCATTCAGAAGCGTTGTTTTGCCAGCGCCATTATTCCCGTGGATAATAGTAGCATTCTCTGAGCCCCTTGCCAGCTCTATCTTGGGAGTTTGTCCGTAAAATTGGCGAAAGTTCTGTAGTTGAATTGAGAGGAGCTTCATTGGATGAGTTCCTTAATTATTTTTAGGATATCCTCGTTTATATTGCGGGGGGCTTTCTGATACAGCTTGCTTTTCTCCAATTGCAATACCCGCACTATCATTTCCCGGACTTCTGGCGGTGCGCTGGCGATCGGCTCCTGCACGTCGCTCAGATTCGGTTTGCTCCCATAAGAAGAAGAGCGCTTTTCGCCTAAAACCCCTGATATTGTTTTTACCGAATCTGTTTGGTATTGTAAGGTCATAGGAGCTAAAAATCAATAATCTATAATCTATATATAACTCATAATTGGCCGTGTAGTTGACGATCGCTATCTTCATTCTATATAGTCAGGACTTAGGCGGAATATCCATATTTGGTTGTTTTTAGGGGCAATTCACCGGCGATCGCCCCTATCCATAGTGTCGTTGCCTAAGCCCCACTGTTTAAGACTTACGCAAATTATCGGAGCGTTAGCGCAGCGTGCGCGTAGCGCATAAGCTATATCTCAGGTCTGGTGCGCCGCCTAGCAGCCTACAAATAGAGTCTTTGCCTAAGCCCTCTGTTGTGCCTTTACCTCTGCCTTTGGCCCATCTCTACCCAAACTTCCTCCTTACAAGGGTATGTTTTTTCTAATTCCACTTTTTGGATTTGCCAGCCTTGGGCATAAATTTCTGGGGCGAAGCATTCCAGTATAATATTTTTTTCTTATAGACCAGGCATAAATTTCTGGGGCGAAGCATTCCAGTATAATATTTTTTTCTTATAAACCAGGCATAAATTTCTGGGGCGAAGCATTCCAGTATAATATTTTTTTCTTATAGCCCAAGTTTACATCGGGAATGCTGTCGCCCCTACACCTTATTGCCAAACTTCCCAAACTTCCCAAACTTCCCAAACTTCCCAAGCTTCCTACACTTCCCACCCTTACCACCCTTACCAAACTTCCCAGACCTCCCACACCTAAAACAGGTCCCTTCACTGTTCAACCCGCTCGACCAAGCCATATTTATCCCTAACTTTGAGGAGAATATGCCTAGCTTCGCCCCCATTCTCTGCTAGTTCGGCAAACTCTAGAAATCGCCTTAGCTCTTTACGCAGAATGTTGCGTTCTGTTTCTAAAGCTTCTCGCCCTAAGTCTGGCGGCACTACAATCATATCAAATAATGTGGCTAGCTCTTTGTCTGGGTGAGGTCGCAAAATTCGCCCTCGACGCTGGATAAATTGGCGCGGATTTCCGGTACTGGCCAGAATAACTGCCGTGCGAATCGCCGGGATATCCACCCCTTCATCCAAACAGCGAATAGCCACTAATCCTTGCAATTCGCCCCTTTCAAATTGACGCTGCAATTCTTCTCGTTCCGCCAAAGGGGTTTCGGCAGTATAAGTATTAACTCTATAGCCCAGTTCCGTGCCGAGAATCTTGGTAACAGCTTCGAGTTGCCTACTACTTTCTTGGGAATCGCTCTCTACGGAACCGTCCCCACAATAAAATAAAGTGTGACTGGTCTGGAGGCGCGGAGCCATTAACTGACGCAAAGCCGTTAATTTATTAGCCGCTGCCCCGACTAGCCTCGCCCTTTGCATCAACAATCCTGTCAGGCGATCGTCATTATCTTGCTCGCTTCCTTGTTGCAACTTCGACCAGCCAATCCGCTTAGTTATTTTGCTATAGACTTGGCTTTCTTCTTCGGTCAATTGGACGAGAATGGGATAGTACAGATAGCGAGCTAGGGCTCCTTGGCGAATAGCTTCGGCAAGAGTAAGTTCTGGCTGTAGTACCGAACCAAAATAATCCAAGATAGATTGAGTGCCCGTTTCGTCAAAATACCTTTCTGGAGTTGCAGAGAGAGCCAAGCGCAGCATGAAGTTGCGCGGCAAACTTTCTTCGAGGCGCGGCGCGCCCAAGTTATGGGCTTCGTCGCCTATGATGAGGGTTTTTTCTGGGAAGTATCTGAGATTGGATTGCAATCCATCTTTGAGCAAGGTGGAATTTGTTGTGATAATGCTCAGAAAAATTTGGTTGCCGGAGAGAACATTATATAGTTGAGTGGAGAGGTGGCTCTGCCAGTTGCGAACGTTCTCGAAGGCCAAGATCGGATGGAGGCCAAATTTTTCGCATTCTCGCGCCCATTGGGAGACCAGATGTCGGTAGGGACATACGACCAGCAAAACTTGGAGGTCAATTGTTTGATAGAGTCTTTCTGCAATGGCTAGGGCTGTGATGGTTTTGCCGGTGCCAGTTGCCATTTTCAGGGTGCCGCGCCCGTCATTGGCAAACCAATTGGCGATCGCGCGCTTCTGATAGGACCGCAAAACAATAGAGGCGGGCATCCGAGGATATCCCGCTAGCGATCGCTCTGGTAACGCGCTAGTTTCTGGTAAATTCACCGCTAATGCAGTCAGACGCTAACTTTCCTGAACAGTTAACTTTAACATATCAGGGAATGGGGCATTGGGCATTGGGAATTGGGAAGCATCGTGAAAGACAGGTCCGTGGTTACCGAGAAAAGCTACTACCAGCGTTTATTATAGATATTTCGTCCGAACCATAACTTTTAGTCGATCGCTATTATGCCCAACCCACCTTCCAGCAAAAGTCCAAATCCCCCGAGACGGGCTCGAAACTTAGATCCAGAAAAATATGCTCGTTTAAAACAAGAGGCGATCGCTCCTTATAAAGGGTTGCGACAATTTGTCTATTTAGCTTGTGGCGCTTCCGGCGCTATTGGCGCTTTTATTTTCTTAACTCAATTGCTAGCAGGTCAGCAAGTTAGCTCCACCTTACCAAACTTGGCGCTACAGATAGGAGTTGTCGCCCTGATGGTGGGCTTATTTCGCTGGGAAAACCGAAAAAGCAAAAAAAATAATAAAGGATGAAGTCCTAAAAAACAGACTTCATCCTTTAACATTGCGACAGTTAGGGTTTGGGGAGAAGAAGAACTAGGGTGTAGGGTGTAGTGCGATGTAGTGCGATTCCTTTGGTCGAACAAATAGCTAGCAATAACTAGCTGAGGATTGAACGCAGAGCCCTAGTGCCCTGACAACTTACTCACTCTAAAAGCCCTTGACACCACAGATCTAAGTAGGCTATATTGCTTTTGCCACCTAGACTTATTAAGCACAATGAAAACTATCAAGCCTACCCCTGGCAACACCGCTCCCGTTCGGAAGGCGGCAGCAATTTTAGGGGTGCTATCCTTTTTGCTAATAACTGGAACTCCCAGCGCAGCTAGCGCTGACAAACCTCCCGCTTGGTTTTGTCGTGCATATCCAAACAGCCCGTTGTGCCAATAATAACTGGAACCTGGAACTCCCAGGGCAGCTTGCGCTGACTTGGCTGCGTTTTGTCTCATACATCCCGATCGCCAGTTTTTCCCTTAAAGCTCTAACTAATTATTGAGAATATATCAATAGCCCACACCATGCAGCCAATGCCCAATGCCTAATTAATTAATAATTGGGCATTGGGCTAGTTTTTAACTGTCCGAGAGAGTGCGACGCTTGCTGACCATACGGAAAGCAGCGATAATATCTCCATCGACCCAATCTTTAAAACTATCCAGGCCGATGCCGCATTCAAAGCCCGTATTAACTTCACGGACATCATCTTTCATCCGCTTGAGGGAATCGAGAATTCCTTCATGGACAACATTGCCATTTCGAAGCACTCGCACCTTGCAATTGCGGAGCATCTTGCCCTCCCGAATATAACAACCAGCAACTGCTCCTTTGCCAACCGGGAAAATAGCACGCACTTCTGCTTGTCCCAGAGGTTCCTCCACCATTTCTGGATCGAGAAGTCCTTCCATTGCGCCTCGGACATCATCGAGGAGATTGTAGATAATGTCGTATTCGCGCACGTCAACTCCGGCTTCATCGGATGCTTGGCGAGCCCCCGAAGCAAGGCTAGTATTAAAGCCGAGAATAACCGCACCGCTAGCAGAAGCCAGATCCACATCTGTTTCGGTGACTTCTCCGGGAGCGGCCATAAGCACTCGGATTTGAACCTCCCCTTGAGGTAGCTGGCCGAGGGACTGAAGGATTGCCTCCAGAGAACCTTGTACGTCTGCCTTGAGGATTAAATTCAGCTCTTTGAGCTGGCCCTCTTTAGCTTGAGCCGAGAGGCTGTTCAGGGTAATTCGGCGAGAGGCCATTGCTTGCTGGAGACGGGAATCTCGTTTTTCGTCCGATCGCGTTGCAGCAATATTGCGGGCATCCTTCTCGCTCTCGAAGACCTCAAACTCATCTCCGGCGGCGGGGACATCCCCTAAGCCTAAAATTTCCACTGCGAAAGAGGGACGAGCTTCTTCGACGCGATTGCCGCGATCGTCTGTCATCGCCCGGACTTTACCTATAGCAGAGCCAGCAACGACCAAATCCCCTACTCGAAGGGTGCCATTTTGCACCAGCAGACTGGCAACCGAACCTTTGGCCTTATCCAAATGGGCTTCAATTACCGTACCGACTGCCTTGCGATCGGGGTTAGCAGATAGTTCTTCGATCTCGGAGACCAACAGAATCATCTCTAATAGCTCGTCGAGACCTTGTCCCTTAAGGGCACTGATCGGCACGATGATGGTATCGCCGCCCCATTCTTCCCAGAGCAGACCGCGTTCGGCTAGCTCTTGCTTGACGCGATCGGGCTGGGCGTCTTCCTTATCGATTTTGTTAATCGCCACAATCATCGGCACCTTAGCCGCCTGAGCGTGGCCGATCGCTTCTAGAGTTTGCGGTTGAATCCCATCATCCGCCGCCACAACCAGAATAGCGATATCGGTCACCCTGGTTCCCCGGGCTCGCATAGCAGTGAAAGCTTCGTGGCCTGGCGTATCCAGAAATACCACCTGAGATTCCTGGCCTTTATGTTCCACATCCACATGGTAGGCGCCGATATGTTGGGTAATACCTCCTGCTTCCCCTTGGGCGACCTTGGTATTGCGGATAGCATCCAGCAGAGTGGTTTTGCCGTGGTCCACATGACCCATAATCGTCACCACTGGCGGACGCAGTTGCAGAGAATCCAAATCTTTTTCTTCGACGAACTCCCGTAATTTTTTGGCCTTGGATTCCGCCTCTTCGGTTATCACCTCAACCCCTAATTCCTCAGCAACCATTGTTGCTGTATCCAGATCTAGAGTTTGGGTTATATTGACCGGGATCCCTTTAAAGAACAAAGCCTTAACAATTTCCGTTTCCGCTATTTCCATAGTGTCGGCCAATTCTCGAACCGTTAGGGATCCGCTTAGAACCACCTCTTCCGGGCGTTGTTTTTTCTGTGGTTGTTCTCGGCGGAGGTTATTGCGAGAGGGTCGAGATCCCGAATCGCCAGTCTTTGGTTTTTTAGCCTTAGCGGGTGCGGGAGTAGGCGTCGTCGCCGTACTCTTGGCTTTCGGGGGGCGGGCGATAGAAAGACTTACCGGGGTAGCGGACGGACGAGAGTTCAACCCTTCCAAATCGTCGTCATCTTCATCTTGAATTGGTTTGGGTCGGCGTTTTGCCTTAGTGCCGGTTTTTGCCAGAAGCTTTTCAGACAATTCTGACGAATCTTCTTCCTCTTCCTTTTTCTGTTTTGGCTTTTTCCCTTTATTCTTGAGCGACTTTGGAGGAATGGGGCGCTTTATGGTGTCGTCCGTCAAGATTTCTTCAGACTCCCCATCCCCCAAGACATCTGCCAATACTTCTTCTTCAGCGGCATCTATAGAGAATTTGTTTGGCCCGCGAACATCTCGGCGGGGTCGTTGAAGTTCCGGAACCGCTGGAGTTGCCCGTGCCGGTTCTTTAGCACCAGCCCCTTCTTTGGTAGGAGCTGATTTATTTCGCGGCACTGGTGGCTTATTCTTCGGTTTAGGCGCAGATCCAGGCTCGGCATTGGCACCAGCTTTTGCTACTTTAGGCTGAGCCACTGGCTTCCTTTTATCCTGCTTGAGGATAGGTCGCTCTTTTCGCTCTGATGAGGTACTCTTATTTCCTCCCGTCGGTCTTGCTGGTTGCGAAATCGGTTTGGGAGGTTCTGGACGTCGAGGGGGTTGTGGCGGTCCTGTGCGAGTGGGTTTTTCTACGTTGGTTTGCGTGCGAGCGGTAGGCGGGGAAACATTGGTCGGTCGTTTGAGATCTGACTGGCTTTCCGAGTTCGATTGGCTTGCTTGCTTGCTCGGGGCGGCGTTAGGGGCAGATGCAACCTTGGATGTTTCATTGATTTGGCTGGGATGCAACGGTCGCGATAAATGCGTTTGATTCATAGGGGAAAGGTCGGGCTCTTGTCTGGCGGGAGGTTCCAGCTCAGCGGTATCTGGTTTTTGGTTTGGGGGCGAATTAGCTCCTGAGCGTTTGTCCCGATCGCGGGACTTGTATTTGCGAATTTCCAGTTTCTTTTTTTTGCCTGGGGAAAGCGAATCTTCTTCTGGCAATTCCCCATTCTCTTGACTTTTTTCAGTCGCAGAAGCTTTGGCTTGTTGCTGACTGGCCATGTATTTCTCTGAGTAGGCGCGAATCCGCCCTGCCTCATCTTCAGTAATAGTGCTGCTATGGCTTTTTACCGCTATATTGAGTTTTTCGCAAACTGCCAATATATCTTTGTTATCCAAATTCAATTCTCGCGATAGTTCGTAGATTCTCACTTTGCCGTGATTCATAAATCCTCCTTCCGGCGGCGCCCCTCCCGGAAGGCGGAAGGTTTTGGATCCTCCCCCCTATATTAAGGTAGGGTAGCGGAATAACTTATCTAGATTCCATTTTCCTCCATCCTTCCAGAAGGTTCGAGCCGGTTTTTAAGTATGCTAAGCCGTCAGACCACAGAAACCCTGTCGATCGCAATGGGAACCTGTAGGCACCCCATTGTATGCTTGGGTTTTTTTGCTTCATCGGCCAGGACTTTTGGCCTTTGAACTCGATGTGGTCGCCACGGGTGGGTTGCTCTGGACTTTTCATTTGGCCACCAAGCGTCGGAAGTATCTCGAATTTTCATCTGGCTGGCGCCCTTGAAAAAATTCGAGTCATAAGCTAATAAGGGGCCTCTTAACATTATAAATCAGAGGTTAATCTAACCTCTGATTTAGCGATCGCCTAAAAGCGGCCCTAAAGGCTTCGAGGTCGAACTGACCAACGACAAGCGAGGTAACAGGATCTGCCCCTATAGTTTCCCGGTGCAAGGGCGCTATTCCTGGGAGTTTCTTTTCTAGTCTGGCATGAATTTCATAATAGGTCATTGGGCATTGGCCTAAGAATTAGGGTGTAGGCAAAGAGGGGGGAGGGTGGGGAAGAGCGGAAGAGCGGAAGAGCGGAAGAGCGGAAGAGCGGAATTGGTAATTGGGCATGGGTTACAAGGAGACTTTTGGGGCAGAGGGGCTTCCCACATTCCCCACACTCCCCCCTCTTTGCCCACTCTACCCACCCTCCCCAAACTCCCCACCCTCCCCACCCTCCCCACCCTCCCCTCCTGAGCCGTCGGTCACTTTGGCTAGCTCTGTTCTGATAACCTTTGCCAGAGTGTTTGGTAGATTTCTCTTGGAACAGCCGCTTTGAGTACCTTGCTAAGCCGGTTTTTCTTTTGAGCAGCGGAAAGGCAGGTCGCATTAGGACAAATATATGCCGATCTCCCCATCCCTTGGTCTAATTGTACCTGATGGGACGGATAGACTCTAACGGCGCGCCAGAAGGCTTCTTTGGGAGCCACTTTGCGGCAGCTAATACAACGCCGGTAATTAGGTTTCATACTATTCCCCATCAAAATTGTCACCTGTAGAGCGACACCCATTAGGGCTATCGGCCAGTAATTGGTAGCCAGTGATTCCCTGGGAGACAAGCCGATCTAGCCGATCGCCTCATCGTTTTTCCCCATTGGTTTGGTCTTCCATCTGGTCTTCCATCTGGTCTTCCATCTGGTCTTCCATCTGGTCTTCCATCTGGTCTTCCACCTCGTCTTCGAGGGCTACATCCTCAAGGGAATCTTCTAGGACTTCATCTTCTGGCTCTGGTTCCGAGACAGACTGCTGCTGCTGCTTTTTGAGTTTTTCCTCTTCTGGATCGTACTTAGCAGTATCTTTGATATCGATTTTCCAACCAGTCAACCGGGCAGCCAGCCGCACGTTCTGACCTTCTTTGCCAATAGCCAAGCTTAATTGGTCCTCTGGCACCAGAATGTGGGCTTGCCGTTCGTCAGGATCTATCAGAATCACCTCATCCACTTTGGCGGGACTCAAAGCATTAGAAATATAGGTAGCCGGATCTGGGGACCAACGAATAGCATCGATTTTTTCCCCTCGCAATTCATTTACCACCACCTGAATTCGGGAGCCCCGCGCCCCTATACAGGCTCCTACTGGATCTACATCCCTTTCCAAAGTATCCACCGCTATTTTGGTACGCGGCCCTACATACCGGGAAGGCGGATTAGCCTCCCGAGCCACCGCTACAATCCGAACGACTTCATCCTCGATTTCTGGCACTTCATTGGCAAACAAATACACCACCAATCCCGCATCTGCCCTAGAGACCAAAAGCTGTGGACCGCGATAAGGACCTTCTCGCACCTTTTTTAAATACACCTTCAAGGTAGCACCAGCTCGATAGTTATCGTTAGGTAGCTGTTCCCGCTTCGGAAGTTCTGCTTCTACTTCTTGCCGACCGAAACCACTGCTAACCGCTAAAATCACTGATTGCCGCTCGAATCGCAAGACTCGCCCTTGGAGTACCGTTTTTTCCAGGTCTTGAAACTCTTCTTGGACCAGAAGGCGCTGCTGGTCTCGCAGTTTTTGCGAGAAAACCTGTTTGGTTTGAATGGCCGCCATGCGACCAAATTCTTTTTGAACCGGCGTTACGTCCAAGACCACGCTATCTCCCAACTGGGCTTCGGGAGCCACTTTTTGAACTTCTTCAAGAGCTATTTCGCGATCTGAAGTTTCTACCTCCTCTACAATGGTCTTGGTGGCCAAGATACGAAAGCCTTCTTCATCTATATCTAGTTCTACTTCAAAGTTATCAAAGAAGGTTTCGTCAAATTGGGCTTTATCCATGCTCTGGGTTCGCCGATAACGTTCGTATCCTTTCAGCAGCGCTTCTCTCAAAGCAGCTTGCACCGCATGTTTCGGTAAATTTCGCTCTCTGGCTATTTCTTCGATTGTCTCCCGGAGTCCGGGTAAATTGACCATTGACATAAATGTGCTGTCCCTCTCAAAGTTTTTATAGCTGTCAGCTATCAGCTTTCAGCAGTCAGCTAAAGTCCTGCCATATTAGGCATATATGCGCGTTTTGATTCCTGTCCTAACCTGCATCGGTAGTGCTATATTGCCTAATAGATCGCTACTTGTTGTCTGTTAGGCGCGATCGCCGGTTATTCTATTTAAATGTTATATTTAAATTGCAAATAACATTGCTACAGCCGCTTTTTAGCTTCAAAAAGCGGCTGCCTCAAAATCAAAATATCCTATCTATCCTCGCATTTATCTGAATTAAAGATACCATATTTTACCATCTTCTCTCTTTTGTTCACTTTACATTCAAAAAGCGATCTGCATCAAATTTAAAATTATAAGGAGCGATCGCTTATTTTTCAGGATTCAAAAATACCATTTTTTACCCTTTCTCTTCGAGCTGTACCTTAGCTACCAGAGAACGAGGAATCTCTATTGTCCGGCCTTTTTGATTGAGATAAATCGTTGTCTCATCGCGACTCACTAAAAGGCCGCTCCATTCTTTCAATCCCTTGTATGGCTCTGATGTCGCTATTGTTACGGCAAAACCTTTGAAAGAGATAAACTCTCTATCCGTGGTTAATTGCCGCGATATCCCCGGACTAGAAATTTCCAAGACATAGGTATCGGTAATCGCATCCGTTGCATCTAACGAAGCTTCCAGGGCTCTGCTCATTTTTTCACAGTCATTCAGACTGGTATCCTCCCTTGGGTTGCGGATATCGACTCTTAGCACCGGCGGCTTTTTGTTGGTATGAAATACTGCTCCTACCAGTTCCAATCCAAGGGATTCCGCAACCGGCGCAGCCAAATCAATTATTTTAGGGATCGAGGGGTGTGTCATGGGATACCTCCAACAAAAAAAGTGGGTCATAACCCACTTCCGATGCGATTGATTGCATAGCTTCTAGTGGCATTTCCGACGTTCCATACCGATCGCCCGAAAACCATTGCAAGCTTTGCGGGAAAAGCAAAAGACTCTTTTGCCTATTCTCACGCATACCAATTGTCACTTTACCAATTCTCGCTTTAGAGTGCCAAAGCGATCGAGGCGATCGCAGCAAAAGGCTCCCCCTATTATAGGAAGTCTTTGCCGGCTTAGCAACTATTTGCCCTCCTCGGGAGAGGAAGGGGGGACAAGGGAGACAAGGGGACCAAGAAAACGGGGGAGACAAGGTATGTTTTTTAGATTTGATATTCTTTGGCCACGACCAACCCTCAAAACAAGGCGTAGGGGCGATAGCATTCCCGAGACATCCTTTGCTTTAAAATAAACTTATAACCTAGAATGCTTCGCCCCAGAAATTTATGCACCTCGCTGGCAACTCCAAAAAGCGGAATTAGAAAAAACATACCCCGAGGAAAGGACAAGGGGACTCTCCCTCTCTCCCTTGTCTCCCTTGTCTCCCTTGTCTCCCCTCTCCCTTGTCTCCTCCTCTGCCTTGTCTCCCCTCTCTACCTTGTCCCCATTTCTCTCGGTCCCCATGTCCCCAAGTCCCCTTGTCCCCATCTCTCCCCTAACTGCCCGGTAGCTGGGGCCGGTTTTTGACTGCTGGAACAATTTTTTCTGCTTCAGTTTGGGTTAATTTTTGGACGTAATTGATTTTAATCTCTTCGAGTAGGTCCGAGAGTAGAGATTCTAATTCTTCTATAGTATGCTCTCGCTGCAATTCGTTTCTTATTGCAGAACTGAATTTGTTCGTGAGGCGCTGGGACAATTCTGTAGCAATGGGGTCTGGCTGCGTATTTTGACTGGCGTTGTAAGCATTTTGCGGTCCTTGTGAAATTAGCTTGGAGACTTGCGAGACTAACCCTTCTGCTATCTGGTCGGGAAAGCGCCCCAATCCCGGAAGACGCTGGATTCGCAAATATAAGGAAGACTTTTTCATTGCACTCTCTATCTGATAGCGCAGAAATGCTTCCAGTTCTGGTTGAATAGTAGGAAGGGCCTGAGAAACGGTAATTTGGATCAGGCGATTGCCGATCGCCTGGATTTCGTTAACTTCATTAAAATTAATGTATTCTCTTTTCGGCTTTTTCGAGGGTTCCAAAAGCGCCTTGGCCAGCTCCCCTTGTTCTACTGCTTCTTGCGCCTGGTCAATTACCCGCACTACAACCGCTGTAGTGATTTCCCCAGCAAAACTGCCCACAAAACTCTGGCCTATTTTAGCCCGAATTGGATCCATATCTGGAAACTCCACTCGGTCTAGGCGCATCATGACGCTGATAACCCGCAGCCATCGCCAGAAAGGCAGCACCAGGAAAATATCGTACCAGCGCTCTGCTAATGCCTTGCCCCAAGTAACCTCTCTCTGGCGATGAGAAATCCACCAGGTTGTTACCAAAATTTCTACCAAAAAAAATGCTATCCAGGGTATATCTAACAGCCAAAAACGATTAATAGGGTCGCTATAAACTCCAATATGTCTGTAGTAGTTAGCCAGCAGTAAAAAGCTAATTTCTTTTTCAAAAAATGCCAACTCGTCTTCCCATCTGTATCTGCGTAAATTTTCTTGACTCCAAAATTTTATAAATGCTTCTTTAGAAGACTTTTCAGCCCATAAGACTTCTGGAGCTAGCAAATCTAAAACAAAATAAATAGTTGAATTGACAAAATCTATCGGCGTATAATCTGGATAGCTGAAGTCTGGCTCTCGATAATAGATATGCCGCTTCATGCGGTACTTTATCTCTTCCAAATTGCCCGGTTTCTTAGCAACTTTAAAAGGATTATCTTTTATCATCTCGATACTCTCTTTGCGTAGCTCCTCCAGCAAAGGTTCTACTCGGTCGGAATTCAGCCCGTTTTCCTTAATATTTGCTTTAAGTTCTGCTACGTTTCTCAGATAAGCCTGGGTCGAGCGATAGGGTTCAATTCCCTTAATGGGATCGTAAAATAGCTTCGGTTCGTAGAAACCAATTAAATAGCCGATGTTAGTATCAAAGAAATTCAACTCTTCTCGCCATTTGCCCTCTAGATTTTTTTTGCTCCAAAAGCTAATGACTGCTTGTTCGATATTATTCGTTTCCATGCGATCGCGCAGCCTTTTCTTTATTTCTTTCATGGCTCCATAGCGATCTGTCATCCGAAACAAATTCTCCTCGAAGAGTTGGAAGCTCAGTTGCTGCAAATCCTGGAGGAGCGATCCCACCCGAGGGGACCCAACTCCATTTTGCTTGAGTGCTTTCTTGAGTTCTTCTACTTTGGCCAGGTAGTTTTCCGGTAGCGATTTTCTAGATTTGCGCAGATACAAATCCCCAGCCAGATAAAAGTCTCGGAATTTAACATAACTCATATCGAAGAATACCCAGCCTAAGTTCGTCAAGGCTAACAGTGCCATTAACCTTTCAAACCAAAGGAACCAAAAAGATGCTGTGCCGAGGTTAGGTTTTCGTGATGACATGGCTTGACGCTCTCAATTCAATCTGGATTAGTTGGAGTCTAGGGTGTTTGCGATCGGCTTTTTCTCTTTCAAAGGTGACAGACAGGGATCGTCACAGTTAAAACCCGTACAACCCGGTTCAGTCTGGTTTTTATGGGCGTAAAGATGAGTACAAAAAGAGCATATTCCCTACACCCTACACAAGCGGGTGTGGGGTGTGGGGTGTAGGGTGTAGGGAAACTTCATGCTATTTCCCGACCGCTGTCGGGGGCTCGAAAGTCCTACAGGGACTCTGGTTTCAGGATTAAGAAAGCTAACGATACCCATATGTCACGCTAGGGAGTGAAAAAGCCTCAAAATCAACACCCACCCTACACCCCGGGAGCATTTCACTTTTGTAACAAGGTAGCCCGGAGGGCGAGAGTTTGTGTAGCCGCGCCAGCCGCTTTTCGGAGGCGGGGCTTACGCCTATAGGCGCTGCTGCGGCAGCGCGCAAAATTGAAATGCTCCCTACAGCCCACACCCTACACCCCACAACCCACAACCTACACCCCACACCCCACACCCCACACCCTACACCCTAGTAGCTATTCCTGTCCTTCGGGGTTTTCGTCGCGAGTAATATAGCTTTTTGGTCTTGTGGTCTGTAGATCTTGCAGCTCCAAGGGCTGTCTATTTGTTGGGGGCAGCCGGTCTAAAGAACGCCTTGAAGGCGGCGAACTCGTTGATTTTTTTTTGCGCGTTAAGGTTTTCCAGCCTGCCTTAATTCCGGTGAAGATGCTAGATGTAGCGATTTGTGCTTTTTTGGCCTGCTTTTTGGCACTGCCTATACTCTCGTCAACTTGCTTTACTACTTGGCCAGCGCTTTGGACGCCTTCTGTTACGTCGTCGGTCAGCTCGCTGATTTCCATACCAGTGAGGCGAATTGCTTCTAAGGTGGGGGGAAATTCTCTAGCTAGAGTGTCAGCCAATTTTTCCACGCTGCGCGCTGCTTTTGCGATCGCCTGCAATGCAGGAAGAGCTGCCAGCAAAAGCAGAATTAGGCTGACACAGACCATGAGAAAAGATAGTCCAAGCCAAAATAAGGGATCTGTCACGGGAGAAAGGTCCGGGGAATGTTGGGGCAGGGTAGGACTTTTGATTATTTCTGAGTTTCGGGGGTCTTGGCTGCAGTTTCCTCGCGCTCTAGGCTGTCTTCCCGCTCTAGGGTATTGCGAGCCCGCTGACTTGCTTCCATACCGGCTGCGATCGCTTCCTTTAGCCTCGCCAGGGTTTCATCCCAGTTTCGCATTGCTTTCTCTGAGAGCCTGTCGGTTTGGAATTGAACGCTGCTGGATATATCTTCCGCCAACTCTGGTAGGGCCTGTGCTGACTTCTTCAATAACCGCCGAGTTCTGCGACCGCTGCGAGGTGCAACTAATATCCCAGTTGCAGCACCAACCACCCCTCCCACCAGCATACCTATAATAAAAGCTCCAGAACGCTTCTTAGACATTTTTACCGATTATTCATCCTCATCCATTTTACGATCGCCCTTCGATCTTCTGAGTCCCCTACACTTAAGTCCGGGCTCTATTTCTTTGAGGCTCTCTTTCCTTATAAGATTGACTGCTGCCTCTATACTTGCCTCGCCAAAGGATTTTGGCCAAGATATTGGCGATCGCCAATAAGCGTTCTATCCGGTCCAACTGCTCCTCTAACTTTTGGTACTGCTGCCGTAGGTTTCGGATGCCTATAGTTGCCGGGGCGATCGCATCTGGCGACGGGTGTAGCACATCATAAGTCACCCGTTCTGCATTTAACACTGCCCGAGCGGCATTCTCCACCTGCTGTCCAATTTGCCACAGCTTCCAAGCTAGATAGCAGCATATTACTGATATCAGAACATTTATTATAATAACGGCGCTGGACATTTTTTTACGTCCTTCTTTTGTATTTTTCTTTAATTACAAATTCAATCTTCCCATCCCGACCCATCCCGACCGAGGCACTGGAAAACCTGAAAAGATTATGAAATTAATCCCTAAAAATGCCTCCCAAGCAAGACAATAAAAGCGTCATATCCAAAACCATCTGCATATAGCAGTCAGCAGTCAGATTTCAGCTTTCAGCTTTCAGTCAAAGCCTTGCCAGATGGCGGCTATTGGCATTTTATAACTGTTCTAACCTTAGTCTGTACTGCTATAAACCATCAATTTTAAATTACCAACTATCAATAACATATGAATGCTACCGATAGCCATTTATCCTCCTTGGGGGTGGCTCCTAATGCCTGGGCGGTGGATGAAGCGATCGCCGATATTACCCGTCCCCCACTCCCTCCCCAACCAGCCACTCTCCCAACAGAAACAAAAACCCTGCGCCTCGACTTGGCAAAAGCCGCCATTCTCATCATCGACATGCAAAACGACTTTTGTCACCCAGATGGCTGGCTGGCCCATATTGGCGTCGATGTCACCCCAGCAAGGGCTCCCATAGAACCCCTCAACCAATTGCTAAGCTCGCTCCGAAGCACTGAGGTTTCCATAATATGGGTCAATTGGGGCAATCGCCCAGATTTATTAAACATCAGTGCTGGCCTACGCCACGTTTATAATCCTACCGGAACTGGCGTTGGCTTGGGAGATTCCCTACCTTCCAATGGAGCCAAAGTATTAATGGCTGGAAGCTGGGCTGCTGCTGTAGTCGAAGAACTTCAACAAGATACCCGCGACATTCGAGTCGATAAATATCGTATGAGCGGATTCTGGGATACTCCCCTTGACAGCATCCTGCGCAACCTGGGCAAAACGACCCTATTTTTTGCTGGAGTCAACGCCGATCAATGCGTGATGACTACCCTCCAAGATGCCAACTTTCTGGGTTATGATTGCATCTTGCTTAAAGACTGTACTGCAACCACCTCCCCCGAGTTTTGCATGGAAGCAACTCTTTATAACGTGAAGCAATGCTTTGGTTTTGTTAGCGATTCTCAAGCCCTCCTCGATGCGCTGCCGAAAAACAGCAATTGACAAACCCAGAAACCAGCAATTGAGACAGTAGCAATTTTAGGATATCCATTTTGCTAAGATAAGCGGATTCGGAATTCAAAATTCAAAATTCAAAATTCAAAATTCTAAAGGATCCGGGCTCCCGGCCACAAAAGAGCTGGTGGACTATTTCTGCCCCACTGCACTAGCGCTATTCAGACAAATCTTGTTCGGTTGAGTGTGACCGTAGGTTGGATCCGCCATCAACGAAGCCCAACAATACCAATAGTTTCGTTGGGTTTCATTCTTCAACCCAATCTACAATTTTAAGCCTGTCAGTCCAGTAGGGTGAATCTCTGCATCAAGCGCGACATTTGAGATACTTACGAGTCGAATATAAAATTTAAAAATAGGAGTGAAAAAATGGATTTACTTCGTTGCATGATTCCGGTAGTTAAGACTCCTAAAGACTACCAAGCTTATCGCATTAGCCCCAAAGATACTAATCGTCTCGCTATTGTTTTTGACCCGGCGATCGCCAATGCCTCCCTAACTTATTGTGTAGAAATTTTTGATATCGGCGGGAAAACACCTCCTAACCGGCATCAATATGCTACAGAAATGTTTTTTATCCTCAAGGGAGAAGGGCGAGCTACCTGTGACGGTAAAACCGTAGATATTAAAACCGGAGATAGCATTTTAGTACCGCCCACCAGCATCCATATTATTGAAAACACCGGACAAGAACGCTTGTATGCTCTATGTATTATGGTGCCCAATGAAGACTTTGCCGAACTCATTCGCAGTGGAACCCCGGTAGAGCTGGATCGAGAAGATCTAGCAGTTTTAAGAGGTTCTGCTCCTGTCCTATGCTAATCGCTTTGAATTTGGCAGATTAAATATCAGTTTTGCTTGCATAATTTCATCAGTAAATATCGCGGTTCTCAAATAAGTGTAATACGCGATCGGGTAGGGGCGACAGCATCCCTTCGACAATCTCTTAGCTCGCAACGGAACTTCCGTATTGGGATGCAACGCCGGTGGCAACCTCACATCGATTTGAGAACCGCTATATCGCGTCTGCGGCGAAAGCGAACGCTAACGTAAGGAAAATTATCCAAACCTTTGAGGGCATCGGGAATATCTGCATTGCGCATAAATTCCATAGTTTCTAGTGGTTTTCCAGGATAAATATCTGCCGCCTGATGGTGACGAGCAAAATTAATATCTGCGCTCACTTCTTCAAGAAGAAAATTACAAGCATTTTCAAGTACCAGGTTGTCATCGGATATACGATCCAACATTAATGGCGATCGATTAAGAAAATTGCTCGCATCCCTTTTGACAGCCGCTTGAAAATGCTTGTTTTTTTGATAAAAAGATAAAACTCTCTCATGTATCTCTTTATATTCAGGGTGGCAAATCCAATCATCCCAGCGATTTATCAAATTATGGGGAATTTCATACATTTGTAAGATGTCTTGATGTTCCTCTAACCAGCGATCGCCAAGATTCAATGCCTTATCATATGCTGTTTTTTCATCGATTCCATATGACATGAAGGTATGCTTGTATAGAGTATCGGCCAAGATGATACCCACCTGCTCGTACCGTCGAGAAGCCCACTCTAGCATCGCACTGAACTTAGTTCCAGAAGTCCCATCATTCTTCAAACTGATTCCCACCATAGCGAGCGGTTTTTCCCTCCATAAGGGATGGTGAAACTCAGATTTAACCTTGTACGAGGAGTTCATATTTAGTCAAAGGTCAACAATAAGCAAGACTTACGCAAAACATCCAGATCTGATATTTGTAGGGCAGGACTTACGCAAACTATCCATATCTAGTATTTGTAGGGGCAATCCCCCCGCGATTCTCAGGGGCCCAGACGCTTCGCGATCGCCCCTATTCATAGAGTCTATGCGTAAGTCCTATAGGGCAATCCCCCCGTGGTTGCCCCTACCCATAGCGTCTATGCGTAAGTCCTAAATAAGGTTTCCCTACACCCTACTGCTACACCCACTTGTATGGCAGGAAAGCGGGGAAGTGGGAGATATACAAGACTTAGGGGATTCCAAGAAATAAATTACCCAATTAGTAGGACGGGATCGGCGAAAAGTCCCAGCTCCAGGACAGGCGGGACGCCCGTCCTACAGAGAGACGATGGAGAAATATTTATTTGGAAATCCCTTACGCAAATTGGACGATTGAATTATATATATAGCGTTTGGTGCGCGGTGCGGCACCCTACTCTGCCGGGGGTAAGCTCATCTAAGGTAGTAACATTTGCTACAGACATATATTAAAAGATAGTATCAAGAGTCCTAAAAACGCGGTTTATTGTCAATAAGCCACTCTTATTCTCAACTTTATTTTGGATCCTAACTCGCCCTCAAGGTCTCGGAAGGTCTTACTATGCTCTAGCTGGATTCAAAGCATCAAAGGGCCGTTATATTAGTCTCAATTTCAGCGAAAAATCGGTTTATTGTACTTTTTGCAGTAGCAACATATACTAACTTAGATGAAATTACCCTGAAACTCTGCCCCCTGCACTGCTCGCTGCTAGCATTTCAAGGTATTTTTGAGAGTTAAACGATTTTTTCTGGTGCCCGATAACCGATACCCCAATGCCATCCCCTCTAACCCCTTTTAAAGGACCTTTAAGATAGGGTATTGCCCAATGCCCAATTAATTTAAAAGCGTATATTCCATAGCTAATTCTAATACTTTATTAGGTCCTCTGTCAGAATAGGAATGATTCAATAAGTCCTTAAACTGTTAATCTGTTAGTAAGAACTTTTTGCATTAAGCTTGTTTTGCATTAAGATTTTTTAGAACGACTGAGATTGGGAGCTATCCCAAATCTTCGGTGTGAGGATAACTAACAACGAATATGCAACCAAGAAACATCCGTTCCTTACTGCTATATCCCATCCTTCTGGGCGCTGTATCTGCGGTCTCCATAGCCCAGACCAGTGGAGCCCAGCAGGCCACAGAAGCAAATTTTCCTTCAGAGACCCTGGCCAAAACCACGGCAACAGACGAAACAACCGATATTCTCCAGCAAGTTGAGGAATATAACCCCGTCAACTTGACCCTGCAACAGAGTGACCCCCTCATTAGAATTAACTCTGTTGACGAACTGAGCGACGTGCGACCCACAGACTGGGCCTACAGCGCCTTGCGAGGACTGGCCGAGCGCTACGGTTGTTTGCTGGGCTATCAAGATGGCACCTATCGCGGTAATCGGGCCATGACCCGCTACGAGTTTGCCGCAGGCTTAGACGAATGTATGAACGTGATGCAGCGTCTAATTGAGGGTGCCGTATCTGAAATCGGTTCGGGGGACCTAGATGTTATAGCCCGCCTGCAAGAAGAATTTGCTGCGGAACTGGCCACCATGCGGGCGCGGGTTGACGGCCTAGAAGTGCGGACCGCAGAGCTGGAAGCCAATCAATTCTCTACAACCACCAAGCTCAAAGGGGAAGCGATTTTTGCCCTGGTGGATGCGTTTGGTGAAGGTGGCGAGGATATCAACGGCGGCGAAGATGTAGAAACCGCCTTCGGATATCGGGTGCGGATGAACTTCGACACCAGCTTTACCGGCAAAGACCGCTTGCGCACTCGCCTGCAAGCCCTAAATGTCCCTCCTTTGGATGACGCTACCGGGACGCGGATGGCCCGTTTGGGCTTTGACGGCAACGAAAGCAGCCAATTCACCGTTCACCGTTTGGACTATCGTTTTCCCCTAAGCGACAAGGCAAGGCTGAATATCGGCGCAGTCGGGTTCCAGTCCAACAGGTTTGCCTCGGTAACCAATCCCTTGCTAGCAAGCAGCGGTAGTGGCGCTCTATCCCGGTTTGCACGGCGCAACCCCTTGATTCACCGCACCCCAAGCGGTGCGGGTATCGGTCTGGAGTACAAACTCAGCGATGCCCTGACGTTGGATTTGGGTTACTTCGCCGGAGATGCGGAAAGTCCGACCCCCAAGAATGGCTTATTTAACGGCGCTTATAGTGCTTTTGCCCAAGCAAGCATCGAGCCGACAGAAAATATAGAACTAAGCCTGAGCTATGTGAATAGCTACCACCCGGGTGGGGGCGTCAACTTGACCGGATCTACAGGGAGCAGCAATGCGAGGCGGCCGTTTGGTAATGATGCCACTTCTGCCAATCGCTTTGCAGTCGGTGCGAGCGTAGATCTAAATCCAGTAGTGATTTCCGGCTGGGGAGGTTTTGTAACCGCCGAAGCCCAGGACGGTCCGCGTCAAGATGATAGTGCCGATATTTGGACATGGATGGTTAACGTGGGCGTACCGGATGTAGGCAAAAAAGGAAGTCTGTTTGCTCTGGTGGTCGGTCAACCCCCTAAATTAACCGATGTGGATGGCGGCGAGCAAGATCCCGATACCTCACTCCACTTTGAGGCTATGTATCGCTATCCCATCGCCAAGAAAATCGCGATTACTCCTGGGGTGATTGTGATTACCAACCCAGAACATAACAGCGATAACGAGACAATTGTTGTCGGCACTGTCAGAACTACCTTTAAGTTTTAGGTGAGGGAAAAGTGAATAGCACTACGGATTAAGGTGTTTTGACAACTGTAGGGGGGGATTCGCGAGTCCCCCCCTACGAACCCCTTGTCCCCCCTTATCCTAAGCCTTCTTAGTAGTGCAAAGCGCTACGCGCCCTTGCAAGAGGCACTCTTGGAAGAGGCAATAGTTTATTTGACAGTCGTTTCGGGACTTCAGGGTCTCCTAACCGTCTTTACTGCTATACAACCTCTGCGTACCGAAATTGAAATGCTCCCTGACAGCTGACTGCTGACTGCTGACTGCTATATTATGCTATCCTTTTTAGCAGGATTTTTTATTAGCAACATGAACGTACTTACTCTGGACGAACTCGGTCGGATTGCGCTTCCTCAGAAGGTTCTCGAACAAGCTGGCTTGGGGCATGCGACTCAGTTTAATTTAGAAATCCAAGATGGCAAGCTAATTTTAGAGCCTTTGCCCCAAGACCTGAAAATTTACCATAAAGATGGGGTTTTGGTCTTTGAAGCGGAGCCAATAGGCAACCTAGAAGGATTTCTTAATGACTTTATTGACGAGCTTCGGGAAGAGCGGATTGCTCAATTGGCTTCATGGTAAAAATACTATTCGATAGGTTTTGGTTGCGGCATTATGGGTTAATCATCCCCAAAATACAGTTTGCTTGCATTGGTTGCAACGAGCCCGAACGGAGCAAATTCAGGGATTAATAGCTACTCATAATCTGGCTGAAGCGTACTCAGTTCTGACCCGCCTCCCAATATACAAAATTTGGCTCATAGCAAAGCCCATATCCGGAATGCTATCGCCCCTAAAAATGTGTAAGGTGTAGGGTGTGGGGTTTAGGCAATTTCGAGCTTTGAGTTTAAAGAAATTTTTGAGTTAAAACTCTTTAATTTAAAACTCAAAACTCAAAAATTAAAACTCAAAACTCTCCCATAACCCAATTCCTAAAAATGCTTTGCAAGCAGTTTGGGAATTTCTGATGCTTCAATTCGGCTATAGCGAGTTTTGTCGGGCATCACTACAATATTCGGTCCGGCTTTGCAGCGCTTCATGCAGCCGGTTGGTTTAATAGCAACTTCGTCTTGCAAACCGCGATCGCGCAAATGTTCTTCTATAATTGGGCAGATTGCTTTACCCCCTCGCTTGCGACAATCGGACTTTTGACAAACCAGAATTGTAGCTTTCTTTTTGGCGGGCTTAGCTAATGCTATTGGAGTAGCCGGCTCTAGATCGCCGTGTCTTGTATTCTGTTTTGTATTTAGTTTTCCGTTTAATTGGTCGCTTAACTTGTTGGCGCTTAATTGGGCGCTTAATTTAGCGCTTAATTTGGCAGGTTCTGAGGTTGCGTTAAATCTTCTCGCCTCTCCAACCTCTACCGAAGCAAAAGTTTCCGATCTACTTCTGCTTTTAAGAACTTCAACCTCATAGGCATATAGTTTCAGCTTGCCAGTTTTGCGGCAAAGACTACTTTCCCCGGTTACCTGGAGCCAATCCCCCTGTTGCCACAGTTCGTTCGCCTCGGCTCGTAACTCTTTAGGGATTTTAATCCAATATTCCAACTTGGCAGTGGCCAGTCGCAGCTTTTTTGGTTTGTAACCATCTTTGAGGATCAAACCAACGAACTCTCCCTCAAGCTGAAATTCCGAAACTTGTTTGCTGGATTTACCCATGTTTATTTGATTTCAGGTTATATAGCAGTAAGCAGTCAACTGTCAGCAGTCAGCTTTTAGCACAAGCGTTGCCGTCACTAGCTTTGGAGAATTTTGAATTATCCGCTCCCGAGCGTAGTGCTATAAATAATTATTTTTTGTAATAGTTAACAACTAGCTAGTTAACAAGATGCCAGCAGCGTTCTAGCGATCGCGCTAACTCTAGGCGAGAAAAACTCAATTGTTTCAATACGCTATTGACTTGAATTGCCGCAGTCGGACCTGCAATCCATACCCGTAAAGGCTGCCCTATTTTGCACCAACAGGGAATATCCAACTCGCGCAAGCGTTTATAGGCTTGCCAGCGGTCGCTCCAGGGGACCTCTACAATCTCCGTAGCCTCAGCTTCCAAATCTGATAAATGCATTGGCTCTTTATAAATGCAATCTATTTTAGTTAAGGTTTTACCGGCCCTTTATCCTGCTTTTAGGCACTGCCCTCAGCATTAGGCTTATTTTCATCATATACTAAGTGCGAACAATTCTCAAAAACTTTTAAAAAAAATTTGCAATCCTTCAAAACTTCTCATTCTAGAGGCCCGTTTAAATTATTTTTTTAGTTTTGACAGGACTTAGGCAATAGCTCTTTATGTAGGGGTATTGCTATGCTTACGGCACTGTATGTAGCGAAAAATCTGACAATCACATATCCAATGCCGCACGATCGCGAGCCCAATACCATTCCCCATTCGCAATAATTAGGTAAAAATTACCAAGCAGAGAATGCTAGACTATTGGCAATAAGCTCTGCTTAATGAGAGAGGAGAACACGCTATGCCTAGAACTCAGAGTGCATTCCGCGCTTTTGACCAAATAGAGGAAAATCCAATTGGGCTCGATCGAGAAGTAATAGTTGGGATCTGTGACGGGTTGAATATAGTATTGGCTAGTTTTCAGGGCCTCTACCTGCAATACGAGAAACATCATTTTGTGGTAGAAGGTGCTGAATTCTATTCTCTGCACAAGTTTTTTGAAGAGTGCTATGAAGAAGTTCGCGGCCACGTTCACGACTTGGGAGAGCGCTTGAATGGTTTGGGGGGTATACCGGCTGCCAGCTTTAGCAAGTTAGCTCAGTTGTCCTGCTTCCAGCCAGAAAATGATGGAGTCTTTAGCTGCAGGGAGATGGTGGAACATGACTTGTCGGCCGAGCAAGCTCTGATTGATGTGCTGCGGCGTCAGGCAGCCCAAGCAGAAAGTGTGGGCGATCGCGCCACTCGCTATCTCTACGAAAAAATTCTCCTCGAAACCGAAGAACGGGCCTATCATCTCAATCATTTCCTAGCTGGAGATACCCTAGTAACTCTCAAATAGACCGGGGCAGGCACGGGACACTGTCCCTACAGATTGTGTCAATGTGTAAGTCCTATATATATAAGGTGCTAGACCGCGCCTACAATCCCGGACCTATAGAGCTACAGATCTCTGAGTCCGGGATTTTTATTGCCGCATAATCTGGATTGGATGGTCATGTCAAATCGGTTAGCCATTGCATATCTAACTTGAGAAGATTTTTAAATTTGTCAAGAGTTATTGACCGACGCTCTAGAGAAAGCTGTCTGATATAGCAGTAAGCAGTCAGCCCTATGCCCTCTGGGGCAGGCTATGCCCCAGAGGGCAGGCTACGCCTACGCCTACGACTTAGCCTCGGGACATGCTTTCAGCTTTCAGCTTGAGCGTCAAAGCCTTGCCAATTCAAGATTTTGGCGTTTTGCAACTGTCCTAACCTTAATCGGTAGTGCTATATAGACGAATTTTTTTTAACCTGGTGAGGTATAACATAGTGGTTGACATCATCACTCTTTTGCGACCTAGCTCGGGACTTAGCTCGCAAGAGTAAAAACTACTATAGAGAAGAGGACTACTATCTCCGACCTTTTTTCTGTTATTGCAATATTGTTAGTAAGCAATGTATTAAAACAGCTTACTCCTCTTCGTCTAGTTCAAAATTTAAAAGATAACGAGCATCTACTGAATCTGTAAGAAAGATAATTAACATTACCTATTTACATATGCATATAACAAACGATCGAGTTCGCAGCTCCTACAGTCGAGGAGCAGCTCCACGCCTATCACAATCGAACTACCAAGCAGAAAACGACGAAACTTACAAGCACATGAGATATTTAACCCTTAGTCACCCACATGACGGTGTGGTTAAGGATAAAAGACGCATTATTTCAGCAGGTAATTTAGGTCCTCACAGTGCTTGTAGTCTAATTAATCCTGGGGCATTATATCGGAATAATGAATTCCAATTACTTTGTCGTGGCGAACCCGATGAAACCGTATGGTTTGGGGATTTTTTGGCTCATCAAGCAAGCCCTTTGTGGTGTACCTTAGATAAAGACTTAAATATAAAAAATAGCTTTTATTTACGTTATCCAGAGTTACCAAAAAACAGTAGGCCTGAAGATTGGCGTTTATTTGAATACAGGGGTAAACTCTATGCCAATCACTCTATATATATGCTTTTAGATCGCGAGAACTGGATTGTTTGCGCTCGTCCGGGTATCTCAGAAATCGATCTTAAAAGCCAAACCCTAAGATTGCGCTGGATGCTAGAGCCTCCCTTCGATCCCTCACCCGAAGAAAAAAACTGGAGTTTTTTTGTTTATGAAGGCTCTCTGATGTGCCTTTATTCATTCAAGCCTTATATTATCTTGCAAGTTGACTTAAGACGAGGAACAACAAAAAAAATCTTAGAAGCAAATCCCGATTACCAATGGTATGAAAAGGGGGCATTTATCGGAAATAGTACCAATTTAGTCTCTTGGGACGACGATAGTTACATCATGTTCGTTCATGATTTCCTAGAGCCTAGGTACGGACAGAGAGACCGAGCATATATGCAATACGGGGTTCTGATTAGCAAGCACACCTTATTGCCTACTAATATTATTACTCGACCCTTGATTATGGGCGGAGATGAATCAGGAAGACATCCAGGGGTTCATTACACTAGCGCGCTAGTCAATCGAGATGATGGGTTGTATGCATTTTATGGAGAAGGAGATAGCCATACCGGAATTGTTATTTTTAACAAGAATTCACTCAATGAATTATTTTCTGAATATCGACTAGACAAGACAAAAAACTCGCAGGCTTTAATTATGAAAGGGACAGACTCTAGCAAAAATATAATTGTTTCTCAAGCAAAAAAAAGAAACGGGTTAAACTGGATTCGTAATTGTCTCGAAAATTTTACTGGGCGGCCTACGGTAGCAGCACAGACAAAACCGATCGAAGATGTCACGCAGTTTGGAATTATGAAAGGGATAGACTCTAGAAAAGGTATAATTGTCTCTTATCCAAGAAGCGGTCTAAATTGGGTTCGTTATTGTATCGAATATTTTACCGGACTGCGTACAGCAGGACAGACAAAACTGATTGAAGATGGGGATTTAGCTGTTTACCGAACTCATAATGTCAAGGAAAACGACTGGCCCGATTCCTGTTCTTGTCCTTTTTATGACGAGGGAGGGAAACCCATACATCGTAAGGTTCTGTTACTTTTAAGGGATTATCGAGAATCGTTTCTTCGAGTTGCTTTAGCACAAGAAGACAAGGTGCCCACAGCAGAGGAGATCCGAAATGGAAAAATTTTCCACTTTAGAAACTACTTTGAGAATCTTAAAGCTTATGATGAGTTTTCGGGACAAAAAATGGTTGTCTATTATCCAGATATAATTAGTGACTTATCCGCAATTAGAAAAATTTTAGATTTTTTTGAATTTTCCTATGATTTAACGGGTTTCGATCTAGAGTATCATCGTCAGCGATCGATCCAAATTTACGATGACCAACACAAGTCTTATAGCAAAGAGAACCTTTATGATTTTAGCTTCCATCAAGATAGAGTCGATCCTGAAGTTATTGAAGCCATTGAGAAGTTTGTTGATGATAATTACAGAGATTTAGTAGATCGATATTTACTGTGAAATATGGCAACCTTAAGTCGTGCTAAAGGCCGGAAGCGATTCGGCAGATTCCCGTGCCAGTCGCTTTCTGTTCCCATAAAAAGGTTATAACTCAGACGCAAGAAAGAGGATTGAAGGAAATAACTATGATTATTTGCCACGAATACAAGTTTATTTTTATTCATATTGGTAAAACAGGAGGCACCAGTATTGAGAAAGTTTTATGTAACTATTTAGGGATTAATTTTGAAGAAACTGAAAAAAATCCCGAGGGTGAATGGTGGAAACATATCTGGGCAAAATATATGATAGAATATATTGGGGAAGACATCTGGAATAATTATTTTACCTTTGCTTTTGTTCGCCATCCTTTTGACATGATTTTGTCGCTATACTCTATGTACACCCAATATCCAGAATATACCGACTTGGAGAATCAGGAACATTTGTATCACCCTTGGAACCAATACGATCGCTTTGAAGATTTCATTCTTAGTATGGGTGAATGCAAACACGAACCAGACGATCGATGGCGACTTCAGCTTGAAGAACTGGGTGTCAGATCCACAATGGATATATGGTACGATTTGGAGAATTTGCAAACCTCTTATCTCACCAATAGCTGGAAAGGAAAGGAGGATGGAGAGGGCGAAATTCTAGTTGATTTTGTCGGACGCTACGAAAATTTAACCGAGGATTTCGATAAAGTTTGTCAAAAAATTGGTTTACCTAAGCTTGATTTGATCCATCACGGTGCCACCAAACACCCTCCCTATCAAGAGTTATACACGAATAGGATGAAAGAAATCGTTTACGATCACTCGTCTCTAGACATTGAACGTTTTTGTTATGCAACGTGAGTTAGACTCGACAAGGCAAAACGAGAAGGCGATTCAGACTAGAGAACGATTTTTCGCTTATGGTCTGGCGCTTTAAATTTGTCAAGTTATATTAATGGAGCGCTCTCTAGTTGATAGCGATCGAATAACTCATTGAGGGAATCTTTGTTAAAAACCACAACTCCTGTATGACTATCTCCTTGTCCATAAAAGGCATACAACCCATCCTCTCGATTTACCAATGCGCTAGTGTAATGAACCCCTGGATGTCTTCCAGGTTCGTCCCCACCAATTTCTAGGGGTCTGGGAATAATGCTAGTGGGTAATAGAGTCTTTTTGCTGATGAGGGTTCCGTATTGCATATATGTTCGGTTTCTCAGTTCGTACCTCGGGTCTAAGAAATCATGGATAAACAGGATGTAATGGTCTCGATCCCAAGACACTAAATTGGTGCTATTTCCTATAAATTTCCCCTTGTCATACCATTGGTAGTTGAGAGCGGCTTCTAGGACTTTTTGGGTTGTTCCTCGCTCTAGGTCAATTTCCAATATGATATAGGGTTCAAAGGAATAGAGGCACATTAGAAGTCCCTCATGCATAAAAAAACTCCAGTTCTTTTCTTCGTCGAACGCTTCAAAAGGAGGCTCTAGCATCCAGCGTAAGTTCAGAGCCTGGTTTTCAAGATCGATTTCAGAAATCCCCAGACGAGACCGAACAATCCATTCCTGGCGATCGAGGAGCATATAAACGCTATGGTTGCTATAGAGTTTACCCTGATATTCAAACAAACGCCAATCTTCTGGCCTACTCTTTGATGGCAACTCTGAATAATCTAAGTAAAAGCTCTCTTTGTGGGTTAGATCGTTGTTTAAGGTAAACCACAAGGGTTTTGCTTGATAGGCTAAAAAGTCTCCCTGCCATACGGTTTCGTTGGGCTCGCCACGACAAAGCAGGTGAAATTTATTATCCCTATATAAAACCCCTGGATTGATCGCGCTACAAGCACTATCAGAACCAAATTGACCTGCTGTTACGATAGTTTTTTTTATTCTAATCAAGTCTCCATCTGAGTAGCATAGGGCTAATTTTTTCATCTGCTCGTAGGATGCTCTGTCTTTTACTGGGCTATCGAATTGAGCTGAATAGGAGACGGGTTTTCGACCATGATACCCATGATAGCCTCCAAGTTTACCATTGACCATGTTTGTATTTGGTTTAAATTGGTTTAAATTTTAGTTGTAATGTTAAATTTAGGTTGGTTTAAATTGTAAGCTTGTTTATAGATTATTTTGCTAAAATCTTGAATTCATTTAAGTCAAATTTACTAATATGCGCTCTTGTCCGGGAGTATTGTTTTTACCAAGTAGTCGGTAATAACAGACTACCTTGATTATAGCGTTTCTCAAATAAGTGTAATTAACCAAAACGTAGGGGCGACAGCATCTCCCTTGACTATCTCTTAGCTTAAAACGGTAATTTCGTTACTGGGATGCTTCGCTCCAGAAACCTCACATCAATTTGAGAACCGCTATATTCGAGGTATTTCCTCGAACCCACTTTCCGCACGATTATTGACTATATTCTCAAGAACGACCGCTGTAATCCATTTCGTTCGAGATTACAATTATGTTTGTCGTGCGAAATGTGGGCTCGATCTCCGAGGGCGAAAATCATTATTCAACTATCGAGTTGAATAATGATTTTCTAGGAAATTATTTCTGATTGCCAAAGTTGACATCAGAAACGACTTCATCTTCGCCAAGGGTTATCTTGGCAAATCCACCGGCTGGGGCAGTTTGAGTGAAACCGGGCTCAACAACTTCCCGCACGACATAATCGCCTGGAGCCAAGTCCGTAAATTGATACAACCCATCGACATCAGTTACTTGACTGGGTTCGCTTGCATCAAGGGCGCCATTGTCATTCAAGTCTAGGTAGATAGTTACATTAGGTAAAACAGGTTCTAAACCACCGCTAGAGGAGGAACTTGTTGTCCCTTGTCGGCCACTAAAGACATTGAGTAGCTCATCAATGGAAGTGAAAATGGTGGCTCGGGGGTCAACCTTTTGTAAGGTAGGTAATGTAGCTCCTGAGCCGGCTCCAAACGCAGTGACATTTACATTGGCATTGCGCAAGCTGCTGGCTGCGGAAGGATAATAGGGGACGTCTGGATTGTTAGGTTCTCCATCAGAAATAAAGACCACATTGGCTTTACCCGTTGGTGTGTTTAAGGATTGTATAATGCTTTGAGCTAACTTCAAGGCAGGAGAATAATAAGTATAACCTCTTCCTTGGAGAGAAGACAGAACGTCTTGAACGTCGGGAATACCGTTGTTATCGTTATCGGCTGCTGGAGCTGTGGCTAATTGAGGTCCAGGGGTGCTTGGATCCATATCAGCTTGATACGCATCGCCATTAAAAGAGACGATCGCGACTTTCCCCGTATCGCCGTACCCTTGCTGGATGATTTGCTCGTTCAACGCAATAAAGCCAGCTATTTCGCCGTCGATAATGTCATCGCTCTGACCATCATTGTTCAAATCTCCCACGGAACTGCCTTGAAATTTCCCATTTTCCGTGCTGCCAGACACATCTATTACAAAAACAACATCAGGGGGATTTCCCACAACAAGGGTCTCCCGCTTCCCATTGCCATTGATGTCATCCCACTTGAGTCCTTGGATTTTACCCTTATAATCTTTGGCAGGACAGGGTTGGAGAGAAATCGGAGTCGTGCTAATTTCAGCAAAATCAAAGGCCAAATACGGGTCACACCTGTTGTCGGGACAAGGATCGGATTTATCGTTGGAAGTTTTAAACTTGGCATTCAAGAAACCAATCCAATAACCAGATTCCCCATTCGCGTCACCATCACTAAAGACTCGAGAAAACTCTAAAGGAACCACTACGGGCATAATAATACCATCTTGCTCCTTGTCCTTGGGAGAAGCTTGTACTTCTTGCCCTATCATTTTATCGTAATTACTATCTTTGTGAATTACTTGTGCGGTTTTGACATCAAAGTCTCCATACATCATGTTCAAGAACAAGGGCGTACCTTTTGGTAGCTTATCTTTAGCTACCTTAAATCGGAACTCGAAAAGAGCATTGTTAGGTACTTCAGGATCGCCATCGGGGAAGGGATGGCCATGAGTTGGAAAACTTTTGTAGCCGAAGGACTTACCCAAAGACAGGTCTGTATAATCCGAGCCTTTACTACCTGTATCTATAAATCCTTCACCTGTGGTCAAAGTATTAGCGACTTCTGCATCGGAACGATTATCAAAGGGATCGCCACCATCTCGGTTGCTGATTTTGTTGTCCCCATTGAAATCTGGAAGAAAGTCTTGAACAGTTAAAACGCCTTTCCCATCTAGGTTAACGGGACCACCGGAAGCGGCAGTCAAACCTTTGCCATCACCAAAGCCAAATCCGTCTTGGTCGCCAATCCGAATAGCGGTAAAGGGATAGGGGTAAGTTGTACAGCAGTCCTGAGCCAAGGCAGGGCTGGAAACCGAAAAGAAAAGACCTAACACTAGCACGAAAGCTAGCAAGAAAGCACTTATGGTTGACCTGAATAAATGGTCTATAGCTATTTTCATCGGCGTTCAAACTTTAGTTACTGATGTTTGCAGCTTGGGCAGCTTAGTCACTTAAGCAGGACTTACGCTTTCTCGTCGTTCTATCGCTACATTTAGCGTCTGGTGCTTGGCAGCGCACCCTACTGGCGCTACAGATCTAATTTAGTGCAATAGATTTTGGGTAAAAGCTTTGAAAGATAAGCGTTTCTCTCTGAATGCTAATGCACCATTTTAGCTCTGTCGCGCCACTACATTTGGATTCGATGCGTAAGTCCTGTTAAGCCTGTTAAGTCAAGATTAAGTCAAACGATGTTTCGACTCTCGCTCTATCTCCTATCTCGTTCGACTCTATTATTCTCTCAATGAGCGCGGTCGGTGGGCTGCATGGGTTTCTGGGGTCCGCGCATTCCAATCCAATATTTTTTTTATAGCAAAAGCTATCTCGGGAATGCTGTCGCCCCTACGTCCCGGGTCCTCTTGAATGCCAAATCTAAAAAACATACCCTTGAAAGAGTCCCCACAGTCCCTTGTCTCCTTGCTCCTGTAGCAGTATAGTTATTTTCACTATTGACTATGCAAAACTCCCGATCCGTCGGGGTTTGGCGTAGCTCTGAGAGCCTCGTATTCTTGCTTTATTCGTATTTATAACACTATTTCATTTTGTTTTTATATATTTTTTTTAGATTTTATATGACTTTTTTACATTTTCCAAGAAAATACAGGGCCTTATTCAATAAATTTTAGGGGCCAAATAATTATCTAAGCTACAGGGAATCCTACAGGGAATAGAGAGTGGGAGCATTTCAATTTCGTAAACTGCCGCCTGACGCCTAAAGGCGCGGCTACACAAACAAAGCCCTCCGGGCTCCTCCATTACAAAAGTGAAATGCTCCCTAGAGAGTAGGGAATTGGGCACCCCCAGAGCGGCCAGTGTAAAACATGCGATATAGCAGTAAGCAATCAGCAAGAGAGCAGTCATGCGATCGGCACAAGCCTTGCCGTTACTAGCCTTGGCGAGATTTGAACTGTCCTAACTTTAATGCGTAGTGCTATATCTGATGAATATAGATCTGCTGGGCTGGCGCTAAACGGTCCAACTAATATCAAATCCGGTTAAACAGTCACAGTTTGTAGGGGCGGTGCCCCCGGGAGCGCCCCGGCCGTCTCGGGAGTGTCTGGGGCGCTCCCGGGGGCACCGCCCCTACGGGATTTATGCGTAATTAACCGGATTTGATATAAGAAGCGACATGGGATCTTATAGGGACCCAATTTGTTGTTTTTTCTTAGGGACTAAAAAAGCCGGTTTCTGGGCTTGAATGCGATTCTCAGAAGTGGAGACGCTTCGGAATCCCCCTACGGGGAGAGAGGGGAGAGGGGAGAGAGGAAAATTTTCCTACCAAGGACTGCCAATCATAGTAAAGCCCGCCCAATAATAAGGATGGCTTAAAGAGCGATCGCCTAGTTCTGCTAGTTCCGCTGGCAAAGGGATATTACCAAAAGTTCCGATTAGCTCGCCATTTTCCAAACGGACATTTTCTTCAATCATGGCAGTCTGTGCTTTTCTCAAAGCTTCGGCTTTAATGGGAACCGATCGCAACTGGTGATAAAGTTCGCTCATCAGGCTCAAAGTTCCAGTATCGTTTGCATACCAAAGACTAGCCAAGGCTGACTTGACCCCCGCTTGAACTGCCAATCCAGCAAAACCGTATTCTGCCTCTGCATCTCCCACCGCCGTGCGACAGGCGCTCAGCACTAATAACTCCACCTTTGGCTCGTTCCATTTCAGCTCTCGCATCCGCTCTAAGTGCAACTTGCCATCCCATAATTGAAGATAGGAGTTTTCTTCTTGGCCGGACTTAAATTGCCCGTGAGTCGCCAAGTGAATAATTCCGAATGGCTTATTTTCTCGCTGTTGCTTGAGATTGTCTAGGGTAAACTCTTGGTTGAGAAAGGCTTGACTTTCGTGCCAGCCTTCGGCGATCGTGGTGATTTCCACGGGTACGGCTGGCAAAGGATTTTTGTCTTCAAATTCAGATACACCCATTGCCAATACCGAGGCATTTTTGATATCTGCATAGCGAGCATCGGTCAAATGGAGGCTGGGAGTCAGACTGATATTATATTTTTGAATCAAAAATTCTTGGCCGTCGTGCAAGGCGGCTAAAGGCAGAGTGCGCAAGCCCCTGTCCATACTAAAAATTAGGGTATCGATGCCTAATTCTTCAAGCTCTTGCTCTAGAGGAGCGACGAACCAATTATAGAGTTTTTGGGAGGATGGCAAGTAGCTTTTAGTACGGCGTCGAGTCGGATCGGTTATTTGGCGCTTAAATGCTTGCACTTGTTCTAAGAGTGCGGCTCGATGGGCTGCGGGGACGCTTTTGTGAATGGGCTCGCCTCCGGGCGGAACTAAGACTAAATCTAATTGTTGCGGTCGGGTAAATATATACATAATAGCGGCCTTGGCAGCGGTGGAGTCGGCCATTTCGCTCAGCTTATCCTGGATTTGGATAAATGTCGGATAAGGGTTGTTGTATTTTTGCCGCAAGTAGTCTTCAAAGTCTTTACTAAAGAAAAAGTCTATTTGACGGACCGCCAGAGCTAGATTTTCTTCATCTAGAAAACGCTCTATGTCTAGGCGAGTATTGAGGTTCACAATTTGCTGGTTACCTCCGAATAGTTCGGGGGAAAGGCGATCGCTACTCCTCATCCCAGATATGCTGCGCTCTTCTGCGGAGCGATATAAAAAGTCAATCGGGTTGCTCGCGCTAGTTTCTCGGTTAAACTCTCGGTTAGTAACAGGAGCGATCGCTTCCGTTGTTTCTGCGATTGCTCCTGGGTTATTGGGCGCGATCGCCAGATTTAAATTTGGATTATTGGGCGCTCGATTATTGGGCGCTCGATTATTGGGCGCTGGATTTGGCGTTAAATTAGCTGTAGTAGCTTGAGTCTGTTCTGAAATTGGCGCTGGATTATTGAGCGGTAGATTATTAGGTGCTGGATTATTTGCAGTTTGGTTATTTTGATTTTGATTGGGGGCGAGCGCTCTTATTGGTGCTGGGTTATTTGCACTTTGATTATTTTGATTTTGATTGGGCGCGAGCGCTCTTATTGGTGCTGGGTTATTTGCACTTTGATTATTTGCAGTTTGATTATTGGGGGCGAGCGCTCTTATTGGTGCTGGGTTATTTGCACTTTGATTATTTGCAGTTTGATTATTGGGCGCGATCGCTTGATTATTTGGCCTTGGGTTAGCAGGCGCGAGCGCGTTATTAAAATTTGGATTATTAGGCGCTGGGTTAGCAGGCGTTGGATTAGCAGGCGCGATCGCTTGATTATTTGGCCTTGGGCTAACGGGCGCGATCGCTGCAGTTATTGGCGCTGCTGGCGAACTTTCTGGCGCAGAAGTTGGCGAACTGTCGGCTTCTGAAGCCCCTAAAGTAGCAGAATCACTGACAAAAGAAGGAAGAACGGGATTGTCTGGCGTTGGTGGTATTCTTGCTGGTTCGGAGCTTGCTGGTTCGGAGCTTGCTGGTTCGGAGCTTGCTGGTTCGGAGCTTGCTGGTTCGGGAGCTGTGGAATTTCCTGGATTCCCGGAATTGCTCGTTTCCGAATCCCCCGAATTGCTTACCTCCGAATCCCCCGAATTGCTCGTTTCCGAATCCCCCGAATTGCTCGTTTCCGAATCCCCCGAATTGCTTGTTTCCGAATCCCCCGAATTGCTTGTCTCCGAATCGCCCGAATTGCTTGTTTCCGAATCCCCCGAATTGCTCGTTTCCGAATCCCCCGAATTGCTCGTTTCCGAATCCCCCGAATTGCTTGTCTCCGAGTTGCCGGAGTTGTCCCCTAAATTATTAGCATCGATCGTTTCCGAGTTGCCGGAGTTATCCCCTAAATTATTAGCATTCCTCGTTTCCGAATTTACGAGATTGATAGGAATAACGCTTTCGATGTTGAATATTCCCTGAGTGCCAGTCGCTTGATTGGTATCGATATCTACAAAAACCTCACTCTGATAAGCGGAGTAGTCTAGAGTATCGTTACCGAGCCAACCATCAATATTGCCATCGATCGCCGCATTATCGCTAAATATAAAAGTGTCATTTTTATCGCCGCCGGTCAGATTTTCTATATTTTGAAAAGTTAAACCGTTAGGGTACTCCTCGATACTACCGCTACCCATACCTGTAATTTTCCAAGTTGAGTTGCGATTGGGTCCAACAAGAGTAGAACCGCCAGCAATAATTACAGGAGCATTAAAGCTAGCCCCATTGTTCAGGGTCACCCTTCCCGTTCCCTCTGCAATACCGATTTCTATTGACTCAAACCCAGCGATCGCTTGTAGCTCGGTCTCGTTTAAATCCAAACCAGAGGTAACGCTATATCCGCCAAGTTCGATATTTTGGCTGACAGTTCCCGGCTGCAAAAACAACTTGCCCGTCCCGCTTATTGAATCTACCTCGCCAAAATTAATCGCATTCCCGGTTACAGTTAAATTTCTCGTTTTTACAGTTCCCGTTATATCGACCAATCCGCTGCCAGCGTCTAAATTAATCTCTCCCCCATTTGCATTGGTAGAAGTAGTATTTAGATGGCCAACTATAATATCGCCGCCCAAACTTATCAGTTCTATGTTACCCCCATTGTCTGGGGCAGAAGTATCAATTCTGCCGACAGCTATACGAGTGCCGAAAATATTTATATCTCTCCCTGGCGCTCGAATCTCGTCTTCTGAGTTCATCAGAAAATTCCCTTGGCCGCTGCGATCGGCATCAGCTATAAAGGCGATCGCTCCATCTCCGGCAGCAAACTTCAAGGTATTGTCGCTCAACTTCTCAATCGTAATATCGTTAGTCGCTTGTAGAATTAGATTCGCATCTTGCGCCAAGGATTCCAAAGTCTCTTCGTAGATAATAAAAACCGACCCAGGTTGTTCTGCTTGCAATACCTCGGGAAGCGTTGTATCGTCATTTCCCCTTCTCGAACCGTTTTTAATTTCGATATCCTCGGGATCGAGCAGCAAAGTGCCCAAATTGCCCAAACTGTCGTTATTGCCACTGAGGTTTACAGATCCCTCAAAAATTAAGCTTCCTTCGCTCGATATCTCCACAAAACCGCCATTGGATAGGCTGCCATTGGATGCGCCCTCATTGGATAGGCTGCTATTGGATGCACTACCATTGGATATCTCGGGGGCAGAGTCGAGAGAAGATTCCTCACTTTCCAGGACGCCCCGAGCAGTAACGGTGCCGGAGAAATAGTTTATTTCATCTGCCCAAACAACGACCGTACCGCCATTGCCATTTACAAGAGCGTCGGCAGAAATGACAGAATCGTTGCTGACAAAAACGCGCTGGGCGTTGGGAATAGCGCCCCGGCCTTCAATGTCTCCGCCAATCCTTATTTTACCGCCGCCAAAACTGCCAGAAGCATCAATATTGGCCTCAATTACGGCTATTTTTTCTGCAAAAATATCGATCGTACCGCCCAGACTATCGCTAGCTGTTTCTAATTTACCGCTAACAATCGCCGTGCCCGGTTCGGCAGGGATGCCAACAGTCGAACCCGTGAGAAAAATAGTGCCATCGTCGCTTACACTTGCAGCGATCGCGTGACCTGTTTTTATAAAACCTTCGGTCAGCAGTTGCGGCAAATCTAAAGGGTTTATTGGCACATCCATGCCCGCGCCGATTTCCGCCATTGGCTCTATTTCCAAATTCAGAAGCATCCCTTCCTGGCGGATTAGCACCCTACTTTTTCCGGGCACTACATTTATAGAGATATTGCCCCCGGGAGCCGAGATATTGCCAGTATTAGTAACAGTGCCGCCTATCAGATTTAAATTTTCTCCGGGGGAAACTGCCAAAGTTCCCGCATTAACAATACCTCCGGGAAATTCCATATTGAAGAGAAAGCTATTTGGCTCTCCGACTAAAGCTTGATAATTATTCTCGCTCCAGACATCGAACAAGCCTCCGTTGAAGCCAACGCCCCGAGCTGTAGTTGCCACAAAAGACCCGGGCAGTTGCAAGCGAGCAGTGGAGCCAAAGATTATTCCTGCTGGATTAAGCAAGAAAAGGTTGGCATTGCCCCCGGTTATCTGGAGAGTGCCATTAATTATAGAAGGATTGCCAGCATTAACCCGAGTTAAAATGTTGCGAATAGAGGGGCTGGAGATAAAATTAGCAATTTCGCCTTCGGGGAGATTGAATTCGCTAAAACTATGAAAGAGATTATCCCCTTGTGCCGATAGCTGCCCTCCGCTAATATCGTGGCGATCGCCCTCGCGGCTAACGCTAGTTTCGCTACCATCCGTCGCCGGCACGAGGGGCATAGCCTCCGCCGGAAGCCAAAAAATGCTCCGGCTAACACCGAGCATTGCGAACATTGCGGTCAATAGGGCGGTAGCGATGGGAATTACCCGAAATGACTTCATCTGTTTCAACCTATCCAGATTATAAATTCTATCGAGCAAGGAGCGATTATCTTTGGAAAAATCGCTCCCCAAGGTAAGTCCGTCGCAAGTATTGTATTTGAGACTTGATTTGCCGAGAATGCTATTTGTCTCGCGGCTGACTCTATCGTGCTATTTCTAGCTATCGCGTTTCTAAATCATTCCTGTAAGTGCCTGTAGGGGCAATCCCAAGAGCGCACCGTAGGCAGAGCGTTACTATCGCCCCTAAGCGCCAGAGCAGCCAACGCCACTCGGCTGCCCCTACAGAAGTTACATAATTCATTTAGACTTTCTAGATTGCGATCGACGGGACAGCGCTTGGTTTCCTTGTGCTTCTGTTTTACTGACTCGAACCAGGGGGTATTGGGCGAATTCGCCCAATTTCACCGAAGTTAATAGCTTTTCCCATCGCTCTTTTAGGCTAGAATCGTTGGGATTTTCCAGGCGCAGCTTGGCTAAGGTAGCAATAGTTTCCTGCCAAATTCCTTCTTTACCATAAATAGACGGGCGCTCCTTTTCGGAAGCTTGTTCGATATTTTCTAGCAGATCTTGACTGGGCTCGACTCGCTCTATCCACCCATCTATAGTAATATCCCCAGTGCGATCTTCTGGATCGCAGACAGCCACTAAATACCAATGATACATTTTCTCTTCCGCGAGGGGCTCTACTGTATCTGGCAGCTTGAGGCTAGCGATACCGGGTACTTGCGGAACTGAGAAATAGTCCCGGTATAATTCTTGCTCGTCTTTGGCATCCAGAAGGACAAACTCTAAAGTTTGGCCACCATAAGATTCTGGAATATGCCAGAAAAAGGTCGGATGTTTTTGCACGGTTAAGGCTAGGCTGCGAGTGGGAGCCAGAGCGATTAAAGGTTTTTCTCCTTTTTTATAGGAGCCGCAGCCCCTAGAGCCGCCCTCAGTAGTTCGAGGAGGGGCACCTCGACTGGGAGGATTGAATTCTTTAGCGAGAATCCGGTTTTGCTGGAGCAGTTCTGGTTTTGACGAGGCCCGTACTTGCGAGCTTGTGCCAGGAGCCATTGCGCTGCGCGCATGCTGCCCAAACGCCATCCCGAAAACCAAAGCAAGTGCAAACATTCCTATGCCTTGGAGTTTTTGGTTTCCATCCATGAGTTTGTTACCTCTTTTTACAGTTTTTGCATTTTATTCATATCTCTGCAAGCATCTTAAGCTTGCTATTAAAGATATCTACCGCACCCAAGTCGGTCGAGTTTTAGGTAGGGTCGATAGCACTGAAGGGCTAGAGCCGTCAGTGCTATCGACCTTACCTTTCTAGAACTATCTACTACCCGCAACAACCGCTAGCTTTCGCTCCAGATGCAACGCGCAGATATAGTTTATGTAAAGAAATATTATCTTTTTTTAGGCACCCTTAATAATCTAAAGGGAGAATAGAAATTTTCCCTTTAGTGGAGACGAGTATTGAGAATTTTGATTGCACCCTAGTTCCATAATATAGCAATGCTGGTTTACGATACCAAAGGGAGCCAGAAACGGGCGCGATCGCAAATGAATGGCTATAGCAATGCTCTGCCCACAGTTCCTTACTCCGATTGCAGGACCCAAAGGCGCTAAATTGGCCACAGGACTACATTTACCACAAGGACTACATTTACCACAGGGCTTACATTTCCCATAGGGACTACACCCCATAAGTAGCACAGTGCAAAGACCTTGATGGGTCCAAACCCACAGGTATCTTGACACTCCTTGCTCTATACTGAGATTGGCAGAGGTGATTTTTCCAATAAGAGACTTAGGCAAGGCCACTTTATATATGGTGCTAGTTGCGCGTCCTAGGCTATATGGAGTTGGATGGGACAGGCAAGAGTAAGTCCTGCAACAGAGAAAATAAAAGTTATGCTTTTAAATTACCAAAAAAACTGGAAGGCTAGGGAACGGAACTTACGCAGAGACATTATTTTTAGGGTGCCGCACCACGCACGTCAAACACTATATTTATAATTAGATCCTGTAGGAAAGTGTAAGTCACGCTAAAAAACTTTACAGAGATACCGCTTAGATACAAAAGCGGAGCCAAATCTAATTAAATGTGCAAGTTAAATGTGCATTCACATTGCCAGGTAAATTTCCAGGTAAATTGCCCAGTAAATTAGGGTATCCAAAGATGCTGCCCGACGATCGCAAGAGAAAGAAAAAAAAACTGGCAATTTTATCTAGTATTGCCAGCCAGGTCAAATGGCAGCGGGTATTGGCAATAGCGCCCGCTGTAGCGCTTTTGTTAATTGTACTGCGGGGGTTTGGTTTATTCCAATTGTTGGAATTATCTGCCCTGGACGTATGTTTTAGCTTGCGGCCTCTCCAGGCAAAAGACGATCGCATTATTATTGTCGGCATCAACGAGTCGGATTTAAAAACCATAGGACAATGGCCGATTCCAGATAGGGTTTTAGCCCAAGTCTTGGAAAAAGTAAAACAGCAGCAACCCAAAGCAATTGGCCTAGATATATATCGAGACTTGCCAGTAGGTGAGGGTCACGAAGAATTGGCTAGGATATTCAATACTACCCCTAACTTGATAGGCATTCAAAAAATTGTTGATAACGATAAAAATGGGGAAATCGCTCCACCGCCAGAATTAGAAAAACTAGGTCAAGCCAGCGCGAATGATTTTCCCTGGGATGTGGATGGAAAAACTCGGCGTGCTTTTTTGTACTTAGACGACTCAGAGGGCAATATTGCCTACAGTTTGGGATTTAGACTGGCTCTGATTTATCTCGGCTCCGAAGGAATAACCCCAAGGATGAAAAATGAAACCGAAATAGAACTGGGTAAAACAACATTTTCCCCGTTTTCGAGAAATGATGGAGGCTATGTGGGTGCGGCAGACCAAGGCTATCAAATCCTGTTAAACTATCGCGGTTCAAACGATAGTTTTCAGACAGTATCTCTAACGGATGTCTTGTTAGATAGGCTCGAACCGAGATTAATGGAGAATCGAATAGTTTTGATTGGTTCGACGGCCAAAAGCATTAAGGATTTTTTGTTGACTCCCTATAGCAGCAGCTTGATGGGGATTCCAGAACCGATGACCGGGGTAGAAGTACATGCCAATTCGACTAGCCAGATAGTTAGTGCTGCTCTGGAAGAGCGATCGCTCCTGAAAACCTGGAAAGAACCTGTAGAATGGCTCTGGATTTTAACTTGGTCGTTTGTTGGTGCTGCGGTGGTAAGTATAGAGCGAATGCAAAACGATAGAGCCAAAATATCTTTTCCTCAAACCGCCGCTAGAGTCTCTCTTGCCAGCGTCTGTCTTATTGCTAGTGCTGGGAGGGCTTTTTTACTAAGCTGGTGGATACCTATAGTCCCGCCCCTAATGGCTCTGGGAAGTTCGGCGATCGCGACTATCGGCTATACTCTCTGGGAAAATCTAACTCTATCCCACAAGCAACTAGAAGAGTATTCCCGCACTCTGGAACTGAAGGTGGAAAAACGAACCGAGCAGCTCCAAGAAAAAAATCAGCAGATAGAGCAAGCCCTACAAAAACTGAAAGCAGCACAAAAGCAAATAGTGGCTCAAGAAAAATTAGCTTCTTTGGGTTCTTTGACTGCCGGAATTGCTCACGAAATCAGAAATCCTCTCAATTTTGTCAACAATTTTGCCGCCGTTTCCGTGGATATGACGGAAGAACTGCTGGAAGAGATTGCCTCGGTATCCGAGAACTTAGAGGTAGAAACAGCCGATTTCATAAACGAAACCTTGACCGAGCTAAAAGAAAGCGTTGACGATATCAAAAAAAATGGGGAAAGAATAGAGGCGATCGTGCAAGGTATGTTGATGCTCGCTCGCAATGAAAGAGGGAAAGTGGGATTGACTGACCTGAATAATCTATTAGAGGAAGCAGTAGCACTGGCTTATCACGGCCAGCAGGCTAAAGATGAAGAGTTTCAGGTGAGATTGGAAACAGACTATGACCCAAGTATTGGTGAAATTTATATTGTTTCCCAAGACATTAGTCAAGCCTTGGTGAATATTATTAACAATGCTTGCGATGCGCTCAAGGCTAAGCAAAAAGCAGTTGGCAAGACTTTTAAACCAATTCTGCAAGTCAAAACCCTGAACCAGAACGATTCGACTCCGAACGCGAACGCTCTGACTCGAAAAGCCGAGGGCGATGCAGGCTCGGCCAGCCCCGATGGAGCCGCTTCTCCTACAGTGGGAGCAAGGGAGAAAGTCGGGGTAGAAATCCGCATCCGCGATAACGGTGAAGGTATTCCAGAAGACATCTTGGCTAAAATATTTAATCCGTTTTTTACAACTAAGCCACCCGGAGAAGGCACGGGGTTAGGCTTGGCGATCGCCTATGATATTATAGTGGGGCAGCATCAGGGAGATGTCAAAATCGAAACAGAGCCAGGAGCGGGAGCAGAATTCATAGTATTCTTACCGAAAAATGCGATTTCCAACTAAAGGGGTGCATGCTTGATGCTAGAAAGAGGACTTATGCACCCGACGCTGTGGAACTTGCCCGAACAGATAAAACAGATAGGGCAGGCGCGGGACTTGCAAGGGTAAGTCCTGTAAAAATATAGAGCCAAATTGTCAGGGTAATTGGGAGCGAGGTATGCCAGGAAAAATTCTCTTTGTGGATGATGAGCCGTCTTTCGCCAGTCTAATCCGGCGTCACTTTAGAAAAAAAATAAGGGCCAAAGAATATGACTTTGTTTTTGCAGGTAATGGAGTAGAGGCTCTAGAAAAGTTAGAGAGCGATCGCCCTCTCGATTTGGTCTTTACGGATATCAATATGCCAAAAATGGACGGTCTTACCTTGTTAGACAAGATACAGGAGGTTGACCCGGAAGTCAAAACAGTTGTCCTATCGGCATATAACGATATGAAAAACATTAGAACCGCGATGAATCGGGGCGCTTTTGACTTCTTGACCAAGCCTATTGATTTTGAAGACTTAGAAATAACCATTAAAAGGGCCTTAAATCAAGTATGGCAATTCAGGGAAAATAAGAAAGAGCTGCAACTGGCTCAGGCACAACTTATTCAAAGGGAAAAAATGTCGGCTCTTGGCGAATTAATTGCGGGGGTCGCCCACGAAATCAACAACCCAATTGGCTTTATCTCTGGCAATCTGGAAACCGCTCAAGAATATATTAAAGATTTGCTCGGTATTATAAATCTATATCAGCAAGAATTCCCCAACCATAGCTCGAAGATTGCTGCTAGGATAGACGAGATAGACCTGACTTTCGTAATCAATGACTTTCCCGTGCTTCTGGCATCGATGAAAGAAGGAACCGAGCGCATCCGCGAGATTAGCAACTCCCTGCGAATTTTTTCTCGTTCTGACGTTTCTTCTAAAGTAGCTTTCAATATCCATGAGGGGATCGATAGCACTCTGATGATTTTGAAACACCGCCTCAAGGCCAATAGCCAGCGACCGGAAATTGATATTATTAAAAACTATGGTGAATTGCCCTTAGTTTATTGCTTGCCAGGGCAGATAAATCAGGTGTTTATGAATGCTATAGCCAATGCGATAGATGCTCTAGATGAGGTAAGCGAGGAGAAAGAATTTGACCAAATAAAATCCCGCCCCAATACCATCACTATCAGTACGGAAATAGGGAATGGGGAATTGGGAATTGGGAATGGGGAATTGGCAATAGGGAACGGGGAATTGGGAATTGGGAATGGGGAATTGGGAATTGGGGCAGTCGAGCATGAAGAAGTCACGCTTGATGGCGAAAACCAACCTAGGAAAGCCAAGCTAAAAACTCAAAACTCAATAGACACTATCCCAAGACCAATGCCCGACCTGCCCCATTCCCTATTGCCAACTCAAAATTCAGAACTCAAAACTCAAAACTCTTCAATGCAGGATGCCCAATTCCCAATCCCCAATTCCCAATTTATTACAATTAGGATTAAAGACAATGGACCGGGAATGTCAGAAGAAACGATCGCTCGCGTTTTTGAAACCAATTTCACTACCAAGCCTCCGGGAAAAGGGACTGGCTTAGGCTTGTCAATCAGTCGTCAGATTGTAGAAGAGCTTCACGGAGGTCATATCTGTTGTGTTTCTGCAGTGGGAGAAGGTACTGAATTTGCAATTTCTATTCCCATTAAGTCTATTTCTGAAATCAATTGAGCGGGCATGGGGTGTGGGGTGTGGGGTGTAGGGTGTGGGGTGTGGGGTGTGGGGTGTGGGGTGTAGGGTGTGGGGTGTGGGGTGTGGGGTTTGGGGTGTGGGGTGTGGGGTTTTTATATGTATGTTGTCTCTTGCCAAAAAGCCGATTGCTGACAGCTTATTGCTGAGAGCCGATTGCTGACGGCTTATTGCTGAGAGCTGAGAGCTGACTGCTGAGAGCTAACCGCTATTAGCCAGGGAGAATAACAGTAACGGTAGTGCCGCCATCCACTTGGCTCTCAAAGCGAATTTGACCGTGGTGATTTTCTACAATTGCCCGAGCGATCGCCAATCCCAATCCCGAACCAGACTGGGTTGCCGATCTTCCTGCCGTAGAGTGCTGCCTTGCCGGATCGACTCGATAAAAGCGATCGAAAATACGGGGTAATTCCGCAGGGGGAATGCCAATGCCATTATCCCGAACTCTAACTTCTAGGGCGTTGCCATTGGTGCGTCGCAATTCTATTTCAATCCTGCCGCCGACCCGACCGTACTGCACCGCATTGCCGACTAAATTGGCAAACAATCTGGCGAGCTGTTGCCAATCTCCAATTAAGGTAAATATATTGGCCGGTTCTGATGGGCTATCCGATTCCAAAATATCTAAGGATATAGTAATGTCGCGATCGCTAGTCAGAGCTTGCTGTTCTTCTATAGTTTCCATTAGCACCTCATCCAAGTGAACTGGTTCCCGCCTGGGTTTGACAGTACCGCTATCTTGTCTGGCTAAAAATAACAAATCATCTACTAAACGTCCCATGCGACGTGCCAGCCGCTCTATTGCTTCGAGTCGCCGGCGCTGTTGTTGAAAATCTGCTTCTGGCTCTGCGAGGGCTACTTGAACGTTAGTTTGAATTGTGGCGATTGGGCTTCTTAGTTCGTGGGAAGCATCGGCAGTAAACTGTTTAAGCCGTTGGTAAGACTCTCGCACCGGCTCCATTGCCAACCCGGAGAGCAACCAGCCAATTGCCGCAACGCCTCCGACCATTAAACCGATCCCCAAGCTTAAATCTACGACTAGCTGTCGGATTGGTTTGGTAACTTCAAACCAGGGATGGCTCACCCGCAAATAGCCCAATACTTGCGATTCGATTTCTACTCGCTTGACGATTTGTCGCAAAAGCAAGTTATGGCTGAGTCCGACTAAGCGGACGGTCTCGCCCCTGGGGTTGCGATGCAAGGGAATTTGCAGAGGTTCTGAAAAAGTTGACCAGAGCAACTCTCCAGGAGCGCTAAACCATTCGATATCTATATGGTCGTCTTCTACGGCATCGGTATTATCTCGAAAGCTTGCTTCTACGTTGACTCGCCAGAGTTCTTTCTCTATTGCCTGGGAAGTTTTTGCCTGGGAAGTTATTGCCTGAGTATTTGCCGGTTGAATTACTAGCGATCGCTCCACTACTTCTGCCACATGTTCTATCGTATCGTCTATTCTCTCTATTAAAGTGTTGCGCACATATAGATAAAAGCCCGTGGCAAATAGCAAAAGTAACACCGCAGTAACGATTGCATACCAGATTGCCAACCTTCTGCGAGTCGCTTGAAACATAAAGGATAGCCTTCTTGATGGGTTTTATGGCAAAATTTTAATTCAAACGAGCCAATGCCCTCAAAATTATACCGTTTCTCAAATGAATGTAATGTTATAAATGTAGGGGCGACAGCATCAGAGCAACTATCTCGGCTGTAAAATTAGAATTACCGTATTGGGATGCTTCGCCCCAGAAACCTCACATCAAGCGCGAGAACCGCTATAAGAGAATATGAAATTCAATCGCATAACCATCGAAGGGTATCGTCGCCTATTGTCAGTCAAGCTGCAAATGCGACCTCTGACCGTAGCGATCGGTGCCAACGGCGTGGGAAAGACTTCTTTTTTAGAAATTTTTTCTCTCCTAGCTGCATCGGCGAAAGGCCAGTTACAATCAAAAATTTCCGAACTGAGCGGCCTGTCAGAAGTTATCACTCGCGATCGCGCCAATAGTTTGTCAATCTCTTTGGGCATATCTTCGCCAGACGGCGAATCGTTAGATTACAATCTAAAAATTGCACCCAAAGGTCAATTCTATGAGATAGAATTGGAAGCACTTACACGCGCAATCAGAGAACAGAAAAAAAAAGCTTTACTTAACTATATCATTTCTGACGCAAACGACATACATTATTATGCTTATAATGACGATTATACTTTTATGCAAGATTTGCCTATTAACTGGGAACACAATGGCTATGAAACATCTCTTGCACAAGTCCCTAAAACACAACAAGAACCGGAAAGCTTTCGCAGAATTTTAGCTTCATGCAACTTTTATGCGGCGTGGCAGTTAAATGTGGGTCAAAGAAGTCCAATCCGCTTGCCTCAATCCATGCGTCCTGCAACCTTACCCGGTTACAACGGAGAAGACTTAGTTTCTTGTCTGTATTATCTGCGCGAAGTATATCCAGAACGATTTGAAATCATAGAAGATACTCTGGCTGCGGGCTTTCCCGATTTTGAAAAATTGAGCTTTCCGCCGGTAGCAGCAGGAACTTTGGCAATGACTTGGAAGGATAAAAACTTTTCGCAACCTCTCTATATGCACCAACTATCTGAGGGCACTTTGCGGTTTCTCTGGTTAATCGCTATCCTGATAAGTCCCGATTTGACTGCGGTTACTCTGATTGACGAGCCCGAAGTAAGCTTGCATCCAGAGCTATTGCAATTGCTGGCCGAACTCATGCGCGAAACCAGCAAGCGAACTCAATTAATTGTAGCAACGCATTCCGATAGATTGATACGTTTTTTAGAACCCCATGAGGTTCTAATCTGCGATGCTGAAGACGGAGCCACGACTATGAATTGGGCAGATTCTCTAGATTTAGAAAAATGGCTGGAGGATTATAGCTTAGATGAGATTTGGGCAATGAACCTTATGGGAGGCAGGCCATGAAAATTGCTATTTTGGTTGAAGGTAAAACGGAAAAAGCATTTATGCCTAGCCTGCGTCGTTTCCTCAGCTCGCGTTTGTCAGAGATGCCAAAAATAAAACCAGTCATCTATAATGGACGGCTGCCAAAAAAAGATAAGTTAAAGCGCGTTGTGGAGAATCTTCTGGCGGGTAAAGATGCTTATGACGCAGTAATAGCCTTAACAGACGTTTACACGGGAACGAAGGACTTTGAGGATGCTACTGATGCGAAACAAAAAATGAAAGACTGGGTAGGCGATAATCCTAGATTTTATCCTCATGCTGCCCAGTATGATTTTGAAGCTTGGCTTTTACCATTTTGGCCGACAATTCAAAAATTAGCTAAAAAGCGCGATCGCTCTGCACCTAGCAGTTCGCCCGAGCAGGTAAATCATAACAAACCGCCGTCCTATCATATTAAAGAAATTTTTGAATTGGGCAAATGTCGGGACAGTTACATCAAACCTCGCGATGCCAAAAGAATTTTAGAGGAAAACAACCTGATAGATTCTGCTATAGTTTGTTTGGAGCTAAAGGAATTTCTCAATACGATTTTGTTACTCTGTGGAGGGCAGGAGATTCCTTAATATTACTCTGCATTACAGGCGATGGATAAACTTTAAGAACGGCAAACCAAGGTATCGCCTGGTGCTAGAGTGCTAGATAGGGTGTCGGATGTCGAGTTTAGGGTGTAGGGTATAAGTAGTGACAACTACGCGCTGTGGGACGATGAATTACCATTGGGATGACAACCTTCACCTAGTTATGTTCGGCGGTAAAGGCGGGGTGGGCAAGACGACTCTGGCCTCTGGCTTTGCTCGCCAGTGGGCGCAGCGCTTTCCCGAGGAGAAAGTCCTGCTCCTATCCACGGATCCGGCTCACTCTCTGGCAGATATATTGCAAGTTCCTGCGGACAATAATGCCGCGCCAGTTCCCGATTTACCTAACTTGAGCCTGCGAGCCTTGGATGCCGAGCTACTCTTAAAAGAATTTAAGGCGAAATACGGCGATGTCCTAGAGTTGCTCGTGGAACGGGGCAGCTTTGTGGAAGGAGAAGATTTGTCGCCGGTGTGGGATATGAGCTGGCCGGGTCTCGACGAACTAATGGGTTTGTTGGAAATTCAGGAAATTTTACGATCGCAAGCAGCAAATCGCCTAGTAGTAGATATGGCTCCCACGGGTCATGCTCTCAATCTGCTGAGCCTGATGGATTTTTTAGATAGGCTCCTAGAATCGGTGGAATTGTTTCAGGAAAAACATCGAGTTATTAGTCGCTCCTTTACTGGTCGCTATACAGAAGACGAAGCAGATCGGTTTTTGCGCGACATGAAACGGGATTTGGCTGGCGGGCGCGAGTTAATCCAAGACCCAGAAGGCACGGCTATTTTGTTGGTGGCGATCGCCGAGCCGATGAGCTTTGTGGAAACCAGCCGTTTTCGCGATGCCCTGGAAGAATTGCAAATTTCCTTTAGAGGCGTTTTTGTCAATCGCATTATTGAGGAAGGAAAAGATAGCGATCGCTACGGCGAACAGCAGCAACTCTTAAAACAATTCCTTACTCTTGCCAGCGACAAACCAACATTTATCGTTCCCCAACTCAGCGCTCCCCCCATCGGCGGCGAAGCTCTAGATAGTCTCCTTTCCCAAATCGCGCCCTCGTCTCCCCAGCCCCCATCCCCCGAGTCCCCCGTTCGCCCTGAGCTTGTCGAAGGGCCCTACGCTCCTGCCAACGAGTCCCCCGTTCGCCCTGAGCTTGTCGAAGGGCCCTATGCTCCTGCCAACGAGTCCCCCGTTCGCCCTGAGCTTGTCGAAGGGCCCCCCACTCCCGTTCGCCCTGAGCTTGTCGAAGGGCCTTATGCTCCTCACACTGGGTCCCCCGCTCCCCCAGCCCCCCAGCCCCCTGCCCCCCTGCCCCCTGCCTCTACTCGCCTATCCGATTTCATCGCCGAAGGGCGGCAAATAATTATTGTTGGCGGCAAAGGGGGGGTGGGCAAAACTACCGTCGCTGCAGCCCTAGGTTGGGGTTTAGCCCGACAGCACCCAGACCGAAAAATTCGCGTTATCTCCATCGACCCCGCCCATTCTCTCGGCGATGCTTTCGGACAAGAATTGGGACAAGAACCAAAAGCTCTCACCGAGAATCTTAGCGGCCAAGAAATAGATGCCGAAATAGTTCTCGCCCAGTTCCGGGAAGACTATCTCTGGGAACTGGCCGAAATGATGAGCGGCGATCGCGATGACCCGGATAATCCAGTTAGCATCGCCTACGGGCCAAAAGCTTGGCGGCAAATCGTTTCTCAATCTTTGCCGGGAATTGACGAGATACTATCTTTAATAGAAATAATCGAGCAATTAGAAACTAAAAGCCAAGACTTGATAATTATCGATTCCGCTCCCACGGGTCATCTCTTGCGCTTCCTGGAAATGCCCGAAGCTCTCAGCGATTGGCTGGCTTGGATTTTCAAACTCTGGATGAAATATCAAGATGTCTTGGGTCGCACGGAATTTATGGGACGCTTGCGGAAGCTGCGCCAAAAAGCAGTAAAAGCGCAGAAGATGTTAAAAAACCCGGACTGCACGGATTTCATTGGCGTCGTCCAAGCAGAAACGGCGATTCTCTCAGAAGCTCGGCGCTTGGCAGATTCTCTGGTAGAAATGGGCATTGCTCAGCGCTACATTCTGCATAATCGCTACCAACCGGGAGTAGAAATAGAGCCGGATTTGTTTCCCGAAAAAACAATAGTGCGATTGCCGCTATTGCCTCGTTCTGTAGAGCCCTTGGCGCGAATTGAAGCCGCCGCCGAATTGTTGTGGTAACGACGATTACTCGGGCGTAGCGCTACGCGCAAGTCAAAAGTCAAAAGTCAAAAGTGGACTGTCTGCCTTAAAATTGTAGGTTGGGTTGAAGGAAGAGAAACCCAACTATACCAATCGTTTCGTTGGGTTTTACTCCGTTCAACCCAACCTACATTTACTTGCTTCCCCTCTTGGGAGGGGAAGTTTAATTTACTCGTTGCTTTCGGGCGAGTGGTACTTTGTTTCCCAGAACTCACCTAAATTGCTCTTCCAGAAGTTCGGGCAGTTCTGCCAAATTGATAGGAGAGGTTTAATTTTCGTTTTACCCGTGCCATGCGCTGTAGAACTCGGGGTAGGGCAGGTCTTGGGCAATTTTCCAGAGAATTCCGTAGCAGTTTTCAAAAAGATCGAAGTTATTTTCGTAGGTTTCTGGGCTGAGGTAGGGTCGGAGAGCAGAAACAACATCTCTTTGTTGCTCTGGCGTAGCGATAATTTTTTCTAAACTCCGGTTAGCCACGAAAAGGACATGTTTATGCTCGGTGGTTTTAATAAGTTGGACCAAAGCAGCGATCGCCTCTTCGTTGCCCGGGTCGATTTGCCCCAAACTCTCGGCAGCCTGCCTACGGATATTTTCGTCTTCGGTGGTTTCGATAAGTTTGACTAAAGCAGCGATCGCCTTCTTGTTGCCCGGGTCGATTTTCCCTAAACTCTCGGCAGCCAGCCAACGGGTCTCTTCATTTTTGACGTCTTCGATAAGTTGGACTAAAGCAGTGATATCCTTCTTGTTGCCCGGGTTTATTTCACCCAAACTCTCGGCAGCCCGCCAACGGGTCTCTTCGTTTTCGGTGGCTTCGATAAGTTGGACTAAAGCAGCGATCGCCTCCTTGTTGCCCTGTCCTATTTCCGCTAAAGTCTCGGCAGCCAGCCTACGGATGTTTTGATTTTCGGCGGTTTTCACAAGTTCGACTAAAATAGCGATCGCCTCCTTGTTGCCCTGTCCTATTTGCCCCAGACTTACGATAGAAAAACTACGGATATTCTCGTTTTCGGTTGTTTTAATAACTTGAAATGAAGCAGCAATCGCCTCCTTATTGTCCGGTTCGATTTCCCCCAAAATTAAGGCACCCAGCCAACGGATATTTTCATCTTCGGTGGTTTTCACAATTTCGAGCAAAGCAGCGATCGCCTCCTTGTTGCCCTGTTCTATTTGCCCCAAACTGTAAGCAGCCAGCGAACGCTCCATTTCATTTTTGGTGGTTTTGATAAGTTCAACCAAAGTATCGATCGCCTCTTTGTTGCCCTGTCCGATTTCCCCCAAAACCTGGGCAGCCTCCAAAAATATATCTTCATCTTCAGCGGTTTTAATAAGTTCGAGCAAAGCAGCGATAGCCTCTTTGTTGCCCGGGTCGATTTGCCCCAAAATAGAGGCAGACTGCCTACGGACACCTTCCTTTTCTGTGGTTTTAATAAGTTCGAGTAAAGCAGCGATCGCCTCTTTGTTGCCCTGTCCGGTTTCCCCCAAAGTCTCGACAGCGTCCGAACGGATATATTTATTATCGGTGGTTTTAATAAGTTCGAGCAAAGCAGCGATAGCCTCTTTCTTGTCCGGGTCGATTTCGTCTAAAATGTAGGCAGCCTGCATACGGGTATATCCAGAAGAGTGGGGAGACTTGAGGATCTGGGAAAGTTCCCGAATGGCGCGATCGCGGTCAGTTTGAGTCATAATATCCCTGGCAGCATTGCCAATACGATCGGGATATTTTACCCATTCTTGCTTTTCTTCGTTAAAATAGCCAAATCGCCACTTTACTATCTGCTCGACGATGCCATCTGCCAGCGAGCAGTTTTTAAATTCGCTAATCCCTGCGGCAGCGAGGAAGTAGGCGCGATATTCATAAAATCCTCTATCTGCCTTTTCGTAGTGCCAGTCTCCGCAGCCCTCGTCAAAATTCAGCAATGCCTCAATAAAGCGCTCTTTCTCCTCTTCCGCAACCCCACTGTCTCGCCCCAGCCACAATAAAATTACCTGCCGCCACTGGGGCAATAAAATCCGATATTCTTTGCCCGGGACTGGGAAGTTGCGATGCTGCTTGGGTAAAAAATAATCCCAGTCATCCACGGCCAAGGCGGCAAAATATTCCTGAAAAGTGGCGTGATAAAAAGTGAAGATATCTTTGCCTCGGCTATCCTTGCCCAGCCGGTTCAGCCAGCCCAAGCCCAGGGCTAGATGACATAGGGATTTCTTGTCGATTTCTTTCCCTAAATGCTTCTCGACCAAAGTTCGGGAAAGGCGAAAACCCTCTTTGGGCATATCGAGTGCCGCTTTGGCTAGCTCCCCCAGTTTCCGAGCCAGCCGATCTTGCAGATCGATTATGTCGGTTTGACAGCGATCTGCGTGAGCCTCCAATTGCTCCAAGTTTTTATTCCAATAATTGATACCGAGATTGGCGTCAAAATATTTCTCGTAGAGTTGGGCTTGAGTATCCGGTAGCGACGAGCCATACTGCCAAGTGTGACAAAGCAGAGTTAAGCGCAAGGGATTTCGCACCAAATCTAGCAGTCGCTCCCGTCCGGGTTCCTGCAGCGCTTGAATTAAAGAATCGGCACGGCTTAGTGAAGATGCAGTCATTTTTAGAATGGGGAATTGGGAATGGGGAATTGGGGAATTGGGAATTGGCTCCTTCAAGCATAAGAGGGCGAAGCATTCCAATACAATAATTTTTGCAAAGAGAGCAAAGGTTGTCTCGGGAATGCTGTCGCCCCTACACCTTCAAAATATCAAATATAAAAAACCCACCCCTGTGAGTCCTACACGCCAAAACGTTAGTATCGAGAACATAAGCCATCATTAAAGATGCCCCTCATATATGCCCGCACGACTTACTGCATAGTCCGATAGCACTGGTGCGTCCGGTCCGAGGTAAGCGGCCAACTCTTCAGCAGCGGCCTCAAATTCATCGTCATTCTCAACACTTCGGTCCGGTGCCTGCTGTAGCAAAGCCTCTACAGTGGGAGCGATCGCCTCGGCCAGCAATTGGCGCATACTGCCAGAGTCGCGACGTTCTAGACTTTGGCGCAGCTTTGCTTCCAACTCGGACGACAATTCTAAGGTAACGACAATCATATTAAGTTAAGAATCGATTTAATTTATATCAAATCGAGTTAAATACCCATACAAAAAATGTGGAACCCCCGCCCTTCGACCCTTCGACCCTATGCCCTCCGGGCAGGCTACGCCTACGACAGGCTCAGGGCGAGCAGTAGTATTTTTTAGGTTAATTAACCGGACCTGATTATATATATATAGCACTACGCACTCAGGGAACGGACAATTAAAATCTCGTTAAAGCTAGTAACGGCAAGGCTTGTGCTGATAGCTGACTGCTGATAGCTGACTGCTTACTGCTATATATCGCCAATCATTTAGAATTGCCATCCTCCCCGAACCAACGGCGGATAAACTTTTCGATTTGCTCTCGCTCGAAGGGAAGATTTTTAAAAATGTCAAAACCGGAAAAAGCATTCCGATCCGCATCCCAGACATTCACCCGACAAGTAACGATCGCCCGCGCCTTGTCCACCCATCCCGTCAAAAGTTGCTCCACATGGCGACCCTCAATCCTGGCGGTCATCTCGTCCAACCCATCCAACAACAGCCAAATCCGCTCCTTATGTTGAGTGAGGTCATCGATCGCAATATCTTTACCCGCCTTTTCCAGCCAAACATTTTTAATATAGTCGGGGATGCTCTGTTCGTTTTTTAAGTCTGCCAAGGATACCCAAATCGGCAATCCCAACTTTTCCTCTAAAATCCAAAAGGCAATTTTTTGCAGCCGCGTGGTTTTGCCGGAACCGGGTTCGCCGATAATGGCAATTCGGCGACCTTGGCTCTTTTCGCTTTGCCCCTGTCGCAAAACTTCCTCGAAAAAACTATCTTCGGCAATCGGGTTTAGTCTTTCTTCTTCCCTTTGTTCTGACTGTCCCATCCCTTGAGGTTTCCTCGACTTGCGTTCCACGATCGCCAAGGGAACGTAATTTTTATCCAGATCCATCCCGCCGGCGTTGTGAAAATCGCTGGTTGTCAGTTTCCTTTGTGCTACCAGGTTTTCGCGACAGATTTCGCGCCATTGCTCCAGGGTCACGGATTTGGGCATCGTCTGGGAAATTTGCTCAAACAATTTCTGCTGCTGAGTCGCCGTTCCCCGCAACTGGATTTCTAGCCGATCGAAATGCTCTAAAAATTGAGGCAGCCAAGGGTGATTTGTCCCTAGATTTTGCAGTTCTGCTTTCATCTCCACGACTAGCCGCAACATTAACGGCGCAAAAACCGTGTCATCCTTGGCCAAATCCTCCTTGAGTATTTCGATCAGTTTTTCAGGAAAATTTTCATGCAGTAACACGCCCACTCGTTTATAGACTTCGGGAGGAATCCGCTTAAACACGCCCCCCTGACCCTTACGAGCAGCCATGTTTAAGCGGGCGAAAATATCTTTCCATTCCTCGGCGGCGAGATTGCCCGTTTGGGCTAGGTCTAACTCTTTCGAGGTCAGGAGTTCTTCGATTTTTCCTTCTGTTAATCCTGGGTAGCGTTCCTCGGCGAATTCTCCTCGATAAATTTCCACCCAGTTATTCTTGGCTTCGTCGGCGATTTTGTTTAATTTGCGGCGGACTTCGCCTTGCTGCTCTTTTGCGGCCATGTCTATGACAATACCGATCGCCCTCCCCACTGCCTCGATCAAATGCTCCTTCTCCGAGGAATAGCGATCGCTATCTCTCCAGTCCAGGAAGGAATCAATAGCATTGGCAGTATTGCCAGCGGCCACGTTAGTTAAAGCAGTTGTTAAGACTTCATGCCAGAGAATTCCCGCCCCGGCTGGGGCACAAGCCAAGCCAAAAAACAGCAAGCTGCTTGCAACCCCTAATCTACGGAGCGATCGCCCTGGCTCTTCATTCTTCACTTCTATAACTCCCAACCCTACCTTTATTATATGGCGATCGCTTTTGCTCTAATGTTAGCTACCGTAGGGGCGGGCGAATGCCAGAAAGCCCCTACAGAAATTAGGGGAGGCGATCGCTTTTGCTCTGATGTTAGCTACCGTAGGGGCGGGCGAACGGCCGTATGCTCTTACGGGCAGGCGAGCCTTTCATGTCGCGACAGCGAAACGCCCCTACTGGATTGCTTGGGTCCTACGGTAAACCCACCCAGACCGCCCGCAGGAGGGGAAGCTTTTTTAGGGCAATTAGGAGATTTCTGGTAATAAAAGAGCGGAGCGCAATGGGTCCCCTCTCGGGAGGGGGTTGGGGGTGGGTACTGTGACTGGGGAAACCCACCCAGACCCCTCCCAGGAGGGGAAGCTTTTTTTAGGGCAGCTAACCGGATTCGATCTAACTTTTTTAAGACGAACTATCAAAAAATAAGTGAAATTGCTGCAATAACAGGTTTTACAGTCAATAGGCTTAAGGGACAAAAGTTAAAACGCGATCGCCTTATCTAGTGCCCCTGTGCAGGTTCGCCCGCGATCGCTCCTTCCTGGAGTCTGGACCTTAGGGCGTCCCGCCTGTCTCTAGCAGGCGGGACGCCCGTCCTACGAATTGGGTAATTTATTTCTTGGAATTCCCTAAAGCCAGCGATCGCTTTCTACCGTAAATTTTCCCAAAGGAAACCCACCCGCTGCCGCAATTCCGACTTTCGTCAGCGGGGGTCTTGGGGTGGGCTATCTTCCCCACCCGGGCTAGCTATTGGAGTATGGCAAAGGACTTCTTGCCCTAAATCCTCGAAGTCCAAAGGGCTACCCCTCTAGCAACCAGGGTTTTTGAGGGTGTTTTGACTGAAAAATACCTCCCTGCGAAAGGTTTACATCGTCGTTTTTCCGGGTCGCGGCTAGCCGCGATCCTTATTTTTGCCCCCTTCTAAGGAGCTATAAACGTATCTTAGCAGGATTTGGCTCGAATTCCAACGTTGTCAGGAGAAATTTTCTAGACTTCCGCATTTTCTACAGCCTCTGCATATTTGTATAGCCTCATGTTACAGCAGGTCACTCGCCAAGCCTGCATGATTTGCGGGCCTGCAAGCCGCTGCGATCGCCCTTGGGCATAGCCTGGGGTGTGGGGGGCAATCTGCGGGTATGTTTTTTAGATTTGGGATTTTTGAGTATCGATTGAAGCCGTAGGGGCGATAGCATTCCCTAGATAGCCTTTGCTATAACTTAAACTTATAAAATGGAATGCTTCGCCCCAGAAATTTATGCCCCTCGCTGACAAGTCCCTTACTCGGTTTGAAAAATAACCTCTTCATCTCTAACAACCGCCAAAACCAATTGAAGCGGACCGGCGGTATAGGTACTTTCGGCAGCGATCGCTTGTAGAGTCACCTTTTCCCGTTCTTCCTGCAACTTCTCGATAAATTGAATCAAGCCGGAGATACTACCATCGCCAATCTGAATCCGCTCCGACAGGACACCCGCTCGACGGGAACGAAAGCTGACAGCGGCCAGGAGCAAATCAATTCTTTCTTCCAGTTCTTCCCGACTTAACTGCGATCGCACAATAGATGTTTCTGCCACTATCTCCCCCTTAGCAAATACCTTTTGATTCAGAGCGGCATCGGCAAAAACCCGAATCGACTTCTCTCCTACTAGATAGTTCCCAGCCGAGAGAATTCGCACCACATAATCTCGACCGTCATCAATGCGATCTATAAGTTGTTCCACCTCCGCTGCCGTAATCTTAACAATCTGTTCGTCGAACTCCGCCGCCCCAGGCCAAACCCGCTCAATAGCTTTTAAATTAGCTGCCTCCAAAAGTTGCTCCACTGCTTGGCGAGTTGCAGATGGTTCCAGAATGCGAACCACCCCAGAGGCGAGAACTTGATTGCGCAAAACCGCAACATTTCCTTCCCGGAGCAGTTGAAAATTTTGTTCTAGCTCCAGCACGGAACGTTCCAAAAACGCTTGTTTATTTTCCAAATCCAAAAGCAGCCGTTCTTTCTCCGCAATAGTTCGGTCTTGCTCGGCAATACTGCGATCGCGCTCGGCAATCTCTTCCTCTCGCTCTTGAATTTCTTCTTGACGTTCGGCAATTTCGGCATCCCGCTTAGTTATTTCGGCATCGCGCTCGGCAATCTCTTCTTCTCGCCGCTCGATTTCGCTATCCCGCTCGGCAATCTCTTCTTCTCGCTGGCTTATTTCTGCATCGCGATCGGCAATCTCTGAGTCCCGCTTAGTAATTTCCGCGTCCCGCTCAGTAATCTCTGCATCCCGCTTAGTAATTTCCGCGTCCCGCTTAGTAATCTCTGCATCGCGCTCGGCAATCTCTGCATCCCGCTTAGTAATCTCTGCATCCCGCTTAGTAATCTCTGCATCGCGTTGGGTAATCTCTTCTTCGCGCTTGGTTATTTCTGCATCGCGCTGAGCAATCTCTGCATCGCGTTGGGCAATCTCTTCTTCGCGCTTGGTTATTTCTGCATCGCGCTTAGTAATTTCTGCGTCCCGCTTAGTAATCTCTGCGTCGCGCCGAGCAATCTCTGCATCTCGTTCGAGGAGAAGGCGATCGCGCTCTTGAATCTCTGCCTGAACTCGGCTTTTCTGGCGAATAAGTTCCTGGCGATTGCTCTGAAGTTCTCTAATTTCGCTACGAAGACTGTCCGCCTGCTGGTTTACTGCCTGCAACTGATTCTGCGCCCTCTGAAAATCTTTTTGCAAGAGCCCTATCTTCTGCTGGGTTTCCTTGAACTTAATCGCAGTAGCATCTTGAAACTCTAGAGCCTCTTGCAAAGACTTGTTAATTGCACTTAACTTTTCCTGGGCTTTGATACGCTCGTTTTTTGCTTGGGACAGCTCCCGCTCAATTTCTTGTTTCTGAACCTTGACTGTTTCTAGTTGTTCTATCAGCTCTCTAATATCCTGTCGGCGCTTTCTGAGAATATCATCAAGTTCAAAAACTCCCTTGCGCAAAGACTCGCTCAGAGCAAAGAGAACTCCCAAAGTAGAAGCAGAAATTATAATACCAGTAACGATAGTCACTACAGTAGCCGTTTGTTTGGGGCGCAGCTTAAACAGCCTGAGCCTTGCTTTGCCTACCTTGCTACCAAGGCGATCGCCCAGAGTAGCTATGAGTCCGCCCAAAACTAACACGGCCAGAATCAGAATATAGGCACTGGTCATCTTTAGTCGAAGTGGATCTCCATAAGCCTAATTTGGGCATTGGGCATTGGGCATTGGGCATCGGAAGAGGCAGGGAGAGAGGGAGACATGGGGACTATAATAGTCAAAAGTGAATAAAGAGTGAATGGTGAATTGGTTGTCTTAACTTTTTACTATTCATCTGTTCGCCTTTCACTCCTCCCAATGCGAACATGCCCAATGCCCAATGCCCCATTCCCAATCTTAAGCAAACTGCTGGCTCAAGGCCACCGGATTGTGGACTGTGATTTTTTTCTTGTGAATAGAGATCATTCCCTCCGATCGCAGCTCTCCTAGGAGGCGGGTCACGGTGACTCTAGTCGAGCCAATGGCTTCTGCGATCGCTTGATGAGACAGCTTCAAATCTATAGTAATTCCATCGGCCTTGGGAGAGCCAAAATCTCGACAAAGAATCAATAAAAAGCTGACCAGACGCGAGCCCATATCTCGGTGTGCCAGGGTTTCGATCATCATTTCCGTTTGCAAAATCCTCGAAGAGAGTCCCGTCAGCATCACCATTGACAGCTCGGGATCTTCTTTGAGCGCCCTCTGCACCCGTTCGATAGGCACCGAGAGCAACTCCACTGGGGTAAAAGCCACTGCATGATAAAACCGATCCGAGCGGTGTCCCGTAATCAGGGATAGCACTCCAAACACGCTATTCTCTCTAAGCAGAGCTACTGTTATTTCCTCCCCCGCCTCATATACTCTGGAAAGCTTCACCGCCCCCTTGATCAGAAAGTAAACCCTTTCGGCTGGGTCTCCTGGGAAAAATATTGTCTTCCCCCGCTCGAAATTCTCCAGCACCGGAGGAAACATCCCAGATTTCATCTGACGGAATACGGCTGCCAGAGGTTTATCTTGAGTCATTACCATATCCACATTGTTCCCTAGAATTTCTTTTATAGCTTTTTGTCACAACCGGCCGCTGCTCTATAACTAATAACTAACTTGTTTAATATTAAACAGGGCCTTTATATTTAAAAAAATTTAACCCTATATTAAACGTTTTTTGTATTTTCGCATACAGAAGCACCCAGGGGCGCTAAGTTTGGGGACTGTGGGGAGAGGGGGAGGTGTGGGGAGTGTGGGGAGACAATTTTATTTAATTTCCCAATCTTCCTAATCTTTCCAATCTTCCCAATCTTTCCAATCTTCCCAATCTTTCCAATCCTCCCCACACTCCCCACCTTCCCACAGTCCCCACCCTTCCCCCTCTCCCCACCCTTCCCACAGTCCCCACCCTTCCCACACCCCCCACCCCCCACACTCGGATCCCTTAAGAAGTAGCATAATCTAGGTTGCTTTGGGACTAAACTCCCGATCGCATTAACGCAAATCAATTAGTTAGGACAAACTCCCGTGCTAGATTTAACAGGAAAAAACGCCTTAGTGACAGGAATCGCCAACAACCGCTCCATAGCCTGGGGCATTGCCCAACAGTTGCACAAAGCTGGCGCTAATCTAGGCGTAACCTACCTGCCCGACGAAAAAGGACGTTTCGAGAAAAAAGTAAGGGACCTCGTAGAAGAACCCCTCAAGCCCAGTCTCTTCCTGCCCTGCGACGTCCAAGATGATGCTCAGATACAATCCACCTTCGAGTCAGTTCGCGAAAAGTGGGGCAAACTAGATATTCTAATCCACTGTCTGGCTTTTGCCGATAAGGACGGGCTCTCCGGGGATTTTAGTGGTGCCCCGCGCTCCACCTTCTCGAAGTCCTTAGATATTAGCGCTTATTCTTTAGTGGCTATGAGTGCTGCGGCTAAACCCTTGATGACCGAAGGGGGCAGCATTGTCACCCTCACCTACTTGGGCGGGGTTCGGGTAATTCCCAATTACAACGTCATGGGAGTTGCTAAAGCTGCCCTAGAAATGAATGTCCGCTATCTAGCCTCCGAACTCGGTCCGCTCAATATTCGGGTCAATGGCATTTCGGCTGGACCTATTCGTACCCTCGCTTCCTCTGCAGTGGGCGGCATCCTGGATATGATACATCACGTTGAAAAAATTGCTCCTATGCAGCGAACTGTGACCCAACTAGAAGTAGGCAATACCGCTGCCTTCCTCTGTAGCGATTTGGCAAGCGGCATTACAGGTCAGATTCTTTATGTAGATTCTGGTTATTCGATTATGGGAATGTAAATTTAGGATTGGGAATGGGGCATTGGGCAATAACTAGGGTGTGGGGTGTGGGGTGTGGGGTGTAGGGAAAAGAAATAAATACCCCTACACCCTACACCCTACACCCCACACCCTAAATAAGGGCATCCTTGTCCCCTTGTCTCCCATTCGCAATGCGAACATGCCCAATGCCCAATGCCCTAGAATTTTTAATCCCGCCACAAGGCAATGCCACCTAGTAAGCCCGTGACATTGGGGACGGTTTTGACATTATCGGGTAAATCTAGGGTTATCTTTTTGGCTTCGCCGCCGCCGATGTAAATGCGATCGCAGTTAAATAAGTTCTGCAGGTTGCGGATAGCTTTGGCCAAGCGCTTATTCCATGTTTTCTGTCCCACCTCATCCAAAGCATCGCGGCCTAGCTGCTCTTCGTAGGTTTCTCCCTTGCGAAAGGGATGGTGTCCTCCTTCTAGATTGGGAACGAGTTTGCCATCGATAAATAGAGCCGTGCCAAATCCCGTGCCCAAAGTGATAACCAGTTCGACTCCTTCCCCAGAAATCGCGCCTAAGCCTTGTACGTCCGCATCGTTGCAGACTCGCACCGGAGAGCCCAAGCGTTCCGATAGTTTGCTGGCTAGGTCAAATTCTGCCCAATCTGGATGTAGGTTCACTGCAGTGTAAATAACGCCTTTGCGCGTGACTCCCGGGAAGCCCACGGAGACGCGATGAAAGCCTTTTTGTTGGGAAGCTAAGGTAGCGATCGCTTCTAGCACCGGTTCTGGCTGAGCCGGTTTCGGCGTTGACACCCGCTTGCGCTCCGTCACCGGCTCCCCCGCTTCATTCAAAACAATAGTCTTAATACCGCTACCGCCAATATCAACCGCTAAGGTCAGGATAGATTTATCTGCTTCAGCTTCAGTCATAATTAGAGTCTATTTAGAACTTGGGCATTGGGAATTGGGCATGTTCGCATTGGAAATTGGGAATCGGGAATTGGGAAGAGCGGAATTGGCAGAGAGAAACCAAAAAGGTTTGGGGAGTGGAGTGTAGGGAATTCTCCCATTCCTCCCACCCCTTCCACCCTTCCCACACTCCCGCTACTATTCCCAATGCCCAATGCCCAATTCCCCATGCCCAATTCCCAATTCCCTACATAGTTAAAGATTGAGCATTGGTTTCAATTAACTTGGCTAAATCTTGTAGGAAAGCAGCGGCATTGGCACCGTAAATAATCCGGTGGTCGCAGGTCATATTAACTTGCATTTGCCGTCGCATTGCCATAGTGCCTTCTTCAAGAACTACCACTTGCGGGCGGGAAGCACCGATCGCCAGAATTGCCCCTTGACCCGGTGGCAAGATAGCATCAAAACGATCTACACCAAACATCCCTAAATTAGACAGCATGAAAGTACCGCTGCTGTACTCTTCCGGTTGCAATTGCTTGGCTCTGGCTCGCTCGACCAAATCTTTCCAAGTGCGAGAGAGAGAATAGATATCCATCCGATCTGCCCCTTGCAAAACTGGAGTAATTAGGCCGCCATCGGGCATGGCCACTGCAACCGCAACATTAATGCCAGCATGGTACTGGATGCCAGCATCGGTGTAACTCGCATTTAACAGGGGATGTTTTTGCAAAGTAACGGCGACTGCTTTGGCGAGCAGAGCCGTCATAGTCACCCCTTTAGACTTAATCTGTTTGTACAGCTTATCCAGATTATCCGTGGTAATAGTGTAGCCGACGCGATATGCAGGTATCTGCAAGCTGGCTACCATATTCCGCACCACTGCATTTTGCAGGGTGGATAGAGGCACCACCTCCCCAAGGGGTACGCCAGCTGCAGGAGCAATAGGTGCTGGTGCTGGTGCTGGGGCAACTGCGGGAATTGGCGCTGCTGGGGCTGGGGCAACTGCGGGAATTGGCGCTACTGCTGGTTGCTTTCCTGTTGCAGCTTGTACGTCTTCTGCCACAATGCGCCCGTGAGGTCCGCTTCCCCGTAGGGTATTTAAATCGACCTTGAGTTCCTTGGCTAACTTGCGGGCGCGGGGAGAGGCGACAATCCGGCCATTGCTGCGACTGATGGTTTCTGGAGTTGCCTCCGGTGCGGCAGACTCCTGTGCTACTGGGGCAGGGCTGGTGCTGCCAGACGATGGCTCGCTGCTGCTGGCCGAGGCTGTCTGGGAAATGCTGGCTGCTTTTTGCTTGGCCGTCTCGACTTCCGCTTCGGTTTCGGCGATAAATGCGATCGCCTGACCTACAGGCGCTGTTTCTCCAGCGGAAGAGACAATTACCGCCAAATAGCCGGCATAAAAGGACTCTACGTCCATATCCGCTTTGTCCGACTCTACCACCACTACGGTTTCCCCTTTCTCCACCTTGTCCCCTGGCGATTTTTCCCAGGAAACAATTTTCCCTTCGGTCATCGTGGAGCTAAGGGCTGGCATAAATACTTCGTGAATCATGGAGCAGTTTCCGATTCGAGGCTCTTTAACAATGAGGCAAAAGGCATTGTATCGCGATGGCGAGCATTTATTTTGGGAATTGGGAATGGGAATTGGGGAATTGGGAATGGGGAATTGGGAATGGGGGGCATTGGGCATTGGGCATTGGGCATCGAGCATTGGGACCCTACGCCCCGGAGGGCGGGCTGCGCCTACGACTTCGCTCAGGCTATGGGGACCGGGTGAATTGGAAACATGGGGACCGAGGGAAAAGTCAAAAGTCTCAAGGTAATAAGTCATGCATTGAAGAAACACTTCCTGACTTCACCCGTTCGCGGGGCGCGTAGCCTGCCCAAAGAGGGCTTTTCGCGTGCGCTTCGCGCAATCGCCTATTCACTGTTGACCTTTGACTTTTGACTTTTGACTTTTGACTTTTGACTTTGACTTTTGACTTTTGACTTTTGACTTTTGACTTTTGACTTTTGACTTCCAATGCCCCATGCCCCATGCCCCATGCCCTATTTTTTATAAATCTCCCCGAATTTCCTCGACGATGCCATCGCGCAGGAGGACTTCCACCTGCATTTTCTCGATTAAGTTATCGCCTCTCTCCAGACTAAAGAAACTATCTATTTGACCCGTACTGACTTCCGTTTCCATTTCCAGAGTCTGAACCTGTTGTAATTGTTGCAAAATTTGATTCTTACGATCTAGCTGCTCTCGTTGCTTTTGATTGAGCTGGCCTTGAATATTTTCAACCTGACTGTTCACATCAGAATTAGGGTTTAGGCTGCCTTGCTTTTGAATTTCCCCAATCATGCGCTGAGCTTGCATTTCAAGCTGCTGCATTTGAGCATCAATTTGGTTTATCTGCACTTGTAGTTGTTGCTGTACTTCTTCCTTCCAGCGAGGAGTAACGACAGATTTTATCGTGACGTTGCGCTTCAGGACTAGCTGTGATTTCGAGACATCCATATATATATTTTCCCTAAGAGCGAGCTATGAAAGACGGCAAAATCGAGAAGATTGCTTTCCCGGAAAAGCTGCGAGCCGGAAAAGGCGACGAAACTGGCGCGCACCGTCAAGCAAACATTTCCTCAATTAGATTGCGGTAGCGTTCCGCGACAGTAGGACGCTTAATCTTTAGAGTTTGAGTCATCGTGCCGCTCTCAATCGAAAACGGCTCTTGGATTAAGCGAAACGCGCCAATGCGATCGTCAGGTCGATATCCGGGACGGTTTTTGACTTCCCGATTTAGTTCTTCGCGGATTAAATCCTGCACTATCTTACTCTCTAGGTCGATAAGCTGCCCAGAAGTAGGTGCTATATACCCTCTAGATGACCCTTCCTCGCTATTGGCCCACTTCTCCAGGGCATCGAGATTGGGGACAATTAAAGCGCCTAAGAATTTGCAATCTTGACCCACAAGCACGATCTGGTCGATATAAGGGCTGCGGGCGCAGGCATCTTCAATAGGCAGGGGCTCTATGTTTTCCCCATTGGTCAGCACGATGGTATCTTTGGCTCGCCCGGTTAAGACTAAATCGTTGTTGTCGGTCAGCAAACCCAGGTCTCCGGTGTTAAACCATCCTTCGGGGTCAATAGCCTTTGCCGTTGCTTCGGGGTTTTGGTAATAGCCCTGCATTATCTGAGGACCTCGTGCTAGAACTAAACCCCTTTCCCCCGGTGGTAGGGTCTGACGGGTTGTCGGGTCAACAATCCGAATTTCTGTGCCGGGAATGGGTTGACCCGCCGAGCCTCGTAAATTATTCCAGAAGCGACGCGCCGTTAGCACTGGAGATGTTTCGGTGAGACCGTAGCCTACGAGGGCCTCCAAACCGACTATTTCAAAGAAGTTTTCCAAGTGCATGGCTAGAGAGCCGCCGCCACTGATTGTATATTTGAGTTCGCCGCCGGTTGCCTCGCGTACTTTTTTATAAACCAGAATGTCTGCGATCGCCTGAATTGGCCGCAAGGCCGCGACTGTCAGCGCCGCCGAGAGCTTTTCTAAAAAGGAAGGCTTTTCCATAGATAAGTGCAATCCTTCCAGAGTGCGACGGGCTTCTATATAAGTTCGACCGATCGCCAGAAATCGCCTAACCAATCGCTGTTTGCTCTCTGGCTGCTGGCGAAACTGTTTTTGAACTCCTTCATAGATGGATTCCCAGAGTCGGGGGACGGCAAAGACGTACAGGGGTTTAAATTCTTTGAAGTCTTGCTTGATGTAGCGAATGTTGGAGTAGATCTGGGTGCAACCTCGGGAAAGGAAAAAATATTCCCCGGTGCGCCCGAAGGTATGCCAGGTAGGCAGGATGCTGAGGATGGAATCGCCCTGCTGTGGCTGAATTACAGCACCAATAGTCTGGAGTTGGTGCAGCAAGTTGCCATGAGAGAGCATAACCCCTTTGGGTCTCCCAGTCGTACCCGAGGTGTATAGCAGAGTAGCCAGGGTTTCGCGGTTGTAGCTGACGGGTTGCAAAGAATGCGATCGCCCCCTCTCCATTAGCTCCTTGTAAGATACTAGGGGCACCGGGAAACTGTCCTCCATATCCTCTATATCCGATCGCGATTCTTCATCGGATAGCAAGACAACCCATTGAATCGGCAGGTCATCGAGTTTGGGACGCAGTTTTTTGGCTAAGGCGAGATTCTGTACCACCAGACCAATGCTGCCGCTGTTTTCCAGAATATATAGGAGTTCCTCTGGGTCCGCATCGGCACCGCGCACCACATTGGCAGCCCCAGCGACGATGGTGCCTTGGTCGGCAATCATCCATCGAGGACTGTCGTTGGCGAATAAGGCAATGCGAGCTGGCAGTCCTTCGGCTATTGGCGGCAGCCCTAATGCCTGCACCCCAGCCGCAAATTGTTGGACGCGATCGGCTAGCTCGCTGTAGGAAAGTTCTACAACTGGTTTGGCATGGGGGTCTTTTAGGGCGATAGTCTCGCCAAATCGCTCTCGAATTAGAGGCCAAATTTCCGGCAGAGATTGTATTGCCGAGTAATCCGGCTGCTTCGCTAAGTAAGCCCTTTCGCGATCGCTCGCCAAGAATGTAACTGATGGGGCCGATGGGCTTTCTATAACCATAATGTTATTTTTTTACGGAATGGATGCCTTGATTATCTTGATTACAGGCTCACCCTAACCCAAATAAAAAGCCCCACGCAAGCCAACTGGAGGACCAAAAAATGAAATAATGGTATAGCAGTAAGCGGTCAGCGGTCAGCTTGCTGCTATACCCCTGCGCATGCCCCTGCGCATACCCCTACTAACGGCATAAGCTGACCGCTGACCGCTTACTGCTTACCGCTATACCTTAGCTTATCTCCCTTTTTTCAGCAACTCCTATTTTACGATTTAAAATATAAAATATTCAGTAACGCTGGCATAGTCCAACAGCAGCTTGACGCTAAAGCTTTCTCCGGTTTCCGCGCAGCATCGCAGTTGAATATAATCGTCGGCTTCTCCTGCCGTCGCCTTTAGGAAAACTTTGTCCTCTACATCCAAGACGAGCATCTGCAAGCCCGGGAGAACATACCTTTCGCCTTTGGAGGGATAGACCTGGAGCAATATATCTCGTTCTTGTTTGGATTCGGAACTGAGATTGATGACCATAGGAATGGGCTCGCTCGTCTGGGAACACTGAAGCTCGAACAGCTTTATGCAACTGGCGATCGCTTTAAAATCATTTATTTCAATTTCCCCAGCTCGAACGGCACTGCTAAACCTGTAGGCTCCAGGGTCGCCTTCGAGATTCTTCAGGAAATACTTAACCGTCTGCCAACCTCCTGCAAATAAATCCCCTGCCTCTTGCACCCATTCGCTCAAGTTGACAATCTCCTTTTCTCGCCACACATCTAGAACCGGCACCCCCAGCAATTCCTCCAGCTCCCCGATCGCCTGCAACTGTTCCAGCCAGTCCGCGCCCTTCTCAGTCGTATTCAAGACAATCTCGATACTCCCCTTCCTAATGCTATCTATTTCAGATTGTTCGCTACCGGGAGCTTGTCTGAGAATTGCTTGTATTACTTCAGATTGTTCCTTGCTCAGATTCTTCAAATCGAGCTTTAGGGTTATTTGTACGTTGTTAGGTTTTGGTTCTTTGGGTGGCTGCATATTGGATTTTTTATAGTTTAATTTCTCTAGCTCGCTCGCAACCTTTGCAGAGCTTATCTTGACCTGCTTCCCCGTTCGCTCCTCTATCAAAGTTTCAACATATCGATATAGACCCTTAGTTAGGTTTACTGTAAAACCCCTGGGTTTTACCCCCATAATTTTAGCTAAGTCGCAGGGCGGGTAGGAACAAAGTAAGCCGCAGAGGCCGTCAAGCTCTCTTGAGGATAGCTGGACTTTATACTTAGAATTGCACCACTTTCGCTTCGCTTGGACCAAATCCGCAGTCAGCCTGGACATTTCCCAGTTTTCCTCGGCTTCCTGGATTAAGTCCTGAATATTTTTTGTATTGCCCATTTTTGCGAGGATCTCAAAACTTGCTAACGCCTGTTACGAATTTTGCTAACTTTAACGGCTTTTTCTATAACTGCTGCTAGTAGAATATTCCCAGTTGCTCTAGATAGGGTGGAATTGTCAGAAACAAGAAGGACTAAATCCATCATGTCTAACCAATTAGATCGACTCATCACCGCTGCCGTCACTTTGTTTATGCTTCTGGCTACCAGCGGGGTTCGCAACATCTGGGAAGCCCCGGAGACCCGGATGCTACTCGCAGATTTTCTTCGCCAAGAGTCAATCCAGCCTCGCAGCACGGGCTGTCCCGGCGCAGATCCGGGCGCAGATCCGAAAAAGCATCCCTAGGCAAGCAGAAATTTAGAGAAGGTCTTGAGGGGTCAAGACTTTCTCTGCCTAGCGCGTTAAAGTTCAGCTAATTTAGGACTTACGCAACAAAAGGGGCAATTGCGCTATCGCCATAGCGCGATCGCAACGCTTTCCTTACGGTGCGTCGGGGGATTGCCCCTACAAATACCAGATCTAGATATTTGGCGTAAGTCCTGTAATTTTTTCTTTTCTAAAGAGGCCGTCGCCCTAAGGCGCGATCGCCTCCTCTCTTTCGCCAATCCTCTTTTATGATTATACCCAGAAATGTGAGTCAAACGAACCTGGGGCGCGATTCTCCCTAAAAGATGCTCGGATTCTTTGGCTGCCGGAGCGGCCGCGAACACTGGGGCGCGATTCTCCATAAGAGATGCTTCGCTATTGCTCGGATTCTTTGGCTGGTGGAGCGGCCGTAAAAACTGGGGCGCGATTCTCCATAAGAGATGCTTCGCTATTGCTCGGATTGGCTGGTGGAGCGGCCGTAAAAACCGGACATAGTCGCTTCTGTGCTCGGACTTTGGCTAGAAGCTCGGAGGCATCCGAGCGTTTCCCTACCAAATTAATGGCCTTTTCCAGGTGAGTCTCGGCATCTATATAATAAGGACAAGGGGCAGCCGCTTCCTGGCCTTGCTCAAAATAGACCAAACCCAGATTTTTATGCAAAGCCGATCGGGTTTTCACTCGATCGCTTAGCTTCAAACCTCGCAATAGCAAGTCGATCGCCATCTGATAGTCTTTTTCCCGAACCGCGTACAAGCGGCCTAAATTATTCAGAGCCAGAGACACCGCACTGCGATCGCCTCCTTCAATTGCTTTTTGATATTCCCTGCGGGCACAATCGAGTTCCGAGCTATCCTCGCAAGCCGAGCCTAAGTTATAACGAGCCATCGAAAATTCGGGATTAAGCCGAACCGCCCACAAAAAATAGGACTTAGCTGCTTTGACATCACCTTTTATATAGCGATCGTATCCGCTTCGGTTCAAAACACTGGCTATCTGCGGCGCTCCCCAGGGCCAGCTTATCAATCCCAGCAAACTCAATCCCAATCCCAACTTAGCTATAAAGGGGGATTTCCTTATAGACTTTGCCCAATCCACCAATATCCTGGACTTTCCTGGTTTCGCCTCTTTGTCGGGAGAGAGGTCCGGTGAGAGGTCGGGAGAGAGCTTGGCAGAGAGCTTGGGGGAATGGGCGATCGCTCCTGGCATTTGTGCGGCTTCCCAATTTATGGTTGGGTCTGGTGCCAGCATCTCTGCTTCCACCAAACCACTGGGCTTAGCTTGGGTAGCCCCTATCCCGGCAGGGCTCCCGGCAGGGGGGTTGGGCCACTGGTTTCCAGGGGGGTTGGGAAAATAGCTGACAGGGCTAGGGCTTGCCGCAAAATCCAGAGATTCCAGACCATCTAAAATAGCCCGGGCATTTGGGGGGCGTTTGCCGGGAAACGGAGCCATCAAATAGTCGATAAAATCTGCAAATCGTTCGCTGACTGCCGGAACTTCTTCTCGCCAAAGCAGTTTCCCGAAGTTGGGATCTTCCTCAAACTCCAGGGGACTTTTTCCCGTTAGCAAATGAACCATCGTGCGCCCGACAGCAAAAAAATCCGATTGCGGCACCGCCTTGCCATTGGACTGCTCAAAAGGCGTATAACCGGGGGACATCACCCCAGTTCCCGGCTTGCCAGCACTAATCTTTACTAAAAAAGTATTGGTAATTTCTTTAACTGCTCCAAAGTCAATCAACGCTAAAGAGCCGCTCGGTTTGATAATAATATTCGCAGGTTTAATATCTCGATGAAAATATTGCTGCTGATGGAGCTTATCTAAAATTTCTGCCAGTTGTTTTAACCAATCTAAAGCTCGTTCCTCAGATATGGGCTCGCAGTCTCGACTATCCAGCCATGCTTCTAAATCTTTTCCCTCAATTTTTTCCATCACCAAACAGTGCAAAGGTTCCTTAAAGCCATTGGGTTGATGGGTAAAATAGGCATCCGGTTCCACTCTGGGAATCCCGGGATGCCGCAACTGGCTCAGAACCTTTGCTTCCCGCTGGAACAGGGAGATAATTTGCTTTTGGCTGGCGGGGTCTAGGAATTCTCCCAATTTAAGAACTTTGAGAACCATAGTCGCCCCCCGGCAATCCACCTCAAAGGTGCAGCCAAAACCGCCAGCACCCAAGGGGCGCAAGACTCTATATCGTTCTAGCAGGATATCTCCTGTATTAATCGCGTTCATCTTTTTTTTCAACTAGGGAATTGGGATTTGAGCATTGGGCATTGGGCATTGGGCATTGGGCATTGGGGAATTGGGCATTGGGGAATTGGGAATTGGGAGAGTTTTAAATTTTAAGTGTTAAATTTTGAGTTGCAATTCTTTAATTTAAAACTCAAAGCTCTCAAGCTAAGAAATCAAAGGCATTGGGAGAGGTTTAAATTTTAAGTTTTGAATTTTGAGTTGCAATTCTTTAATTTAAAACTCAAAACTCAAAACTCAAAACTCAAAACTCAAGACTGGCCCTAAACTTCTAGGGCCGCGAGTAGCAGGCGCAGATTGCTCGGTGCATATCCCAATCTTAATGGGGAATAGTCGGCGAGGCTAGAGAGGAGTTGCTGGAGCTGCTCCTTGATGCTGGCCGAGCCCCCCACAACGCTAGGCAACTCGCTTTTAACCCGAGCGAGGATGGTGCGGTTTTGGATCTCCTGGATTTTGGCGGGAGAGCGATCGCTTACTAAAGCATGGCTTCTCAAGCAACCGAGTTTTTCCAGTTCGCCATTATCCAGCATGGCACGGATATCTTCGCGGACGACCCGAACAAATTGATTTAGAACGTATTTGCGCAGCACCGGCTGCAGGGTAAATAGAGGTTCTTCCGCTGGGGTTTCTTCCGCTGGGTTAGGAGATTGTTCGACAAGCGATCGCCGTCGCAGGGATTCCATCGCCCCTACTAAATCCGTCCCCGAAACCGAATGCCAAATCCGCTCTTGCACTTGGGACAAAGAAATAGAAGCCGACTCAACAGATTCAATAGCCAGCCAGTAGATTATCTCTCGTTCTAGTTCGGACAGGCGCTCGAAATGTTCGCTCAATAGTTGCCCCAAAGCATCGCCTACTATCAAGGTGCTTTTGCGTAGAAATAGGGAAATATTGCCACCGAATAGTTCCATAATTGTGGAGGCGGCAATTTTTAAAGCTGCTGGATGGCAGCTATAGCGCTGAATCAGTGCCGATATATTCGGTTTGCTCGCCGACAAACCACGCTCGGCCAAGATAGCTTGAGCCGATTCTTCATCTAGGCCGCCGAGTTCCTGGCAGCGAACAGAATCTCCGGCAAGAGTCAAAATTTCAATTGGTTTTTCCCGACTGGCCACCAGCAAGCAACTGCGCAAGGAGAACTCTGTCACCTGTTTGAGAAATTTGCCATAGTCCTCATATCCCGGCCGATAATATCCCGCCAATTGTCCGCTACCCATTACCGTTTCCAGATCGTCGAGAATTAGCAAACAGCGGCGATCGCGCACAAAAGCCATCAACTGGGAAACTTCACTGGCGCAAGAAGCCAGCTTTGCTGCTTCGCCGGTTATCGTTTTTGGCGGCTTCGAGATCTTGCCTTGATACAGGTATTGCACCAACTCGCCGACCAGTTCGCAAAAAAGTGGGGCGTGGCGCAGACTGTACCAAATTACATATTCAAATTCGCCTTTTATTGCTTCTTCTTCCGCCAATTTCGCCGCGAGAGAACTTTTGCCAATTCCCCCCATACCCAATATCGCCGCTAACTGGCAGTCATCATTGACTATCCATTGTTTCAGCTCCTCCAGTTCCCGAGCCCGACCTTCAAATCCCGAAATATCTGGCGGTCTGTGGCAACCCATAAAAGGAAGATGACCTTTGTCTATTTTATAGTTCTCTTCTAGCCAATCCGCCACATCGCGCCAATTACTGAGGCTGTTGGCCGGTCGCTCGACCAGCACTTCTACATACCTATATATAGTATTGGTCAATGCCTTGCGCACGCCGGAGAGATCCTTGGCTAGTGTAGCGGCCATTTTATTGGGGCTATAGTCGCAGACCAATCCGCGCAGATATTCTTTTTCTACGTCGGTGAGTCCGCGCTTTTTGCTCGGATCCCAGATTTTCTTGGCTTTGCCCAAGTCGGCATACAATTTTTCTAAATCCCAATCTTGGGCAGCTTCGGCAAATTCTTCCTTTTGCGGTTCTGCTGGAGCCATCGCTTTTCCTTATAAAGTTGCTAATTTTATCGTACCCAATTCTTTCTTTTTATACTTAAGTCACTATGCGGACAATTATTTAGGAATCTATAGCAAGCTTAAATAATTCGCAATATATGAGAAATCTATACAAAAAAAACGCTTTCTTTAATTAAAGAAACCGTGTAAAGGAGGTCCGGGCGAATACCATAACCACGGACCCTATAGCTAGAAGCGTGACAACGCAAAATACTCTATTTCTAGTTGGCGAGCGATCGCAGACTCTAAGAAATGTTATTTGGATCGATTCCGAGTTCCATCAAGCAGCCGGCTTATCGGCCCGTTGGCGTTCGGCTGCTGCCTCTTGTTGGACCGCCTGTGTCTCTTGTTGGGCTGCTTCCTCGGGAAGGGGGACCAAATTGCTATTCGCCCCTACATCCCGGCAATCCCGGCAATGCTTATGCTATATAAAAGCTGACCCCTGACTGCTATATAGCAACGGCGGGAATTGCACCCGCATCTCCCGGTCTGCTCCAGGGGATTCTACTTTTTCGGGACTTATGCAAAATATCCATATTTTGCGGTTCGTAGGGGCAATCCCCCCGTGGTTGCCCCTCCCCATAGTGCCGTTGCGTAAGTCCTATTTTTGAAAAACGTTGCTGGTGGCAGCGAACCGAATCAACGGTTGCTTCTCGCCCTTGTCAAGGCGATCGCTCCTTCCACTAAGCTACGCTGCCGTATCATCTATATATAGCGATCGGACTCAGCAGGGAGCTTTCGGAGCAGGGAGGACATGGGGACATGGGGCAAGGGAGCTTTCGGAGCAGGGGGCAGGGAGCGGGGGAGCAGGGGAATTGGGAAAAGTTTAAGTTTTAAGTTTTGAATTTTAAACTAAAGAGTTTTAACTCAAAACTCACAACTCAACTCAAAACTGTCTCCCTGTCTCCCTGTCTCCCTGTCTCCCATACCCACCCAATGCGAACATGCCCAATGCCCCATGCCCAATGCCCTAATATGTCTTTTTATTAATTACAAAAATAATGAACGAAATACTTCAACTAGCCCCCTCATTATTCGGCAATGCCACGGTGGTAATGCTACTCGATGGCAGTCCCGTGGCCATTGAAATCAATGGAGTTGATGCCCCGATTACGGCGGGCAACTTTGTCGATCTGGTGGAGCGAGGCTTTTACGACGGCACTGCATTTCACCGCATCGTGCGCGAGCCCAACTTGGCCATAGTGCAAGGGGGCGATCCAAACAGTAGAGACCCGAATTTTTCTGGCGTGCTGGGCACGAGCGGTTTTACAGATCCGGCAAGCGGCCAGGAGCGGACTATTCCCTTAGAAATTAAACCCGTCGGATTCAGCGATCCCATAATTAACCAGACTTTCAATCCCGATACGGTTCCGCCGGTCTTGCGGAATCTGCGCGGGACGATCGCAATGGCTCGCTCCCAATTTCTAGATTCTGCCTCGTCGCAGTTTTATTTTAACTTAGCAGATTTGCCAGGATTGGACGGTCGTTTTGCAGTGTTTGGCCGAGTAACTGGCGGCTTTGATGCAGTGGATAGGGCTGAAATCGGCGATCGCATTACTATCGCCAAAGTAATAGATGGCATTGTCCCGAGCCGATTTTCCGACTTGATTGGCGACGCTACCGAGTTGAACAACTTCATCAACTTTGTCAATTTCGCCAATCTGCCCTTGGGATTTGTGGACTTCTCCGATGGCAACGATAATATTACCCTAACCCCAGAAATTTCCGGTCAATTTCCCGGCGGCACCCGCGCCTTTTCTGGCAGCGATATCGTAACGGGTTCTAGCGCTAGGGATGTCGTCAATGGCAACCAAGGCAACGATACCATCGGCGGCGACGGAAATGCAGACTTTCTCCGGGGCGGTAGAGATAACGATTCTCTTTCCGGCGGCGAAGGTAACGATATTCTCAATGGAAATTTGGGTAACGATACTGTAGATGGCGGAGCGGGAAATGACTTCGTGCGGGGCGGCCAGGGAAACGATATTTTAATTGGCGGCAACGACAACGATTGGATAGTTGGCGATTTTGGTAGCGATTCTCTGACTGGCGGTAGCGGGGCAGATACTTTTATCTTCAGAACGGCGACGGCTGTAGCTGCGACAGAGGCTGCGATCGCCGATATAATTATCGATTTTAATCCCGCAGAAGGCGATCGGATCGCTATTGTTGGCGCTGCCAATATTGCCGAGCTAGCTTTCAATCAATCCGCAAGCGATACCCTAATTCAACAAGCAAACGGGAATATTTTAGGAATCGTTCAAAATACAAATCCGGCTGCAGTGCAAGGAGCGGCTATTGCAATAGGAGCTAGCGATATTGCGATGAATGTTGGATAGGGGCATTGGGAGAGTTTTGAGTTCGAGCGCCCCGGAGTTTTGACTTGCAATTCTTTAATTTATAAGTCAAAACTCAAAACTGTCCCCAAGTCCCCAAGTCCCATGAATATTGAATAGGGCATTAGGCATTGGGAGAGTTTTAAGTTTTAAGTTTTGAGTTTTGAGTTGCAATTCTTTAATTTACAAGTCAAAACTCAAAACTCTCAATATCTCCCCATTTCCCAATGAGACTATTTCAATTTTGTAATACGATCTTTTTGGTTGCGTAGTTGGGTTTAAGAACGAACCCAACAAGGGGCTATCGTTGGGCTCGCCATCAACGAAACCCAATCTACTACTTGCAAAAGTGAAATGCTCCCTTTCCCAATTACCTCCCTAATTAAAATTTACGAATAAAATTTTAAATTGTAAATTTAAAACTCACAACTCAACACTCATAACTCATAACTTTTCCCTATTCCCTATTGAAAATTTACGAAACTTTCGCAGTATCGTTAAAATGTAAGTCTAGGGAATGACAAACCACGCGATCGCGTCCTGTCCTTTTAGCTTTATAAAGAGCTTTATCTGACTCTCTTATCAGTATATCGGCAGAACAATGGCGGTTGGGAATTAGACTAGCAACGCCCAAGCTAAGGGTAAGAAACTGACTCACCTGAGAGCCCACATGAGAGATACCTCTAGCCTTAATCCGAGAGCGAATAGTTTCGGCGATCTGAACGGCACCTATGGCTTCAGTATTGGGCAAAATCAGGGCAAATTCTTCACCGCCGTAGCGAGCGGCCAAGTCGGCCGATCTCCTTGCACATTGGTGCAAAATCTCGGCAACTCGTCTGATACATTCATCTCCTGCCTGATGACCGTAGGTATCGTTATAAGCTTTAAAAAAATCAATATCGCAGAGAATAAGAGATAAGGGGGCTTTCTCTCGCATCAGGCGCTTCCATTCCCGATGCAAATACTCGTCAAAATGGCGTCGGTTGTGCAATCCGGTCAAGCCATCCATACAGGCAAGGCGTTGCAATTGCCTATTAGCAACTTCGAGTTTTTCTTTGGTCTGATATAGTTCCGTCCAAGCCCAGCGTTCTGCCAGGATACGGCGCACTCGCTGGCGCAGAACCGGCCAATGTATGGGTTTAGTGACATAATCGATCGCCCCCACCTCAAAAGCGCGATCGACTGAGGCTTCATCTTCTAGAGCAGTAATCATTAAAATAGGAGGACAGTCTTGTCCTAAAAGGTCCTGCAAAGCAGAACAGCAGGTGAAGCCATCCATAACAGGCATCATGGCATCCAGCAAAATTATATCTGGTTTAAGCTGCAGGCTTGCCTCCATGCCTTCTTTGCCATCAGAAGCTAGGGCCACCCTATACCTTTCCCTTTCCATCGCCCGACGCATTACCAGTCGCGCAGTTTTCTCGTCGTCAACGACAAGAACTAGCGGTTGTTCCTCAAAGTCGGGATTAGTCATACATATTCGCCCCCTAAAAGCTCCAACTGCGAAAGCCTCCAGCTTCTCACATTCTACCCTAACTCAGAATTTTTAAACCCGACTTCAAACAATTTCCCTAGAACGCTACCGAATGGGAATGGCGATCGATAACTCCGTTCCCAATCCCGGTTGCGAAATACATTTTAATCCTCCTCCATGCCTATTTGTCACAATCTGGTAGCTAATCGCCATGCCCAAGCCGGTGCCTTTGCCAACGGTTTTGGTAGTGAAAAACGGGTCAAACAATCGTTTTTGTACGGCGTCGGTCATTCCAGGACCGTTGTCAGCAATTCTGATTGAGATTTGCTTGGCATTTTCAGATTCTGTCACAATCCGAATCATCGGCGCAAAGTCTTCTTGCTGGGCCATTTTTTCTTCTAGAGCATCGATCGCATTATTGAAAATATTCATAAAAACCTGGTTAAGCTGGGAAGGATAGCATTCCACTAGCGGCAGATTTCCATATTCTTTAAGCACTTTAATTGCCAAGCCGCTAGGACGCTCCTTAAGCCTATGCTCCAGCAAAAGCAAAGTGCTATCAATGCCCTCATGGATATTGGCTGGTTTCATTTCTGACTCGTCCAGGCGGGAAAAACTGCGCAGGCACAAGACAATTTTTTGAATTCGCCCTACTCCTACTGTCATCGATTCCAGCATTTTCGGCATATCTTCAGCTATAAAATCCAAATCTAACTCGTCAAGCTTTGCTTGTATTTCTGGCATTGGTTGTAGGTAATGTTGCCGATAAAGTCTAACTAAATCCAGTAGCTCTATAGCATAACGACCAGTATGTTCTAGATTGCCAGAAATAAATGTAACGGGATTATTGATTTCGTGAGCAACTCCTGCCACCAGTTGACCCAGACTAGACATTTTTTCCGTTTGCACCAGTTGGGCTTGAGTTTGTTTTAGTTGGTACAATGTTTCTTCCAAAGCCGCTGCCTTTTGTTCGAGCTGTTCTGCAAGCTGCTCTTTACGTTCGACTTGTCGGAGCAACTCCGTCCAAGCCCAGCGTTCTGCCAAAATCCGCCGCACCCGCTGACGCAACACCGCCCAATGTATGGGTTTAGTTACATAATCGGTGGCACCGACGGCAAAAGCCTTATCCACTGATTCGCGATCGTCGAGAGCCGTAATCATTAAAACTGGAGGACATAGTTCTCCCAAAAGCTCCCGCAAAGCCGCACAGGAAGCAAAACCATCCATAACCGGCATTATCCCATCGAGCAAGACCATATCTGGCTGGATCTGCTGACAAGCGGATAAACATTGTTCTCCGTTAGACGCAACGGCAACTCGATACCCGTCTTTCTCCATCGCCCGACGCATTACTAATTGCAGGGTATTTTCGTCATCAACTACTAGAATTAGGGGTTTATTTTTTTGAAAATCCGGATCTATTTTTGTCACCACAAGCTATTCATTGGGCATGGGGAATAGGGCACAAAACTATGGTGTAGGGAGAAGAGACCGCAACGACCAGGGGGAGGGTGGGGAGAGGGGAGAAGATGGGGGAGGAGAATCCACAGTTCCCAAACTTCCTACAGTTCCCAAACTTCCCACAGTTCCCAAACTTCCCACAGCCCACAGCCTACAGCCTACAGCCTACACCCTACCCTACATTCTAAATAAATTTATTCTTGACAGATCGCTAGATAATTTTGAGGCCCAATGCTTTTATTTAAAACTTAAAACTTAAAACTTAAAACTTAAAACGGAGCGATACGAGAGTCGGTAGCGCTAAAGATGTAATGATTTAGCGAAGTTCGCTATCAATGGGATCCCGATCGCAGTTTGCGCTTGCAACGCCTGGAACGGTGCGCCATCCAACGGGAGCATCCAGGGCAGCACTGTCAGAAACGTGAGTTCGTGACTGGATTCTGGGAATTGAGGATGTCACTGCATTGCACTGCATTGGCTCTGTGCATCCAAGCCTCCATCCAGAATTGAGAAAAACTTCCATCGGTTCTCGAAGAACAAATCCAGTCGATTCCGAGATTCAACGGACTTTAGCAATAACCGCCACTTGAAATCGGTTTGTGTAAATAGTATAGTAATCCTAAGTATTTTGGGATATGAGAAACCCGTTTTTTTTGAAAAAACCGGGTTTCTGGCTACAAATTCGTTAGTATTCCTCGTTAGTATCCTATGGGCAAGCTATATTGTTGTCGTTTCGGGGAGCGATCGCCTATAGTAAAAACAGCATATATACTGACAGAAGCGATGAATCCAGATAAAAACGAGCCAATAACAGCAGACAAAGAGCTAGAAACCCATTCTTTATTTCCCAGTGGAGAATGGGAAGGATTTTACGCCTATCAATTCGGACCAAATGCGCGCCGCCATATGATGTCTTTTACCCTCACCTTTAAAAATGGAGCGGTGACTGGTGGCGGAATTGACGATATTGGTTCCTTTACATGGCGCGGCCATTACGATAAAGAGAAACTGCGCTGCCAACTCCACAAGCGATATGCCACTAGCGCCGTTTTCTACGATGGCTATGTTGACGAAAACGGCATTTGGGGCAGTTGGAACATACCACCATCCCATAAAGGTGGTTTCCATCTCTGGCCTAAAGGAATGTCTGAGGATATGACAATTCAGGATAAAGAGCAAATTCCCGAATCCCTTAAAATACCAGAACTGCTGACAGTCTAAAGATGGAAAGTTATTCTATTCAATTCTGTAGCATCAATGGGGGCATCAATGGGGGCATCAATGGGAGCATCAATGCGATCGCGCCTCTTTTCATGCCTACAGTTCCTGCATCCAGCGGCGCGAACCAAAAAACTGACAAGCATAAGCCGCTACCCGGGCAGCTTCCGCCAAAGCCGTGGTAAAATCCTGCTGTAAAATATGGAAGCAAAAAGCGCCGTGAAAAATATCGCCAGCCCCCAAGGTATCGAGCGGCTCTATCTGCGGAACTGCCACGGTTCCCCTTTGGCCTTGTCTGAAGTATTCAATGGGTTTTTCTCCGTGGGTGATGGCAATATTGGCAATACCCAACTCCGAGAGATAGGCAAATACATCTTCGCTGTTTTGGCAGTTAGGGGGAAAAAAATTAGCGGAACAAATGGCGCAATCGACAAAAGACAAAACTTTTTCAAATCCCGGTTTCCAACTACCGCCATCGACGATCGCCGGTATATTTTTGTCTCGGGCAAGTCTGGCAATTTTCTCGCTGGCTGCCATTTGATGGCCGTCGATGAGTACAATATCCACAGTTTCCCAAAGCTCCGGTGGTATCTTGTCCGCCGCTATTTGGGATTTCGTGGCATTGATGGAGATAACTGCGCGATCGCCAGTATTTTGGGTAACAATAATAGAAGAAACCGGCGGCGGCTCGGTTCGGTTGGGGTCTAAATCAAAAATCGTCACCCCACAACTTTCCAAATCTGCGCGCAAAAGTTGAGTTATGGGATGCCGCCCCACCGCACCCAGCACAGTAGCTTGATTTCCCAGATGCGCGAAAGTCACTGCAGCATTGGTCGCCGGACCGCCAGAAGCGATCGCATAGTCAGCGGCAACCAGTTTTTCATTATTTTCCGGGACACTGGGAGCCAGATAGACTAAATCTAGGGTAACTAAACCCACAAAAAGTCCGCGATACATTATTAATAAAAAGCTCTTAATAAAATGACGGGAACCCTGTATGTAGTTGGGACGCCGATTGGCAACCTCGAAGATATCACATTTCGCGCAGTGCGGATTTTACAGGAAGTAGATCTTATCGCCGCTGAGGATACCCGCCACACCGGCAAGCTGCTACAGCATTTTCAGATTAAGACGCCGCAGACGAGCTATCGCGACCATAACCGAAGTCGGCGGATTCCTGAATTGCTAGAGTTGATGAGCCAGGGAAAAGCGATCGCTCTAGTTACCGATGCCGGAATGCCCGGAATTTCCGACCCGGGCTACGAACTCGTCAAAGCCAGCATTGATGCAGGTGCATCCGTAGTACCGATTCCTGGACCGACTGCCTGCGTCACCGCTTTAAGCGCCGCAGGTTTGCCAGCAGAAAGATTTGCTTTTGAAGGCTTTTTACCCGCCAAAGGTAAAGAGCGACGCCAGAGATTGGAAGCCTTGCAACGGGAATTTAGGGCGATCGTTTTATACGAAGCGCCCCATCGTCTCCAGCAAACTTTGACAGACTTGGCAAAAGTGCTAGGAGTAAATCGCAGCTTAGTTCTAGGGCGAGAGTTGACCAAGCTACACGAAGAGTTTTGGCGAGGAACTATTGACGAAGCCATAGACCATTGCGATCGCATAGGCCAACCCAAAGGCGAATTTACTTTAGTCATCGCTCCTCGCCAGGAAGACCAAGCTACAGCCATAAGCGAATCGCAATTAAAAGCAGAATTACAACAACTCTTAAAACAAGGAATGTCTCGTTCCGAGGCCAGCCGCCATCTAGCGGCGCAAGCTGCTATGCCCCGCCGCCAAATCTATCAACTAGCCCTAACTGTTGGCGAAGAAACTTAATACAATGCTAGGGTCAACTTCTTGCGATACTCCCGAGTCAAAGGGTTGTCATTGCCCAACAAATCGAAAATAGAAATCATAGCTTTACGGGCACCGTCATCTCTATAGTCTCTATCGGTTTCTATAACTTCTAAAAATAGTTCTAACGCCTCCTCGTATTGTGCTGCTACGGCCAAGCCAGCCGCCTTGGTAAAAGCTCGATCCAGGTCGCTATCTCCAGTAGGATTGCTGTATTCACTTTTAAACTGTATCAATGCCTTGACTGCTTGGGCTTCCGCAAAGAATTCCTTTTCGTCTGCACCAATCGGTACTAAAAGAGATTGCGCCATTTCTAGTTGGTTGCTGCCGATAAAGAACTTTGCCGCTTCCAAAGCAACTCGGCGATTATCGGGGTATTTGGCCAGAAAAGATTGAAAAAGGGTTTCTGCTTTTTCTAGATTTCCCTGGGCGATTTCCGCTTGGATAGCCGCCAGACCCTCTTCTAGCTCCGACTTTATATTATGTTTGGCCAAAAGCTCTCGCAATTGCGGTTCCGGCAAAACCCCCACAAATCCGTCGATAATTTGGCCATTAGCAAGAATCTTGACATCGGGAATTCCCTCGACATTAAACGCACTGGCTAAAGAGGGATTCTCTTCTGTATCCACTTTGGCGACCACGCAGTCGTACTCTTGGGCGATTTTGTCTAAAATCGGCTTTAACATTTGGCAAGGACCGCACCAGGTAGCAAAAAAATCCACTATAACTGGCTTTTGATAAGATTTTTCTAAGACTTCTTCCTCGAAATTGCGATCGCTCGCTTCTATGCTATATCCCATACTTACTCTCTTCGCTTCACTGCTCGCTTCTCATTTTAATCGTATCTTGGGCATTCGGTAGGTGTTGGCGATCGGGCAAAAAAGCTGAGCCCTTCCCGTAGGGGAAGCTGACGGGAGTAGTTCAATTAATTTATCAAATCCGCGTAGCTGTTCCATAAATCCCGTAGGGGCGGTGCCCCCGTGCCCGCCCCAGACGCTCCCGGGGCACGGGGGCACCGCCCCTACTAAAGCTGACTGCTCTCCTGCTGACTGCTCTCCTGCTATCTACAACCAATTACCTACTAAAACAAAAGCCGACCAAAAATAGGGATGTGAGAAATTATGATTTTCTAAAATATGTTGTTGGGCGCGACGAAGGGCTTCCGCTTTCGTCAATTGGCTGTTTTCTGCTAATTCCTTATAGAACTCAGTCATCAGCAAAGAAGTAGCTGCATCGTTCACATACCAAAGACTGGCTACAGTGCTGCGCGCTCCCGCCCGCACCGCAACCCCGGCCAATCCCAAAGCAGCTCGACTATCTCCTGCAGCAGTCTTGCAAGCACTAAGAACGAGCAATTCAATCGGACGAGTTTGGCGCTTATCTGTCCGCAGCAGATTATCTAACTCGTTCGCGTTAATTTTTTCATCCCAAGTGAGAATAAATGTCTCCTCGGCGTTGGAGCTGAATTCTCCGTGAGTCGCTAAGTGAACCACGGGGAAAGGGAAAGAGTTTACTATACTCTTGAAACTGGATTCCGTAAAAGACTGATTTAGCAAAACCTCTGTAGGTACTTCAGAGCCAATCTTCTCTAATTCAAATTGAACCCCAGGAAGGGGAGAAAAATCTTGGCGCGCTTCGGTAAGTCCGGCAGCCAGAATTTGGAGCTGTTCCCGTGCCAGGGGTTTCGGATCTAGCAGTTGCAGTCCGGGAGTGATAGCAACACCGTATTTTTGCACCAAATACTGCTCCCCATCATAAAGAGCTATTAAGGGAACATTTCGCAAAGCACCGTCAGGGACAAATACCAGGGTTTCTACTCCACTATCGGCGAGTTCTTTTTCAACCGGGCGGATTAACCAGTCATAGGCTTTTTGCGAGGGACGCCAAAAGTTTTTCACGGAAAGCTGTAGCCTTGGTATAGTGAGGGCATCCCGCATTTTTTTGAGAGTTGCCTCGACTTCCTCTTGGGGCAAGTTGGTACTGTAATGGCGCAGGGGTTGTCCCGGCATAGCGAGAATCACTTCTAGGCGATCGCGCAGAATAATTGGATAAAAAACCGCCGCATTCGGGTCAACCCGATCCACTTGCGCCGGCTCCGCATCCAAACAAGCATCCCGGAAAAAATTATCCAGCTCCGCCAACTGCAACGATTCAATAGTATCGCGAGCTTGGACGAGAGCCGATTGCTCCACTGCATCTCCTGGTTCCAAAAGAATTCCCACCAGCTCTCGATAAACTGGTTCGACACTTTCTCGAAAAGAAAATTGAACTTCCGAGCTAATTGCCACTAAATCCCCGCGTAGAGATTGAAGCGTATTGACAGCTTGGGTATAAGCTGAGATAGCACTGTCTCGATCGCCTTGTACTTTTAGAATCCTCCCCAGTTGCCATTGCCACTGGTAAGCAATATCCGCTGCATTAATCGATTGAGCCAAAAGTAAAGCGCGATCGGTCGCTTGTCTCGCATCAGACCATTGCTCTATTTGCTCGTACAGTCCCCCCAAACTCCCCAGGGCATAAGCACCAGCCCTAGTATCGCCGATTCGCTCGCTTTCTCGCACCGCGTCGGCCAACAACCCTGCAGCTTGGTTAATCAAAGCCGATTTTAACTGTTTGGAGTTCTCCTTTTCCTTAATTCCCGAGAGTTCTATCTTCATCAAACTCCGAGCCAGATTAATCCGAGCGTAAATTCCGACCCGACCTCCAATCGTATTTTGCTGCAAATTAGATTGAAGTCTATCTACTAACGCCCTAGCTCCCGACCATTCCTCTTCCTCTATCAATAGACTCGCTTGATTTAGTTCCGCTTCAATCCGGGTGCTGGCTAAAATAGATTGTGCTGCCGCCCGTTGGTAAAAATCTAAAGCCTCCTCTGAAGAGCGTTGTAGGCGGCTCGTATTTCCCAAGCTCAGAAGCGTAGCAGCGATCGCCTCAACTGCTTCTAGCCTTTGCGCCACGGTCAAGCTATCCTGCAAAACTTCCCGAGATTGCTTCAAATCCCCTACCAAGCGCAGGGCATCCCCCAAACTTTGCAGCCCTTTTGCCTTAACCAGAGAATCCGGTTGTCCCTGAAGAGTTTCGTTGAGTTCCTTCAAAGTTTTCAACGCTTGACGGTATAGTCCTAAAGCTTCCAGGGCTTGCGTCTGGTTAATCTGACTGCGAGTCAATCCCGCGACATCTTCAATTTCTTTATATAGTCGAGCCGCTTCCTTCCAAGTATCTAAAGCTTCTGCCGACTGCCCGGAAGACAGCTCCAACTGGCCTTGGCTCTCTAGCACCAAAGCCAGGAGTTTTGTCAGTTCCGTAGTTTTCTCCAGTCCTTGGATGATTTCCAGACTATTGGCGATCGCCGCATTTGCCTTCCCTCGCTCCCCGATTGCCTGATAAGCCAACGACAAATTCCTTAATGCAGTTGCCCGACCCACTCCATCTCCAGCCCCTGCATAATCTGCCTCCATCTGCTCCAACAGAGCTACCGCCTCTAAAAACCGCCCTTTTTCATACAGCATCCGAGCCCGTTGCTCCATTGCTTGAGATTGCAACAGAGGCTCCCCGGCGTCTTCTCCTAAATCCTCAAGGCGGTAAGCCACATTCTTCCCAGGCAATTCTTGCCATCCTACCGCCCCATCTCTCGCCAATCCGACCGACAGATGACCTTGGGCTTTACCCGCACCCAAGCCGCTAGCCAACAATAAAGCAGCGATCGCCAACCGGAGCCAATATTCTATATTTTTCATTTTTACTTACCACAGCACATACTAAGTATATATAGTGCGGCATGTTCGCATTGGGCATGTTCGCATTGGGCATTGTGCAAAAAAGCTCTCAGCTTTCAGCTTTCAGCTTTCAGCTTATGCGCTCCCCGGCTACGGCTGCGCTCTTATGCTTTTAGCATGACCGCCTCCTGCTGACCGCTGACCGCTGACCGCTGACTGCTTTCTTGGGCATATTCGCATTGGGCATTGGAGCAAAGTAATACACCCTACACCCTACACCCTACACCCTACACCCTACACTCTAAAGATTATCGGGATTAATGCCCATTTCTTGCAACCTTGCATTTAGATATTCCAGCCGTTCCTCTGCTAGATCTGCTTGCTGTGCCCTTTCCTCTGGGGTCGCATACCTATTGCCATCTTGGTCGTACCAATAGAGCCACTCCCGCGTCCAGCCGAAATGGGTTCCCATCTCCCGGCCAATCTCCAAACCAATCTCCGGCAGCCATACAGTTTCTCCCGGTTGGCGGACGTATTTTCCATTAATTAGTTAGTTAGCTTATGCACCTCAAACTGGTCTCCCTTACGACTTACGGGGTGACAAGCAGCCTACAAGCTAAGCTGGATAAGGGATGCAGTTCTTCAACCTCTCTTATAATTTTGTCGCTTATTAGGGTTTAAATTCATTAAAGTTGGTATCAGAAATTAGTTTAGTTCAAGTGCAGCAATCCATAACATTCCGTAGGATATTACCCAAAAATTACTACAGCATTAGGATTTGAGTCGTGAACCAAAAATATGCGAGACTAAATTGTCGATTTTTTAACTGTAACAGTCTGCTTTATACCAATTAATTTTGGGTATATTAAACTTATGACCATCAGTTACAAAGACAAATAGCCACTTCACTATTTTGAAATTTCGACAGAGAATACCAATACTTTCTAACAAAGTTCTTAGCCTGTAACCAAACATCTTATACTTGGTTTTGATTTGGATCGTTTGGAGCAAACTTAACGAGAGTGAATATTCCATTCTGAAGCTGGTATTTATTTATATCTGATATAAACTCTCTAATGACTTTCGATTTGTGATAGGATGCTCCATCCCATATAACAAGTATTCAAACACCTGGATTTTGAGCCTGGAGAGATTTCAAAAAACTAACTGTGTTTTCACTATTGCGACTATCGTAAGCCTCCACATGAAACTCTTTTGTATTAAAATTAAGTGATCCATAATAAGTTTGCCTTTCTCTTTCATTGGTCATAGGAATTTCAATCCGTTTCTTGGTATTACCCCAAACATATCCACAGGCATCTCCCCAGACCAGATGACATTCATCAATCATATACATCACAAGCCTTCCAGCCTATATATTTTCTTTATTATTTTCTAACAAATCTTGAATCTCTTGACGACGTTTTTTTACTTAATCTGTTTTTTTAAATGGTTTATTTTTTGACTCTTCTTCAAATTTATACCAGCGGATTTGGGAAAATAGGTTCTAATAATATACTTTACAATTGGGAACGCTTAGTTTTGGAAGCAATAAAAAAATTTTTATATGACGGCGTCGGCTATCAAACTTAATTGGTAAGGGGAGTAAGGTAGCCAACCTCTCAATCTTAAGTTGTTTGTGAAATTGCAATAACCACACCAGCATTTTAATGGTTAATAATTGAGATGGGTGAAGTTGACTGGAAAGACAAGTCCGATCAAACTGTGGGAGCATTTTGATTTGGCGCTTAGGCGGCAAACCGTCGCGTTGGGTTTGGCAGAAAAACTTACTGGCATAACCTGTGTAGGAGCCCAGTCCAGTTTTAGCGGTAGGAAACGTTGGGAAGAACGACAGCCAGAGGCAGCTTATGCCCTCCGTAAGTTAGCAGAATCTCATTGTCAACAGTATTCAACCTTTAACAGCACAATTGCCTATACTCGTCTCACGGCAGCGGAGGCTCTGAACGGACTGATAGACCAGGGATTTAGCGAGGAACAATTGCTAGGCAAAAGTACGATGGCAATTGTTTTGAATAGCATGGGCTATCGCCTGCGCAAGGTAATTAAGGCCAAACCTCAAAAAAAAATTCCAGAAACAGACGCGATCTTCGACAACATCAAAACTAAAGACCTACCGAGTAATTCGGGTAGGGTGAGACGCCTTTCACTGGATTCTAAAGCGACAGTCAAGATCGGCAATTATTCTCGTGGAGGTCGGACGCGAGGAGCATTCATTGCATACGACCATGATATGGGGTGCAAAGAAACCTACATTCCTTGCGGGATGGTTGATGAAGATAGTGGGCAACTGTACATTACCTTTGGTAGTTCATATAAAACCAGCGATTTGATTGTAGACGTTCTGGAGCAGTGGTGGGAGATCCTTGCGCCAATTGAGAAACAAAGGTGTGAGGTGATTCAAATTAAGATGGACAACGGGTCTGAAAGTAGTGGGGCACGCACTCAGTTTCTCAAGCGAATGGTGGAATTTTGCGACCAGACAGGAAAGTCGATCCAATTACTTTACTATCCACCCTACCATAGTAAGTACAATTGAGCGATGTTGGGTAATTTTGGAGCAGCACTGGAATGGAACCCAGCTAACTGATGTAGAAACAATGCGCTTCTTGGGCACGGAGCATGACTTGGAAGGGTATTCATCCCATCGTCAACTTGAGTAAGAAGGTGTACCAAAAAGGCATTTCTCAGATCCATTCATGCAATGAATGGTATCGAGAAGCGACTAGAGCGAAATCCTCTTCTCCCTAAATGGGACATTCTGATTCGTCCAACTTAGTCGGTATTTTCTTTTCTAGAAATCACCTTAGCCCAGCTAACCTCCCATTAAGTTGGCTTATTGTCTTCCGTTTGAGAACCAATTGCTTTCTGAGATCCTCGTCCTATGCTAGCAAGATAAATTCCAGCTATAACACCAATTAAAGCAATAATGTTTAGTAAAGTCAGCTCTTCATCAAATATTTTCCAGGCGAGTAAGGCTGTAATTATTGGATCGAGTAGAAGGCATAGGGTCGCAAAGCCAGAGGAAAAATACTTGAGGCTATAAGTTAGAAGACTATGACCAAAAAACTGAACAACAATGCCTAGAGCAAGGACAGAAAACCAAGTAAGTTGTGTGCTCGGTAGGAGCAAATCCTCTGTAGCTAAAGCTAGGAACAAAGCGAAGATAGTTCTTAAAGAACAACTGGCTAGCAAGATTATACTAGCTGAGTACTTGCTGCGTAAAAACTCACGACATAAAAATGAACCACCATAAAATACAGAAGACAGCAATGCCAGCATATCCCCAGTAAAACTACTAGGAGAAATAACCCAATCCTCAAGCTCAATATAACTAGAAGCTAACAGTGCTACACCTAGGCCAATTAGAAAACGTTTATCAAACTCCTGCTTTAAAAATAGCCAACCACCAAGGGTTGAAAAAATAGGAGTCATGTTGTGCAACAAATGAGCATTAGCTACACTAGTTTTAGTAAGTGATATAGCCCAAAGAAATAAGCAGCCAAAACTCATTAAAGATTCTGCTACAAACAGTGCTATATCCTTAACTGTAATATCTCTTGACAACTCAGCCTCTTGCTCAGGATTCACAGAGAATATAACCCTGCTACCCTCCCACAAGGCAAATGTAACTGTAGCAATCCAGCAGCGGTTAAATACAGTTGCACTAGCTCCAAGATCGAATTCAGCTAATCTCGTTAGAATTGCCGCAAGTGAAAGGATTAAGAGTGCTATGGACAATGCCAAGGAAGGCAAGAAAAATGAATTTTTTTGAGAGAGTGGCCAAAGTTGCTTGTTAGTAACTTGATTCATGTAAATTCGATCGCCTTCTCAAGAAACTACTAACCTTTGAATATTTTTCCTGAAGCATTGGAAACATTTCCTACAGCCATGTCTTTTCGTTTTTATAATTGGCTGACGGAAAATATAGACGTTTTTGCTGCTTATCAAGCCAGTTTTGGCTTTGTTTGGGCTTAAACAAAGTTTAAGTCCCACTAACAATCAATAAGCTTTCAATCATCTAAATTGCATATTCTAATAAATTTAGATCTTGCAAGTGAAAGATAACGGTAAAAAACCATTTTACAGAAGAATAGAAAAGAAACTTACAAGAACGCAAATAGATAGTTACGAGCGTTTAGATATTCGAGAGAGGATATTAATTATAATATTGCTAAGCTGTTGAGCGTTTAAATCGGTAACGGCTAGATAGCGCTCTGAAAGCGGACTTTCTCGCTATCCTAAGTTTTTTTTGGCGCGATCGCTTATCCCAATCTAAATGCGCAGCAGCTTACAAAATGACAGGGCAATGCTGTTACAGTTTACAGTTTAGATTCCTGACAGATTATTTTTAATAATGTTGACATTATCTCCAACAGTTACAACTCCAAAATCATATGCGATCAAGTTGTTGCCAAACATAATGCCACCTTTTTGAGAACGGTAAGAGCCTAGGACTTTTAGGGGTTCAGGGTCATGCTTCGCAGAGTTCTGATCGATATTAATGATTTTGCATCTTGGACAAGGTTTTACACACTCAAATAATATTTTATTAATAGAGATTTTATTCCAAGTATCTTCAGCAAAAGCTTTTGCGCCATCGACAACAAAATTAGATCTAAACCTTGTCATCTGAATATTTTTTCTTAATCTAAAATTTAGATCCGCTAGCGAACTTTCATTAGTCAGCAAAAAAGGAAATCGATCCGCAAAACCAACCAGTTCTTTCCTATTAGAATATTTAGGTGGAGCTAACCTTTCAGTCTCTTTTGGCATATACACAAGTTGGCATGAAACACCTAGTAATTTACTAAACCAACTGCTGACTTCAGATTGAAGTGGTATTGCTAAGCATTCATCCTCCCATATTTTAACTGTTATTCTATGAGGTCTTGATGGTTCAAGCGGAATAGAAATAGATGGCATATTTGGTGCACTAACCAGCAAGTTATCACAATCAATTTTGACACCGATCAATGCCATATTTGGTATTTGACGTTGGGTCAAAAAGGAATTATTTGAGTCAACAACCATAAAACGACGATCGTATTTCAATCCTCGTCGTTCAACGATAGCACTTTTCAAGGGAATACCGGAAGCAGATTTGATTGGATAGATATAAATTCTTCTTAAGGTTGTTTTAGATGGCATAGTTAAATTGAAGCCTCCAGTAACGAGTGCTTTACTCAAAACACTTGAATAGTTTGCTAGTCAAGAATTTCAATCAGCTAATACAGTAAGTATAAATTGAGCATAAATATTTGGGCAACTTTTCCTCATCAACCTGATTGCAGAAATACATACACTGCGATTATATTCTAAGCTTGTTTGACTATTACCTAAGGCAACAAGGAGTAATTTTTTTGTATTATCAACAACTTTGAATTCATCAGAATCAACATCTTTCTTTCCAAGCCATGCAATCACTTTCCCACTGCTAGAATAAACAATATCTCCGTTTGGTATAGTTGTCTTCTTATCTTTAAAAATGGGTTTTATTCTTTCATTGCCTTTGGCTCGATAAATATGAATGTCTTGTTTAATACCTTCTGCATCGTGCAAGCCAAGCCCTGAACCAAACAAGCAACTAGCAATATTATAAGAATCAATTATATTATTGTAAGCTTTGAATCCTTTTTTCTGGAAAGATTCGATCAAACGTTGACCAGCAGGAATCTGATTTGGATACCCTAAATTTTCAAAGAGCTGTCTAAAAGCAATAACCTCTGGCTTCAAGAGTATTGATTGAGAATTTGTTTCGAGCATTGCAATCATATCCCTAGCATCGCCGGAAACTGAATTTGAAAGCTCTGATTTGATTTCTATATTTCTTATCAAGCAAGCGATAGGGTTATGAATCCCTAAATCATAAGCATCTTTATGAATAGTAAGCTGAATCATAGAAAACTCTCTTAATTAACGTTGTCAATCTGGCTTGACTACTTTTCTGCACCACTAAGCCACCAATTAGTACATTTTTTATGACAAAAATGATTTACTCCCAGGTTATATTGCTGGTTTCCTCTCTCTATTATTGGGTAGTAACGAGGTTTTAAAACATTGAATTGAACTATCTTCATGAGTATCAATAATAGCAGTTGCTTTATCTGCTCTTATTACCATAGGGAGGGACTGGGCATATAGTTTCTTTTTAGAACAAACTTCCCCATGCCAGGGGCAAACTATCCCCTTACCGTCGCAAGTAAATTTACCAAGGTTAAGCGGTCCGCCTCTATGACTGCACCGAGCATTCAGTAAAAGGGTTTGTCCATCTTCAGTATGCAATAAAAAGTATTTTTCTTCTTCATTATTGATAAGGAAATTGTGGGTATTCGGAGCGAAGTTTACTATTTTCACGTTTGCACCTAAATCAATTTTTTTTAAAAAAATGTTTATAACACAATTTAAATCATACGATATAGCGGCTCTCAATTTGGTAAATGCGTGTGAAACGGCTGAAACCATTCTGCTGTCTGCACCCGAACGTACCTCATATATTTGAGAACCGCTATAACCGAGCTTTATGTTGCTTGCATTTCTTGCATTATTTCATTGAAAACCTGAGGTTGGTGGTAGATACACTCATCTGTACGAACAACAGAGCCATGTAGTCGATGCATGGGCACTAGCATTATATCGCCAGCCTTGAAACGTATTGTATCGCCGAATATGGGCCAAAAATCCATTTCACCGCTCTCAATTACTAGTAAGCGATGATCGTCATGTACATGTGTCGTTGAACGTTCTCCCAAAACCTCAACAAAAGTCTCGAGAGGGGTCGAAATTTCGCCAGATTCAATTCGATGATAAATGTCAGCGGCTTTTTCACGATATTTATCAACTTGATCTGCCCACTGAATTTGGTTAATAAAATCTTGGTCTGCGATTTCTTGGAGTAAACGAAATTCCTCAAAACCTCGAAGAATTTCTTTCACAACTTCATCACCATACTTCTCGAGCATAGGGCTAATTAACTTATCAAATGCCATGCGACCATGATGCTTATCAATATGGGTGTGCTCGTCGAAATATCGAGTGTCTACTTCAGAGCCAAAAACACTTTTTAACATTTTAGACTGTGCTTTTGTTGTATATATCAAGCTAACCTCAGTATAGAACAAGGCACCAATATAACGGAAAAATAGACTGTGATTGCGAGAAACATAGTGAAAGTAGTTGATTAATGACAACGAAGTAGGTAGATAAAACTGCCAATAAGTGTGCAACTCGGAACTAAGCCCACAACTCTTCATTGTTGACTCGAACAACGAACTGTGCTTCGCCTCATGGACACCATATCCATATTCATCAATCAGAACCTTGAATAGCTCAGACAATGCAGGTCCATAATTTCCAAGTACATTTCGGGCCATTGCTGAAGCTTCAGAAAGAAAGTCCCCTGCTAATTGTACAAGGAAGAAAATGGCTGCTTTCTTCTTGTCTTTAGCAGATAATATTGAGTTAATTACATGGCTCTGTGAACACTCACATTCTTTATAAAATTCCTCAAAGTAACTCTTCAATATGTTAGAAGACCACTTTCCGGATATTTCCACTTTATCATCTAAAAAACCAAAAACATGTTTTTCAATAACTGGCCGAATAATCTCGCCAAGAACTTTATTATTATTGCTGTAAAAATCAGCAAAGTCTGACCACAATTTCTTTGAATTTATGGCAGGATGAAAAATCAAGTCAGTTTCATATATATTGCAAAGTATGCGATGGGCTGCGAGTGCACTGTTGCTACAGCTATCCTCCTGATTAAGTTGTGTTTCAAAGTCTAAAAATTGAAGATCGTTACAACGAGTTGGTCGTCTAAACGGATTTCCCTGTATTAGAATTTCACTCTCTTCTGCATCTCGAAATATAAGGTTTTGTGAATATTGATTTAAGTAGTTTTTGAAGCTACCTCCATTTTCTTGAATAAAAGAGTATGTTTTTCTAGAGTCAACGCTCTGCTCCAGAGATTTTGTAAGAGTCATTGTTTCCCCTCCATATAACGCTATTATTGACTATCGTCTAAGCCGTTCGATTATAATTAGCTTATCGATTTCTAACCGTGTTTGTGTTTGATAAAAAGTTAGTGGTTTGTTTGTTTAAAAGGATATCATAACACATTGGATCGATTGCCGAGGTTAAAGCGATCCTCCCATCCTCCGATCGCTCTCAAACCTTCATGGTTCTCAAACAAATGTCTATCTTTCCGATAGGATCGGAAAGATAGACATTTTAAAATTAATCCTGGCACCGAGCTATTTTCCCGGGCAGCTACCCACCAAGTATCTTCGCCGCTGCAGCGTTTCACGTCCGAGTTCGGGATGGGTTCGGCGTGGTTCCACCGCGCCCTAAGCACCAGGA
>JAAHFN010000029.1 GCA_010672965.1 Oscillatoria sp. SIO1A7
GGCGATGTTTATTTTTTTTTTTTTTAATGTTTCGGCGTCCTCCGAGATCGACACTTTTTCCTTTTTTTATGTTCTACCGTCCGGCGAGCCCGGAGGTCGCGACCTAAACAATCCAAATCGCTCATCGCAAGTGGGCCGAGGTGAGCTGGAGTGTGGGGGGTGGGGGGGGGGGGGTTGGGGGTTGGGGGTGTGGGGTGTGGGGTGTGGGGTGTGGGGTGTGGGGTGTGGGGTGTGGGGTGTGGGGTGTGGGGTGTGGGGGAGACTTGGGGACCGGGAGACCGGGGGACATTTTTGGGGTTTAGGGTGTGGGGTGTGGGGGGAGGGGGAGACTTGGGGACGAGGGCAGAAGACGCACAAGAAGACCAGGGGACATGGGAGTGTGGGAAGAGTGGGAGGCTTTTTTTAGGGTGTGGAGGTGTAGGATGGTTTGGTGTGAGAAGGACTGCTGAAAGTTCTCCCCTCCCTTCCCACACCCGACACCCCACACCCGACACCCGACACCCGACACCCAACACCCAACACCCGACACCCCACACCCGACACCCCACACCCTAACTAACCGATCGCTTGATTGCAGAATTCAGCTCTTCCACCTCTGGGACCAGATGATTATTAGACAGGGGGGACTGGGGTTGATGCAGGCAAATCAATTGTGCCAGGGTTTTCTTAAGCTGCGTGCGAGGTACTATGGCATCTACAAAACCATGCTGTAGTAGGTCTTCTGCGGTTTGGAAATTCTCGGGCAGCTTTTCTCGCAGAGTCTGCTCGATTACTCGTCGCCCTGCAAAACCAATGGTCGCTTTGGGTTCGGCTAAAATAATGTCTCCCAACATGGCGAAGCTGGCAATAACGCCGCCGGTGGTCGGGTGGGTGAGAATGGGAATATAGAGCAGTTTGTTTTCCCGGTGGCGCTCTAAGGCACCGGAGATTTTAGCCATTTGCATTAAGCTCAGCATCCCTTCTTGCATCCTGGCCCCTCCAGAGGCACAGACGATCGCCAAGGGCAAGCGCTCCCGAGTCGCTCTTTCTATAAGGCGAGTCAGTTTTTCTCCTACTACCGAGCCCATGCTGCCTCCCATGAAGCCGAAGTCCATGACTCCCAGAGCCAGGGGCAGACCGTCGAGCTTGCCCAGACCCGTTTTGACGGCATCGGTTAGCCCGGTTTTTTTCTGGTAATCTCGCAGGCGATCGCTGTAGGCTTTGCGATCGCGAAACTCCAGGGCATCTAATGGCTTGAGGTTCTCATCTAGGGGCAGCCATGTTTTGGCATCGATAAGCTGGCGGATTCGTTCGTCGCTATCCACCCTAACGTGATGGCCGCACTCCAAGCAGACCATTTGATTGGCCTGTAAGTCTTTCGTGTAAGTTAGAACCCCACATTTTTCACATTTGGTCCACAGCCCTTCGGCTATTTCGCGCTCCTGTCGCTCCTCGGCGATCGGACCTGATTTCCGTCGATTTGCAAACCAATCTAATAAAGACATGAAAGCTATTTATTCCTATATCTATTTAGTAATCTTTTGCAGACCCTGCACAAGCGGGTGTGGGGTGTAGGGTGTAGAGTGTAGGGAAACTTCATGCCGTTTTCCCGTATCGCTTTCGGGAGCAGGGATTGCCCTACAGGAACCGGGTTTCGGGATGTTCGTCGCGATCGCTACCCGTTCATTACCAATTGGCTATGAATTGGCTTCATCACCAACACCCTACCCTACACCCCACACCCTTGACCGGCTTTCACCCTGTTTCCTCCTCCTCTGGTTGACTGAGCAATAGCAATGCAGTCCACCTGTCTGGAGAACGAACCTGTAGAGCCGCAGAACTCCCGCTGCCCAAATAGGACCTTATTCCCAAATCCACAATCCGACTCGGGATGTTATGGGCCTCCAGAAGCTGCTGCATCAACTCTGCTTCCCAGCGATGGCTGGTGGTTTTTAGTACAATCCAAGACACGGGATAAACTATTACAATAGTAAATTTATAAATTAAAAGGCAATATGCCAAGAACCCAACGCAACGATAATTTTATCGACAAATCCTTTACGGTGATGGCGGACATCATCCTGAAGATACTGCCGACCAACAAGCAATCTAAGGAGGCTTTCGCCTACTATCGCGATGGGATGTCGGCTCAGAGCGATGGCGAATATGCCGAAGCGCTCCAGAACTATGAGGAGGCTTTGCGGCTAGAAGAGGACCCTTACGATCGCAGCTATATTCTCTACAACATTGGCCTAATCCATACCAGCAATGGGGAACACGAAAAGGCTTTAGAACGCTATTTCCAAGCTCTGGAACTGAATCCGCAGATGCCCCAATCCCTGAACAATATCGCCGTGATCTACCATTACAAGGGGGACCAAGCTCGGGAAGCAGGCAATGGCGAAGACGCAGAAGTCTTGTTTGACAAGGCGGCGGAATACTGGAAACAGGCGATTCGCATGGCTCCGAATAATTACATTGAAGCCCAAAACTGGCTCAAAACCACTGGCCGCTCTAAGATGGATATATTTTTCTAGGGTAATGGGGACCGAAGAAAAGTTTTGAGTTTTGAATTTTGAGTTTTGAGTTGCCAACTCTTAATTAAAAACTTAAAACTTAAAACTCAAAATTCCAATGCCCCACACCCCACACCCCACACCCCACACCCTAATTTGATTTATGATAGAACGCGAAGAAGTTCGTAAAGTCGCTCATCTGGCTCGCCTAAAGCTGACGGATGAGGAGGAAAAAGAGTTTACAACCCAGCTCAATAGCATTCTGGAGTATTTCGAGCAGTTGAGCGAGCTGGATACGACTGATGTTGCGCCGACGACCCGGGCGATCGAAGTTACTAATGTGACGCGACCCGATGAGTTGCAGCCTTTTGGCGAACGAGAAGCGCTCTTGTCTGCAGCTCCAGACCAGGATGGAGACTTTTTTAGGGTGCCTAAGATTCTCAGCCAAGAGTAAGAGCGTCTGTTTGGCGGCGATTAATTTCTATAGCAGTCAGCTCTCAGCCAACAGCAGTAAGGCAGATCGAGCTTTGGCTCAGAATTATCCTAACTTTAATGCGTACTGCTATATATAAGGAAGCCCGCTTAGGCGGGCTGCTTTTTTCTAAATTTGAGCCGGTGCCGGTTATGGGGAGAGAAGTGCTTCATCCAGGTTCTCCGCGTCTAAACGATACTGGTAGGCTTTTATACGATACTCAAGAGCCTCAATGATAAATCTAGTTGTTTTTGGTCTTAGTTTCATATAACGCTTTCTTGTTATTTACAAGCCTTGACACCTTTTACTCTTCTAATACCAAGGCAATTTGCTGGCGATACTGCTCTCTAGTCGCTTTGAGCAGGGATTCATAGGCAGCTTTTTTAATCAAAGCATGCTTGAATTGGTATTTAGTCTTGGGTATTTGGCCAGTAGCAAATAATAAACCAGCATCTACTAACTTGGCCAATCCTTTTTGCAGAGTCGCTTCTTCCAGTGGGGAAACAGCTTTAATCAGCTCGTAGCTGAATTCCCGCCCTAGGGTAGCGCCCAATTGCGCCACGTCTAGTCCCTCTTTGAGGCGGTCTAGCCTTGCCATTAGCCAGCTTTGTAATGTAGGAGGAATAGGCAGAGTTTGTAAGGGGGAAGTTAGCACATAGGCTTCTTCTTTCTCTACGAGTAACCCTGACTCTAAAATCATTTTGGTCATTTCTTCTACAAATAGGGGAACGCCATCGGTTTTCGCAACGAGCAGATAGGCCATTTCATCTGGCAATCTCTTGCCGCCAGCTACGTTTTCGATTAAAAGCTCTGTTTCTTTTTGTGATAAGTGGTTTAGGACAATTGTGCTACTACCATCGCCAGATGACCAAGGGGAGGAAAATCCCGGTCTAGAGGTGCATACTAGCAAGATGCGAGACTGCTGTATGCGATCGCTCAATGCACGCAACAGCTCCAGAGTGCAATCGTCGCTCCAGTGCAGGTCTTCTGCAACGACTAACGCTGGCTGCCTAGCTGCCATTTCGCCGACTATTAGACTGAGAAGCTTGCCGAGCCTCTGGGTGCGATTTTGAAAAGACAAGTCAATAGCGGTGTAGCGATCGCTCAATGAAATTGACAGCACGGAGGCAAAGAGCGGTACTGCTTCTGCCAAGTCCAAGTTATAGCCCGACAAAAAATTCTCTAGCTTAGCGAGCTGTTGCTCCGCAGAATCATCGTGACTGAGATCGAGCTGCACCCGCAGCATAGAGATAGCCGGATAGAGGGGACTATTTTGATACAAAGAAGAGCCGCATAGCCTTATGAGTTTGTATGAGTTTTTGGGAAGCCTTTCTTTAAAAGTCTGCACTAGCCGCGATTTGCCTAAGCCAGCTTCGCCAACGGTCAATACCACAAGCCCTTTGCCTAGCTTCGCCTGCTCCCAAGATTCAGAAAGTTGCTCTAATTCTCGATCGCGACCTATATAAGGTGTTAAACCGATCGCTTCGACTTCCAGAGGATCTTGATATTCGCTTTCCTGTATGACCCGATAGACTTCCATCGGTTCGGAAATGCCCTTGAGGGTATGAACGCCCAAAGACTGGCAGTCAAAAAGTCCCTGAAGTAATCTATGGGTTGCGGCACCGATGACCGATGAATTCTCTGCAGCCCGACCTTGCAGCCTTGCAGCGATGTTTGGAGTTTCGCCAATAGCCAACTGTTCGCGCTTGTTTCCCGCGCCGACTTGTCCGACGACGACTTGACCAGTATGAATTCCCAAGCGCACGGCCAGCTCAATGCCTCTGTCTGTCATAAAAGCTTGAGTATTGAGTTCTTTGACGGCGGCTATAATGCCCAGAGCTGCCCGCACGGCTCTTTGAGCGTCGCGTTCGTGGGCGGCAGGATAGCCAAAATAGACCAAGATTCCGTCGCCGAGATATTGGGCTATGTATCCGTCAAAACGAGCGATCGCCTCCGCGCAAGCTTCCTGGTAGGCTCGCACTACATTCCAGAGTTCTTCTGGATCGAGTTGCTCCGACAGAGCAGTCGAGCCTACCAAGTCGCAAAACATCACTGTTAGCTGACAGCGCATGGGTTTGAGTTGTAAAAAAGAGTCCGGGCTCGCTTCGTTCTGCCGGTTGTCCGATGGGCTAGGAATTTGTTGTGGACTTAGGAAAGCGCCACATTCGCTACAGAAATTGTTTGAGACAGGATTCAGGAAGCCGCAATCGGGACAAATAAGCTTGAGGGGCGCGCCACATTGGCCGCAGAAGTTCATCCCCTCTGGGTTGTCAAAGCCACAGTTAGGGCAACGCATATCTACACCTTGAGTTTGAGTAAGCAGTCAGCTATCAGCAGTCAGCACTCAGCAGTCAGCACTCAGCAGTCAGCTATCAGCAGTCAGCTATCAGCAGAAACATTGCCGGAGCGTAGGGGCGAACGGCCGTAAGCCCTCCGGGCAAGCTCAGCGAAGCTCACGCCCCTACAGGCTAGCGTAGTGCTATGTGGCACTACGCATTAAAGTTAAGACAAGTCGATCCGTCGCCAAAGCTATAATCGGCAATACTTTTGCTCTTCTGCTGACTGCTGAAAGCTGAACGCTTACTGCTATAAACAAATAACTAAGGCCCCTTAAAGACCGTGCATAAGATTGCTCGATGCTTCCCAAAGGATCTCGAAACCATTACTTGTTTGAGAAGATCCTATGGCTGAGTTAAGGGGCGAGATTCTGGAGGAGCCACTAAAAACATTTTTGCCGCAACTGGATACAAGCAGGCATAGTCCTAAAATAGGTCTGAAAGCAGAAGCGGCCAAGGCAACAAATCCCCGTGGCCATAAATTTGACTTTTCAGTTATGACTAATGTAAGGAGAATACAAGCTAATGGGGGGCGGCCAAGATCCCTCCTAAAGGTAGCACGGGCAATTTTTGAGGGGCAAACATGATTTATTCAGGACTGGTACTGGAAGAGCGCTATCGGGTCGTTCGGATGTTAGGCCGAGGTGGTCTGGCCGAAACCTGGGAGGTGCATGATATCTGTGATGGGGACAAGCCCAAAGTTCTCAAGGTGCTGCGCCTCAACAGTAGTAAGGTCGTCGAGCTGTTTCAGCGGGAAGCCGAGGTCTTGCTAGAGCTAGATTCTCCCGGAATTCCCAGAGGAGATGGATACTTTGCCTTCTACCCCGAAGGAGCCAGCGAACCATTGCACTGCCTGGTGATGGAGAAGGTTGAGGGACTGGATCTACAGAAGTGGTTCGACCAAAGAAACAAGAAACCGATATCGCAAGAGCAAGCAGTTGACTGGTTAAAACAACTGGTGCAAATATTGGCCCTAGTCCACGATCGATACTATTTCCATCGGGATATTAAACCCTCCAATATCATGCTCCGGCCAAACGGTCAATTGGTGCTGATTGACTTTGGTTTGGTGAGGCAACTGACCGACACTTACTTTCAGAGGCTTGAAAATAAGGAGGTCACCGCCTTTGGAACGCCAATCTATATGGCACCGGAGCAAATCAGAGGCAAGGCAGTGCCAAAATCCGATTTTTTCTCTTTAGGGCGCACCTTTCTCTATTTGCTGACGGGTCAATCATCGACCCAATTTGGCGATAATCCTGTAACCGGCGAATTGGAACTAAATTGGCGAGAGAGCGCGCCACAGGTCTCGAAGCGACTGGCCGATTTGATAGACGATCTGATGGCTCCATTACCAGAACAGCGGCCTCAAAAGGCGCGGGATATTCTGGAGCGTCTGGCGATCGTATCAATCCAGGTATCTATCGAGCCAGTTCTCAAAGAGCTACCTATGTTCCTGAAGTTCTGGGCAAAGTGGATTCTGGAACGAGAGTCCAAGCGGTGGGCGCAGCAAATCCGAACTCCCAAAATCGCGCTTTACGGTCGGTCGGGCTCGGGCAAATCATCCTTGATTAATGCCATTCTGGGAAAGCGCGAGGCTGAGGTGAGCGTTGCCAAACGAGGAACTGTCGTTAACGAGTACCACCAATATTCTCGGGATGGCTGGAAATTAGACTTTGTGGACTCGCGTGGAGCCGGCGACTCCGGAGGTGACGCTGCTTTTAAACAAGGAATTGAAGATATAGTAGAGCAAAAAGTAGATATTCTTTTATTTGTGATTCCAGCGGACGAGCGCAATGTCCAGAGCGATCGCAATTTTCTCACGAACCTCAAAGCAGCACACCGGCAACAGCATGGCACGGAACTACCCACGATTTTGATCTTAAACAAGATTGACCGAATTGAGCCCGCATGGTGGGAGCGCTCTAATCTGAACTTGGAGTCGCCTTTATCAAGAAAGCCAAAAAACGCTAAAGAGGCGAAGCAAGCAAACATTCGAGCCTGCATAACAGAAAGAAGTAGCGAGTATCGGTCGCTTACTGATATTCACGTTCCGGTTTGTTCTAAGTGGAATGACTACGAGGACGAACGGTATAACATAGAGGAACTCCTTGTCCAGATTTACAAACGCATTCCTGACGAGGCGGCCAAGAATGGCTTCGGAGGAGCGACTGCAGATAAATCCCTGAAAAAGGCGATCGCCGGCCGCTTCACTTCGGCAGCAGCCCGTTTTGCATTCCTTGTTGTTTGGCTGCGTTTTGATGCTAATGCCGTGCTACAGATTCAAAAGTGGTTGGCGATCGCGATCGCCCAAATTGCTTGCGGTAACGAGGATCAGAGCAGCGTAGCCGAGCGCTTGCTAACCCAATTGGAGGTTCTGCCAACCGACGCCCAGTCCGCGCTTTCAATGACATTTGCGGTTGGCGAAGCTGCGATTAGTTACTTTATCGATGGGGAGGAAATCGCTCAGGTCAAGCAGGCTTATGATGTAGAGGAAGGACGTCTGGAGCCGGAATTTCAAGAGGCATTTGCATCTGGCAAGCAAGACGTATTGCGCAAACTCAGGGAAATAGATGCAGATTTACACGCACGTTACGGCGTCAAGCGTATCTATGACGAAGGAGAAGATAAGAATGACGTTAACTATGTAATGCAACCACTCTAGGACGCCAGTCAGCGCGATCGCCGAATATATAGCAGTGCCGAACCGGAGCCAGAAGCTTAGCCAGAAACCCGGTTTTTTGGAAAAAACCGGGTTTCTCACATAGCCCTAATGACACTATTAGGACTTACGCAAATTGTAGAGACGTGCCCTAAGTGTAGCCCTAAGTGTAGGGGTCAACGGCCGTTGGCCCCTACCAGATATAGAGGTCATACCAAATCCGGTATAGATAGGATGCAATCGATCGCTGCCGCCTAACGCCTAAAGGCGCGGCTATACAAACAAAGCCCAAGGGGCTCTCTTGGAAGAAAACATCCTTTATAAACCGGATTTAGTATCATGCGTAAGTCCTGACTATATATTCGCCTTACTGGCGGCGTTAAGTCAAGGGTTATATTAATTGACCGAATCTCTAGAGTTGCGTTGGATTACCGAAGCAACTCTGTCAACAAGACTCGTTTTATTAAAGAGGGACTAGAAATCGATGCGCGGAAAAAAATCAAAAAGGTTATTAAGACCGAAAAAAAGCTGGCTCTCTCCTAGCTGGCAAGCTTGTCTGTTCTTGGCAGGGACGATCGTGCTAGTTTGGAGTAGCGTTGCCCTGGCGGCTGAAGCTGATTTGTCTAACTCCGAGCTTAAAACGATACTGGATACTATCTGGGTTATCTTCGCTGCCTGTTTGGTATTCTTCATGAATGCTGGCTTTGCCATGTTAGAGACGGGCTTTTGCCGCCAGAAGAATGCCGTCAACATTTTGGCCAAAAACCTGATTGTCTTTGGTCTTTCTACTGTAGCCTATTGGGCTCTTGGCTTTGGCCTCATGTTCTCTAACGGTGCTGGCGGTGTTTCCTTGTGGGGAACCCAGGGATTTTTATTTAGCGGTCGGGAGTCCGATTACCAGGATATATTTACTTCCCTGGATTGGTCTGCTGTACCGCTCAATGCTAAGTTCTTTTTTCAACTGGCATTTGCTGGCACCGCTGCAACGATTGTTTCCGGTGCGGTCGCCGAACGGATCAAGTTTAAAGCATTTCTCATCTTCAGCTTTTTGCTCGTCGCCATTTGCTATCCGATCGCCGGTCACTGGGTATGGGGAGGCGGTTGGCTCTCAGAATTGGGCTTCTATGATTTTGCCGGTTCCACTGTGGTTCACTCGATGGGAGGCTGGGCAGCGTTGATAGGTTGCGCGTTGCTTGGACCGCGCCTAGGCCGCTACATAGGCGGAAAAATCAAGATGATGCCCGCCCATAACTTGGGTATTTCTACCTTGGGCGGCTTGATTCTCTGGCTGGGCTGGTTTGGCTTCAACCCGGGCTCGACAATGGCAGCAGATCCAAAGCCGATCGCTCATATAATTCTCACCACCAATATGGCTGCTGCCACCGGAGCGATCGCCGCCACCTTTACTTCTTGGTTGCGCTTCAAAAAGCCCGATCTTTCTATGATTATCAATGGCGTGCTAGCAGGATTAGTGGGGATTACGGCTTCCTGCGCTTATGTCAATCTTGGCAGCGCAGTGATTATCGGCTCGATCGCCGGGATTATCGTCGTTTTTTCCGTAGATGTCTTCAACCGTGCAGAAATCGACGATCCGGTGGGGGCGACTTCCGTTCACCTAGTCTGTGGTATCTGGGGAACCCTAGCTGTAGGTCTCTTTAGTCAAGGTCCAGGGGAGCTATATGCAGAGGGCAGCGGTCCAGCACAAGGATTCTTGGTTGGCGGCGGGCTAGAGGGTCTCAACCAACTTTTTGTTCAGCTTCTCGGTATCGGTTCCGTTGGTGCTTTTGCAGTGCTATTTAGCGCAATAGTTTGGTCGGCAATCAAGGCAACCGTCAGCATTCGAGTTTCCAAAGAAGAAGAAGAAATGGGGCTAGATCTCAGCGAGCATGGCATAGGAGCTTACGAGGGTTTTATGTTAGAAGAGGATAATTGAGGATAACTAATATCAAATCCGGTTAAGTACCTACAGAAAAAATTTGGAATCTCCCGTAGGACGGGCGTCCCGCCTGGGCGCTTGGGCTCTTTAGGACAGGCGGGACGCCCGTCCTACGCAGAAGCTTTTTTTGGGGCGAATAGCGCGGATTTGATATAAGCATAAGCATAAATAAGCTACCGATTCTTATCGGGCAAGCCAAAGAACGCCTTGTCTCTAAGATCTCCAAGAGACAAGGCGTTTTCCCCGTCCTAAAACTCACTCTTCCGTTACGCCTCGAAAAGTCCGACGCGGTCTTTTTGGGGATAATTTCTCATAAGCACCGTTATAGGGTTGTAGGGCAGTCTCTCGATGGCCATCGGGTTCTGCGTCAAAACCTTCCTCGTCTTCCAGTGCAGATTCAAGGGTTTCTACAGCTCGGTTAATTTCCTTCCTGAGCCAGCCGATCTTGCTATCCTTGCTGGCTTTGACTAGCAAGAAAATTTCGCCCCTACAGCGGATACCCACCAAATAACCGTCTTCCGTATGGAGCCAAATCTGTTCGATTTCCAGCTTGCGCGGGCGATCGCTAGTCAACTTGTTCAGAGACTCAAACATCCAGGCAGCTAGAGCTGTCGTCAAGTCTTCGTCCAGTTCTGCCACTGGCTCGCTCAGTAGTTCAAACTCGTCCGATACCAGTACGGCACCTTCAACCCCTGCGGTTCTTTGGGCAAATCTTGTTAAAATGCTGTTCAGTTCTTGGATATCCATTCCTGCCACCTATATTGCCGACCCCGAAGCCATAAATGCTCCCGATCGATACTCTACCAAGTTTTGGAGGTGGACATCAGCGGCAAGGGACTTGCACAGAAGTAAAGTACCAGAGTCAACACCCTACCCCACACCCCACACCGTAGGCGGCCCCACATACTACTCTACGGGGAAGAAGTCATAGCCACCACCTTCAAGCTACTCAATTGTCACTAATTTCACTTGTTGCTGGTCTTGTACCTCGCGATCGCCAGAGGGCAAAAACTTTACTGTTCCCGTCGCCCCATCCTCCAGGAAAAAATCCTGGTCAGAGAGCGCCCGTTGCAAATCCTCGCGAGAATTTCCCTGCTTCAAACCGGCAATTATGACCCCAGCCGCATCATAAGCCATAGCGGTCCGCCAGTTGACTTTTGCGTTCCACAACCCAAAAGCCTTAGTCAAAAAATCCTCGGAATACCCGGGCACCGCCAGCACCATGCCCTTCCCAGCCTCGCCCGCCTCCTTGATTGTCTCGTTGACGTACATATTTCTAGTGGCAAACAATCTTTTTTGATTGCCCTTGATAATGCTTATGGCCTTGATAATGCTTATGGCATTATTCCGGTTTTTGTACGAGGCCGCTAATAGTAACCCATCTGCTTCTTGGGCGATCGCCTCAGAGATGGCATTGGCATCAAAGTTCTTAGACGGAACCGCTAAATCGCACTCTGTACTGGGAACGCTCACGCCTATATCGGCAATAGCTACGATAAATTCATCTTTGAAAGATTTGCTATAAGAATCTTGAGAATCGAAGCAAATAGCGATTGTGTTGAGATTCCCGTCTTTGTAGTAAGTCTCGTATATGCCGTTCGCCAGAGCTTCTGCGTGAACGCGAGCGTTGGGTACCGTGCGAAACACATATTTCTGAAACTGAGACAGCTTCATGGAACCGCTGGTAGCAGAAACCATCACCAAGCCCTCGTCGTCGTATATTGGCGCTCCGGCCTCAGAAGCGCTGCTGGAGTTATGCCCGACTACGGCTAAAATCTTGGTATCGGCAACAAATTCGGCGGCCAGTTCTCTTACGATTTCTGGGTCGTTATCGTCATTGGCAATTTCTACCAGCAATTGTTTACCGTTAATGCCACCCTCGCCGTTGACTTCCTTTTGAGCCTGAGCCACCCCGCGCAGTACTTCTTGGGCGAAATCTAGGGTTTCGCCAATGGGCACGCTAGCGACTATTTTCAGAGTTTTCCCACTAGCTGCTGCCTTGGCGTTATGCAAATAAATCAGCGCCTCCGGGTCATTGAGTTTCACCTTTAGGTGTGCTTCCAGTTTGTCAGCAGCAGTTTCAAAATCGCACTCGGCAAAAGCTTGGACTGCAGCTTTCTTTTCTTCGCTTGTCAGTTTGGCAATTAAAATTTTTTCGCCCAAGCTCCTGCGGGCAGACCTCTCGGAAGTCCCATAATCAGACAGACACTCTTGGGAATTTTGTACTATATCTTCGTCCGGAATCTCTAAAATCCAATGCAAAAAATTCCAGGCAAGGGCAGATAGGCCCGCGACAACGAGCAGACCTATAATCAAGCGCCATACCAGAGCAATCGATTGGTTATTTTCAGACATAGGCGCGACCTCCCATAACTAAGGTTAAACCGGATTAGCAACAAAGCCCAAAGAAACCCGGTTTTTTGGACAATACCTTCGCCATTTTACCTCTCCGGTGACGATCCTCCCAACCCCCCTTAAAAAGGGGTGCTAAGCTCTCTCTGCGCTCTGAAGCCCCCCTTTTTAAGGGGGGTTGGGGGGATCGGGCGTTGAGAAGGAAACAGGTATTTGTTGGGTTTCATGTCCGTATGCAAACTACAAATAAGGGTTTTTGCGTTTTGGCGAAGGTATTGTTGGAAAAACCGGGTTTCTAGCCTCAGCCCCTATGCTCAGCTTTACACAATATTTACCGCTACAAACACTGCCGCCTGCAAGTTCTGAATCTCATAGGACTTATGCAAATTGTAGAGATGTGCCCTCAGTGTAGGGGTCAACGGCCGTTGACCCCTACCAGATATAGAGGTGATGCGTAAGTCCTGTCTCAAAAAGTCGAGTGGGGATATTTTAACAGGCCCTTTTCTGCATTATCGTGGAGCCGCAACGGGACAAGACGACTGGTGCAAAGCGCGATCGCCTATCTTCCCGCGATCTTGCAGCGATCGCGCGGGGTCATCTTGCAGGGATGATAATATTGGAAAAAGATCCGAGTCATTTTTTGACAACAAAGGCCATGTCGCGATCGCTTAGAGTTTCCTCAAAAAACATAGAAAAAGTCAAGTTCGCCCTCAAGCGCAATAACTATCCCAGCCAAAATGCTTTCGCCTCAGAAGTGGGACTTTCTCGGGCTACCGTCACCAGTTTCCTCAATGGCAGACCCGTCGATTTCCTCAATTTTACCGAAATATGCGAGAAACTAGGGCTAAATTGGCAAGAAATAGCCCATCAAGACTTCGAGGAACAAAACGACCCAGCTCCCCCAGAAGCAGTCAAGTCTCAAAATTGGAACGGTGCGCCAGACGCCTCTATTTTCTACGGCAGAGAAAAGGAAATCGCCGAGCTAAAAGAATGGATTTTGACAGACAACTGCCGTTTGGTCGCAGTGCTGGGGATGAGCGGAATTGGCAAAACCGCGCTATCGGTGAAGCTAGCCAAAAAAATTCAACCAGAATTCACCTGCCTTATCTGGCGCAGCCTGCGCAATCCACCTTCCGTCGCCGACCTTCTGGCAGATCTGCTGCAAACTCTATCTCCCCAGTCGGGGCAGCAGCCCTCAGATAGCACCGACGAAAACATATCTCGACTGCTCCAGTATTTCCAAGACCATCGCTGCCTGGTGGTTTTGGATAATTGGCAGAGCATTCTCAAAAGCGGCGATTTCGCGGGGCATTATCGAGAAGAATATCGAGACTATGGCGAACTGCTTCGGCGAGTGGCTGAGGAAAGCCATCAAAGTTGCTTGGTGCTGACCAGCTCGGAAAAACCGCGAGAAATTGCCTTTCTAGAAGGAGAAACCCTGCCGGTTCGCTCTTTAGTTGTAGGAGATTTAGGGGAAGAAGCTCGCAAAATATTGCAGGCCAAAGGACTCTCGGGAGAAGAGGAATGGGGGAGACTGATTTTCCTCTATCGCGGCAATCCCTTAGCTTTGAAGATAATTGCCACAACCATTAAAGACTTGTTTGCCGGCGATGTGGGTCAATTCTTCAAGCACAGTCTGGCCTTGGACGTAGGCAATATTAGAGGCATCGTCGAGCAGCAGTTTCTGCGCTTGTCCCCTTTGGAAAGGGACATGATGTACTGGCTGGCCATAGAAGAGCAGCCACTTTCTCTTAAAGACTTGCGCGGTTTGTTCTCGGGATATAAGTTTTCTCAAGTAGTAAATACTCTGGAATCCCTGGACTTGCGATCGCTCGTTGAGAAAGCCGAGGAAGAAGTCGGTAGCAAGTTTACCCTCCAGCCTGCGGTTATGCAATACGTTACCAATCATTTGGTAGAAAAAATTTGCCAAGAGATAGCTAGTTTCAGCAAAAATCAGCAATTTAAACTGCTCGGGAACTATCCCCTGCAGAAACCTCAGAATAGCGATGGGCAGACTGGCCAGCCCCGTCGTATCTTTGTCTGGATTAAAAACCAACTCTATACAGAAGGGAATTTTAGCAATAACAGCAGCGTGCTAGAAAACCTAGAGGAAATCAAGGCGAGCTTACAAGGAAAACCGGCGATAGAAGTGGGATATGCAGGGGAAAATGTGGAGATTTTGCTAAAAGCATTGAACGCAGAATAGGGCATGGGGCATTGGGCATTGGGCATTGGGCATTGGGCATTGGGCATTGGGCATTGGGCATTGGGCATTGGGCATTGGGCATTGGGCATTGGGCCCCTACGCCCCGGAGGGCGGGCTACGCCTACGACTTGCCTCGGGATAAAATTGGGCATGTTCGCATTGGGCATTTCACTTTTGCAGGACTTACGCAAATTGCACGATTAATTATAGATATAGGGTTTGGTGCGCGGTGCGGCAGCCTACAAATAGTATCTCTGCGTAAGTCCTGTTTTGTAAAAGTAGCCCTCTTTGGGCTTTGTTTGTGTAGCCGCGCCAGCCGCCTGGGAGGCGGGGCTTACGCCTATAGGCGTTAGGCGGCGTCCGCTTCAAAAGTGAAATGCTCCCTATCGGAAAAATAGGCGATCGCCTGCGGGTTATCGGAAAAATAGGCGATCGCGCTTGCGAGTTGCCGGAAGATAAGCGATCGCCTGCGGGTTATCGGGAAAACAAGCGATCGCCAGCCAGAAGCCCGGTTTCTTTAAGAAACCGGGCTTCTCAAGCAATAGTCAAATACGGGGCCATTTAGAGGGTTGCCGCGAATACTTGTAGTGCCAGACAATCTGTTGGCCGGGGATGGGGCAATGGCGATCGCGCTCTGTAACATTAGGCTATACGACAGTGGAAAAGCTACAGAAGCTGCAGAAAATAAAAAAAAATTTTTGCAGCCAATGTTGTTTTTCGACAAAAACCGTGCTATTATACTTTTAATGCTTCCATGAGGGGGCAAAAAAAGGGCCGCTAAGCGCGACCCTTATGAATGTAAAAAAACGCAAACCTAGTAAAGAGGCGTTGTCAATCGAGGAAAAAAACTTCTCTCTTAACCGGACTGGCACGGAGTAAGCCAATGGACTAGGGAAATTCGGAAATTGGCTTACTCCAAAGCTAGCCCGGGTGGGAAGACAGCCCCACCCAAAAACCCGAGGGCGATCTCACAGCAGATCGCCGCAGGGGGTGGGTTTCCTTGAGAGAAATTCGCCTTTTTTTTTTGCACTGGCAGGGAACCAGGGGGGACCTTTTGGGCAGGTAAGCAGGGGGACCGAGAGACCGGGAGACCGGGGAGACAGGACTTATATCAAATCCGCTTAATTAACCTAAAAAACAAGCGATCGCCAGCCAGAAGCCCGGTTTCTTTGAGAGAAACCGGGCTTCTCAGATATAGCGAACGATTTTTGCACCGAAGTCAGAAGCCCGGTTTCTTTGAGAACCCGGGCTTCTCAGACTTACAGGTTAACGAACATCAACAAACTCAACGATTATCTCAGTTAAACCCGGAATCGGGAGACGAATGCGAGGTTGTTTGATGGAGTGAACCTTAGCCCCAAAAAGGTAAGGACGAATTTGAGTATCCTCGGGAATATCATGGAAAGCAAAGTACAAACTTGCGGGCTCGTCGTGAATTGCTTGTCCGGTTATATAGCCAACCAGATCGTGTTCAAAGGTGTGGAAAGCGTTTTTCCAAGAATGCTGTTTCGGCAAATCATAATTGGGTTGATTGTCCGATCCTTTTACCAGGTGCCAAACCCCACCGTGTTGCTTGTCGATCATGTAATCGAACCAGTAATCATAGGTAGTAGTCAGATATTTGGCGTAAGAGGGATCGCGCAAGCTGAAGGTAGCGGCGGTTTGATCTAGTTCCGCTAAAATCCACCACTCTTTATCGGTTTCGATTGAGCCGTTTTTATTTTCTCGCCGTCCCCAACTGCCATTTGGGAGATAGGCTTTGTCGAGGATTTTGGGTGCTGCCTCTTGAGCAAATGCCGTCAATTCGTAATGCCCGGTTAATTTGCCAATTTCATAAATCAGCCACAAAGTTTTAATGGAGTGACCGAAGTCAGTATGGTCGGTTTCTAACTGTTGGTCGAGGGGCTTGGTAATCGCACCGAAGAAATAATTCTTGTCTGGCGAGTAGAACTGCTCGCTCATAATCGTGGCCAGATGCACCAAGTCATCTTCCCATTGCGATCGCAGGGGTTCGCCGTTAAAGGTTTCTGGCAGGGTGGGAGTCAGCAACAACATATAGCCGTAAACTTGGTCTAGTTGAGCGACTAATTCCCGTTGATTGCTGTAAACGTATTCTATTGTACCGTCGGGATTTTTGTCGTAATCGACGTAATCCTCGTGCGCCCAACCCAGTAAACCCCATTCCTCGTCGTAATAGGTGTCAAAAATGTAGTTTTTGAGGGCGACGATATCTGCTAATACCTCGGGGTCGCGGGTGAGATAGTAGTAAAAGCCCAAGCCAGCAACGGCATAGGCCATGTCTTGACTGATGCGCCGAGCTTCGCTGGGTAGGCCGACTCCATCTTCAAAGTAGGTATAGGCTCCACCTTCTGGAGCTAAAGCGTTATAGCGCAAATAGTCAACTCCGGCCTTAGCCAGTAGCAGGTACTTGCTGTTGCCAGTTAGATGGTAAGCAACACCGTAGGCAAAGATTTGTCGGGACTTGGCGCGGACGTACTCCCGTTCGGGCTTAACGATGTAGGGTATCGGACCGGGAAGTTCCGGGCAGGGAGCTTGCGGATCGTAAACTGAGCCGTCGTTGCAGCGATAGGTCGGGTAGTTTCCGATTGGATCGCCGAATGCCTCCTCCATGTCCCAGAAGGGTAGCAAGTCTTCATGGAGGTGCTGAATCCAGCGATCGCCCATAGGAACGTCGTCAATAATTGCCTGGATATTGTCCTCAGCATACGGACTGTAGGAGTAACCCCGGGCGCAAGCCGGTGCAACTCCAAATGCGAACAAAAGTACAAAGCTCAGCAATGCGCTGGCCGCCATCTTGAACAAGCGATGGCGAGTTATGTCGTACATCAGATACCTTTCCTTCCTTTTTAGAACCTTAAAAAAATACAAAGCCTTTTCCCAAGACAAGAGCGATCGCCTGTTTGCACAAATGCACAAAGCATAGCAATTGTTAGGGAAAAGCTAGGTTACCGCTTTATCGAGGCCGAGATCTATTTTGGCTTGCCAAGGCAGATCTAGGTCTCTGGGCCTAATGGCCGCTGTATGTATTTTTCTCCAACATATCTCGCCTTTTTCTCAATGGCAACCCCCAAGACCACTTTTTTGGCCTCCACCACCTATTTTGCTCGACTGCATAAATCAAAGGATTTGTCAATCGACAGGAATTACGCAAAATGTCCATATCTAGTATAGATATTCCTGCGATCGCCCTTGGGGACCAGGGCAAATGGGGACAAGGAAGAGGCAGAGGCAGGGTGGGGAGGTGTGGGATGCCTTTAATGGCACAATAGAAGCAACTCAATTTTGAGGAAAATCGTTAAGGTGGGGAACATAGCCTGCCCGGTGCAGGTGCCGATATCCAGCGTTGAGGAAATAAAAGCAATGATTGGAAAGACTTTAAAAGGGCACTACCGAATCCTAGAAAACCTAACAAGAGGAGCATTTGGCAAAACTTATCTTGCAGAAAGGACGCAACAGGATACTAGAGGCGAGGCAACTTCTGAGGGTCGGGGGTCGGAATCTGAGTTGCCAGACAGGTGTGTCGTGCAATCTTTCCAGCCTCCGAGCGACCATCCCTTAATTGGGGAGGAGGCACGAAAGCGCTTTGAAAATGAAATCTCTGTCCTGACTAAATTAGGCGAACATTCCCAAATTCCGAGTATATTAGATTATTTCCAAGAAAATAGAGAATTCTATGTATTTGAAGAATTTATAGATGGTCAAAATTTAGAGCGAGAAATGACTGCGGGGAAGCGATGGAGCCCCCTAGAGGTTATGGGGCTGCTAAATGACGTTTTGGAAGTGTTGGAGTTCGTCCACCAACATGGGGTTATCCACCGCAACATTAAACCCTCAAATTTAATTCGACGTCGCTCCGATCGCAAAATAGCGGTGGTGGATTTTGGCAAAATAAAGGAAATCGAAACTTTGGTGCTTAGCCCTTCAGGGGAAACATCCACGGCGGCGATCGGTACTTCGGGCTATGTGCCCCTGGAGCAGCTAAACGGAAAACCGAGTACCGGCAGCGATATCTATGCCTTGGGAATCGTAGCAATCGAAGCTTTAACTGGGGTAAGCCGCCGCGACTTAAAGCGAGATCCAAAAACGGGGCAGGTCATATGGCACGAGTTGGTGGATCGGAGGCAGGGAAGCTTTGGGTACGACGACATTGGGCAGAGCAATTTATACAGTCTCGATGGCAACCCCTTAGAGGCGATTCTAGATAAAATGGTCTGCGCGGACGATAGCAAGCGCTACCAATCAGCAACGGAAGTTTTGGGAGAACTGCGGGGCTTGCACAAAATCGGCCAAGTTCTGGACGGGCGTTACAAGATAATCAGCGTTTTAGGAGAAGGAGAGTTTGGTACGACTTTCTTGGCGACAGACGAACAGCGGGCTGGAAATCCTAAATGCGCTATAGAGAGGATTAAGACGCACGGGAAGAAAGAGAGCTGGCCTGGGCATGGGTTAGAGATAGCTGGTAATTTAATTGCTAAAGAAAATAGCGCTTACTCTGCGGAATTTCGTTGGGAAAATTTTGAAAATTTCACGTCCCGAAGCGATCGCATTGGCCGGGATGATAGCTGGGAGGGCTTGGAGTATGAAGGGCAGATTGGTGCAGAATTAGCTCGGGACTACCGCTCGGAAAATGGTAGCAATGGCAGCAACGGTTACCGTCGAGAGGAGGAAGGGATAGAACCAATCTTTCCTTTGGTTGATGCCAGAAATTTGTTTGACTGGGAAGCACAAGTTCTGCATCATTTGGGAGGCCACGATCGCATACCGCGCCTCTTGGACGATTTTGAGGAAAACGACGAATTCTATTTGGTACGAGAATATATTGAGGGACAATCCCTGAAGGTGGAAATGATTTCCCGCCCCAAGTGGAGCGAAGCAGAGGCAATAGCTTTTCTAGAGGACGTTTTGGAAACTCTCGCTTTTATCCACGAACAAAATGTTACCCATCGCGCCCTGAGCCCCGCTAATTTAATCCGACGGGAGTCCGACAGCAAAATCGAGGTAATTGATTTTGGTTCGGCGAAACAAATTAGCACTCTGATGTATGACGAGAGCGGGCAACTGACCAGTAGCTGCATTGTTGGCTCTCAGGGCTATATGCCCAAGGAACAATTGCAAGAAAATGCGCGGCAAAATAGCGATATCTATGCCCTGGGAGCGATCGCCATCCAAGGGGTGACGGGAATCCACCCGAGCCAACTAGGCACTGACGCCGAAACGGGAGAGATGGGCTGGAGAGAAAATGCTCCGCAAATCGGCGATAATTTGGCGGCTATCTTAGACAAAATGGTGCTGACCTATTTCCGAGAACGCTACCAATCGGCGTCGGAAATTTTAGATGACCTACCGCCCCTGCCAGCTCCCCCAGAGATACCAGTAGAGGAACTGAAAATCCAGGAGGCACCACCAGAGGCAGAAACGCCAGAGCAAGAAGCAGCAGATAAAAAAGTAGCAGATAAAAAAGTAGCAGATAAAAAAGTAGCAGATAAAAAAATATCTCCGGCAGCTTTACCATTGTCGATTTGGAATGAATGGCGAGGGAAAAAATCCTTTAAGCTTTGGTATGCTTTGGTGGCGGTGGGGACTATGGTGGTGGCGATATCCTTGTACGGCGCTTACAAGTCGAAGCAGCAAGCCCGAGAAGCCAATCGCTTGACCAACCAAGGGAATGCTTTGCTGGCGTCGGAGGAGGCGGAGGAGGCGAAGGCGGTTTGCGATCGCGCGATCGCTATTAAAGAAAAAGATTCCCAGGCTTGGAAATGCTATGGAGACGCTCTTTATCAGTTGGGAGACTATCGGGAAGCGCGAGTTTCTTACCAAAAAGCAAGCCAATTGGATCCGAACAACCCTAAAATACGCGATCGCTCTGGAGAAGCGCTCTATAAATTGGGACTCTATCAGGAAGCCCTGAAAGAGTTTCAAAAGGCAAACGAACTCGACCCGACTGATGCGAAAATCTGGGAAAATACCGGCCTTACTCTAGAGGCTCTCAAGAAACCCGAACAGGCGCGCCAAACTTACGAACAAGCCCTGGCGGCGGTGGAAGAGAAACTGCAAGCAAATCCCCAGTATCCGACAGCCTGGGTGGAGCGAGGACGGATATTGCAGGAAAAACTGGAGCGCCCAGAAGAAGCACTAGCTGCCTATAACAAGGCGCTGCAATTAGTACCGGACCTGTACATAGCCTGGAATGCTAAAGGCTCTGTTCTCTATGAGCTAGAGCTATTCGAGGAATCCCTGAATGCTTACAATCGGGCTCTGGATATTAATCCAGAGTACGCTCCGAGCTGGCACGGCCGAGGGGTGTTGTTGAATAAGGCATTCTTTGAGCCAGAAGAGGCAATAGCTTCCTACGACAAGGCAATCGCGATCGCGCCGCGTTTTTTCCCCGCTTGGAGAGATCGAGGAATTACCCTCAGCGACCTATCCCGCTATTCCGAGGCGCTAGAGTCTTTCGAGAAAGCACTCGATATCCAGCAGCGCGATCGCGAAACTTGGGTCAAAAAAGGCTTGACTCTGATTGAGTTGCGGCGGGATAAGGAAGCTCTAGAAGCATTCGAGCGAGCAACGGAAATAGAACCTGACTATGCTGATGCCTGGATGCAACGGGGTGTGGTATTAGAGTATTTGGAACGAGAGCGAGAAGCTCTAGATTCCTATAATAAAGCTCTAGAAATCGAGCCCGACTTTGAAAAGGCGATCGCTGCCCGCAGTCTCTTGGAGAAGAGTTTGGGGCGTTAGACGGTTGAGTTTTAAGTTTTGAGTTTTGAGTTTTGAGTTTTGAGAGAAACCCGGTTTTTTTGACAATACCTTCGCCATTTTCCCGTAGGTTAGGTTGAGCGGAGCGTTGGCGTTGGCATAGGCGTAAGCCTGCCCCTCCGGGGCATAGCCTTCCCGCAGGGTAACCCAACAAATACGTTGGGTTACCCTGCGGGAAGGCTATGCCAACGTGCCTCAAACCAACCTAGGCGATCCGGGTTTTTTCAGATTGGCGAAGGTATAGCGCTACGCGCAAGTTAAAAGTCAAAAGTTAAAAGTCAAAAGTAGCCTCTGACTAAGGAACGAGCATTTATAAATGTCCTAACTTATTTGCGTAGTGCTATATTGTTGGAAAAACCGGGTTTCTTGCTGCAGTGCGGTGCGGCACCCTACTGCATTAAGCTTGCAGTTTCGTGACTCCAAGGCTTATTGAAACCGCTCGGGTCACCCGCTCCATTGTTTCGGGATTTAAAAGACCAAGGCGCTTCATCAACCGTTGCCTATCGATTGAGCGAATTTGATTCAAGAGAACAACAGAATCGTACTGCAAACCACCCTCCCCGGCCAGAACCAGGACTTCCGTAGGATACAGGGTTTCTGCAAAGCGAGATGTAATCGCAGCTACAATAGTAATCTTGCTATAGCGGTTTCCAACATCATTTTGTAAAATTAATGCAGGTCTAGTTTTATTGATTTCAGCTCCCAAGGTTGGCTCAAAATTTACTAGATAGACTTCACCGCGTTTGGGGTAGCTTACTTTTCGCTGTTCTGCCTGGCTTCTTCTTCTATATCAAACCACTCTTCTGCTATGGCTAGGTCGCGCTGGGCTCGACGTATAGCTCCTTCTTTTAGCTGATCTCTCAGATTTGCTTTGTTTTTTTCGGCAATATAGAATTTGACTGCTTCGTTAATGAAAGCATTCCGATCGCCTTTTGGCATAACCCCTTCTAGTAGTTGAAGGGTCTCTTCCGGCAAGGTTACTTCAATCTGTCGGTGCATAGGCATGTTTGCAGCTCTATTGATTCAGTAAATTACTATTATAGCTTGTTTGCTTTCGATCGCGGCAGTGCCAGCGCTTCCCTGAAAACCGGTTTTTAAAATTTCCGGGTTTCTAGCGTTATCGCTAAATCTGGAAAATCGCGAAGATAGTCTCGCAATCGATAGAATTGTTCTGATTGGCGAACTACAGAGGGAGCATTTCACTTTTGTAACGGGACAGCCCGGAGGGCGCTTGTTTTGTGTAGCCGCGCCAGCCGCGAGCGGAGGCGGGCCTAACGCCTATAGGCGTTAGGCGGCTAGATACGAAATTGAAATGCTCCCATTACAGAAAGCAATTATTGACGAATTGCCCCCAGCATAACGACCCTTTTTCTGCAATTAAATATTGCAAAAAATAACAATTTCAATACCATATATTAGCGGTTTGCGCCGCAATGCTAGCGACCAAACAGAGGCGTCAACAATAACTTTCATGGCCTTTGTCTTTGTTGCTTATAGTCATAATCTTCCTCGTAGTCAATAGTCCCAAACAAATCCAGCACTTTGAGTTGTTTGCCATTATTATATGTATTCAACCGTACTGACCCATACCGAATACGATAAGGAGAAATGGAAAAATGACGACTGGTTTGAAGCAACCTAGCAATTCCTATCTCCAACTAATCGCAAGTTTCCCTCCGCGACCGATCGCCAATGAAGCAGAATATCGAGCAACCCAAGCACAAATTAATAAAATATTAGAGAGACCGAACCTCACTAAAGGCGATCGCGCCTATCTGAATATTTTGGGGCTAACAATCTACGATTACGAAGAACAACAGGAAAAACTGCCTGTCTTGACAGGGGCGAACTTAATCAATGCCTTGCTTGAGGAATCTAACCTAACCATCGAAGATTTAGTCCCAGTTTTGGGCAGCGAAACCCTGGCCAGAGAAATACTCAATGGAGAAAGGACTGTGACCCCCGACTGCGCCTTAAAGCTTTCCTTATTTTTTATAATTTCTGGGGAGCGATTTTTGCAATAAACCGAACCGCGATAAGCGAATCAGCAACCTGGGCTCAGAAACCCGGTTTTTTCAATTCAAAAAACCGGGTTTCTAGTTTCTCGCATATTTGCGATTTTCCTACACCCTACACCCTACACCCCACACCCTACACCCTACACCACCCTAGCTAACCGCGATAAAATAGCGGTATTGGCATATAAAAGTCTATCTATCGGAGGGGCCAGGTTTCTGGTCGGATAAGTTTATCGAGACAATTTACGGCAATCTTCAAGGTCTAAAACCCAGTCAAATCAAGCAGCTGCAGCGGTTGTATCGCCAGCGGCTGCCGGTCGATTGTATTGCAACCCCAGAATTTGCCCAGCGGCTAGCGGCCATAAGTACCGATATTGGCGAATCTGTCTGTGCCTACATCAACCGACGGGGACAAGTAATTAGAGTCGGAGTGGGAAACCCATGCCAGACGCAGATTCCCCCTTTAGAACTACCCCGATACGGGGCCGGTCGTTTGAGTGGCATTCGCTGCATTGCCACCCAGGCAAAACCACAGCCCCCTAACGAAGCTTCTCTGACTGCAATGGTAATTCAACGGCTGGATGCTTTAGTGGAGCTGACTCTAACGGGAGAGGGATTTGAACGTAGAGGAGGCGGTGCCACGGGCTATGTCCAAGAAACTTACTTGGCCCATCTGGCTCCCCAGAGTGCGGAGTTAGAAGAGCGGGACGAGGGCAGTCCCCAACCCTGGAGCTATTCCCCGCCAATGAGTCTGGATATTCTGAGCAAGCAGGATTTTCTAGATTTGGTCAATAGTCTAGAAGCGGAATTTCAGCGGGAATTTGTAGCTCGGGAGGTCGATGCTACCAAAAGCGATCGCGTTTTGCTGGTTGGGGTAATGACTAATGGTACGAGCCCTGAAGAATTTGAAGATAGCTTAGCAGAATTGGCTCGATTGGTAGATACTGCCGGGGGGCAAGTATTGCAAGAGCTGCGCCAGAAGCGTGCTAAACCCCATAGCCAGACAGTAGTTGGAGCGGGTAAGGTCAGAGAAATTGCTTTGACCGTTCAGACAATTGGTGCTAATTTAATTGCTTTTTCTCGGGATCTTTCTCCAGCCCAAGTGCGCAACTTAGAAGCCCAAATAGGGGTTCGAGTAGTCGATCGCACGGAAGTAATTCTGGATATCTTTGCTCAAAGAGCCCGATCCGGTGCCGGTAAATTGCAAGTGGAATTGGCTCAATTAGAATATATGCTCCCCCGCCTTACTGGTCGAGGACAAGCTATGTCCCGATTGGGGGGCGGGATTGGCACCCGAGGACCTGGTGAAACCAAGTTGGAAACAGAGCGCCGCGCTATTAATCGTCGCATTGCTAGACTGCAGCAAGAAGTGAACCAGCTACAAGCTCATAGAGCGCGAATGCGACAGCGCCGGCAAGAACAAGAGGTGCCCTCGGTGAGTATTGTGGGATACACAAATGCTGGCAAGTCAACTCTCCTCAATGCCTTGACTAATGCCGAAGTTTATATTGCCGACCAGTTGTTTGCCACTCTAGATCCGACAACTCGTAGGGTGGCGATCGCCGATGCCATAACCGAAGAACTGAGAACGATTGTATTAACAGATACAGTAGGGTTTATTCAGGAACTGCCTCCATCACTGATGGATGCTTTTCGAGCCACTTTAGAGGAAGTGACCCAAGCAGATGCTTTACTTCATCTGGTAGATTTATCCCACCCAGCTTGGCAACGTCAAATTCGCTCTGTCAACCAGATTTTGAGGGAAATGCCAGAAATTACTCAACCTATCTTACTAGGATTTAATAAAATCGACCGAGTTGATGGCGAAACTCTGGAGGAAGCAAAAGAGCAATTTCCCGAAGCGGTTTTTGTCTCGGCCAGGGACGGTCTAGGTTTGGAAACCCTGCGCAAGCGGCTCGCCCAGTTGATTTGCCATTGCTGAGCCTCTACTGCCGCTGCGCGGAAGTCATGCATTCAAAAGTCATCCATTCAAAAGTCAAAGTGCCTTTGTACCCTGACTCCCGGCAACAAAAGAGCTGGTGGATTATTTCTGCCGCTCTCCACTAGGTAAGCAAGTCTAGTGATTTTACTGAAGACAGTACGGGGTTTCATTGGAGACAATAGATATTGGAATAAAGGAGCGGTGTATTGGGACCTGTGCAAAAATGCTCGCAACTATCGGGAAATAAAAACCCAGCCAGTAGCAGACAAGGCTGATTCCGACGATAGAGCTACCTTACAAAGAGCATCTGCATGAAACACCTGCATCAAGCATCTGCATAAAACGATTGCCAGAAGACCAATATATAGTTTGGGTGCGCGAGCTATAGGGGAGTCGAATCCCGCATCTAAGCTACTGTCTTAGGCCTTGGGCGTCTTGGGCTGAAGGCCCGGCTGCGGTCAAAGCAAACAGCCTATATGAAGTTTTTGTAAATCTGCCCCAATTTGTGTGGACAAATGAAGATGGCAGACATACACTATGAGTAAGACCCATGAGGGGTCTGATACCGCCTATTGCCTTTGGGCCGTAGGCTGTCGGGTGATGGGTGGATTGCAGGGTAAAGCCAAGGCGCGATCGCATTTTTTTTCTTGGGCAGGACTTACGCAAAACATCCATATTTGGTTGTTTGTAGGGGCAATCCCCCCGCGATTGCCCAGATCGCTCTTTGTCGTTGCGTAAGTCCTGTTGGGGACGCTTGCTAAGAGCGCGTCTTAATGTGCGTCTTGGTTAAAGGTAGATCGCGGTTGATGGGGCCATTAAGTTCCAAGGTAGTAGAAGAAAAGCAAAACAACTAGACTGGGTGCGTACATATGCAAAAGCAACCTGCAAAGTTATCTGGTGGAATCGCGGTCCTAGCATTGGCTGGTGTTTTGGGGATGGCTCAGGCACCAAGAGCATCTGCATTTACAATTGATGGCGATCGCATTAACGGAATTGGCCAGTTCGATGTTGGCCAGTCTTTCGAGGTGACCTTTGACGGTAACGTCGAGACAAGTACGGTTGACGGGCTGTCATCCATAGCTCAAATTACTCTCACCTCCTTCAACCTAACAGAATTTGGGAAAACAGAGGTCGAACTTGATATCGATCTGAGCAATACCTCTAGTATTGACTCTAGAACGAGTGCTTTCGGGTTTGACATTGACAACGCGACTATAGAAAGCGTCGCTATCTATCCGAACGGACTATTTGCAAACGGCCACACCAACGGTATTGAAGTCTGCTTCAACGATGGCAATAACTGCCAGGAAAACCATAATGGCGGCCTCAGCGCCGGGGAGTCCGGTCAGTTATATGCCAAGCTGACTCTAAGCGAATCGGTGCAAACCTTTGCCATAAGTGATTTTGGAGTTAGCTACCAAAGTATTGGCGATGGGGAGCTATCGGGAGCCAGCGGTACGGGTAGGGGTACGCTAGCCAGTGCTAAACCGGCTAGGTCAACATCCATACCAGAACCCAGCACCACTATAGGTATATTCCTGCTTGGGCTGGGCTTTTTAGGAGGAGCTAGAAAAAAGCGTCAAGCTTCTTTATAGAGAAGGGTATAGGGGTAATTCAGCTATCTATTTAATTCCGCAATGCCCAACTCTCCCCACCCCAAGGGCACCCCAAGGGGAGTATTTTTTTGCTTATAGGGTCATCAAACCATTTGGTTTCGCCATAAACTAGAATGGGATAATTTAAAAAGCATCTAACAAAGACGATTGCATCGCAGTTTTAAAATAAAAACGAAAAGCTCAAACCCAGCCTGGAAGATGCAGGCTGGGTTTTGAGCTTTTAAGTTAAGCAAGGTATAGCGCTACGCGCAAGTCAAAAGTCAAAAGGTAATAAGTCAAAAGTATAATCTGACTAAGGAACGAGCGTTTATAAATGTCTTAACTCATTTGCGTAGTGCTATATGTATGTATGTAGGGCGATTCTACCGGGAGACACGGAGCGATACGAGCTATATAGCACTAAGCAAATAAGCGTTTGACGTTTATAAATGCTCGTTCCTTAGTCAGATTATACTTTTGACTTATTATAGCAGTAAGCAATCAGCAAGAGAGCAGTCATGCGATCGGCACAAGCCTTGCCGTTACTAGCCTTGGCGAGATTTGAACTGTCCGTTCCCTGAGTGCGTAGTGCTATACCTTGAGACTTTTAACTTGCGCGTAGCGCTATACCTCCTATGGAGGCGCGTGCAAACGCGATATCAAGCCTGCAACTCCTAAATTCGCAGTGCAGCAAAAGTTGCAGTAAAATTAGATTAAGAATTGTTACGCAAGCCCGAGCTTTTGAAAATGAATCCTAAAGTTGAAATCTACACTTGGAGTCGCTGCCCGTTCTGCATCCGTGCTAAAGGCTTGTTGAAGGAAAAGGGTATAGAGTTTATCGAATACGTTATCGACGGCGATGACGAGGCCCGGGAAGCAATGTCGGTTCGGGCTAACGGACGCCGCTCTCTGCCTCAGATCTTTATTAATGACGAGCATATTGGCGGCTGCGACGATCTTTACGATCTAGAGTATCAAGAGAAGTTGGACGAATATCTCCAACCAGCGGCTTAATGGAAGAGCGGAAGAGCGGAAGAGCGGAAGAGCGGAATTGAAAATTGGGCATCCTAAATGTAGTTGCGATTCGCGAATCGCAACTACCAGATATAAGTGCATCCTAAATGTAGTTGCGATTCGCGAATCGCAACTACCAGATATAGGGTTAATGTGTAAGTCCTGGAAAAGAGCGATCGCCTGTAGTCTGGGCGATCGCTCTTTTCTTGCCTTCTGTCCGGTTCGCGCCTAAATTAGGTCTATTGGATTTCCAACTAAATATCCTTTTCCCAAGCGTAGGGCTTGGGGACCGTTTTGATGTTGTCGATGGGGTGCATAGCTTTATAGGGCGAAGCATCCGAGTACAATACCTTTTTTTATAGCCAAGGCGATCTCGGGGATGCTGTCGCCCCTACTGGCTTGGCGACGCTTAAAATTGTGGGTTCGATCCGCGACAGCGCACCTATCCCCCCAAACCCCCCTTAAAAAGGGGGGCTATTGAGGTAGTTGGCCACAATTTTAACCGTCGCCAAGCTACTACACCCCCTAAACCTTATTGTTGGGGTCGGTCATGGTCTCGAAAACACCAAATCTAAAAAAACATACCCCGAGGTAAGGGGGGAACCCGCGAATTTGAACCGATCGTGTCGCCCGTCCTACAAAGGAATTGGATAATTTATTTTTGGGAATCCGCTCTTTGCACAAGGCTTGAACTGGTAATTCAGAGGGGAAACAGGCTTGAAATTTGCGTTTATTATCGACCCAATCGAAAAACTAGATCCAACTCACGACAGCAGTGTCGCGCTGATGGAGTCGGCTCAAATTATGGGCCATGAAGTATTTATAACCTATGCAAACCGGCTGAGCGTGGTGGACACCCGGGCTCATGCTGTCTTAGAGCCAGTTAGACTCGAACCAGTGGAACTGGTGGAGGGGCATTGGCAAACAAAATATTCTTGGTATTCAATTGGCGATCGCGCCTTTATGCCCCTCGACGAAATGGATGCAGTCTTTATGCGCGTCGATCCGCCGGTTACGGTTCCTTACTTTTACATTACCTACATCCTAGACTATATAGACCCTAAAAAAACCCTAACTATTAACAAACCTTCTGGTTTGCGTAATGCTAACGAAAAAATGTCTGCCGTACAGTTTCCCGAAGCAATTCCAGAAACTATCGTCAGCTCCGATAACTCAGAAATTCGCCAATTCGTGGACAAGAAAGGTCTGGGAGTTCTCAAGCCTCTAGGGGGTAAAGCTGGAGAAGGTATTGTCTTGCTACAGTCAAAAGATCCTAACTTTAACTCGCTGATTGAAATTAGCACCGATCGAGGTAAAATTCCCGTAATGATTCAGGAATACATTCCAGAAGCAAAGGAAGGGGATAAGCGGATTATCTTACTGGATGGCGAACCCATCGGTGCTGTTCTGCGGGTGCCTAGTGGTAATGAATTTCGAGGCAATATGGCTGTAGGCGGTCAGAGCGTTAAAACTGAAATCACCGAGCAAGAGCTTAAGATTTGTGCTAGCGTAGCACCCAAACTGAGAGAAGAGGGTTTATATTTTGTGGGCATAGACACTATTGGAAACAAATTGACAGAAATCAATGTGACCAGCCCTACGGGAATACGAGAAATAGATCTATTTCTTCGCTCGGATGAGACAAGGTTGGGAAATATTGTTATTCAATGGGTTGAGGAAAGGGTAAACGCAAAGTCGAGTTCGTAAGCTCTAGAGAAACCCGGTTTTTGGGAAAAACCGGGTTTCTGAGTCGAGTATGGTGTATGAGAAACCCGGTTTTTGGGAAAAACCGGGTTTCTGAGTCGAGGTAATAGTAAGTCAGGATTGCTAGAGTTATGACGTATTCCGCAAATATGGAAGGAAATATTGCCGGTTCGGGGGGCGAAGAAAAAAACATTGGAGTGGCAGTGGTAGGAACGGGATTTGGCGGCAAAATCCATATTCCCGGTTTCGAGGAGCATCATCGGACTAAAGTGGTGGCGGTGTACGATCGCAATTTAGAAAAAGCAAAAGCAATAGCCGCTAACCATAGCATTCCTTTAGCAAGCGATCGCCTAACCGATATAATAGCTAGTCCAGAAGTTGTGGGAGTCAGCATTTCGACTCCGCCATTCCTACATTATGAAATGGCCAAAGCAGCTTTGGAAGCGGGCAAGCATCTGCTGCTAGAAAAACCGACAACTATGGCGGCAGAAGAAGCGCGATCGCTCCTACGCTTAGCCGAGGAGCGAGGGCTAGCAGCAACAATGGATTTTGAATTTCGCTTCGTCCCCGCATGGCAGCGGCTCAAGGAACTGTTAGACGAAGGATACTGCGGCAATTTGCGCTTTATAAAAATTGATTGGTTAGTTCCAGGTCGCGCCGACCCTAACCGCTCTTGGAGCTGGTACGCGCAAAAAGAAAAAGGCGGCGGGATTTTGGGGGCAGTCGGCTCTCATGCCTTCGATTACATTAGCTGGTTGTTTGCTCCAGTGCAAAGCCTGAGCGGGATTATGAAAACAGCTATTAGCGATCGCCCAGACCCAGATGCTGGCGGCGAACTAAAACCAGTGGATGCCGACGATACCTGCATGGTAACGATGGAGCTAGCAGATGGCACTCCCTGTCAGTTGAATATGAGTTCGGTTACCTATCAAGGAAGGGGGCATTGGGTCGAAGTATATGGCGATCGGGGCACCCTGGTCCTCGGCAGCGACAACCTCAAAGATTACGTTCGCGGTTTTCGACTCCTCGGCGCTGCAGCGGGCGAATCTCTCCAAGAAATAGAAATCCCCAAACGGCTAGAGTTTAAGCGCACTTATCCTGATGGGCGGCTGGCACCCTTTATTCGCATAGTCGATCGCTGGGTAGAATCCATTGACGCAGGGCGATCTTTGGTCCCATCTCTACAGGAAGGAACCTATTCCCAGCTCTTAATGGACTTAACTCATCAATCCAATAACTCTCGCAGTTGGGTTGACGTTCCTAATTTCCAAGCATTCCTCGAAAGATAACAATTGGGAAGAGCGCAAGAGCGCAAGAGCGGAATTGGGAGATCTCCGAGTCTCCCCCGGTCACCCGGTCCCCACACTCCCAACACTCCCAACACTCCCCACACTCCCAACACTCCCAACACTCCCCACACTCCCCAGTCTCCCCACACTCCCCACACTCCCCAGTCTCCCCACACTCTCTCGGTCCCCGCTGCCCCCTTGCCCCCCTCCTCTAGCGCTGAAGCTGCTACCAGGGTTATGTTAGTAAAAGTGCGACCCTGGAGGGATAGATTCTCAAGTAACAATGGAAACTGACAAGTTATCCGATTCGCGTGGCGAGCCATCAGAGGGGCAGGAAAGCTCGATTCCCCGAGTAAATTTGTTCGTAATGTTTCGTCTGGGCATATTTCAGTTGGGACTGGGAATCATGTCCCTCCTGACTTTAGGGGTGATTAACCGAGTGATGATTGACGAGCTGAAAGTTCCGGCTCTGCTGGCTGGGGGAGCGATCGCCATGCACCAGTTTGTAGCGCCAGCGCGAATTTTGTTTGGCCAGCTCTCCGATAGCCGTCCCCTATTTGGGCTCCACCGCACCGGCTATGTCTGGATTGGTGCGGCTCTATTTACCTTCTTATCCTTCTGCGCCCTACAAGCAGTCTGGCAACTGGGCGGCAGTTTGCAAGCAACCGGCTTGAATAGCTGGCCGACATCTACTTGGGCTGTATTGCTCGGGATAATTTTCGCTGGCTACGGCTTAGCCCTTAGCTCCAGCTCCACCCCCTTTGCTGCCTTACTGGTGGACATCTCGGACCCAGATAACCGCTCAAAACTAATCAGTATCGCTTGGTCGATGCTGATGGTCGGCATTGTGATTGGAGCCATTATTAGCTCTAAGCTCCTCAATACGCCAGAAATTTGTGGAGACGATTTAGTCTCTTACAATCCTTCACTGGGCGAGCCGATCGCAGACTTGTCGGCGCTGCAAGCATCCATTACTCCTTTATTTATAATAGTTCCTGCTATCGTTTTTGTTCTCACCATCCTGGCTACTTTTGGCATAGAAAAAAAATATTCTCGCTTTAACTCGCGCTCTAATATGGCCAACCGAGAAGACAAGATTAGCCTGGGCAACGCGATAAAAATATTGACCGCTAGTCGCCAAACTGGTATCTTCTTTAGCTTCCTGCTTTTTATGACGATTAGCTTGTTTATGCAGGATGCCGTGATGGAGCCTTATGGGGGCGAGGTGTTCGGGATGTGCATCTCGGAAACCACTCAGCTCAATGCCTTTTTCGGTATGGGGACATTGGTGGGTATTGCCTCTACTGGTTTTTTAATTGTACCCCGCTTGGGCAAGCAAAACACGGCCAAAATGGGCTGTATAGCTGCTGCTGCCTGCTTTATATTAATTATTATAGCCGGATTTACAGGTCAAGAATCGATGCTCAAGGGAGCCTTGGTCTGCTTCGGTTTGGCATCTGGGGTACTGACTACAGGCGGAATTAGCTTGATGCTGGATTTGACAGCAGCGGAAACGGCAGGTACATTTATTGGTGCTTGGGGATTGGCTCAGGCTATGGCCAGAGGACTGGCTACTATTGCTGGTGGGGCAGTTTTGGATCTCGGTCGAGCCCTATTTACCACTCCGGTGCTAGCTTATGGTTTGGTTTTTGCCACGCAAGCTGCGGGGATGATTCTGTCGATCGCCCTGCTACAGCGGGTGAATATCCAAGAATTCCGGGATAATACCAAGCAAACCCTGATGACAGCTATCGAAAGTGAATTAGATTGAAAAGTTAATTGTCTAAACAGCAATTAAACTCTTAAAAGGCGCTTGTTGCCTATTTGTATGTCTATTGTTTTGCTGGCAAGCTATGACCGGGCTTAAATTACTGAGGAAAGATCGCTATCGAAATAATGACCTATGAAAGACTATTGGGATAAAGTTTTACATTTTGCGAAGACAACTGCTAACAAAGTAGGAAACGAGCTGCAAGCAGATTTTGGCCAAGTAAGACCACAGGAAAAACCCGATGGCACTTTGATTACGCAATCGGACAAGTGGTCTGATGAGGAAGTGCAAAAGGCGATCGCCGAAGCCTTCCCCGACCACGGCATCCTTAGCGAAGAGGGAGAACGCATCTTCCCAGAGTCCGAGTGGTGTTGGGTGGTTGACCCCCTCGATGGCACCACTAACTTCGCTCGCCGCATTCCTCTCTGGGCAGTTTCTCTAGCATTACTCTATAAAGGGACGCCCGTGTTTGGTTATGTCCATGTTCCACCTCTGGGTCAATCTTTTTATGGTTTTTGGTATGGGGATACCGGACTCAGCGGTCCTAGGGGCGCATTTATGAATAATCGTCTGGTTCGAGGCAGCACCGATAGTCTCACTAGAAATCACTTTTTCAGCTTTTGCTCTCGCAGCATCCATAAAGCTGCAAATCCTTTCCCCTGTAAAATTCGGATGTTTGGAGTGGCCACCTACAATTTACTAACCGTTGCCTCTGGTTGTACTCTAGGTGCTGTCGAAGCTACTCCCAAAATTTGGGATATTGCTGCAGTCTATCCGATTATTAGAGCTGCTGGTTCCGTATGGGTGTCTCTAGAACAAAATGAGATTTTTCCTCTTACTGTCGGCCAGGATTATGCCGATCGCCCTTTCCCCACCCTGGTGGTCGCCAGACCGGAAATGGTGCCAATTTTTAAACCAATGCTCGAATCTTTAGGCACCAGTTAAAAAAATGAGAATATAGAATTGAGTATTTTCTCGCTAATTTTCAATTCTATATTCTTTTCCTTTCTTATCAAGAGCGATAGAGGTGTTATAGCACTACGCAAGCAAGGGGAGCGGATAATTCAAAATTATCCAAAGCTAGTGACGACAACGCTTGTGCCGATCGCCTGACTGCCGAGCGCCTGACTGCTTATATCAAGTCCGGTTAAATACCCACAGAAAAAATTTGGAATATCCCGTAGGAGGGGACTAGCGAAAAGTCCCAGGGAGCCCAAGCGGACAGGCGGGACGCCCGTCCTACGCAGAAGCTTTTTTTGGGGCATTCAACTTGACATGATATTACTGCTATATTTCCAGTTAGGATTCCGAGCGATTGGCAAGCGATCGCCCCCGCACCAGTTGGCGCACCAATTCAGGATGGCGACCCGTTTGCCCGGTCATTAAGCGCAAGAAATACTGCTTAATAGGAGCAAGGTTTTGCATTGCCGACAATCCCAAACGGCGAACGATGGTAGCGGGCAACCAATTATTAGAGAACATCCGGTCGAGGAAGTCGGTAAATCCCAGAATTGTCAGATTTTCCAATTGTCGCCAGCGTTGGTAGCGTTCGAGTACGGCTTGGGAGCCAATATCTTCTCCTTGCTGATGGGCAATGGTTAGCACTTGGGCGATCGCCCCTGCATCTCGGATGCCCAGATTCAGACCTTGGCCGCCGACGGGATGGCAGCAATGCGCCGCATCGCCAATTAGAGCCAGTCTCGGTTTAACATAGCGATCGCTTTGCATCACTTGTACAGGAAAAACAAAGCGAGGTCCTAATAGTTCCAGATTTCCCATGCGATCGCCATAGCGCTTTTTCAATTCTTTGAGAAAGCTGGCATCGTCCAAACCTGCTAAAGCTTTCGCCTCTGCGTGAGGAGCAGTCCAAACTATATTGCAGCGGTTCCCCGTCAGGGGCAAAATGGCAAAAGGTCCGCTCGGCCAGAATCGCTCGTAAGCAGTATTTTGGTGGGGTTTTTCCGGCTTGACCTTAGTAGTAATGCAGGATTGCCAGTATTTCCAGCCCTTAGTAGAGATACCTGCTGCTTTGCGAATTGCCGATTTTTTCCCATCTGCCGCTACTAGCAGTCGAACTCGGAATCGGCGAACTTCTGTCTCAACTTCTGTCCCAACTTCTGTCCCAACTTCTCTGGCAAATTCTGTCCCAACTTCCCTGGCAACTTCCGTATTTGAAGATTTCCGGGCAAGTCCGGGAGCCGAGGGGATAAATCGCGTCTCTATAACTGCGCCGTCTTTTTGGTAATCCACATTGGTGACTTCCGCCGGACAAATCCAGGTTATATGGGAGCATTCGTTTAAAAACTCCTGCAATGCCGAGAGCAGGGTTTCGTGTTCTGCTCCATATCCCAATCTTTCTCGGCCGAGGTCTTTCGGCAAAAACTGGACTATGCCCGGATAGTCAGCATCGGAAAGACGAATTTCCTTGAAAGCAGTTATTTTCGGCAAAATTTTGTCCCAGACGCCAATTGCCTGGAATATATCTCCCGAAAGTAGGGTAATAGCATAGACCTGCTGTCGGGCGGCGACAATGGATTGGGGTTGCGGATCGATAAGAGCCACTTTTAGCCCGGAATCTTTTAGGGCAGCGGCAAGAGTAGCTCCGCTGATTCCAGCTCCGGCGATCGCCACGTCATAGTCGAAATCCGAGTCCCGGGAACAAGGGGTATCCGGGATGGATGAGCGATGTTGCTGCTCTATGGGCATTTTTAAAGGATTTTCTCACAAGAGACTCATAGTATTATTCATTGTGCCGTAACTGGCAATTTATTGCAAATTCTATCAATCCCTCAATTTTCCCTGGGTTTCCAGATCGGCAGGAAAATCTTCAAGGTTGTAATTATGAGCAAGTAGGGGTGAACGTCCGTTCACCCCTACCGTTGCTGGCAATTTATGCTGGCAATTTAATGTTCGCGCCTATGCAGGCAATATTAATGCGTAGGAACTTATCCACCAAACGGCCAGCAACCGAGAGAGAGGCAAAGTCCCTGGGGCTCCGATCTGCTTACAGACCCTCGACCATCAATCGTGTATCGGGTAATGCACTGAGGTAAGGCAGTAGCCGATCGGAATTTGCCAAACGGCTAATCGCATTGAGAGCTGAGGCAATTGCTCCTTCCTGCCAGCCCGGTAAAGACGAAACTTGATCGCCGACGATGAAGAAGCGGGGATTTGGGGAGCCGTTGACCCCAGTACCCTGAACGATATTGTTGTAGTGTATGACACTGTCTTGGACGTTTTGCCACTGAGCCCAACCACCTTTAATGTATGGCATATTTTGCCAAGCGATCGCGACCCCGCATTGGAGACCTTCTGCAAATTCTGTGCCAAACAGGGCTGCCCCTTCCCGAGCTTTTTCTAGCCTTTCTTGAACGGACATACGACCATATTCAACAGCATCCGTTCCGAAATTATAGGCTCCAGTTAACACACCTTTTCGATCGTGATAGGCATTAGAAGGATACCAAATCTGAGTGATAGGGTTGTCAGTCCATGATATGCCCCCATAGATAGGGACAACACCCACCTCAGATTTATCAGCAGTTAGCACGGAGTTACCAACTTCATCCGTGCAAGTCTTGAGGGGTTTCCCTTGCCACAGAGAGCGATCTGCCTGCCAACCGACCTTAGTGGTGCATGCTAGAAATCGCTTGGTCTCCTCAGGATTTTTCTGGGCTTTATAGACAGCTTGGAGCGCCTGCTTGAAGGGTTCAGAGAAACCTTCGCTTTGGCTGACGGTTTGCAAATTGGGTGCCAGGATGTTTTCCAAAAAGGGAATGGCAGCATTACAAAAGCAATAGTCCGCCTCAAAGAGCTTACCAGCGGCTTCAATTACGAACTTATCGTTCTTATAATCTATACTGCTGACGGGGCTATTGAGATGCACAACACCACCCCGAGCCGCAACTTGCTGAGCAAAGGCGTGCTGAACCCGATCCATGCCCCCGACAGGCTGGAAAAGGGTCGGTTGCCAGAGAAAATCAACAGGTTGATAGAAGCGGGTCTTTTTCCAAAATTCCGATGCTAGCAATTCCTCCAGTTGAAACGCTGGGGCGATTTTACCAGGACGAACCCCTGGCAACTCAGTAAAACCTGCACGATCGGAAGCATACTCATTGTCGTCTTGCCCAGGTTTGCTAGTTCCGACAACATACTCTCCCTCTCGCTTCCCCTCTGGGATCAGATCGCCAAAAGTCACCATCAGCGATTTCAGTTGCTCCACCCGCTCTGCTTGGTTCTCGCAGTGTCCAAGCAATAGCTCCGCGTTTTGGAAAACCATTTGGGAGATCCAGCCCCGCGTGTTATGCTCCAGGTGACGGTAAACAGCCGGGTTATTCCCCTCAGGACCATCGGACATTTGGACTAGGTTAGCGCCACTGTTCATGACATAAACCTCCACTGGAACTCCGAAGCGCCGCAGGTAATCCAGGAGGAGTTTGTGGCTGGAAGGGATGCGTCCTGGTCCCGCGTTGAGGTAAGGCTCGCTGTCGCCAAGAGGACGATCGAACCGTACGACTTGCGTCTCGCCAAGATGACTACAAAGATTGCTATTCTTGTCTTCGGTCAAGGTATCGCCAGTTCGTAGGGTCAAGCAACGTCCTCCGGTACGATCTCGGGCCTCCAGCACGGTGACTTTGACATCACTGTTGCGGTCGAGGATCTCGAAAGCAGTGGTCAGTCCACCAACTCCAGAACCAATGACCACAACATGTTTGCCGTTGAGACTGTTTGGCTCGAGCGTGTGGGTGTCATAGGTAACCTGCATCTGCTCGTTGGTGGCGCGATCCAGAGCCGCCCAGGTCCGGGCAGAGCGGAAGCGTTGTAAATACTCGCGACGACTGATAGATTCAGGCATAGATAACTTATAACTTGATTATTAGACTTCTCCAAAATACCAAATTTCACTAAGGTTTGACAACCTTTTCTGGATATATCTATTCGTAAGACGTGCTGAGAGGGATTTTTCTGACATTTTTTTCTCGGATATGCACTTAGTAACCTGGCTGTAAGGCTTGCAGGGTCAGGGTTGGCTCTCCGCCGTGACATTTTTTGGAAGAGTCGCTCCAAGCGAAATAGGGGCCAAGGGCAGGGCAGCAACCGTTGCCAGACGGTAGTTCTTGGGTCGGAAAACTGTCATAACGAGGCTTACAAGAATTCACTCTCGTTAAGTTACCCATCCAATTCTTCCTAGCCCTACAACTTGCTTGGCTTGCTTTGTTGTTCTAGATCGCTCCCGCGAAAACCTACTAAACGAGATCGCCTCCCGGTGGACAAAAACTAACGACAGCGACCAAAATTAAAAACTCAAAACTCAAAACTCAAAACTTTCTACTAATCCGAGTCGGTAACTCCGCAGAGGAGTTTCGATCGCCAATTTCGCTGGGTTGTAGCTCTGGAGGAATATCCGATCGCGGCACCTCGAAGAAGGCCAACTCTTCCTCTTCCTCGTCGGGCTGTTCGACAGAAAGATCTGCGCCGTTGACTACCGCTCCTAAGAGTTGGGTATCTTCGTCCTCTCTCAAAGGCACGACATACTCGGTCAAGAGGCCGCCTTGGGTATAGCCCGGGCGGGTAACAATAATGATGCCATCGCTATAAGGTTCTAGAGCCAAAGCATCATTGCAGCGGCTTAGGGCTGGACTGTCCACTATTACCAAGTCAAAACGACGAGAAACATTTTCCAGCAAGCGATGCATTTCGCTAGATTCTAGTACAGCAGCGCTGTTTTTCAGAGGCCCGGGACTGGGCAGAATGTAGAGGTTTTCTACTTGAGGAACCAGGCGAATAGAATGGCTCAATTGGCCGTAATATTGCAAGGGTTCTACAATGGATTCTGTATCCGTAGCTAAATTCAGGGAGCGAGCCTCAGAGGGCGATCGCAAATCCGCTTCTAAAATTAAAGCGCGCTTGCCCGCCCTTGCCGCTGCGATCGCTAAATTATAACTGCAAAAACTCTTCCCTTCCCCGCGCCCAACGCTAGTAAATAGCAAAACTTTCGGCGGCCTTTCCCCCAGGCGAAGCAACCGGGTGCGCAGCAGTTCGTAATACTCTAGATAGGGCGAGTGCGGGTCTAGGATTAGGGGCATCTTGTCCCTCTCTTCCAAAGAGTTCCACACCTCCGGCAATACACCGAGGATGCGCACGTCCTGACCCTGGAGCGCGCCTCGCACCTCTTCCATCGTATAGAATTTCCCTTCTAAGAAAGAGAGAATCAATATCAACGCACCGCCCACTCCGATTCCGCTCAATCCGCCCAAGACTAAAGTCAGAATTGGGTTTTGGGACTCCGGTACTTGTTCGCTAATATAGCTTGGTGCCCCCGGCCTCAAGCTGCTAGCAATTTCCGTCCGAGCCAATTTCGCATCTTCTAAGGCTCCTTGTATTTTTTGGGTCAAATCCTGATAAAAGGCCACTCGCTGCTGCAGTTTCTCCTGCTCCACCTGCAAGTTCGGAGAATCGCGATACTGTTGCATGAGTTCCCGTTCGCTTTTGATGACCGTATTTAATTGCTGTTGCAGGCTATCTCGCTCGGTTTTTAAAGCAATGAGCGTCTGTGCCATCTGCTGTCGTGCCAAATCTAGATTGCTATCTTGGCGAATTTTGGTACTATTCAACAGCGGTGCCGCAACATTATTGCCGCCGATTACCTCGGCAGCTCGCTTCTGGATTAACTCGTCATAAGATTCTTGCTGCTTTCTCAGCTCTATCATCTGGGGGTGCGCGGGGCGAAAGTCTTTGCTGAGAAATTCTATCTGAGTTTCTACTTGATTGAGAGCCGCTCGCAGTTGGGCAATAATCGGATCGGCACTAAGCGCTTGGGAGACATAGGCTTCGTCTGCGGTCAATCCCAAGCGCGCTTCCCAACTTCTGATTTGGGCATCTACTCCTTCCAAGCCCAGGCGAATCTGCCTTTGTTGGTTTTGGCTTTCGCCGATCGCCACCAACAAATTCCCACTCTGGACTGCCACGATCGCCGCTCCATTGTCCAGCAGATATTTTTCTAATTCATCTTGTACCTCTTTAAGTTGCTCCTGTGCCTGGATCAACCGCTTTTCGTTATTCTCGATCACTAACTTCAATCGAGTCTCGTTGATCAGCTTGCTCTGCTCTATCATCGTTTGTGCTAGCAGAGCCATCGCCTTCTGGGCCTTCTCTGCCGTTTCTCCGCGATCGTAATAAAGCTTCAACCCCGGCTGCTCCCCTTCCCCAGTCGGTCTCACGGTTACTTGTCTTGCTACTTCCCTTGGCTGAGAACCGATTTCCTTCGCCAACAATTCAATAACGTTATCCGCCAGCAATACGTCCTTCCCCAGATTCCGTCCCTGCTCTAGAATCTGACGGCTGGTTTCGGAAAACGTCGCCGGTTGCGATGCGTAATTGAGAAAGCCTCTACTGTTGTAGGTAGTCTTCGGATCTTCTGTGGAAATTGCCACGAAGCCCGACGCTCCCAAAATTAGGATGAAAGCAGCCAATCCAAACCATTTATATTTTTCAAAAGCGATCGAATAGCGCTTGACAATAGGAGGAGCCATAGGAAATGGGAGAGTTTTGAGTTTTGAGTTTTGAGCTTTGAGCCTTTATTTTTGAGCTTTGAGCCTTTATTTTTGAGCTTTGAGCTTTGAGCCTTTATTTTTGAGCTTTGTTGTTTTTGACGTTTAGGTTTTAACTTTTGACTTTTGACTTTTGACTCTTTAATTTAAAATTTAAAACTTAAAACTTAAACCTTTCAAGGGTTGTTTCCCGGGCCAAAGAGAGCGTCAGCACTATCTCTTAATTGATCGAAGAAGAGCAGGAAGCCCAAAATATCCCGGAAAGGCTGAGTAAAGCTACTCAGAGAATTAGTTATCTTGCTGGTCAGATTCCTTCCTATGATAATAACATCGTTATTTTGGAGAGGGACATTTTGGGAAATATCCCCGAGCATCAGTTCTTTGGCGTCAATTTTGCGAGAGACTGCTTTCCCTTGCAGGGGGTCGAACCGAACCAGGACAATATCTCGCAGATCTGCTTCACCGATGGGAATGATAGGGAGAATATCGGCAAAGGTACTCCCGCTTCGCAAGGGCACGGGTCTGACGTTTTGCCCGGGATGGCTCACAATCCTGACTGATATTTCCTGCTGAGCCAGACGGGAGCGAGCAACTAGCAAGCGATCGTAATCGTCGTCGGTGCCCGGTATTATTTTGGGCACGAATACCACATCCCCATCGCCCAGACGCAGGTCCGGCAGTCCCGCTCCGGTTTGCAGGGGGGTAAACAAGTCAACGATTTCCTCGCTTACGGTGCCATCTTCCTGAGTTCGGCGCACCCGCACCGATCGCAGGTCTGCTTCTGAGGTAATTCCACCAGCTATCAGCAAAGAACTAGCTAAAGGACGCGGCGAGGGAGGTAGCTCCTGCAACCCGGGCTGAGCCACTTCTCCGATAACTGATATCTGCACTGGTACTTGCGAAGCTAGACTAGAGCGGCTCACCAGAGCGCTATCGTAATTCTCTTCATCCGTTAAACTTAGTTTGGGGACGAACAATACATCCCCATTGGCTAGGGTTAAATCTGGCAGTTCGCCATTATTAGTTAGAGGTGTATAGAGATCGACGATTTCTTCGCTCGTCCTACCATCGCTCATTTGGCGGCGTACTTGCACTCGTCGCAGGTCGGCAGCCGGACCAGCACCCCCGGCACTTAGCAGAGCATCGGCGATCGGTCGCTCCGAGGGCGGCAGGACATAGAAACCCGGCCTGGCCACTTGTCCCAGCACAGAGATATTTACGGGTTGCTGAGCCGAAAGGCTAGAGCGGCGAACTATAGTTGTATCGTAATTCTTTTCATCGATTGAACTTAATTTGGGGACGAACAGCACATCTCCATTGGCCAAAGTCACATTTGGCAGTTCGCCATTATTAGTTAGAGGCGTATAGAGATCGACGATTTCTTGGTTGGTCGTGCCATCGCTCATTTGGCGGCGTACCCGTACCCGTCGCAGGTCGGCATCTGGAGCCGCACCCCCGGCACTTCGCAAGGCATCGGCGATCGGTCGCTCCGAGGGCGGCAGGTTATAGAAACCGGGCTGAGTTACTTGTCCCAATACCGAGATAGTTACGGGTTCCCGAGCTGAGAGGTTAGAGCGACGAACTATAGCGCTATCGTAGTTACCTTGGGGAGTTAGTTCCAGCTCCGGCACGAACACGATATCCCCATTACCGAGGCGGATGTTGGGCAGAGAACTGCCAGTTTCTAGGGAGGTTACGAGATCGACAATAATCGGCTGGCTAAGAGTTCCATCGCTGTTTAAGCGACAAACCCGAACCCTACGCAGGTCTGCAGAGGAGGTGGCTCTGCCAGCGATCGCCAGGGCATCGGCAATGGGCTGGGGGGAAGGCTGCAGGTTGTAGAATCCGGGCTGAAGCACTTCTCCCAATACCGAGATGTTCGCGGGTTGCTGACCAACTAGGGTAGAGCGAGTCACAATGGGATTTTCTTGAGTTAGCGATCGCCTCGGCACGAACAGAACATCCCCATCCTCTAGGGGAAAATTGGGTAAAGGCGCGCCAGCCACCAGAGGGCTTTGCAGGTCAACCCGCTCCTCCGCGATCGAGCCGTCTTCTCCCCTCCAGCGCACCCGCACGTTGCGCAGGTCTGCTGTAGAACTAGCTCCACCAGCTATGTTAAGCGCCTCCGAAAAACCATCGGCTTGTCCCGATATAATATAGTATCCCGGCCTTGCCACCTCTCCGGTAACGGTAATCCTAATCGGTCGCTGTTGCAGCAGTTGGATGCGGACAAATGGATCTTGGACAAATACATTTAAGCGAGACTGGATGAGGACTCGGGCTTCTTCTAAAGTCAGCCCCTCAATTGTCAATGCTCCCAACAACGGCATGACGATACTGCCTTCTGGGTTAATTGCTCCGTTGAATCCCAGGTTGGGAAAGCGCTGTACTTCTACAAAAATCCCGTCGCCTGGACCTAGCCGGTAGCGTCTCAACTTGCTGGAACTGCGCCTATTGGAGGCTGGTATCGGACTTATCGAAGCTTGGGGAGTTCTGGGGATATTGCTGGCGGATTCTCTAGGGAGATTTCTGGGGAAATCGGGTTGCTGGTTGCCAGCGGTACAAGAGAGATCGTCATCTCGGTTTCGTCTTTGGGTGCGCTCCAAAAAGCGCAACCGTTCGCTTGGCTGTTGCCTCGGCTCCAAAAACCTTAGCTGCTGAGCCTGTTGCCCGGGGAGCATTTCACTTTTGTAACGGGGCAGCCCGGAGGGCTTTGTTTGTGTAGCCGCGCCTTTAGGCGTCAGGCGGATAGATACGAAATTGAAATGCTCCCGTTGCCTGAGTTCTGGTTGCCCGAGTTTTGGTTGCCCGAGTTCTGGTTGCCCGAGTTTTGGTTGCCCGAGTTTTGGTTGCCCGAGTTCTTGTTGCCAAGGCTGCCTATTGCTGCTACTGACTATTTCCGGAGCGGCCAGGACAGGTCGAACCACTCCTATATATAAGGGTGTTATATATAGGAGTGACGAGCTATATAGTCCCAGTCGGGATAGACTTTGGATAATTAGCCCAGTTGTTCGCTTCGGCAGTTTAGACATAACAGCAGTTTATAATTTTCCCCACACCCCCACACCCCACACCGTAGGCAGCCCCACACCCCTAACTAACTATCGCTTACGGGTTTATTTTTAACGGGCCTGCCATTAAAGCTGCTTGAACGCTTTTGGCTAGAGATTCAGCTTCTGGCCTCATTTTTTCCAAATCCCCCAAAGGTTCCATTGGCATAATGATGCTTGCGGCGACCCAGGGAACGCGATCGCCCCGCAACTGGGATATGCGATCGCTCGCAAACCAACGACTCGGTGCAGAATGACCCCCATCGGGGAAGGCATACCACTGCAAAACTGCATAAGTTTGTTTGCCAGTCCAGCCGCGAAAGAAACGAGCTTCTACCCGAGCCGAAAAAGATGCATCCCCCTTTTTCCCAGCTTCATCCCCTTGTATATCGCCCGTCTCTACTATAAACCGAGATTTTCTCATTGAATCTACGGTCCAGCGCCAATAGCCATTAATATCCATCCACTCTACCTGCGGTTGTTTCATCGGTCCGGTCTGAGCCAGCAACAGCAGCATCGCTTGAGTAGAGCCATCCTCTTTCTTCAAATCCTGACGCCACCAGGTATGGCCTCCCGTCGGCATTGGTCTGTCTCTAAGAGTCTTCCATCCCGGAAGGGTCAGCCCCGACTTCTGTAACTCTTTTAGCTCCTTTAGGGTTTTTAGATCCGGCGGAGCCATCCAAGGCCATTTTCCCGATATATAGCTTGGCATCGCCCCCACCCCCACCAGCACTAGGCCGAACAGGAGCAAAAGGACTTGGGGTAGTGGTGGGTACTGCTTTAGTACCTTGTGCAGGGGCATAAGCATGGTTCGTTTTTATTTACTTTAATAATCAACAATTAATAATTGTCAATTACTTCTCTTTTAAAATAGCTATATCCTTTCTCTATTATAGGGAGCAACAGTACCAAAGATCCTAATAGGCAAGCGGAATATACATCTCCACCCCAGCCAGCATGCATCCATTCAAATAGCTCGTCTCTACCCGTTCCATGAAAAAAGGTTAGAATAGTATTGCGGATGATATTGCCAGTGACGCTAACCACAACGGTACTTACCAAAAACAAAATACTTTTCCCTCGCGAAAATTTGCCACTCCAATACAGAAGCATCAAGGCTACATAAAGACTGGTTAGCAACATTTTCAGCCCGGAACAGTGAGGAGCGACTTCTACTACAGTCTCGCCGACGTATAGATAAATATTTTCTACAGTTACGTCAATGCCAAACTGTAGCAATATCAAGCCAGCGGTGCCGGCGATAAAACTCTGGAGCGGCAAGGTGTAAGGAGAAATTAAGTAGGGAAGTTGGTTAGGAGTAGCCAGCACAACCAGTAATAGGGGAAATTTTTGCAGCTTTAATCCGGGAAATCCTTTTAGCCACAAGCAAATGCCAGCTAGTACGATTGGCAAAGAAAGATTGACAAAATCTGGCACGCCAGTGAGATAAAAGAATCCTGCAAGCAAGAGCAAGGCAGCTCCGAGGGGATGGGCTGTATCTGTCAGCCGCTGCCAGCGCTTTCGTTGTTGCCAACTTATCCAGGCTGCGAAGGGCAGACCAATCAAACCGTGGCTGAAGTATTCATGCTCTAGGCTGATGCTTTTATACATCCAGCCATGATACCAATGCAGCATGAGCGGTGCATAGACTGCCGCCAGAACTGCGATAATAATCCAGCCTAAATATTGTTCTACAAAGTTGATTTTATGTTGGATTTGCATGGCACAAAACTGGGGTGTAGGCTGTAGGGTGTAGGGTGTAGGGGTTTTAATTAAGGTGTAGTGCGTAGTAGGGTGGGCTGTGGCCAGCCTTTTCTGTTGCTGGCTTGGGACTTCGCGTCTGATGTCCGCGCTCTCGTATTTAAGTGCGTAATAGCTTATGCGTAAGTCCTATCCAAGTCTCCTTCTTCTCCCTACACCCCACACCCCACACCCTACACCCTAGTTTTTTGCCCAATTCCCCATTCCCTTATCTAAATTAATGACTTAATGGCGTCAACTACTTGCTGTATTTGCTCGTCGCTCAAGCCAAAATACATGGGTAAAGATAATATCTGCTGGCATAGGGCTTCGGCGTGGGGGAAGTCGCCTTCCTGGTAGCCCAGGTATTTATAAGCCGGTTGGAGGTGACAGGGAATCGGGTAGTGAATGCCGTTTTGGATGCCTTTGGCGCGCAGCTCTTCTTGGAGTATTTGGCGATCGACTGGGCATTCATCAGTTACGCGGATGACATAAAGATGATAAACGTGACCCGTGCCGCTTTGGTTTTCAATGGGGATAATTCCTTTGGATCGCAGCGGTTCCAGCGCCGCATCATATTTTTGAGCTACCTGGTTGCGCCACTGGTTCCAAGTCTGCAAGTGAGGGAGCTTCACATTGAGGATAGCAGCTTGGATGGTGTCGAGGCGGCTGTTCGTGCCCAGTTCTGTATGTAGGTATTTTTGAGGGGCTCCGTAATTGCGTAAAGTTCGCATTGTTGTAGCGAGATGGGCATCTTGCGTCAAGATAATGCCGCCATCCCCAAAAGCTCCTAGATTTTTGCTGGGATAGAGACTAAATGCGGCTACAGTGCCAACAGAACCGGCGCGATCGCCTTCTCGCTCTGCTAGATGGGCTTGAGAGGCATCTTCCAATATTGTCAAGTTGTATTTGCTGGCTAGCTTCCGGAGTTGGCTCGGGGAAACCATCTGGCCGTAAAGATGGACGGGAAGCAGGGCTTTGGTTTTCGGGGTTATAGCAGCTTCGACAGCAGCTAGGTCAATTAAGGCCGTGTTTGGGTCGGCATCGACTAAGACTGGAGTTGCCCCAGCACGGATAACGCCGATTAGGGTAGCGATGAATGTGTTGGCCGGAACGATAACTTCGTCCCCCACCCCAATTCCGCAGGCTCCCAGACTCAGGGCGATCGCATCAGTTCCGCAAGCAACTCCAATCCCATAGTCTGCATTACTTGCCATTGCAAAGGCAGACTCAAACTCGGCCACGGCTTTGCCCAAGATAAAATCTCCTCGCTGCAGCACATTCTCAATTGCTTGCTCTATCTTGTCTTGAAGCAATTCGTGCATCGGCTTGAGGTCAACAAAGGGAACGATCGCAGAAGTGCTAGCAGCCATAAGCCAAAAAAACCTAAAGTGATTAATAAGGGACAAACCGGGCGCGCTATGAACCGAGAGGCCGTCAATAAATTAAGTAAAATTTACTCAAATTTTTGGCTCGAATTACATATCGCCTCTAGTGCGCGCCATAGTTGGTATATAAGTATCTATCTGTAGCATTTATAAATCCAAATGGTATAGCAAGTAAGCAGTTAGCTGTCAGCTTTTAGCACAAGCATTGCCAGGTGGGTTGCGGCGTTTCGCGCTTAGCGACATGAAAGGCAGAGCCTGCCCTCATATTGCCCTAGCCTTAATGCGTAGTGCTATAAGAAAGCCCAAGTCCCATACTTCTGTTATGCACCAGATGAGGGCATTTTGAGGTAGCGACCTTGTAAAGACCTTGTAAAGAGTCTGTAAAGATCTTGAAATTAATCTAGTCAGCCGATTCTCCTCGTAGGGAGCGAGAGGGCCTAGGGGCTTTCCGGCCGTAAGCTCTCTGCGCATACACTCCGGTGCCGATCGCGCTGACCGCTGACCGCTGACCGCTTATTGCTGTAAAGACCTTGTAAAGAGTCTGTAAAGATCTTGAAATTAACAGGACTTACGCAACGACAAAGAGCGTTCGCGAAGCGTCTCCGCAGGAGACGCTTCGCGAACGCGGGGGGATTGCCCCTACAAAACTAGATATGGACAGTTTGCGTAAGTCCTGATTAATCTAGTCAGCCGATTCTCCTCGTAGGGAGCGAGAGGGCCTAGGGGCTTTCCGGCCGTAAGCTCTCTGCGCATACACTCCGGTGCCGATCGCGCTGACCGCTGACCGCTGACCGCTTATTGCTATACAATTAGTTACAAAACTTAGCATCTATTTACAATGGCAGCTACTTCCTCCCTACCCACAAGCGAGATTGCCAGGGAAATTACTGGCGAAATAACCGGCGAGACTTGGCAATGGCGCGGCCATAACATTCACTACGTCCGCAGTCCTGGCTCCCATCCCGGCCGCCCTCCTTTACTATTAGTCCACGGTTTTGGCGCTTCCACGAACCATTGGCGCAAAAACATCGCTCAATTGCAAAATGATTTCGAGGTTTGGGCTATCGACCTTTTGGGCTTCGGAGCTTCGGACAAAGCAGACTGCCAGTACAGCGGCGATCTCTGGCGAGACCAATTGCACGACTTTATCCAAGAAGTTGTCGGCGCACCGGTCGTTTTGGCGGGTAACTCTTTGGGAGGTTATGCGGCTCTGTGCGTCGCGGCGCAGCGACCGGAATCCGCAGTGGGTCTGGTTTTGCTTAACAGCGCCGGTCCTTTTACTCCCGCCGAACCCCAGCCGGAACCGCCTTTCTATCGCAAAGCTCTCGGTAGCGCTATGAAATGGCTGTTCTGGCAAGATTGGTTTAGTTTTCTGGTATTTCAGTGGACTCGCCGGCGATCGCTCATTCGCAAAACTCTGGAAAAAGTCTATCTGGACAAGAGCGCTGTCACAGACCAACTGGTAGAAGATATTTATCGTCCCTCTTGCGACCCTGGGGCAGCCCGAGTTTTTGCCTCAGTTTTCAAGACTCCTTCCGGCGAAAAAGTTGATGTCTTGCTTGGGGAGCTGACAAAACCTCTTTTAATGCTCTGGGGAGAAGCAGATCCTTGGATGAATGTCCCAGAAAGGGCTTTGTCTTTTCGGCAATACTATCCCGAGCTAACAGAATACTATCTGCAAGCAGGCCATTGTCCCCATGATGAAGTACCCGATCGCGTCAACGAGCTGATTCGCTCCTGGGTGCTGTCGTCCATTATATAGCTCTCAGCTCTCAGCTCTCAGCTCTCAGCTCTCAGCTTTAAGCCTATTGCCGTTACTAGCTTTGGCGGTTTTTTAATTGTCCTAAACTCTTGGGCGTATTGCCATACAACCAAACATAACGAGCATTAATAATAAAACCGCAAGTGAATTCTGGGGTTGAGCAGCCTATCGATGGGTTTGCCTCTTTCTAGATGTTCTTCTACGATCGCCTCTACATCACTTGGCTTCACTCGGCAATACCAGATTCGATCTGGGGATACTCTGACAGTCGGCCCAGAACTGCATTGCCCCATGCAACCGCTGCTTTCGACTCTGGTTCCCGGAGGAAGCTGGGCTTGCCGAAAAGCCTCCAGAACTTCCGCCGAGCCGCTGCGATCGCAGGATTGGTACTGGCAAACCCAGACTGTTTTTTCTGGCTCTGGGCCGTCTGAAGGGTCTTCTGGCTCTGGGCTTTGAGAGTTTAGGCTTTGAGAGTTTGTACTTTCTGGCTTTGGGTTTTCTGGCTTTGGGTTTTCTGGCTTTGGGTTTTCTGGCTTTGGGTTTTCTGGCTTTGGGCTTTCTGATTCGGGAAAGGTCTTCTCGTTTTCCTTTGCTTTCACGATATTAGATTGCTATACAAATCTTTACATTACCTCATTTTAACTGCACGGATTAACTGCAAGGATAGTGAGGAGCGATCGCGCGGGGACGATAGGCTAATTTGGTGGATTTTTTAGCGCCAGCCTGCACTTGTGACCTAATATCGAGGAGCTAATCGCGTCTTATAGCAGTAATATCTAATCCGGTTAAACAGTCACAGTTTGTAGGGGCGGTGCCCCCGGGAGCGCCCCAGACCAATTGGGGCAACCGGGGTCGTTCGCAAAGCGTCTCCGCCCCTGAGAATCGCTCTTTGGATTGCCCCTACGGGATTTATGGAACAGCGGAAGCGGATTTGATATAAGCAGTCAGCAGTCAGCTTTTAGCACAAGCATTCCCGTTCGCCCCGGAGAGTAAACCTTTAATTGCCCTAACCTTAATGGGTAGTGCTATACAATTTGAGAAATGCTATACAAGTAAAAAAATGAGCATTAGTCCTGAATCGGTGCAGCAGCAGTTAAAGTCAGAGGATGTAGGCGATCGCCTGCAAGGATTAAATAATTTGCGACAACTAGAGCCAAAAATAGCTTTTGAAGCCATACAAGGGGTAATAAAAGATGGTAACGTTCGCGTGCGATATGCCGCTACTAGCCAACTGGCAACTGTAGGGAATCAGGATCCGCAAGTGGCTTTAACTTTGCTGCGCGATCGCCTGCACGAAGATCCGGAAATTGATGTCCAAGCTGCAGCCGCAGATGCTTTAGGCGGCCTGAAGTTATCAGAAGCATTTGAAGACCTGGAGCAAAAGTATAAGGGCACTACAGAGTGGATTCTCAAAGTGAGCATTATTGCTGCTTTGGGGGAAATGGGAGATTCTCGCGGCTTTGAAATGCTCAAAGATGCCATAGAAAATGGCCAGCCCCTCGTCCAGACCGTGGCCATCAGCAGTTTGGGAGAACTAGGCGATCGGCGGGCAGTAGAATTGCTGCTGCCCTTGGCCTCCAATCCCGATTGGCAAATTCGCCATAGAATCGCTGTAGCCCTAGGATTGCTAGGTGGCGAGGAAGTAATATCCATTTTAGAAGAACTAGCCGAAGACAAAACAGAACTTGTTGCTCTAACAGCTCGTTCTAGCTTAGAGTCAATTAAAGCTTGAGAGTTCTGAGCTTAAGAGTTTTAGTTTTGAGTTTTGAATTTTGAGTTTTGAATTTGAGATTGATAACTTAAAACTTAAAACTCAAAACTAAAAACTAAAAATTTTCCCAATTTCCTTTTTCATAAAGTTTGCGTGCAGCAAAGATTGCGACCCTGATGCTTGGCCCAATATAGTGCCGTGTCTGCCCCTGCAATCAAATTTTCTGGTGCAGTTTCCGGGGAAGGAACTATAGTGGCTGCCCCCAAGCTCAGGGTCACATATTGGCTAACCTTTGATTTAGGATGGGGTATCTGCAAATCTCTAATCCGCAAGCGAATTTGATAGGCAATTCTAACTGCACAGGCTGCATCGGTATTCGGCAAAATAACGGCAAACTCTTCTCCTCCATAGCGCGCCACAAAATCTCCGCTCCGCTTGAGAGCGCTTTTAAGTGCCATAGCCACCCGCTTGAGACAACTGTCTCCAGCTTGATGGCCGAAAGTGTCGTTGTAAAGTTTAAAAAAATCGACATCACACATAATCATAGATAAAGGGGCACTTTGGCACATCATTCTCCACCATTCACACTCTAGAGTTTCGTCAAATAAGCGGCGATTGGCCAATTGAGTCAGGCCGTCTCTACAGGCAAGGCTTTGCAACTCTTGAATCGCAGCTTCGAGTTTTTCGCAAAGCTGCGATTGTTGGATGAGACGCTTAACTCTTTGGCGCAGTACCGGCCAATGAATGGGTTTAGTAACGTAGTCCGTAGCACCTACATCAAAGGCTCTATCTACGGACTCTGCATCCTCCAAAGCTGTAATCATTAATACGGGAGTTTGTGCCGAACCGGGTAGCTTTTGCAACTGGCTACAGCAGGCAAAGCCGTCCATGATTGGCATGATGGCATCGAGCAGAACAATATTGGGGCTGAGGCGAACGTAGGCTTCTATCCCCGCTTCGCCGTCTTCCGCCTCTGCTACTCGATAGCCTTCTTGCTCCATTAGTTCTCGCAGCAGAGTTCTGGTGCTGCGATCGTCTTCTACTAGCAGAACTAAGGGAGGTTCCTTGTCGGAGGATATGGCAGCAAATCTAGCAAGGACCTCTTCCCTGGAACTTTGCCAGTTGTTTAAAGGAATTCCTGACGATAGTGCCGAGGCAGAACAAGGCAATAAATAAGTCATTTTAATAACATAACTCGATGCTATAGCTATCCTAAATTATTTGTGAAAACTGTGGCGCTGGCAACAGTCGTGCTGTCGCCGCGATCGCGCCAACAGATTGGACAAGGAGTTACTATATATAAATAAGATAATGGCTCTATGGGTCGAGAATGTCGATCTCTGTTAGTGAAATTTGGCGATCGCTCTGCCTCGATCCCAGTGATGCCAGTCACTCGGGCTTTTTTGCCCCGGGTGAGAATTTACAGAAATAAAACCATATTCTAAGGTTTTGGTGGTTTTTGGCCATAGACTTCCCCTGCCACAGCCATACCGAGCATTCCTTCTAGGGTCAGATGGCCGCTTTATCTTCTTAAATTTAAGATCTAGCATTAAAGATATATTTTATTTATAATTTAATTTTTAAAAAAAATATAGCACTACGAATTCAGGTTAAAACAGCTATATAGCAGTAAGCGGTCAGCTCTCAGCATTCAGCAGTCAGCTAAAGTCCTGCGATTCTTCGCAATAGAGACATTTGTAACTGTCAAACACCTTAATCGGTAATGCTATAAGACTCGGGGCGAATGCCATATGCCCAAGGCGAGGGCAGACAGCCCAGTAGGGGTAGTCTCCGTAGTCTCCCCTGTAGCTGCCGCACAAATCCCGTAGGGGCAGTCCTCCTGTGGCCGCCCCGAGCCGCTAAAATTTAGTATCTAAAATTTCTACCCCATTCCAGCGATCGCCGATTTCCTGGTTTTGATACACCTGACAGCGTTCGATATAGAAGCGAGCGGCCTTGTCCTGGGGATTGGCCGCTGCGACTTTTTGGAAAAGATCCCGAGCGGCAGCAAATTCTTTTTCCTCGTAGAGATGCAGCGCCTTTTCAAAGTCGTTATTGGTTTCCTGCTTGAGACGCTTGAGGTCGGGGGGGTCGGAATTAAAGATTTCAAATATGCCTATGGGCTGTTTTTTCCCTTTGACTGTAACTTTGCCTAAAAATCGAAAATCATAGGGAATGGGAGAGCTGAGAAGATCGAAAGTGTGAGTGCTAATCAAAACTGACGCGCCATAGAGTTTGGTTAGCCCTTCTAAGCGAGAAGCTAGGTTAACGGCATCGGCGATTACAGTGCTTTCCATGCGCTGGGCTTCGCCAATAGTGCCCAGCATAAGCCTGCCGGTATGCAGGCCAATGCCAATGGCGATCGCCTCCTGACCTCGTTCGAGTCTTTCGACATTAAATAGAGATACCTGCTCTTGCATGGCGATCGCCGCTCTTACCGCATCGTCCGCAGCCTTGGCAAACAGCGCCATCACTGCATCGCCAATATATTTGTCAATAAACCCGCCATGCTTTCTAATCGTCGGGCCAACTCGCTGCAAATACTCGTTGAGAAAATCAAAATTTTCTTTCGGCGTCATTTCCTCGGAGAGAGTAGTAAAGGAGCGAATATCGGAAAATAAAACAGTCATTTCCTGTAGCACCTGGTCTCCCAGTTGTACGTCAACTATACTTTCCTTGTTCAGAAATTCCAGAAACTCCTGGGGTACAAAACGACCGTAAGCTACATTAATTTTAGATAATTGCAAGTGCGTTTTTATTCGAGCTAGTAGCTCGTGCTTGGAAATGGGTTTGGCTAGATAATCATTAGCACCGGATTCCAATCCTTCGACCAAATCGGATACTTGGTTCTTGGCCGTAAGCATTACTACCGGCAGCTCGTAAGCCGGAAACTTTTCCCGGAGCTGCTGGCAAACCTCATAGCCGGTCATCCGGGGCATCATCACGTCCAGCAAGATTAAATCCGGTTTAAATCCTTGCTCGATTAATGCCAATGCTTCGGGTCCGTTTGAGGCGCGAGCGATCGCATAATTTTCTAAATGTAGCTGATTGGCCAATACCTGAATGTTTGCCAGCTCGTCATCGACTACCAAAATTTTGAAGCGAGGTTTGCTAGAGGCTGTTCTTGCCGCATAATTGAAGGCGTCTTCTAAGGAAATAAAGCGATCTTCTTCTATATTGTCCCAGCCATTTTTTAAACCAGTCTCTACTACTTTGGAGACTTCCTGGTTTCTATCCTTAGAGGGTAAAACCGGCTTTTGATTCTCCCCAGCTATGGGCAAGGTGAATGTAAATCGCGAGCCAATCCCAACCTCGGACTCAACCCAAATTTCTCCTCCGTGCAATTCCACCAACCGCTTCGTCACTGCCAGACCCAATCCGGTACCGCCATATTCTCTGGCTGTAGAGCCATCCCCTTGCTCGAAGTCACCAAAAATTCTCGAAAAGCGATCGCTCTTAATACCTATGCCAGTATCGGTAATGGTAATTACTAATTTACCTGGAGAGTTTTGAGTTTTGAGTTTTGAGTTTTGAGTTTTGATTTTTGAATTGGGCCGGGCGTCCGGCTCAGGAGGGAATTGGGAGTTCTTGGCTTCAACTTGGGCATCCTTATTCTCCGTGTCCCCATGTCCTCCGCTCTCTTGGTCCCCATTTACCCAATCCCCCAGTCTCCCAGTCCCCATGTGCCACAGTCCTTTGCTTCCCATGTCCCCATGTCCTCTTGTCTCTCCATTTCCAATTCCCAATTCCCCATTCCCCATTTTATCCTGAGCGAATTCGTAGGCGAAGCCTGCCCGGAGGGCATAGGGTCCCCATTCCCAATTCCCCATTCCCAGCTCTGCCGCAATTTCTATCGTCCCGCTGTCGGTGAATTTGATTGCATTGCCGACGAGATTGTAGAGAATCTGCTCCAGTCGATTTTCGTCTGCGATCGCCGGAGGCAGTTCCGGGCTTATTTTATTCACTAATTGCAACTCTTTTTTGCCCACCAGGTGCTGGCAGAGCTTCAATACCACATCGGCAACTTCTCGCGTCCCTACTGGTTTCGGCTCTAGGGCAACCTTATTTTGTTTTAGTTTGGAAAAATCTAGCAAGTCATTAACCAGTTTAGCCAGACGCCTGCCGCTCTTAGAAATAATTCCTAAATTGGCCGATTGCTGGTTGCTTATTTTGCCCGTTGCCCCATCTATCATCGATTCGGCAATACCAATAATGCCATTGAGAGGAGTGCGCAGTTCGTGGGAAGTGTTGGCGAGAAACTCGTCTTTGAGTTTGTGCATTCTCTGTAGTTCTGCATTTTGCCCTTCTAGCTGTTGCGAGTAAGCTTGCAACTGTTTGCGGGCTTCGACGAAGCGCAGCTCGACAATTAAGGCCAAACAGAGAATTAAACCGAAGATGCCCCAGTAATATAAAGAAAGATTGCCAACAAAAATTAGCCCAAAGTCTCGCAGGATGTCATGGATAGCTCCCGCCGCACTAATTCCCAAACCCCAAGCTAATATCTTGGCTTCTTTGTTCCCTCGAACCGCTCGATGGATGGCGATCGCTAATGCAATCCCCATGCTAATTCCAGTCAGCCCATAAAAATACGGCCTCACCGCCATCTCATTCGCCCAATCGGTTAAATTTAAAATCAAGCCAACCCCAGCAAATACCATATGTACTTTCCAGAGCCATTGGACTGTTCGCCGATATTTTGCCTCCAAGACTCCCTCGGCACATTTATAGATAAAAACCGGAATCAGATAAAGGCTAACTCGGCAAGCGTACCAAAACAAAGGTCGATTGAACGTCAAAAAAGCAAAGGCAGAATAAGAAAAGATATGGATGCCGACGCAAATAGCTGCTAGCCCAAACCATAATGGTTCTTTCAGATTTTTTCTAAAATAAAATCTTAATACTGAGAATAATCCCAGACTTAGGAAGAAAAATCCTAAAATCCGGTAAGTCTCTCGGGCAATAAACTTTTGCAGCATTCTACCGTGGGAACCAACTTCGGTAATTCCATAATCCCCTAGAGCCACTGTCTTTGCCCCGCTAATATCCAGCCTCAATAACAAAGGATTGTCTTCAAAGCCCGCTTCCAAAGGTAGAATTGGCAATTGATATCGCTCGAACTTGTTATAAGCCAATGCTACTAGGGGGGTTAATTGGTGGACTTTTCGGCTATTAATGTAGATGTCTGTTGGATAGGGTAAGCCCTGAAAATAAATGCTGGGATGCTGCCATTCTCTAGCGGGCAAAGCTGCACGCAACCAAAGCAGTTTAGCTCCTGCTGGTTTGGTCAGCTTGGCAGGAAACTCTAAGTTTTGCCACTGGCGATCGCCGGAGGCGTTTTTTGCCGCTTCTATTTTTTCTAATTCTTCTATTCCTTCTAGTCGATCGCTCCAGCGACTTTGCCATCCCTCGGCCATAACCACTGACGTCGGTTCCTCGATCGCCTGCATTCCTTGGGCGGGACTTAGATTGCTCGACACCAGCACCGTCAATACCGCGATCGCAAAAGCTCCTATATATAGGAGTCGATTATATAGAAGGCGATCGCGCAGAAGACGATTATATAGAAAGCGATTATGCAGAAAGCGATTATGCAGAAAGCGATTGTGTATAAGGCGATCGATGCTAACGCCCAGGCTTTCGCGAATTACCCTGAAATCAAAAATCAGCCTCATTTATTTCACCCTGGTAGTCTGACTTTTAAGGTTTTAAATTTTACGTTTTCAGTTTTAAATCAAACAAAAGCAAGCTCTCCAGCAACAAATCCCAACTGTCGGTCTGAATTTTTGGGACAGCCGAGACGCCCGTCCTACGGTGTCGGTCGTGTCGATCTAAATTTTTGGGAAAGGCGAGACGCCCGTCCTACAGTGTCAGTATAAATTTTTGGGACAGGCCAATTTTCAATTGCTCATTATAATACATATCATTTTTTTATGCTCCCGTAGGCCATCCCGCCTGCTTCTATCCTAGGTAGGAATGCTACCCTATGAGAGGTTACAAATTTTTCTTGTGGGTATTTAAGCGGATTTGGTATAAATTAATTTCTGAGAATTCCCAGATGTTTCTCTCCTTACCAAAGGTAAAACCCCTATTCTCTTGTATAGTCCGTCTAAATTTACTGGGAAATTCCCGTAGAGGCAGTCCCGTAGAACGGGCGAGACACCCGTTCCAAAACAAGGGCGGAGGTACAGGGGGAAGCCTGCCCTACGGGATGATATGAGAATTATGAGACTGCTGGGCTAACTGAGCCTTGGCTCGCTCCCAAAGCCGATCGAGTTCTTCTGCACTGTATTCGTTTAGGGGGCGATCGGCGAATTCTTCTACTTTTGCTAAGCGGTGGATAAACCTATGATTAGTTTGCTGTAGGGCAGCCGACGGATCTAGGCCGTACCAGCGAGCAAGATTAATGACTACAAAGAGCAAATCCCCTAATTCTGCTTCTTGCCGCTCCTTATCTTCATGGTCTATAGCATATTGAAATTCTGCTAGTTCTTCCTGAAACTTTTCCCAGACTCCCTCGACGCTATCCCACTCGAAACTGGCAGCAGCAGCTTTTTGAGAAATTTTCATTCCTGCCATCAGAGGCGGTAAGCTGCGGGCGTAGCGGTCTAGCTTGCGAGTAAGTCTTTGGGCTTCTGCCTGAGTTTCTCCTTTTTCCGCCGCTTTGATTTCCTCCCAATTTTGGCGCACGTCATCTATGCCATTTATTTTGAGATTGTCAAAAATATGGGGATGCCGCCGAATCATCTTGTCAGCAATACCGTTGGCTACTTTGGCTATGGTGAATTGATGCCGATCGCTAGCTATCTGTGCTTGCAAAACTACTTGTAATAATAAGTCGCCCAACTCTTCGGCGATCGCCTCTTTATCTCCGCTGCGAATAGCATCGACAGTTTCATAAGCTTCTTCGATAACATGGGGAATCAAAGTTTCTGGGGTTTGGGCTAAATCCCAAGGGCAACCGCCATCGGGCGATCGCAATTTAGCCACTATTTCAATCAGCCGTTGCAGGGCAACCAGTTCTGGGGAGAGAGAGGGATTGGACATGGGCTCTAAGTCAAAAGTTAAAAGTCAAAAGTTAAAAGTCAAAGTCAAAGTTGAAAAGTGACGGGTCAAAGTCAAAGGTCAAAAGTCACGGGTCAAAGTCAAAGGTCAAAAGTCAAAGTCAAAGGTTAACAGTGAATGCGCTCGCGGCGAACGGAGGAAGTGTTTGTTCACTTTTGACTTTTGACTTTTGACTTTTGACTTTTCCCTTGTCTCTCTTTTGCAGTCCGCTTGCTGGCAGAGGTCCGCTCTTTATTAGAGGTCTGCTTGTTGGCAGCAAAACGCTTGTAGGCCGACCCCAGCCAGTCGCTTAGGTAATGGCTCATCGCTCCTAGTTCCATTCCTATAAATAGAGACAGCCATTCGGGATAGCGCTCCAGGAGCGATCGCTTGACCGAGCGAGCCATATCGAGGGCCACGTTTAGAGCCAGGTTTGATAGCTCGCTGCCTCCAGCAATGAGGCGATGGGCTACTAATGTCAAAAATGCCAGCATCCCAATCCAAGTTGCCAGATAAAGTACCCGCAGAGCCGTACCAATTATGGGTCCGTGAGAAAAGAGCGATCGATGTCTTATGCTTTTTTGGTAGGGTAACCATAGGTAGCGCAGCCAGCCCCAGCGCAGGAATTGCAGGGAATAGATATCCAGGTCGGGACCAAACATCAGCCCGCTGAATAAAAAACTTCCGGCAATTAGTAGTGTAAAATGGCTGTTGCCGGTTATAATATGGCTAGTGCCCGCAACTACCGGCAAGGTCCATAGGGTAATTCTGTCATGGGTGCGACCAGATGGCATTATTTTCCCAAGCGTGCTATGCTAGTATTGTAGGGTTGATTATATAGACTAGATCCTATAAACTAGATCCTGTCAACGCGATCGCGCTATGTTGCGATATAATAATACCGATCGCATTTCGGGCGGTTAGCTCAGCGGTAGAGCGCTTGCCTTACAAGCAAGATGTCACTGGTTCGATCCCAGTACCGCCCATTTATTTTTCGGGTGTGGGGTGTAGGGTGTAAAGTGTAGGGAAATAGATAAATACAAGATTTATCCCACACCCCACACCCCACACCCCACACCCGAAAAAAATGGGCTCCCGAAGGAGCCCAGTCTTGGTTATTCTGTTTTTGGCGTTTTAGCGCCGACGCAGCACCCCAAGCTGCAAGAGGTCTATGATGACCTCATAGCCTTCCTGAGTAGTAATCTGACATTCCCGGGCTAGGCTTTCGTAGGTCCGCTCTTTGGGGTGACTTACAAACCAGCCGAGGACGAATAGTTCCTTACGGCTAAAGCCCCGATGTGATTGAGGGCTGTACTCTGGATCCACCTCCAAGGTGTCTAGGGGTAGATTGATGTTGTAATGATTTGTCATTTTCTTTGTTTAGTTACACAGAGGGGCTGTAAAGTCCCTCTTTTTCTTTGCTTACCTTCACTATAGCATCATTTTTTAGATTGTCAACCCTTTTTTAATTTTTTTTTGATATTTTTTTCTTTTGTTGGGGGTAAGCTACAGGGACTATGTATGGCCTTTTGTGAGTTAATTGATTTGGCGATGCGATTTAGTAACAGCAGAATAATGACCGTGTTTATTGCGATCGCTAATCTAAAATATGCAATCAATAGAGGGTCAGCGCTTTTTGACTCACGACGAATTGGAGCAACAAGCCAAGCAGGCCGAGCAACGAGCCACTCAGGCACAAGCCCAAGCCACCCAGGCACAAGCCCGAATGATAACTTTGGCGGCACTTCCGCAGCGGCTCCCTTTGTTTCTGGGGTTATTGCCCTAATGTTAGATGCCAATCCCAATCTCGCAGCTCGCGACATTCAGCATATTTTCGCCGAGACGGCGAAACAAGTCGATGGGGCGCACGAGGGTTGGACAACTAATGGAGGCGGCTATAGCTTCAATCCTCAATATGGCTTCGGAGCGGTAGATCCGGTAGCGGCAGTAGAGGCAGCTCTAGATTGGACGCCGGTGGCAGAGGAAGTGTCTGTCGTCTCCAATTTGGAAAACGTCCTCAGCCCCATCCGCGACGGGCAAGCGCTAACCTCGCAGATTCGCATCCAGGACGACATTAATATCGAGCATATCGAGGTGCAGTTCGACGCAGACCACGGCGACTGGGGCGATTTAACTATTAAATTGATTTCTCCAGATGGCACCGAGTCCCTGTTAGCAAAAGCCGTGCCGGATAATCCCAACGATACGAGCCTTCCTCAGCTATATTCCGGATCGAACGAGTGGCTATTTTCTTCGGCGGCTCATTGGGGCGAGTCTTCCTTGGGAGACTGGAGCCTGGAGGTTCTCGACGAAAACGGCAACCAAGTCGAAGGGGACGAGTGGCAATCCTGGAAACTGAATCTTTACGGAACTAAACCCGCAGCTACGTTGGCGGCAGCGGAAGCGCAACCGAGTGCCTCGGGATTGTTTCAACCTACTGCCGCTGTTAGTCTGAGTTCTCTGGCTCGGGCAGATCGCGAAGACGACGACAAGGGTATCCCGGCAACGCGCAAGGATGGGTTATCGAGCCCCGCTCTCAAAGGCTACCAAGACGCCAATACTAGCACTCAGGCGCTACCAGAATCGCCGCAACTTCTCATGCTGCCACTTGAAAATCTACCCGCAGAGCCGCCAATTCCGGCATATTCTGAATTTCTGCCAGGACTAGCTCTACCGAGCGAGGCATTAAGCGGAGATTCAGAAGAATTGCCGGGTATCTTGCCTGTTGACGAGACCGGCGATAATGCCTAATTAATTATATCAAATCCGGTTAATCGCCCTAAAATAAGTCTGGGTAGGACGGGCGATTCCAACTCTAACAAGCTCGCGCAATAACCGTTCGGTGGCGGGGGCTATTTTTGACCGTAGCCTCGGTCTCGAAACCAGCTTCGGTCAGGGCGGACTCTATATCTAAGCTAAAATATTGGTCCAAATAGGGCTCGGTACTTTTGAGCAAGGTAAGGACATAAGCGGGCATTTTGGCGAACAATTCTGACTGGGGATTCATATCCATAATTGCCAAATGACCTTTGGGGCGCAAAAGTCGCCGCGCCTCTCGGAAGATTTGCCGGGAAGCTGCTTGGGGTAGTTCGTGACAAACCAAGCAAATGGAGACTAAATCGAAAGAGGCATCGGGCAAGGCGGTGGCTTCCGCTGCAGCATGAACCCAGTTAATATTGATGTTGCGCTGCTCCGAGCGATATTGAGCGATCGCCAAAAAATAAGGAGACAAGTCTAAACCCGTTAGCTGTGCCTCGGGGTAAAGCTCCTGCATAGTAAAGGTACTCATGCCCACGGCGCAACCGATATCGAGAATATCTTTTGGAGCTTCCGGCGAACTAGGGGCAACAACATCGGCAATAACATCGTGATAAGACTGGCGCAATTTGGCATCCCCCCGGACTCCCGCATCGGGCCAAATCGGGGCGTGGACTGCTCTAGCGGCCACTTCCACTTCGCTCGCCGCGAGCCAGCTCAGGTTGCCAGTTTCGTAGGCATGGAAAGAAACTCGATAATAATCGGGATAAGTCAGCTCGGGATTTTCGACCCGAGCCAGTTCCGCATCGCCGACGCAATTTCTGAGAGTTTCTGACTCCTGCCGCCAGGGCACCCCTATTTTTTCAGCTCGATTGATTATCTTCTGGCGGGCTTGTCCCTTGATAAAGTCAGCCAAAGGTTTAACGGCCAGCACTCTATTAATTAAGCGGGAAGCCAATCCCGGAGAAGTTGCTACAGTTGCAGTCATGGGCGTTGGAATGGTTTTGGGTCAGTTTCCCAGCCTATCATTTAGGGTGTGGGGTGTAGGGTGTAGGGTGTGGGGAGAGGATGGGCAGAGGGGGAGATAAGGGGACAAGGGGACCTGGAGATAAGGGGACAAGGGGACCTAAAGACAAGGGGACAAGGGGACAAGCAAGACAAAAATTTTCAACAGGACTTACGCAAATTGGACGATTAAGTTATATAGATAGCTTTTGGTGCGCGGTGCGGCACCCTACAAATAGCATCTCTGCGTTCCTGTTCAACTCAAAACTCTCCCAATGCCCCATGCCCCATGCCCCATGCCCCATGCCCCCATTTAAGACCCCGTCTTTTTCAGCGCCAATAACATATCCATCTCTGTGGTGTAATTGGCAGCAGTTGCGGCGATGCCAATCCCTTGAATAGAGTAGAGGATGGCCTGAGTTTCTGGGGGGAACTGACCGCCGCCTTGCAACAACAGAGGGCCGGCTAAAACCATCAGTCTTTCCATATCTAGATAGAAATAGCTGTAGTTGGATTGGGGTAGGGAACCGGCGATCGCTTGATAATTAGGGCTGGCGTCGAGAGGATTGGCTGCTGGAACGGCGATCGCATCCAAAAAAGGACCGCCTAATACCATAAAAACAGAATTATCATCCAACCATCCATATCCCCCTAAAGGCTGGTTTTGGATGGGAATTGTCCATTCGGTTACTTCAACTCCTTGGATATCTTTTTGCTTAACTTCCAATTTAATTGGCAAGTTTTTTTGCACATAAGCCTCTAGTTTTTGCAAAGCTACTTCTGCAGTGCCGCGATCGCTCGTTTCAAAAATCATCGCCCCAGCCGGGATACCCTGCGGAGGGACAAATACCCCTGCGGCAAATTCGCCATCCATCCAACCAAAAACTTCGCTATCTACATCTAAATCCGCCTCCTGTTTGAAAGAAGTCCTTAACTCATCAACAAGCTCTTGGACTTCTGGTTGGCTGGCGGCTCCTGCAACTAAACCCGACCAAGCCCAAGCGAGACCTCGTCCGCCGACCAGGGCTAAGGTCTCGGCGGGAAATCGGCTGGTAAATTTATTTTTGCCTTGCTCTGGATTCTCAAAACCTGCTGGATCGACTTCGGCGAAAGCCTTTACCCGCACACCCGCATCATTCAAGCCAACAACAATTGCCCCGCTTTTTACATATTTAATTTCTTCGGGAAGCTCTCCTGCTTCGGGAACCAGCTCGATAAATTTTTCCATAGCGCCAGCATAATCTGGCATATAAAACCGAGCGATGGGATTTTGCACCTTGTCAATTGAGGAGGAAATAGACTTTGCAGATCCCAGTTTGTTGGCTAGAGACGGCTCTCCTTTAACAGTGTCGATCGCATTTTCGAGCATTCCTTGGTCAATAGCGATCGCCACATAGTCGTCCAGCAAAGCTATATAGGTCGTCTTGTTCTCCTTGCTGTCTGTTTTAGTTATCTTGACTCCCTTATAGGATATCTCTTCTGTTTTTACGTCGTCTCTAGACTCTAGTTTGCGAGCAAAATTGAGAGCAGCTATCTTATCCTTGATACCCACCACTATCAACAAATTAGCTTCTTGCTCTGGGAGATCGGGAGTTGGCGATGCCGGCAGTAGCGAGACCATCACGCCATCAACCCAGGGTTTTAAGTCTTGGTCGTAATTGATATTTTTCTCATCAAGGAGATTGGTTTTAAATTCTTCTAGACCTTTTGCGATCGCCCCTTGAGCCTCAGTTGTACCAAACTCCTGCAATTTCGACCAAGCTTCAGGGTCTGTATCGATATAAGCAGCAACGAGGGCCTCATCTGGCACTATTTGGGCGCTTTCTAGCGGCCCTAACTTGGTAAAACTGCCCTTAAAGTACAAATAGGCACCGGCAGCGGCACCTGTCAAGACAACGGCGACAGTCGCTAGCGGCAAAAAAGAAAAGGACGTTTTTTTCTCAGGCATTGAATTCCTCTGCTGCTTTGGGCGCGGGTTATCTATACAGCCTATCCAAAAAAACGGAAAACCGCCGTCAGGGGAGAGACCCGGGGACAAGGGGACTGGGGGACTGGGGGACTGGGGGACTTGGGGGCTTGGGGGCCAGCCAGAAAAGGGCCAGTGGACAAGGGGACAAAGGGAGATGCGCCCTAAATGTAGGGGCGATTCGCGCTCTTCGCGCTCTCGCCCCTACACATATAGAGAAAATGCGTAAGTTCTGGGGTTAATGCGTAAGTCCTGGGGTTAATTAATTATTGCTCTAAAGCTAATCGCTAACCGCTAAAAGCTAATCGCTAAAAGCTAATAAATCCAAGGAATTAACTTTTTCACTTTTTGCCGATAATCCACATATTCCAGATGCTTTTGGCTCAGCCAAGCTTCTTCCCGGCTCGCCTTAGCATCGAGAAAAGCAAATAACAGCGCTCCAAGTAGTAAGTGAGATACGCTCAATTGCCAAATGCTATAACTAGCAGCCGCCAAAATCAGTCCGCTATAGAGGGGATGACGAACTACTCCATAAATTCCGGTTTGCACCAATTGACCATCTTCTTTGGGATAAGGCAACGGCGTCAGGTTTTGCCCTAAGTCCAGCAAGCCTTTGCCTATCAGCATTAAAGCTCCAACAGCTAGTACCGAGGCTAATGCCCAAGTCAAATAGATGGCTATAGGGGAATCAATGCTCAACCAGTCTGGGCGATAAATAGGCACGATCGTAAGACCAATAATAAGGATAACCTGCCCTAAAAACCAGTATTCGCCCTTGCGACCGCGCCAGGTTTCAGATGTAAAGCCCCAATTCTGTAATGTTTGCAATATCTTCATAGTTTATTTGCTGACTTAAATTTAAATTGCATCTTGGTTAATCTTGGTGGGTCTGTCCCGGTTCCAGAACATTTTCAAATCGTCTGGCGGGAGAGACAAAAAACCTGTGAAGCCCGTGTCGATCGCGGCGTCAACCATTTGCTTAGGGTATCTATCATAACCTACAGCAATTTTAATGATGGCCTCACAATTATCGCGCTCCGATACCAAACATCATAAAGCTTTCTTAAGGCTCCGGTAGAAGTCCCTTTTTCTCTCAATCTAAATGCGCGACAGCTTACAGATTAAACTTACGTTGAGTATCGTGGTATAGGGCGATCGCTAGCTCTCGGACAACGTCTTCATTATCAAAGCGATCGCCGAATTTTTGCTTAGCGGTCTCGACGCAGATTTTCATCACTTCTCCCGATTCCTCTATATAGTTGGCGATCGCCTGTTTTTGCTCCGAGTTCAGCGGCTTTTCTAACTTAGCTTGTATTTGCTTTTTTATTTCTTGTCTTTTTCTCTCAATTTCTTCGGAAAAACCAGAAGCAATTATCCCTGCTGGCATGGCAAACAGCCCAATGCCCAAAAAGGCCAAAGCCGCTCCCAAAAACTTGCCCAAAGCAGTAACCGGATAAAGATCCCCATAACCAACAGTAGTTAAAGTTACCACTCCCCACCACATAGCCGCCGGAATACTAGAAAAAGCCTCTGGTTGAGCATTGCGCTCGGCAAAGTACATTAGACTCGATGCTATTATTAATAAAATAAAGACAGCAAATAGAGTCATTGTCAATTCATCTTTTTTGGAGCGAATTACTCGAAAGAAAGTTCGGAGTGTATCGGAATAGCGACTAATTTTGAAGAGCCGCAACAAGCGCAAAATACGAGCCGACCTTGCGATCGCCCACTCGGGATTAATGGCTATTAAGTAAAATGGCAAAAAAGACATCAAATCTATAGTAGCTAAAGGAGTTGTGGCAAATTTTAGTCTTCCCCAGATAGGATGGCGGTATTTGGGATTTGCCGTACAACACCAGAGCCGCAAAATATATTCAAAGGTGAACGATAATACAACTATTCCCTGAATCCTTCTGAATTCACTGGCATATTGAAAAGCAAGCTCCTGAGAGCTTTGCAAAATGAAGGTTGTAGTGTCTAGAACAACTAAGGCAACAATAAGATAATTGTCAATCATGGTGACCCAATTATCTCGGTCGGATGTTTCAAATATCTCGTATATCTTTGCTTTCAGTTTTTGAGTCATGGGAGCATTCTGAAAATTAATGCGAGTCCCGATCGCTCTTCTCTATGACGCAACAGCCATAACTTCAACTAGCGATCGCTTATGGGCCGTAGATAAATATTACCGCATGGCCAACAAGATAATTATCTCGCCAGACGAACGAATTGTAGGGCAAATGGTGAAATCTCCCCAACCAGATTGTCTCATTTGTATTTGAAATGACAATATTCGGCTTCGGCAACAAAATCCACGAAGTCTTGTAGCACGACTAAGACATCAACAGGACTTACGCTCATGTCGCTATTTGTAGGGTGCCGCACCGCGCACCGGAAACTACATATAGCTTTAGAACCGACAGATATAGCACTACGCAAATAAGTTAGGACATTTATAAATGCTCGTTCCTTAGTCACAGAGGACTTTTGACTTTTGACTTTTAACTTGCGCGTAGCGCTATAAGCGTAAGTCCAGATCGATTAAGATCTCAATATCAGAATAGGGCCGAGCGTTGCCCCTGGTTTGGGAGCTGGTTTGGGAGCCATAGAGTAGGATTTGGCAGAGGCGATCGCCAGATCCCCATACAGCTCTTCTAGATAGCTGCTTAATTAACCCAATATTTCTGTTAATTTATCGGCGATCGCTTTTGCTTTTTGAAATCTTTATATAAATATAAAATATCGGTAAAATAGGGGCGATAGTGAATAATAAATAAATAGTAAATAGGCTAAGATAGGGTTGTGGCTTTGACCCCGATTTCTTTAGGTTAAAGACACCTTATGAGTCTGAGTATTATAGCAACCTATTTAGGATTGCTGCTATAAGATATTAAGGGATAATGTCTGTATTTTAACATATAGCATTGCTCAAATTGATGCCTTTTCCCTGGGCGAAGCATCCCAATATGATAATACCCGTTTTACAGCAGAGATGGTCAAGGGGTATGCTGTCGCCCCTACATTTCCCAAACCGATCGTTTATTACATTTATTTGAGAAACGCTATAAATTAGAAAATAATTTTTAGAATTACTTCAATTCGATCCGGATAGGCCAAGCAAACCCCAGAAGCCTATAATCGTTATTCTGGGTTCCTGAATTGATAACAGCCAAACCCATAAAGCATTTGTAGCTTTTGGTGCCAGGAGGCGGCGTTTAGTTCAGGATGGATTAATTTCAATTTTGCATTCATAGCAGCCCGCCTCGGGCGAGAGTTTGCGTAGCCGCGCCAGTGGGGCGAAAAAGGCGGCTGCGAGCAAAGATGAAATGTTACCGTAAGCATTACCTGGAATAGGGGCAGTGTATCAGAGGTCAAGGCAATGAAATTGGGGCTATTAGCAACTTTAGGGCTATCCATCGCTCTTGGATTAGCAACGGATTATTCGGCAAAAGCGCTTCCTGCTGAGCTGTCTGGGAACCAAAAGCGCGAGGAGCAAGTAGAACAAGAGCGACTCTCGCCAAGAGAGCAAATTTCTCTAGTATCAAATGCCGCCGCACGAATTGCCAAGACTCACTTAAGGCAAAATTCAGCACAAAATTTAGAGCAAAATTTAGAACAAAATTTAGAGAAAGCCGGACTAAAAGCTCGTCTGCCAGGAAATGGTTTTGCGCCCATCGGATTGGGAATAACACAAAGAAATAGCGAGCCTCAGTTTTTCCCAAACCTTGCCGTTTTGCTTCAATTTTCCTCTCTCGCCGCAGCTAATATCTACTCACCCAAGACATCCGTACTTCCTTCTGGCTATATTTGGCCAGCTCGCGGCACCATCACTTCAGGCTTTGGCTGGGGCTGGGGACGGATGCACAACGGAATTGACATAGCGGCACCAATTGGCACGCCGATAGTAGCTGCAGCAGAGGGTTTGGTCATTGCTGCCGAATGGCACGACGGCGGTTATGGCAATTTAGTGAAAATTCAACATCCCGATGGAAGCGTAACTCTTTATGCTCACAACCAAAAAATTTTAGTGCGCGAAGGCCAAGCGGTGGCGCAAGGTGAATTAATAGCTGAGATGGGCAGTACCGGCTACAGTACCGGACCGCACTTACATTTTGAGGTTCATTTGCCCGAAGGGGAAGCGGTCAATCCTATGGCATATCTACCGGGAATTAGCTTATCCGCTCGGCAGTAAAACAAGGAAGCTTTCTTAAAGTTGCAAGACTTTGAGTAAAAGCCGACCGCTCTCCTACTGACTGCTTACTGCTTTATTTTTGGCTATGATAGATTGCGGTTCTATCACTGGTTCGTTAATGCGAAATCCCGATCGCTTTCAATTGCAGATTGTGGCAGCGATCGCCCTAGCGGCTGCCTTCCTTACCAGTTGCAACAGCACGACCAAGACTGCCCAATGCAACAAACTTATTGTTGCTATTAATAAAGGGGGCGAATTTATAAAGGATTATGATATCGAGCAAAGCAAAACCGCTGCCGAACTTGCAGGGGCTCTCGACAGCGTTAGCCAAGAGCTAGAGGACTTCGAGTTCCAAGATGAAAACCTGCAAAAATTTCAAACTCGCTTTGCGAAGATTTTTATGGCTATGAGCCAAGCATTTCGGGAAACCAGGGATGCAATGGCCCTAGTGGAGCAGTCTAAAGCAGATAGCAAGGGTCTCGGGGAACTCCATCAAGCCAAGACCCAAGTGGAAAAAATTAGCCAAGGAATAACAGAAGTCGCTTTGGATGCGGATTCTTTAGCAAAAGAGATTAATGATTATTGTTATAGCCCAGAATCGGGAGAAAGCTAGCATTGGGCATGGGGCAAAAAACTTAGGGTGTAAGGTGTAGGGTGTAGGGGAAAGAGAGAGCAGGAGGGAGCATTTCAATTTCGTAGCCGGACGCCTAACGCCTAAAGGCGCGGCTACACAAACTCTCGCCCTTTCGGGCAACAAGAGTGCAAAAGTGAAATGCTCCCGAGCAGGAAGTGTGATAAGGGTGGGAACTGTGGGAAGAACGCGCGCAAAATTTTCTCCTCTGTCCACTCTCTCCCATCTCTCCCCTACACCCTACACCCCACACCCTAGACCCTACACCCTTCCCCGATGCCCTAATGATGAATTTCTAGATTCAGAACGTAGCGACCGAAGCGGACTTTTTCTGCCCAAAGCTCGTATTCCAAGCGGAAATGCTCTGGTAACTTTTCTCCCGTTACGGTCAAGTTACGAGTATAATTGCGCAGCCTAATTTGGTTATTCTCTGGGGATAAATCGCTTTGGAGCCAATACCGGCTGATGCCATACATGCCCCGTTCCCAGAGATGCCGATAGCCAAGTTTGCCATTGCCTTGCATGGTCATTGTTGCCCGGTAGGGGGAAAACTCCAGCCATACGAGCCTGGAAGATTCCTTCGCTTCCTTCATTGGTAGGAGGTTTTCCCTAGCATCAGCTTCTTTCACATCTTTTCTATCTGGTTCGCATATGACTGGTTCTTTCAATAGTAAGTGGAACCTATTTTCGCCTTTTTGATAAAGGGTGCCAGCAGTTTCTACCAAAGACCAGACCGGTAGGTCATAAGAGATCAGAGAAAGGGAGACGGGTTTGCGACGATGGGTCAGCATAATAAATGTGGAGTTGACTTCACTTAACTCAGAAGGACTAAAAAAAACAGAGAAATAATAGGGAAATAATGGAGTAGCATTTAAAAGAATAAACCTACGGCAAACCAAGGGAATATTTATTGGGAAATTCCTAGACTGGATCGGGACTTACGCTTGCCTATCCATATCTAGTATTTGTAGGGGCAATCCCCCCGTGGTTGCCCCTATTCATAGAGTCTATGCGTAAGTCCTATGGATTTTTCGCTCTTAATTTGCTAGGTAGCAGTTCGGGGACGGTGGTGCGATATATAAGTGGTAGTATAGCGGTGCTTTAGCACCAGTTTACCCCCATACAGATTATTATCCTAATGACGGAAATCACAGCAAAGCAACAAGACGTAATGGTTAGACCGGCTACTAACCAATCTTTGCAAGGTCGCATCCGGGTGCCCGGGGATAAGTCGATTTCCCACCGAGCCTTGATGTTGGGGGCGATCGCTGTTGGAGAAACGACCATAGAAGGGTTGCTCCTGGGAGAAGATCCTCGCAGCACCGCTTCCTGCTTCCGAGCTTTGGGAGCTGATATTTCCGAACTCAATACCCAACTGGTGCGGGTGCAAGGGGTGGGAGGGGAACCGGGCAAGTCCCTGTTGCTTGAACCAGCGGATATTTTAAATGCGGGCAACTCCGGGACTACCTTGAGACTGATGCTGGGCATCTTGGCCAGCCAGCCAGACCGATTCTTTACCGTTACTGGGGACTCCTCCCTGCGATCGCGCCCTATGTCCCGGGTAGTCAAGCCACTGCAACAGATGGGGGCCCAAATTTGGGGCCGAGTTGGCAGCTCCAGAGCGCCTTTAGCGGTACTCGGTCAAAATCTCCAGCCAATTCATTATCACTCGCCGATCGCCTCCGCTCAAGTAAAATCCTGCATTCTTTTAGCCGGATTGATGACTTCGGGAAAAACCACCGTTACGGAGCCAGCCCTTTCCCGCGACCACAGCGAACGAATGCTGCGAGCCTTTGGTGCCGAGATTGAGGTAGATCCAGAAGCTCGCCGAGTCACGATCGCTGGCCCATGTCAGTTGCAGGGTCAAAAGGTTGTCGTTCCCGGAGATATTAGTTCTGCCGCTTTCTGGCTAGTTGCCGGTTCTATTGTGCCCGGATCGGAACTTATCGTCGAAAATGTTGGAGTCAATCCCACTCGCACTGGCATTCTGGAAGCCTTGCAGATGATGGATGCGGATATCGAATTTTTGGATGAAAAAATTGTCGCTGGGGAGCCGGTGGCAGATTTGCGAGTGCGCTGGCAACAGCTAAAAGCTTGCACTATTGCTGGGGATATCATTCCTCGCCTGATTGACGAAATTCCTATTTTGGCAGTAGCCGCTGCTTTTGCTAAGGGAACTACAGTAATTCGAGATGCGGCGGAATTGCGGGTGAAAGAGAGCGATCGCCTACAAGCGATGGCCAAAGAACTGAACGAACTCGGAGCCAATGTCCGCGAATTGCCCGACGGTCTGGAGATTGTCGGGGGCGCTTCCTTGAAGGGTACTGAAGTAGATAGCCATGACGATCACAGGGTGGCCATGAGTTTGGCGATCGCAGCCCTTGGAGCCCAAGGCTCTACTACTATCCACCGCGCCGCATCTGCAGCCATATCCTATCCCGACTTTAGCGCCACCCTGGAAAAAATTGCTCCCAGTTAGGGGGCAGAGGGGCAGAGGGAGCAGAGGGAGCAGGGGAGCAGAGGGAGACCCCTATTTTTAGGTCCCCAAGTCCCCAAGTCCCCAAGTCCCTTCTGCCCTTCTGCCCTTCTGCCCCTCTGCCCCCATTCCCTAAAAAACCGGGTTTCTTGGAAGAAACCCGGTTTTTGTATTGAGCTATTTATTATAATCGGCAATCGGTAATTAGAAATCAATCAATATTACCTACTACCAATTAGCTAAGTATCACCTGATTTAATGCTATTACTTTTGGCCAAACAATTGTTCTTTAAGAGAATTAACATCCCGTATCAGTTCTTGGCGATCGGATGCTTTGAGCAAATAGCGGATAATAAACCAAATAGAATATCCTAAACCAACTAACTCGAAGGTGGGTGCGACAAGGGGAATTCCGTTAATCGCATCTACCACCGCCATTGTGATTCTGATAGCAATCAAAACCCCCAGCAATAGTGCGACGGAGATAATTGGTTTTTGGTATTGGTTAAAAAAGCCACCCACATAATCTGGCAGATCCGAGAGAATTTCAAGGGCTTGATCTTTAACCTGCTGCCACTGCTGTCCGGATTCTTCTGATGAGGAAGAGACCGGAGCGAGGGAACCGGAATCTCCCACTTTTAGGTCCATTTTATCGAGTTCTGTTTCAGTCATTGTTTCTGGTTGTTTTGTGAAGTCAGTATTCATATTCAACTTAGCGAAGGACGACCTGGATAATCTAGTAGGGGTTTCCCCCACCAGCAGTAATATACTTAGCACTCAGGCTAAAACGATTTTGCTCTGAATCCAAGGCAATCCTTGAAAATATAAACAAATATCAAGATTTTAAAGTGCTATTTTTTATGGACCATGAGGGGAGGGAGCAGGGAGCTTTCGGAGCTTTCGGAGCTTTCGGAGCCCTTTCCCTATGTCTCTTCTCTCCCTCCCCCCTCTTCTCCCTTGCCCCCCGCCCCCTCTGCGCCTTACGGGGCTTTTGCTTCTTACGATTTGAGAAGTTCCACTGAGACGGCATTCTTTAAAGAGAGGCCCTGCTCAAAATCGCTTATATTGGTGAGGGTGGTCTCGGCAATACTACTGAGGGCATTTTTGGTGAAAAATGCTTGGTGTCCGGTAATCAATACATTGGGGAAGGTGAGCAACCGCTCGAAAACATCGTCCTGAATCACCTTTTCGGATAAGTTATCGAAGAACAAGTCTTGTTCCTGCTCGTAAACGTCTAAGCCGAGATAGCCGATTTTGCCAGATTTAAGAGCCGCGATCGCCGCTTTCGTATCAATCAGGGCTCCGCGACTGGTATTGATCAGCATAACCCCTGTTTTCATCTGCCCGAGAGTTTCTTCGTTAATAATATGGTGAGTTTCGGGCATCAGGGGGCAATGAAGAGTGATTATATCCGATGCTGCTAAGAGTTGGGGTAGAGAGACATACTTAATCCCTAGGGCCGCGCAATCTGGGTTGCTAAATACGTCGTAGGCGAGAAGCTGGCAGCCAAAGCCATTGAGGATATTAGCAACTAGAGCCCCAATCTTTCCAGTGCCCACAATACCAACAGTGCGCCCGTGCATATCAAACCCTAAGAGCCCTTCTATCGAAAAGTTTCCTTCTCGCACTCGGTTGTAGCTTCGATGAATCTTGCGGTTTAGAGACAAGATTAGTCCGACGGTATGTTCCGCCACTGCATAGGGGGAGTAGGCCGGAACCCGAACCACGATTACGTTCCGTTTTTTTGCAGCAGCCAGATCCACATGATTGAAGCCAGCAGAGCGCAGGGCAATCAGTCGCACCCCACCATCGGCAAGCTTGTCCACGGTCGGAGCATCTATGCGATCGTTGACAAAAGCGCAAACCGCTTCAAAGCCCGATGCCAGTAAGCTAGTTTCTTCCTTGAGATGCGGCTCGAAATAGACCAGTTCGTGGCCGTGCTTAGCGTTGGCAGTATCTAAGAACTCGCGATCGTAGGACTTTGTGCTAAAGACAGCAACTTTCATATCTGGTTTTTCGGCAAAATTGCAATTCTACTGGTTTGGATTATAAAGCATCTGACCAGAGCGGCAGATTAGATCGAATCCGGGCATTGGGCATCGGGCATCGGGCATTGAGCATTGAGCATGGTAAAAATTCCAAAATTCTTAAGAATAATTAGACATAATAATATTTTTATAAATTCATGCGATATCTCAACATAGCAATCTTTTATTAATCGCTCCATATATAGCAGTTATCAAATTGATGTGAGGGATGCGATCTTGTCTGGGCGAAGCAACGAGAGTATGTAAATTCCCGTTCGGGGCGCCGAGATTGTTTCGGGGATGCTGTCGCCCCACACTTAGCGCATTACAATTATTTGAAAAACGCTATAGCAATTCCTAAATCGTTCATAATATTTGAAAAGCGCAGTTTTTCTGGTTCCTGAGTAAGAGCCATAATAATACAAGAGTGAAAAATAAATTTCGGCTCCCTATTAAACATTAGCTCTGCTTGCACAGAAAAAAATCAATAGTCTGTTAGTGTGGCGGGCCAGTTCAAACATCGAGGGTTTTGTTGGTAACGGAAGCCAGGGTCAGTGTTGCAAAGAGTTTGGGATTGCTATATATTAAATTTGGTAGCAAAGGTTAAAATTGAAATACTCCCTAATATCCTCTAGGGTAGAGACCGACCATCAGGAGTAATTGGAGTAATTGTTAGAAGCTTCTCGCAAAGGAGGAATAGCCAACTGTGCGACGGGATTTGGAAGGATTGCAAATTACTAAAGGAGAACTGAGATATCTCAGCGGTACGTCCGTTGACGATATCCTCAGACCAGCGGCCATAGAGAATTCGCAACAGCGGTCAAAATTTTTATATAAAGAAACGGCGAGTGTCTTCGGTTTAACGGGTATTTTTTTTACCGGATCGCTGACGTTCTTGAACTTGATGGCTTGGGAGTTGCGGGGCATAACTATTGACTTTATTTTTCCCAATAGCCCCCCAGCAATAGTTTTTGCCGGTGTCGGTCTGGGTTCTCTGGGAGCCGCGATCGCCGCTCGTTTCCTCTGGCTAACGGGCAAAACTGCTCTAGCCAATTCTCTGAGCAAGCTACTCAACGATGTAGATAAATATAACGGACTGATTCAAGCGATAGACTTAAACGACCAGTTGGAAGATGCAGGCAATCCAGAAATGAGAATTGCCAACCGAGAGCAAATCGTTGCTGCCTTGAAACTGACTCGCCAAGATTTAGTCAGAGCCTTGAAAACCGAGCGCATTCTCCGAGAAAACCATCGCTTCATCGAGCGCAATCCAGAATTATTCGCCAGTAACTTGACTGCTATAGAAGCCCTGCAAGTCAGCGATCGGGCTACGGAGCGAGGACGGATTCTTAACGAAGCCCTACAGATTGCCCTAAATGCCCAAGGAGAAATGAGAAAACTAAATAAGTTTTAAATTTTAAATTATTAGCTTGAGAGAATGAAACAAGGGCGAAGAGCGATCGCTCTTTGCTGGGTTACTCTCCCCTGAAGGCTCTGCCAACGTTACCGGGCCGCTCCCTACAGTGACTTGAGTAGGACTTACGCAAATTGCTAGATCTAACAGTATCAGGACTTACGCATAGACTCTTTATGCAAGGGGGTGCGCATTGGGGCGTGCAAGTAGCACCAGCTCCTATATATAGAGTTCGATACGACAATTTGCGGAATTAATAAGTATATTGAGCGCTCTCTTGCGCGGTGCGGCACCCTACAAATAGAGTCTCTGCGTAAGTCCTGTTGGGCAAATTGAAGGAGCGATCGCGCTCATGTAGCCTCTGGTGCCGGGGGTGCCGGGGGGCGCACCATAATATAAATTGCAATCTGTCAATTGCGAACATTGAGTTGGCAAAGAGTGAAAAAAAGAGTAAAAATTTATTTAAGTATCTTTGTCTTTTAGTCCCAGAGCGGTTGTGACGATGAAATGTCTAATCAAACGAACCAACCCATACCCAATATTACGGTCCTAGAACTGGCCGATAGCCTCCAGTCCGGTACGGCTTTGCAGTTGGTGGACGTGCGAGAGCCAGCAGAAATAGCCGCTGCCTCTATCGAGGGCTTTGAAAACTTTCCCCTAAGCGAATTTGCCGAATGGTCGGAGCTAATCCACAGCCGCTTAGACCCGGAAGCAGAAACCCTAGTCCTGTGCCATCATGGGATGCGATCGGCTCATATGTGCCAATGGTTGCGCGATCGAGGCTTCACCAAAGTAAAAAATATTTCCGGCGGCATTGATGCCTATTCCCAACTCGTAGATCCTTCCGTACCCCGGTATTGATAGGGACAGGGGGACAGGGGTGACAATGGGACCCTTTAAAAGGCTCAGGACGGACCGGGAGACAAGGGGGACTTGGATGAAGGATGAAGGATGAAGGATGAAGGATGAAGTACGATCGTATGTTGGATGAGGTACGAGCGAATTGTTCCGCCCAACAGGCTACCCTGCGGAAAAGGCAACCCCAGCACATCCTTCATCCCTGTCCCCTTGTCCCGGTCTCCTTGTCCCCCGGTCTCCTTGTCCCCCCCGGTCTCCCAGTGCCCCTGGTCTCCAGTCCCCCGGTCTCCCAGTGGTCTCCCAGTCCCCCTGTCCCCTTGTCCCGGTCTCCCAGTCCCCCCGGTCCCTTGTACCCCTGTCTCCTTTCGCACTCATGTCTATTCAAGTAAGTTTGACGACTAGGCAACAATATGTCCTTTGGGCAACCGTAAAGCACTACATTGCCACAGCCGAGCCGGTAGGCTCCAAAGTCTTGGTGGACGAATATAACCTTAATGTCAGCCCAGCGACGATTCGCAATGCAATGGGCTACTTAGAAAAAGCAGGATTGCTGTATCAACCCCATACCTCGGCTGGGCGAGTCCCATCGGACTCTGGCTACCGGATTTATGTTGACGAGTTGATTACGCCTTCTGACCCCTTGGCTCGCCAGGTGGATAAAATGCTGCGAGAACGGCTCAATTGGGAAAGATGGAGCTTTGAAGCTTTGCTGCGGGGGGCAGCGCAAATCTTGGCAGCCCTTAGTGGTTACATTGCCTTGGTTACCGTACCCCATACCTCTAAAGAGCGATTGCTCCACTTGCAATTATTAGAGGTAGAGCAGGGAAAAGTGAAGATTATTCTGGTTACTGATTCCTGCCAAAGCGAATCAATATCGATGGATTTGCCCCAGTCTTTCCACGAGCCAGAAGCAGATTCAGAAATTATTGCTCGCGAGTTGGAGATGGTATCGAATTTTTTAAACAGCAAGCTGCGGGGACAAGCGCTTACGAAATTATCTCAGTTAGACTGGAGTGAGTTGGGCCGTGAGTTTGAAAGGTATGGGGAATTGATGAGCGCCTGGTTAGAGGATTTGAAAAACCGAGCTAATATTCCAGAAAATACCGGGATGGTGATGAGCGGCCTCTCGGAGGTATTGCGGCAACCGGAATTTTCCGAGCTGAACCAACTCCAGATGCTGATGCACCTGCTCGAAGATAAGCAAGACCAACTCTGGCCGTTGATTTTTGAACCGCCCATAATAGAAAAGTCCAGCAGGCGAGCTAATGTGCGGATAGGGGCCGAGAACCCAATGGATGCGATGCGCGCCTGTACCCTAATTTCTGCCAGTTATTGCCGAGGCGAGGTGCCAGTGGGAAGTGTTGGAGTCCTTGGACCGACTAGAATGATTTATGAAAATGCGATCGCTGCTGTAGAAGCTGTAGCGGATTATCTCTCCTCTGCCCTGAGTTAGCTGGGGCTTAGGCAAATTTTAGGCTGGAACAATATATATAGAGTCTAGTGTTAGAGGCGCACGCTACTCCTTGCGTAAATCCTGTTAGCGAAACGGAAACGATAGTTGCTTGGAGGAAGTAGCATTGCTTGGAGGAAGTAGCAGCAACTGGGAAACCGACCGGACTCAACGGAAAGCTGGCACAATCAAAGAAGGGCGTTTGGTCGTTCCCCGGCAACTGCCAATGGGATCGCATTTTAGGCCAAAATGTTGGCTGCTAATATATTTGGGCGTTTGCGATCGCGGACCAATAATACCCTAAGAAAAGCTGGCTGACCGCTTTAAAGGCTAGCCGCGTAAATTCTACTGGGGATACCTAATTCACCAACCCACGGGCAATATGACTTCTCAAGCACAATATGAAGTGGTTCGACCCACTGGCATTTTGGATGGAACTCAGGCGATTCAACTACGCCAACAAATCAGCGAGAAGCTCGATAAAAAAACAGATATCGTGCTGATTGACCTCCAGGAAGTAACTTTTATTGATAGTTCGGGTCTGGGAGCTTTGGTCTCCGCGTTAAAAATGGTGCGCACCAGAGGTGGAAAGTTATTTGTATGCTCTATTAACGACCAAGTTAGAATGTTGTTTGAACTAACCAGTATGGATAGAGTTTTTAAAATTTATAAAGACGAATATACCTTTAAGAATGAAGCATTGCAAAAATCCCAGTAATTCCTTAATTTTGCTAAAAAATAGCTGGCAAAGCAGGAATGAAGGATTATTTCGCGATCGCGCTCCTAGAGCATCGGTACAATATTACCCGAAGCTCGTTATTTTGGGTTAGGGGCGTTTGGCGAAACGCCCCTGAATTAGTATTCGTAGGGGCTCTCGCCGCGACCAGGCTCGCCCGTTACGCGCATACTGCGCAATCGCTCTTCTGGGGCGTTTCGCGCTATGAGCGACATGAAAAGCTCCGGAGAGCCCAAGGAGGGCATATGGCCATTTTGACGAGGGACATGAAACGCCCCTGAAATTGCTACAAGAAAAGTTGCTCTCAACTCTTTTTACTGCAACCAAGCTCTAGAAAGAATATAAATTATTTTACTTTCTCTAAAATAATTTATATACATTACAAATTAAGGTTAGGACAGTAGGGTATCTAAGAGGAGCCTGCCCGCCTCGGGCAGGCGGGAGCCCTCCGGAGGGCAGGCGGGAGCCAACGCCAACGCCCCTACGAACAAGAAGGTTCTAACCCGTATTAATAGTGCAATATTCGGGAAATAGATCGATTAATAATTAATTGATTATTTTTGAAGTTGACCTTACCAAATACCAAACTACCCGGACGGGCTAACAAAAAGATAAAAAAAGACTAAAAAGCTGCAACCTCTACCTGTAGCGTGATTAAGAAAAACTTTTGATTTTAGAGCGCTATATCCAATCGAAAATAGTGTTATAGTATCAAATACTTAGTTGTAGCACAAGGCTAAAATCGGAACGAATGGTCCAACAAGTGGAACGAACGCGCCAAGCTGGCGAATTTCCAAAAACAGCACCGGCAGCAAATCCGGTATTTTATAGAACTTATAGCCGCACAACCCCAGACGGGAAAGAGAGTTGGCAACAAACCTGCGATCGCGCAGTTGGGGGTCTGGCCAAACTCGGCAAGCTCGAAGAACATGAAATCAAATTGCTGCGGCGGATGCAATACGAGCTAAAATCCCTTCCTGCCGGCCGCTGGCTCTGGGTCGGAGGTACCCAGTGGCTGGAGGAACCGGAGAACTTTTCGGGAGCCTATAACTGCACCAGTACAAATGTCGTTGATTGGCGAGCGTTCGGCCTCATAATGGATTTGGCGATGATGGGCTGCGGCACCGGCGCAGTCTTGGAACCGAGTTGTATAGATAAACTGCCAGCAATTCGCAACCGATTAAACGTGCTATTAGTGGGGGGAATTGGCAAAACTGCCCCTGAGAAACGCCGCCAAAGAACAGAAGTTGTTATTGATAGCCAGCAAGTAACAATCTATGTTGGCGACTCGCGCCAAGGTTGGGTAGGGTCTTATCAAAGTTTGCTAGAGCTGTCCTCAAACCCTCGCTTTCAAGGTGAAGTTGAAGTAGCGATAGATCTATCCGACGTTCGCCCAGTCGGCGAACCCTTAAAAGGATTTGGCGGCGTGGCCAACCCAATAAAACTGCCGCAATTATATCAACGATGCGCCGCAATTTTGAATAAAGCAATAGGGCGTCAATTAAGCTCGATTGAATGCTGTTTGTTGATTGATGAAGCAGCAACGACGATCGTGGCAGGCAACATTCGCCGATCGGCAGGGATGCGTCAGGGAAGCAGTAACGATACCGAGTTTGCCGATGCCAAATCCAATCTCTGGCAACAGGACGAAAAAGGCAATTGGCGAATCGATCCGCAACGGGATGCGCTGCGGATGGCCAACCATACCCGAGTTTTTCACAGCTTGCCTACAGAGTCGGAATGTATTGAGGCAGTTCGCAAGCAGTATTATTCTGGGGAGGGAGCCATTCAGTGGGCGCCAGAGGCTCTAGCCCGGGCGAATGCCGACTTGCTAGCTACTCCACAATTGAAGAAAGAATTTCTCCAAGCCTGTATAGAAGAAAACGGCAAAAGCTTCTTGGCTGAAAACTTTCCTAAGATAGCGCCAGAAGAGCTAGAGCATCGGATGCAGCGATACGCCCTCAATCCTTGTGGTGAAATTATTGGTGTTGACTTTCATTGCAACCTTGCGGAGATACACCTGAATCAAATAGACCCGACTGACCATGAAGAGCAACAAAAAGCCTTTACTGCCGGGGCTCTATCTGTAGCGTCACTGCTCAATCACAAATTTCTGGAGGAGCGCTACCAACAAAGTCGAGAACTAGACCCGATAGTGGGGGTATCCTTTACGGGGCTGTTCGATTTCTTTGTTAATGCTTTTGGGGTAGAGTGGTTGCGCTGGTGGGCTGAGGGACGCCCGGAAACGATACGGGGTCTGGAGTTTAAGCTGCGAGAGCGAGAATATCTAACTAGCTGGCGGGAAATAGTACGCGAAGCTGTATGGGATTATTGCGATCGCCACGGTCTCAAACGACCCAATCGCTATACCACCGTTCAACCAGCCGGGACCAAATCCCTGCTGACAGGAGCTTCCTCTGGCTGGCATCCTCCCAAAGCGCAGCGGTTTATCCGTCGCATCACTTTTGGCAAAAACGACCCGGTGGCCCTAGCTTGCATTGACTATGGCTATAATGTCGTTCCTTCTCAGAGCGATCGCGACGAACAAGGCAATCTGCTTGATGACCCATTTTCTCCCCTTTGTAGCGAGTGGTTGGTAGAAATCCCCGTAGCCGTACCTTGGGCAGACCTAGAGGGGGCCGACGAAATCGATATTTCCAAGTTCTCGGCTTTGGCTCAGTTCGATTTCGCCATGCAGGTGCAGGCTCACTATGTCACCCACAACACCTCTTCTACTTTGGAATTGCGACTGGATGAAGTCGAGCCTTTAGGCAAGCGCATCCACCAGGCCATAAGCAACCATGAAGGATATATTTCAACGGCCCTGCTGGCTCGCTTTGACGATCTCCAATCCTTCCCCCGTTTGCCCTTTGAGCCCATAGATCGACTCACATACGATCGCTTGATGCAAGAGGTCAAAGAAAGTCGTAAAACAGATGATTTTCATGGAGCCATTGCTGCCTACAGTTGGGCCAGCACAGATGATGAAGGTCCTGCTGGGTGCGATTCTGACAAATGCTTGTTTCCCGAGCCAAAATCTGGCACATAGAGGGGCAAATGAGCGTTTTTAGTTTTGAGTTTTTAGTTTTGAGTTCAAGACAAATAAACTTAAAACTTTCCGTTTAAAAGCTCAAAATCTGTTTTCGCCTTTTTAATTACGAGCGATTTGTTCTTAGCTGGTAGGGAGCTGCGCTGCCCCTACCAGTTTTTTCTTGTATAGAATAAGGGTGCATTGGTCATGGGAAAAGGCAACGGGGCAAAGGGAGCAGGGAGCTTTCGGAAATAGGCTAGGCAAATTTCTAAGTTGTCGGTGCCTCATCCTTTGGGCATCGGATAATTGCTGAATTTTAAAAACTACCTTGACAGGCTAATAGACTTTCTCGGGGGCGGACAATTACAAAATACTAAGGCCATAATGAGCAATTTGCTGTCCCTTTGACCGATTGCTGACTGCTGCCAAAAGCGAAGCCTTGCCGTAGGGCGATCGCTCTTGCTGACTGCTATAGTAAAAAGACAGTAGCACTATATCAGGAGATAGTTCTAATGTTTGCAGGCGAATTAGGACCAGTTATAAAAGAACTAACCCAATACCCCGTGGCTTTCTTGGGGGGGTTTTTCTCCGGGGTATTTCGACTAAAGCTTTCTGAAGACCCAGTGAAAAGCTGGTTGGAGCAACAAGGTGCTTCCACCAGCGATCGCAATGACGACAATAACAATAGCAATGGCAGCAGCGGCCCTCAGTCAATCTCTATTGAATAAGTATAGCTAAGGATAAATTATACTGTCTTTGCACTCGCTGGAAGAATAAATGCAGTTAGTATTGAGATATAAATGAAAGACATGACAATGAATAAGTTTTGATAGCAATACAAACCCTGAAGGCGGACGGAGTAAAACGACTCAGTACCCGTAAATAAGGACCTTCACCTCAAATTTTTAGGCTCCTGCATTGCCAAAAATCATCAAAAACAAAGGATTTGTGCAAATTTACTGCTAAGTCTAACGGACAAGCTATGATAGGAATCGAACGCGCTCAGTTCAAGCCTCATCCTAAAACCAGAGGTAATGGCGATGGCTCTAAATCCGATATCTATTTATAGTGGAGAGGATTTGGGCTATTTGCTGTTGGTCCATCAGATCGGATGGATGCCTTCCCGGGCAACCTATGACTCTCGTGAAGGGGCGAAAAACTTTCCTGGCTCTGCTGGAGCTTGTATGCAAGTATCCGTTACCTTTATTGGAGGGGGACTTGCGAGCAGGATATCCCAGGTGTCTATTATTATAGCATACTGATATCCGAGCGTGCCGCCTGCCCGAGAGGGCTAGGTCACTCTAGGTGCGAATAGCGCTTATAAAATGAAGGCTAGACCCATTGTCTGGATGATGGATCGCAGATGTGGTAAGCCTTGGTTCGATATCAAAGACCGAGAATTTCGTATGACAATCTACGTTGGAAACCTATCCTACGACGCTACCGAAGAAGACTTGCGCATGGTATTTGCTGACTACGGTGCAGTAAAGCGAGTGTCGCTTCCTACAGACCGAGAGACGGGCAGGATACGCGGGTTTGCCTTTGTTGATATGAATGAAGATGCCGAGGAAGAAAGCGCTATCTCATCTTTGGACGGTGCGGAATGGATGGGACGTCAGTTGCGCGTTAATAAGGCCAAACCACGGGAGGACAATCGAGGAGGAGGAGGAGGTCGCCGGCGCGATCGCTACTAAAATTTGGGATATTTTGGCAGAGTTATGGCGGTTTGACATGGGTTCGACATGGGGACGAACCCAAACGATATGAAAAAAGGCAACAACGCCCCCCGGCCATTTTCCGAAACCGCTTGAGAAGAGTGGGCGTCCCCTACCCTAAAGAGCGAGAAAAAGCAGAAGCTTATCCTATCTGTTCCTAGTATCTGTTCTTAGCCGCTTCTCTTCTGAGCCGCGAGCTGCCACCCAGACTAACCATGCATCTGTCCCCGTTGGGATGGGTGCTATTTTATTGTCTTTATATATATAGCCAAAAAAGCCTGACTTCGATCTTGATTGTTGGCGGGGAGTTTCTGAGCTGACCGCTGACAGCTAACTGCTTACTGCTATATCTTGCTTGGCAGGCGATCGCCCCTTGGAAAACCCTTGAGAATCGTAGGTAAGATTACTTAGGAAAAGCACTTTCTTTAATTCGTATAAAGTTAAGCCCGGTTCTGAGAATCGCTCTCTAAGATATTAGGTATAAGGAGGAGCGATCGCCAGATACTTGGGGGCTAACCTCTTGGCAAGAGCCCCAAGGGAAAAAAGCGCGACTCGCTAAAAGGGAGGACAAAGATAATGGCAGACGCATATGACCCTTTAGGCCAAGACAAGTCTCTCGATCGCGATTGCAAGACCCTATCCCGTCATGTCTTAGAGCAACTAAATAGCTTTTCGCCAGATGCTCAAGACCTCAGCGCCCTTATGAATCGCATTGCCCTAGCGGCCAAGCTGATTTCCCGGCGTCTTAGCCAATCTGGCTTGGTGGAAGGGGTGCTGGGTTTTACTGGAGATGTCAACGTACAGGGCGAGGAGGTCAAGCGGATGGATCTCTATGCCAACCAAGTATTTATCTCGGTCTTCAAGCAAAGCGGCCTTGTTTGTCGCCTTGCTTCCGAGGAAATGGAAAAACCCTACTATATTCCCGAAAACTGTCCCATCGGCCGCTATACGCTCCTATACGATCCGATTGATGGCTCTAGCAACATTGACATTAATCTAAATATCGGTTCTATTTTTTCGATTCGCCAGCAAGAAGGAATGGATGAAGATAACTCCGCTAGCGACTTGCTCCAAAACGGACGCAAACAAATCGCAGCGGGCTATATCCTCTATGGACCGAGTACCATGCTGGTCTATACCATTGGCACTGGGGTCCATGCTTTTACCCTCGACCCCAGTCTAGGAGAATTTATTCTTTCCCATGAAAATATTACCGTGCCTGAAATAGGTCCGGTTTACAGCGTTAATGAGGGTAATTTTTGGCAGTGGTCCGAGTCGATTCGGGACTACATCCGTTATGTCCACCGGCACGAAGGCTATACAGCTAGATACAGCGGTGCTTTAGTGGGAGATTTTCACCGCATCCTATTTCAGGGGGGAGTATTTTTATATCCAGGGACTATCAAAAAGCCCGAAGGTAAATTGCGTCTGCTCTACGAAACCGCTCCTCTGGCCTTTTTAATCGAACAAGCTGGCGGACGAGCGAGTACCGGCACTGAAGAAATATTGGACGCAGTTCCCGAAAAACTCCACGCCCGCACGCCAGTGATTATTGGCAGCAAAGAAAATGTGGCCTTGGTGGAGTCGTTCATTGCCGAGAGAAAACGCCAAGAAGCAGAAGAAGCTTTGGCTGCTAAATAACCGCTAAATAAACTGGAGCGCATGGAGCGCATTAAGTCAGTCGGGTTGCGGCGTTACAATAAAGAAATAAAACGGGACGAACTCAATTTTGCAATTTAGCCTTTGCCAATACTATATGTTTTTTGGTAAGTCTGCCAACTGCGGTTGCTCTAGAGCCTGCTCAAAATTGAGATAGTCCCAGGAAAACGCCGTTATCTGCCAACCCGGGAAAGTCTTGTCGCTTCTGAAAAGAAGGGGTCAATAGGGAGAATATCTAGAAAACCCTAAAATAGGATGTTTTTCTCAGTCATTAATGGAGGAAATAGATGACGGCTGCTAGCGAAAAAAGTCCCATACTGCTAATTAAAGATTTCGGCCAAAGCATCTGGATGGATAACTTGAGCCGGAACATCATCGAATCTGGCGAACTAAAAGAGTTGATTTCCAGTAGAGATGTCCAGGGGATTACGTCGAATCCAGCAATTTTTCAAAAAGCGATCGCGGGCAATAAGATTTACGACGCTGACATTGAAGCGGGGAGTCGCGAAAATAAATCGGTGATGTCGATTTACGAGACTCTCGTGTTTGAAGATATTCGCAAAGCCTGCGATGTCTTTTTGCCGATTTATGAAGAAACCAATGGGCTGGATGGCTACGTTAGCATCGAAGTGCCGCCGAACTTGGCTCGGGATACGGAAGGGACAGTTAAGGAAGCCAAACGCTACTACGAGGCGATCGCTCGCCCCAATGTAATGATTAAAATTCCCGGCACCCCAGAAGGATTAGTGGCCGTGGAAAAGGTAATTGCCGAGGGGATTAACGTCAATATCACGCTCCTGTTCTCGGTGGAGAGCTATGTAGAAACTGCTTGGGCTTATATTCGGGGATTGGAAGCGCTTGCTGCTGCAGGACGGGATATTAGCAAGATTGGCTCGGTCGCCAGCTTCTTTATCAGCCGCATCGATAGCAATATTGACGGTCGCTTAGACAAACTAATCGCCAAAACCAACGATCCGGAATTGAAGGAGAAGTTGGCCTGGATTAAAGGGAAGGTAGCGATTTCTAATGCCAAAATAGCCTACCAGGAATACAAGCAGATAATCCAAAGCGATCGCTGGAAGGCTCTATCTGCAAAAGGAGCCCAAGCACAACGGTTGCTATGGGCATCCACCAGCACGAAGAATCCCGAATATAGCGACGTTCTCTATGTCAACGAGCTGATCGGTCGCAATACCGTCAATACCCTACCGCCAACTACCATCGAAGCTTGTGCCGACCATTGCGATATTGAGAGTCGCATTGAAACCGATCTGGATGTCGCTCAAAAGGCGATCGATGGTCTTGCTGAGGTTGGCATTTCTATCGATGAAGTCATGGCAGAACTGCTAGAAGAAGGAATCGATAAATTTATCAAACCTTTTGATTCCCTAATTGAATCTCTAGAAGCCAAGGCCAACCAGCTCGTTCCAGCTTAACGGCTAACCGGAGCCGAACCGGAGCCGAGCCGGAGCCGAACCGGAGCCAGAAACCCGGTTTTTCCAAAAAACCGGGTTTCTTAGCAAACCGATCCCGAGCCGGAGCCAGAAACCCGGTTTTTTTTCAAAAAACCGGGTTTCTTATAAAAACGATCTAGAGCAATGGGAAATTGGCCAACCAATTTCCCATTGGCAGTTTTAGAGTTAAGCAAAAGAGACCCCAGATACCACGGTTAGCGCAATCTTATTGTTTGCCAAAGCTACTAATGGCAATGCTAGTGGCACAAGAGCGCGCATAAGCTGACTGCTGACTGCTATAACCCAGACAGTCCAATACTTATAACTGACAATGGTTACACTGACAGAAAATCCCCTCCGCGTAGGACTGCAACAGGATAGAATACCAGAACCACAGATTCTGATTATCTTTGGAGCTTCCGGCGACCTAACTCAGAGAAAGCTCGTTCCCGCTATCTATCAAATGAAGCTCGAACGCAGACTTCCTCCAGAGCTGACTATCGTTGGAGTCGCCCGCCGAGACTGGAGCCACGAATATTTCCGAGAACAAATGCGCGAAGGGGTGGAACAGTTTGGCGGAGGACTGGTCTCAGAACAAATATGGGAAGAATTTGCCAAAGGTCTATTCTATTGCTCCGGCGACATCGACAAACAGGAAAGCTATCAAAAGCTCAAAGCTTTTCTAGGAGAACTCGACGAGCAACGAGGCACCCGAGGAAATAGAGTATTTTATCTCTCTGTTGCGCCCCGGTTCTTTGGGGAAGCCACCCAACAACTGGGCAAGGCGGGAATGCTTCCCGATCCTAACAAGCAGCGTTTGGTAATTGAAAAGCCCTTTGGTCGAGACCTAACTTCGGCTCAAGTCCTAAACCGGATCGTCCGTCAAGTTTGTGCTGAAGAGCAGATTTACCGCATCGACCACTACCTGGGCAAAGAAACAGTTCAGAATCTTCTGGTATTCCGGTTTGCCAACGCTATTTTCGAGCCTTTGTGGAATCGCCAGTTCGTCGATCACGTCCAAATTACCGTGGCCGAAACCGTCGGACTGGAGGGACGAGCCGGTTACTACGAAACTTCTGGGGCGCTGCGGGATATGGTGCAAAACCACCTGATGCAGCTATTTTCTCTGACGGCAATGGAGCCTCCCAACTCCCTTGATGCCGATAGCATTCGCAATGAAAAAGTAAAAGTGGTTCAGGCAACCCGCCTTGCCGATGTAGAAAATCTAGAATTATCTGCAGTTCGCGGTCAATATACCGCCGGTTGGATGAAGGGCAAGCAGGTTCCGGGCTATCGGGACGAAACTGGAGCTGACCCAAATTCGACTACGCCTACTTATGCGGCTCTGAAGTTATATATCGATAACTGGCGCTGGAAAGGAGTGCCTTTTTATCTGCGCACTGGCAAGCGGATGCCCAAGAAGGTTACGGAAATAGCCATTCATTATAAAGAAGTGCCGTATATGATGTTCCAGTCGGCGGCCAGACAGGTCAGCCCCAATGTCCTGGCTCTGCGAATTCAGCCGGACGAAGGAATTTCTATGCGCTTTGAGGTGAAAACTCCCGGCGCTTCCCTGCGAACTCGGTCTGTAGATATGGATTTCCGTTACGATACTGCTTTTGGCAAGGCGAATACCGATGCTTACAGTCGTTTGCTAATTGATTGTATGCTCGGCGATCAGACTTTGTTTACCCGAGGGGATGAGGTGGAAGCTTCTTGGCGAGTGCTGACCCCTTTGCTGCAAGTTTGGGATGCCCCCGCTCCTCCGGAAGTTATTCCTCTATATGAAGCGGGAACCTGGGAACCCGTTGAAGCAGAGCTTTTGCTCAATCGCGATCGCAGGCTCTGGCGCAGACTCTAATTAATTAGGGTGTGGGGTGTGGGGTGTAGGGTCTAGGGGTTTTAATTAGGGTGTAGGAAAGAGAGAGGGAGGAAGGGTAAGAATTAAACAAAATTTTCTCCATAAACGTAGCCGCCTCAAAGGGGCTTGACGACACCCCACACCCCACACCCCACACCCTTCCCCAATTCCCACACCCCACACCCCACACCCCACACCCTTCCCCATGCCCAATTCCAATTCCAAAACCTAGTACAAGGATTTTTTAGACATGACCAGTACGGTAATTCCTCTCCAAAAACCTAAAGATATTTCCCTCGATGAAATCGAGGCAGAGTTGAAGAGTATTTGGCTCGGCCAAAGTGGCGGTAAGTCAACACAGGTGGCAACCAGAGCGGGTACTTTTAGTATGGTTGTTTACGAGCCAGAAGAGTTTCAGCAGTTGCTAGGGGCGCTGGGATTTTACGACGGCCCAATTGACGGGATTCACGGCTCGAAAACCAAGCAAGCGATTAAAGACGCCCAGAAAACCTACGATCTGCGGATGACGGGTCGAGTCGATTCGGCAACTCTTTCGCGCTTGAGGGAAGAGTTTGCCAAGCAACCGTCGGAGCGGACAGAAATAAATAATATGAATGCTCGCGGCTTCGAGATTAGCGATGCGATCGTCAGCCAAAATCCCTCTCGCATTATTACTTTGTGTCCCGTACTTGGAGAAGATGAGGGGGTCAGCGCCCAAGTCTCTATCTATTGTCCGATTCCTAAAAATAGCACCATCAAGCCGGTCTGCTGCGAGTACATCACTCTCCGAGGCACGAAAGAAGCTTTCGAGCGGATGAGCGATACTATTTTATCTTTAATGGTGGCCGAGTTGCCGAAGTTTGTCTGGTGGAAGGCTACGCCCAATCCAGAACAAGAGCTGTTTCGGAAGCTGTCGGAATCTTGTAATTGCATGATTCTCGACTCTTGCTATTTTAGCGATCCAGAGTCGGAGTTTCTGAAAATCCAAGAGCTAGTCGATCGCCAAACTTATATTGCCGACCTTAATTGGCATCGCCTCTCGGCTTGGCAAGAGCTAACTGCTGCTACCTTTGACCCGCCGGAGCGTCGCGCTTCTCTGGGAGAAATCGACCGAGTAACTATTGACTATGAGAAAGGAAATGCAGCCCAAGCTTTGATGTTTGTGGGTTGGATTGCTTCTCGCCTGGGTTGGGAGCCCCTATCCTATACCGAGGAAGGTGGCGATTACGATATTGCGCGGATTCAGTTGGCCGGTCCGAATGAAAAAACTATCGATGTAGAACTGGCAGCTATTCCTACGGCAGACTGGGGCGAGATTCCCGGAGATATGGTGGGCTTGCTGCTGAATTCTACGAATCTTAAAGCGGATTGCTGCACGATTCTCTGTTCTGAGACTACTGGCTGTATGCGCATGGAGGCCGGGGGAACTGCTCAAGCTTGTCGCACGGAGCAGGTGACTGCTTTAACCGACCAAAAGGCAGAGTCTTTAATGAGCCAGCAACTGCAGCGCTGGGGTCGCGATATGCTGTACGATGAAAGTCTGGCAGTGACGGCGAAGATTCTCAAGTTGCGTTAAGTTGAGTATGGTGCCGATCGCACTCCTAAAATTAAAGGCAGCTCGGAAAAAAACGAGAAACGCGAAGTCCATTAGTTTGGATTTCGCGTTTTTTACTAGACCTAACTCTAGATTTTGGCTCAAGTAGCAAATTGTATTGCAGCAAGGTTGCATCCAGAGCCTGGAAAGCATACGGTTGCTAGCTTTGGGAGCATTTCAATCTTGTAATAGGATCCTCCCAACCCACCCCAGGAGAGGAAGAAGTAGAATTTCCTCGTCGCTTACCGACAGGGGCAACGAGCGGTACTTTCTCTTCCAGTAGTCACCTAAGAAAGATATCGCTCGAACAATTACGGAAACCAGTGTGACCCAGAATAGCTTTTGATAAATGTAGTCCAATAGCTCTTTATATTTATAAAAGCTTCCTCTAAGGTCTTTAGTTTCACCCACTCAGGGATAAAGTAACTTACCAACAGATATAAGATAGGGAGCGCGACAACCAACCCGAAGACCAGTCTGGCCCATAATAAACTTTGAGCGATGTAGTCCAATCGCTTTTTGTTTTGATTATAGCTTTCTTTTAGATCGTATAGCATCTGGAATTGGTACTCATCAGGCTCAAATTTCAGATAATTAACCAAAAAGGCGTCATCTTCTAAATTAGGACTGACTGAGACCTGGCTAGGCAAGAAGGCCGAGAATAGTAGAAGATAATTCACCAGCAATACCAGGATTTCTATGATTCTGAACGAGCCAACGAAAACGCCAGAAATAGCCACAAAGGTTAGCAGGGTGCTATTCGTTAAGAACAGAATATTAAGTTGGTTGATTAAAAACTGACGCTCTTTTTGCTGCTGGTCGATAAGGCGGCGCACGTCTTCGGCGGCCAATTCCAGAGTGTCACGGCCTTGCTCTACTCGGGATGGTGATGGATTATCGGAATAGGACTTACGCATTGACCCTGTATCTGGTAGGGGCGAATCGCGATTTGCCCCTACCAGATACAGGATGCATAAGACAATTAAGACAATTTGCATAAGTCCTGCGGAAAATGGATTGTCGGAAGATTGCATTATTTTTTACGATCCAGAACGTTGAGACGGGACGCCGGTTTCGTCTGCATAACCCGCTTTGCTGCGAAGCGCTCCGATCGCACTCCAGGCGATGCAGAATTATTGCCCTCGCGATCGCGATGCATAGCGACTTTACTCATAATATATTATTTTTTATAAAAGTTGAGATTTTCCCGGTTATCCAGTAGATATTTCCATGTATTTATAATGATGGGTCTTTTTTCTCATTTAGATATTCCTTCGTTTTATCGCTGTCCATGTAAGGGTATGTTGCACCTATTCCCTGGCTGAAATCTTCTTCTTCGCTTAAACTGATGTTCAAAAAATCGCGGGGGTTAAAATTATATGTACTTTTAATATATGCTATAACTTTTCATTTTCATTAATATTAGTATCCATAAGGTTTTTATACAAAGTTACCTCTGCTGAACCTGTCTCATTTGTGCTATATAATGCCGTTAGCGATATACTTTATTGATTAATGTATTTAAATTATATTTTTTAACTCGTACTTCAGTAATTTTTCCAATGATTTCTTAACCTGCTCATAATCTTGATTCTCTTTTTGCTCCATGTGTTTTTTAGCATCTTTATATAAATCTTCAATTTTTTTCGATCGATTTTATTTTAGCCAAAGATTCATCCTTAACAAGCGGTAAACTACTATCATCATCTTTATTTAGATTCGTTTCTACCAAGCAAGTCTTTGACTATTTTACTCTCTTTTAATTGTTGATATTTTTACCATATCAATTGAATTGCTTCATCCACATTCTTTCCTTTCACTTGCAATTCGTAACCCCTTTTGTGCATATCTGCTGTCCCGTGCTTTCCCTCCTTCTTCATTAGCCCCTTTCCCGGTTCTCTCTTGTACGTTGCTTCGTTTATCTTTCCTTCATCATTCCATTCTATCTCAAATCTCCTTTGGATCGGTATCTGCCTTTTGCCCAGTCCCCCTTCCCTCTGCTGCTTAACATGGGTCAGTTCGTGAGCCAACAACTCCTGTCCCCCGCTCGTCCCCGGCTGGTAAGCACCCTGACGGAAGAACATGTCCTGGCCCGTCGTAAAAGCCATTGCCTGGATCGAGCGACTTAAGGCATCTGACCGGGCATCCGCATGTACGCGCACGCCGCTAAAGTCCGCCCCGAATACCGGCTCTGCCTTGGCACGAAAGGCTTGGTCCAACTGCCGGCCGCCTCCCCGGGCGCTGTTGACCTCCGCTTCAAATTCTGGCTTGGCCGGCATTGCCCCTCCCGCACTGCCCGAGGGAGGAACGTATCGGCTGACGCGGACTGGTATCTGCGGCTGGCGCTGGATAGCTCCCTGCTTTCCTTGCTCCTTTGGCGATTCGGTCGGCTCTGCTGGGGCCTTGATGCGGCGCACAAACTCCCGGGCCACCCTATCGGCCTCTTGCTCGTGCCTATCCCCAAGAGCGCTGATGGTCAGCTTCGCCTGTACCGGTTTCTTTTCTTGATGTTTTTTTGGCTAGTGCAGCGCGGCAGAAATAATCGAGCGGCCAGATAGTCGCCGGGAGCCAGGCTACAAAATAATTTTGAATTGTTAATTTTGAATTCCGCGCAGCGGCACTAGCTATTTGTCTGTGTTTTCTTTTGGCAGACGCCTCACCTCGGTGGGGGCGTTTTGGGAGCCGGGGTTTTGGCTGCGAGATTTGCCAGTAGAAGAACCCGAATCCACTCGCCTGACCTCCGTGGGAGCATTTTGGGAGTCGGGGTTTTGGCTGCGAGATTGACCAGCAGAAGAACCCGAATCCACTCGCCTGACTTCGGTGGGAGCGTTTTGGGAGTCGGGGTTTTGACTGCGAGATTTGCGAGCAGGAGAACCCGAATCCACTCGCCTGACCTCGGTGGGAGCGCTATCTCGCCGCGCAGTTCGTTGGGAAACTTGCGTGGGCTCTCCCAAGGACATTCTCTGCCGAGAAGGAGTCCCGCTACTTTTCCCTGGGCCATTGTATTGGATGCGGGTCACTCCATCTGGCGGACTCCAGGCTGCGGGCGGCTCGGGGTCGGCGGCAGCGAAAAGCTCTGGAGCTTCCTGGGCGAGTTCTTCGAGAATTTCATAATGCTCCTCATCATCCCTAAGCTGCATTTTCTGGCGCAGTTGTCGCAGAGCCTCTAGACTGCTGGCCGGAGTCACGTTGCCAACCTCTAACTCATCTTTGAGAATTCCTTTATATGCCTGCAAGCGCTCTTGTTTTTCGACAGTGGACAAAACATTGTAGAGCAGATCCAGCTCGTTGGGTTTGAGATCGTCTAAGGAGCGATCGCGGAGATAGGCAGAAAAGCCAACACCCAATTTTTTCTCCAGCTTTTTCAGCTCGCGACGCAGCTTTTCTCCTTGGCTTTCCAACTTATATTGCTGGCTAGTACGGTTCCAGGTTCGATACAGCCAGAAGCTGCTCACCATCAGCACGATACCTTGGAATGCGAACTGCACTGGCACAGGAAAGCGCAATATTTCGGGACGACCGCCATAAATATAGAAAAAGTTAAAGGCAAAAAATGCTGCCCCCGAAAACACTCTATGTATTGCCGTTTCCTTTAATGCTTGTTTCTCGGCATCGCTCGCCGATGGGTTTTTCCCCAGAGCCGCAGATATCGCCGCTTTTTCTATAGCCCGCCAAATAAGACAAGAAACTCCGGTAAAGGCGGCAAAGGTCATGGGCACTGCCACTATCTTGGGAATCGGTATTGCCTGACCCAAGATATAGAAACCGGGCTTAAACAAACCGCCCAATTGATTGGCTTCGTGCGCCCAAGCCCCGGAAAAGTAGTAGCTAAAGTTACCGGGAGCGAGGACGGCATAGGCGAAATAGCCCACTACCATACCCACATAACCGTATTGCACTAATTTCCGTCCGGGCTTCGCAACCAGCTCTGTCCAGTAAGACTTCTCGGCATCAATATCCATACAGGGCTTTCTGCAAGTTATGCAGGCACTTTCTTCCTGTCCCTGGCTGTTGACCGTGCGACATGTGGACTGGGTAATGCTCCCTCTTGGTTGGGTATGGGCTTCGCTAGCCAAGAGACCTCTAGGGCCGGTGAAAACCAGTTGCACGATACCAAAAGGGCAGACATAATGACACCAACTTCTACCGCCATATAGGAATACCATTGTCATGGCGGACAGGATAGTAGCGAGCAAAAAGCAGCCTAACAATATGCGATGAGAATTAACAAATAGCGGTCGGAAACATAAGCCGATAAAAAACAAGCCAAATTGCAGGTATAAGTGATTTCTGACTAGCCAGGTATTTTCCTCGATATCCAGCTTGGGCTGCCTCCCCAAGGCTCTGCTAATCTGAGACATAAAATAGAGCGGGCAAATTCGCCGCCAAGCTTCGTGGCCGAAGGTGAGGACGAATATAATGGCACTGGGAACTACCATGCCCCAAAAAACCTGGGCTCCAATTGGATAAGGTTCCTCCTGAATGCATTCTCCCCGAACTTGGATGCAGGTATCGGGATTATTGAAGAAAGCAGGATCGAGGAAGCGATTGCTAAAAAGGCTGCCTGAGTCGTGGGCGGTCAGCGCCGCCGAAAACGGGTCGTAAAATAAGGAGGCAATTAAGACTAGCCAGGATATTGCCAAGATCCACCTGACTATGCGGATATTTTTTTCTGGTATTCTACTAAACACCTTGTTATTCCTCTCATAATTAGTAATATAGCACTAAGCAATTAGCTGTCTTCTTTGCTATCCACAATTTCGGCAATCGACGCTTGCCGAGCCGGCAGGTCAAAGGCATTGATACAGTCTTGGATAGTAACTGACTTCAGTTGAGAAAAACACAAAATGATATTAATCCACTGGCTCAAAATCGTAACCCGTTCGAGAGCGGCTATCTTCTTTGGAAGGCATTCTCTTAACTTTTACTAGGGCGAAACCGGGTGGAACATCCCCGTCGCTGGTAAACTTGATTTCCCCCGATGTTCCGCTGGCTGAAAAACCGCGCTCGGCAAGCGCCTTTTGAATTTTTTCGCGAGTCGGACTATCGCCGCTGCGCCGTATCGCTTCAATTAATGCTTGGGCGGCATCGTAGGACATGGCCGTTACCCAATTGACGCTAGCACCCCAAAGTTCGTCAGCTCGCTGCGAAAACGGATCCGATGAATCGTAGCTCCAAGCAACCGCTAGCACCATGTCAACCGCTGCTTCTCCACCTTCTTGCAAAGTTTCATGTCTATATAAAGTAGCAAGATCTCCCAAAACCCTTAAATCGCCAAAATCCTTGGGATGGTTATTGATACGCCGCAAAACTTCCCAGGTTTTTTCCAATGTGGAGATACTCGGTAAGAGCAGAATTACCTCCGCACCTTTTTCCTTGGCTTGTTGCAGGCTCTCTTTGGCGTCAAAATCCTTCTCAGATAGATTGAAATGCTCTACTACTTCCCCCTTTTTATCCACCAGCAGCTCTTTTTCAAATTTTGCTGTCATGTCGCGGATATAAGCTAATTTGGGGTTGCTAAAGATTGCGACTTTCTGGAGTTCCCAGGTCTCTACCATGCGATCGGCCAAGGCTTGAGAGCCCTTGAGAGTGTCGATCCGATTGGTGCGAAATAGGTAAGGATTGGTGCCATCGGTCAGGCTGTCCATGACGCTGATGGGAGTCACTAAAACCAAATTTTTCTCTTGGTAAATCTGGCCAGCGTTCCTGCTAACCTCCGTGCGATTGTGACCCATGACGCCGAGTATCTCGCTATCGGCCAACTCCCGGGCAAGTTGTTCGATATTGTCTGGATCGTCTTTGTCGTTAGCGATAACCAGCCTTAGCGGCACGCCATTAATTCCGCCCTGCTGCTGGTTTACTTCATCTTGAGCTTGGGCAAATCCCCGCAACATCTCCTGCGCCCGGTCGGGTTTGTTCGCGGGAACGGAGACGGCCAGGGTGTATGACTTGCCATCGTTAATCAGAGCATTATTCCAGTAAATGCGGGTTTCGGGAGCATTGCGACTTATATCGAGGGCAGCTTTAAATTTATTAGCGGCTTGCCAATAGTCTTGAGCCGCCATTGCCCGAACGCCCTCATCTTTTAATTTGCTAAATTGTTCGCTGCCCTGACCCTCCGCTGCGAGCAAAATTTTTTCTCCGGAACTGATGGGTGCGGTGGAGCTTACAGTGGAGCCTTTAGTTGTAGTTGATTTATCCCCACCTTCATCTTTGCCTATAGTCGGATTTGGATCGATCGGATTTGGGGGGTTCGAAGCAAATCTACTTGCCAACCACGGCCAGCCTGCTAGCGCAACTAAGGCGACAACCGCTACAGCCCCCAGAGATAGGAGTTTTAGCGGCAGTCCAGAAGGTGCTGGGGTGGCGGAAGATGATACCGGGGACGGTGCCGGGGCGGCGAAAGACGATACTGGGGAGGGTGCTGGGGTCGGCGAAAATACTGCCGGAGTTGCTGCCGGAATTGCTGCCGGAATTGCTGCCGGAATTGCTGCCGGAGTTGCTGCCGGAACTGTTGCCGGAACTGTTGCCGGAACTCTTGCCGGAACTCTTGCCGGAACTGTTGCTGGAGTTGTAGGGGCTGAAGAACCCTTTACCCGGGGGACTATAGTGGGCCGATCGTGGGAGTCAGATTCTAGAGAGTTCAGAGCTATCAGAGCTTCCTTGGCACTCTGGTAGCGATCGCGCCAGTTTTGACGCACCATCCGGTTGAGGAACTCTTTTAGTCCCGAACTCGCTCCCCGAGCCAAATGCTGCCAGTGAATTTCGTCGCTGTCGGCGTCCCTATGGTCTGTTTCTAGTTGCAGAGCATTGATTCCCGTGAGGGCTTCGACGGCTATCATTCCCAAAGAATAAAGGTCGCTGTTATATTTCGGCCGACCGGCAGCCTGTTCCATTGCCCTGTATCCCTTTGTGCCGATGACAGTAAGGCCAACCCCTCCCGAGTGGCTGACCATTTGCCCGCGCACTTGTTTGACGGCACCAAAATCGACTAGCACCAAGGCATTATCTTGCTGGCGGCGAATGATGTTGTCGGGTTTTATATCCCTATGGATGACGTTGTTCCTATGTACGAAGTCCAGAACTTCTAAGACTTGGCAGACCATTTGGATGACTTTGTTTTCCGGCCAGGGCTTCCCCGGGACCAGTTCGGAACTCAGGGGATGTCCATTAATCAACTCTTGGACCAAGTAGAATTCTTGGTCTTCTTCAAAATAGGCTAAAAGCTGGGGAATCCGATCGTGCTTCTTGCCCAGGGTTTCCAGGGCTTCTGCTTCTCTGCGGAAAAATTCCTGCGCTATTTCCCAGCGTTCTTGTCGGGAGCCTTCGGACAATGTGGGGTCATCTATACCTAATGGTTTGAGCTGCTTGACCACGCATTTAGGCTGGGTCGGTTGGTTCCAGTCTTGGGCTATGTAAGTCTGCCCGAAGCCTCCGGTCCCCAGGATATTCTGAATTTTGTAACGCTGGTTTAGTAGTTGGTCTATCATTGGATTGGCGGTTTGAGACTGGCTCGGTAAGTTTTGGAAAATAAGTCTTGTTATTTTTAATTTGGCTAGGACTTACGGAAAGTATGCAAGTTTAGTCTTTTTTAGGGGCAATCCCCCTGTTCCCCCTGCGATCGCCCCATCCATATAGTTTATAGATATAAGCTTAAGATGGCCTGCCCCTCCCGTAACGCAGGGCTGGTTCTCTGGCGATCGCCCCCCTCCCGTAACTGCTGGTCCTCTGGCGGTCAATCCGAGCCAGATTGTGCCTCAGTTTTCCAGAAAATTTGGCGATCGCAGTTGGTTTTGGGGCGATCGCCAAATTTTCTGGAAAACTGAGAAACCTAAGAAACCGGGTTTTTGTAGCAAATTCTGCCTCGGGGACAGAGCTTGTCTAAAAAACCCGGTTTCTCCTGGCGTACCATTTATGCCATTTGGTCCCACCGATCGCGCCTTAACTCAGAAACCTCAGAAACCGGGTTTTTGTACAATGTTCTGCCTGAGAGACAAGGCTTGTCTAAAAAACCCGGTTTCTTTTTTTGGGGCAAAACGCGATCTGCATCAATAAAATAGCGATCGCCATCTAAAATAGCGATCGCCCATCTATGAGAAAAAAGGGAAAAGGCGTAAGGCAGCGGGCTAAGGACGCTCTCTGGTGGGTTCTACAAACAGAGTATTCGCTCTGACAAAGCAATAAGACTCGTATCCTCCATCGACTTTTAGCCAAGGCAGCCCTCTTTCGTCTTTTTCAATATAAGGAGGTCCGCCCCCGAAATGTTCGCTTGCAAGGTAAAGAGCTTGAGCCGGTCGCTTTACTTCCACCACGGGGTATTTGGTTCCCGGACCGCTACGGCAGTTAAGGCCATCGGGATCTGGATCTACAACTTCCCAGATGCGAGCTTCGCGAACGTCATAATAATCGCCGTTAGCGTCTGCACTGGGAATGTCGGCGGACGCAACAGCGGCGGTAGGAACCGCAGAAATTGAAGAAATTAAACTAAGTGCTAACAGTCGTCGTAACATCTCTGTTTTCTCCTTATAGACAGTACCTGTAATACCGGTATTTTGGAGGTCTATCGCACTTCCCGTAACGCCGCCAACTGGAAAGCAGCGATCGCGCCAGTCGGGAAAAGAGCGATCGCCTCGACCCGCGTTATTTTAGTTTATTCTACCCAATCCACATCGATATCAAAATTAACATTATAACATCCATCGGGGCAGCTACTTCTGATGTTGTGACTGCCCGCTCCCCAATTTCTACTAGCAGCAAAATTTTTTCTAATCTGTCCTAGCGGATCGTCTTCGTCCATAAGACCAGCATCTATATCTACGCCATTTACATAGATATTGAGAATTTCATCTTTCGCTAAAATTAGTTCAAATCGTCGATTGACCTTATAGCTACTACCCGTGTTAATACTAGAATGTCGCCAATTTTTGGTCTGACCGTTAACTCGGAAAGTAAACTTAGCTTCTGCCTTGCCAATCGGATCGGCATCGTTATGGATATCGACTGATTTGAAATTAACCGTGACTTTAGCTTTCGTGGGTTCTGCTTTGCCGTGAATTACATGCAGGCTGTAGATTTCTCGATTGTCGCTTTTAAGAACAATGCGATCGATGACTTGCAGCAGGCTACCTGGAATGCCGTTTTGTCCTAAATTCAGAGCAACCTTAAATCGACCGCCTGCCAATTGGCGATTGATAACTTTAGCAGAATCGGGGTTGGATATATTAGCTTGTTTAGCGGCTCGCTCGTTCAAATTCGCTATAATCTGAAAGCGGTTTGGATCTAGGTAATAGCCATAAAACTCAATCGAAGAACTCTGGGGTTGCTTTCCTTTTAATTTGATTTCTCCCGGCACCGCATTACAGATAACGGGTTCTGGCTCTGGTATGCTACGGGTAGCTGCGCCAATCTTACGGGCTAACTCATTTCTTTTTTTGATAAGTTTTTTCCTGACTTCATGGCCGACATAATCGTTAGTGAAATTAACATTGCAGCGCATCTCAGCTCCCGCTGAGTTAATGGTATTTTGTGCAAAATTTTCCAGCTCATAACTTATAGTTTCTTTAGTAGAGGCTTCCAGGTCTTTAACCACCTGACGCCAATTAGCCGACTCATTTTCCAGACTATTAATGGCGCTGTCGAACTGAGCCAAGGTATTGTCTATTTCCAGACAAGAGGAAGTACATAAAATTAGTATAGAAGCAAGACTAATTTGGGATATTGGTCTAAATAGTTTGGCAATTTTCATGGTTTTTAACCTGAGAATATGTTGGTGGCGATCGCTCCTACCCCTTAAGGCTGCCATCGGGGCGATCGGCCTATTATAGCGCTACGCGCAAGTTAAAAGTTAAAAGTCAAAAGTAGTCAGAGACCTAAGTTTGAGCATTTATAAATGTCAAACGCTTATTTGCGTAGTGCTATACCTGCAATCTAGTGATTGTAAGTTAAACGAATGAGCGATTAACGTAGGGGCGACAGGATGCTGTCGCCCCTACGTTTTCGTTCGTTCCACTTATTTGAGAAACGCTATAGCTTTAGAACTGACAATTTGCGTAAGTCCTGATTGAGTCAGGAACATCAATATTATGCGCCAAACCCATCACCACCATCGGCTGTCTCTTGGTCGAAATAGCCATCGATTTCGGTATTATTACCAAGGGTCTCGCTAGCGTAATTATCATTATTATTGCCGTAAGCTTCAGCTACAGTATCATGGTGGCCATCATTATCGGTGTCGTAACTCTTATAAGCGTAATCAAAGGTTCCATCTTTGTCATAATCAAACGCTTCAACTACAGTCTCATAATACCCATCTCCGTCGGTATCGTAACGGTTGTAAACAGTATCAATTTTTCCATCGTTATTGGTATCTTCAGCAATATGATAAGGAACTGTTTCATCTTGTCCATCGCCATCGACATCATAGCGATCGTACACATAATCAGTTTTGCCGTCATTATTGGTGTCTTGGGAAATGGTATATGACGTTTTAGATACTGTAGGCATGGCTTCTAACCCCAGTTCGTTTTTTAGCGAATCAAAATTACCGTATGTTGATTCATCATCTACAGTTAAGTCGTCATCTCCCTCCGAGCCAATTATAGCATCAGACCCGGTAATGTATTCACCATAACCTTCAGACCGAACAACTTCCTTTCCTATACTTAATACTTCATTTTCGGTAATTTTACCATCAGAAACGCTATCCTCAATAGTTGTTTGTATTTTTATGTCTTCCAAATAACCGCCACCAGCCTGCGTTTCATCATTAGTGTTAGGGGGGTTAGGAGCAATTTCTCCCTGCTTGCCATCTGGGTCTGCTAAGAGATCTAGCGTTCCAGTATCTTGATTGGGATTCTCATCAGTATTTGTTGGAGCATCAGGATTTGTTGGAGCATCAGGATTTGTTAAAGCATCAGGATTTGTTGGAGCATCAGGATTTGTTGGAGCATCAAGATTTGTTAAAGCATCAGGATTTATTGCGAGGCGAGCGGGATTTGTACCGTCACCATCGAGTAAAGAGCTGACTGCTTCCGCAACATTGCTAGCTACCTCTTTAGCTTTGTCAATCCCGTCTTCTACCGCTTCTTTAGCCTTGTCAATTCCGTCTTCCACCCAATCTTTAGCATCACTTAAAGCTGAATTTATTCCAGCCTCCTCAGTTATATTGGCTAGTTTTTGTTGAGTTTCAGATACACCTTCTCGAACTTCACCGGCTATATCTGTATAAGCTTTATCTAAGTTTTCTGCAAGGTCTTTCAAATCGCCATTAACTAAAGCTTCCCCGGCTTCCAAGGCATTAGGAGCTGCTCCCGACTTAGATACCGATTTAAGGCCATCGACGGCACCTTCAAAGAGATCTTGTGCTTCGTCTGCAAGTTTATTAATAGGATTCACGTTCTAACCTCCCTATTGTCGTTAACTTTTCTACAGTTTATGCTTTAGCCTGTTTTGACAAAGAATAATATCTCTAAAATATAGCGTTTTTCAAATTGATGTGAGGTGCCTGGGGGATGCAATATCCCATTACGGGGGTTACTGTTCTACGGCCGAGATAGCCTCTCTTGTTGCTGTCACCCCTACGTTTTTTTTCGGTACATTTATTTGAAAAATGCTATAGCTTTCCTTAAAAAATGAGACATAAATATCGCCCCCGTTACTGGCAAAATACATTGGCATACGGGCTTGTATTGGCAAAATATTAGTAGCTACAATCGCTTGCCAAATTCCCGCAATTTGTTTTTTTGTTCTTGTAGCTCTTTTTGTTGCCGATCGCAGTCTATCAGACCCTTTTTGGATTCTTTCATATAGTTACCAATTTCTTCGCTAGCTGCTTCGATAGCTGTTTTGAAGCGGCGCTCCTCGGCTTCAATCTCCAAATTAATCTGGTGGGCTAATTTTTCGGTAATGCTTTTCGCCAAAGACTGGTAATGATTGCATAAGCCCTTGCGCAAGTTGTCAGCGATATTGTCGGTTTTCGAGGACTTGCTTTGTTGCTGGGCGGCCTGCCTTCCCAAAACCCCCATGCCAGCACTCATCAGCATAACAGGATTCCCCATTGCAACCCCCACCAGTCCCATCACTGCCGACCCAAGCAATACCAATTTACTTCCTTCAGGACTGCTTTGATAAGAGACCTCGCTATCAAACTCGACAAAGGAATATTGCAGGCATTTATAAACGTCAAACTCGCTGTTGACCTGGAAGGAAGAACTCGGTAACTCTAGACAAGGAACGATACTTAGACTGTCGCGGGCGCGATCGTAAAGTCCCTGCAACCCTCCACCAGCATAAGAACCCCGTACTCTTTCCCACTCTTCCTTAGCCCATTTAGCCATATCTCCGTAATAAAGGCGGTTGAGATAAGAGTGAATAGTCTGCTTCTCGCCCAAGACATCGGCGGTCAGGCGCAGAGAGGTCTGACCTTCCTGCTCAGTTACTACGGGTTTGAGTTCGTCGGTAAACTTTTTTATCTTGTAAACTAGGCTCTCTTTATTAAATCCATCTACCAAGGTGGCTTTGGATTTGGTCAGCTCTAGCCGAATTTCTCGCAATGACCTTTCTTTGTTCTCGGCTATCTGCTTGAAGGCTTTGCGAATTTGCCCGTCCAGCTCCTCAAGACCGATACCTTGGAGCAGCGCGCCTCGTTCTTGCAACTGTTGTTTTAAGGCCGCTTCCTTTTCGGCATAGGCGCGCTCTATTGTTGCCAGTCCGAACTTGGCTTTTCCGGCAACGCGCTGGAGGAGAATGTCCTCTACCTTACCTGCGACTGACTGTTCTAAAAACTGGAGAAAGCGATCGAACTCTTGCTGGGCTTTAGGGTCAATATCTGCATTGGTATCCTTGCTGGGGTAAAAAGGAGCCAGGGGCAACAAAGGCCGAGCTACGACGCGATCGAGATTTTGCTCTTTTAGCCAGCCCTGCAAAGCGTCGATATTGCTTTGCGCTAGTTCCGGGTTGCGATCGCCAGCCGATAAATCGACGATCGCTATTATTTTGAATAGTCGCGCTTCCTGCCCTAGCTCGATTATCCGCTTTTGGGCATTGGATAGCGGCTGGGTCGGGTCGATAGCCAAACAGAGAACTTCGCAATCTACTAGCTGCTGGTATAGCTCCTCGTTTGAGTCGGTTTTTGGCTTGGCAGGGGACGAACTAGGTTGCGCTTTGGGGGAGGCGATGTTGTATTCAAACTTAAAAATAAGTTCGGGACTGCGATCGGTCGGCTCTCGATAACCCAGAACGATGCGATCGTCCGGTTGCAAAGTATGGCATCCTTCTATGCGCTGACCGTTAACATAAGTGCCGTTGGTACTGGTATCGCAGATTTGCCAGCTTCCCGAGGGATTGGCATTGGCAGCGGGGACAATTTCCGCATGATGCCCGGAGACAAAACCGTATTCGTTGGGAATCTGAATCTGACAGTCCGGGCGACGACCGACAAGCAATTTACCCCTCTTGGGCAGGGAATGGCTAATTGGCTCTTGGCTGCTAGAATTCGTAAACTGGAGTATGACCGCCTCGGGAGCGGCTAACTCAGTTCGCTGGTACTCGACCTGGGAAATGGGAATTTCCGTTCGCTGGTGTTCCTCTGGTAGAGTGGCTGTCTGAAATTGATAGAGGGCGGGCAGGGTACAGCTTTTACTCGTCAGCTTTGCCACGGCGTAAGCTAGAGGGGGAGACTGACTGACTATTTGAAATAAAAGTTTTTGGCTTTTTAGTTTTTTAGTTAGGGAGCCAAACTTTCGAGCCTCGGTAGCGAAGCTCGGGTCTTGCTGCCCCCGATCGCCTGCAAGTTTTTGAATCTCTTGCAGGCAGTTGACCATTTGCTCGGTTTTGGGTGACATGGTTTTTTTGGCTAGCTATTTTTCTATTTTTCGACTAACTTTTATGAGTCTGCACGCAATAAAGACCTTTATCCACCGTTCGGGCGCTCGCTTGTCGAAGCCCTGAAAATTTGTTGCATATTCATACATAAATGGTATTAGCGCGTTCGTTTTAAAGGTACAATTTTTGGTTGTAATAGGAAGGCGGCTAGCAGGCAAATTCCACCGTTAATACTTAATGTAGTGGCGGCACCTATTAGCTCGGCTACGGCTCCTGCCATTAAACTGCCCAGGGGGAGCATTCCCAGATAGGCCAAGGCAAACAAGCTCATTACTCGGCCTCGCTTTTCGTCGGGAACTAGAGTTTGTAAGAGAATATTGCTGGCAGCAACCTGGAGTACCAGGCAGAGCCCTATAAAATATAAGGCGACTGAGGAAGCGAATAGAGTTTCTGACATAGAGAAGCCAATCAAGCTAATGCCGGTTATAGCCGTTGCTCCTATAGCAATTTTTTCTAAACCCATCGGAGATTTTCGCGACATTAAATAGAGGCTGCCGCTGAAAGAACCCAGTCCGGCAAAGGCCATCAGCACTCCCAGGGTGTCGGAGCCTCCGCCTAGAGTTTCTTTGGCAAAGATGGGAGCTAGATAAGTGTAGGGCATGGCCATGAAGCCGACTAAGGCTAAAAGTAAAAGAATCCAGCCAACGGGAGAAACCCTGGCGGCGTAGGCGAATCCTTGTTGTAACTGTTGCCAGGGATTGGTCTCTTGCTGGTATTTTATGCTGTTTGTTTTTTTGGCTAGTTCTTTTTTAGGTTTGATAATAAACAGGACGGCTATTAGAGGGAGATAGCTGAGTCCGTCAATCAGAAAGCATAAGCCAGCTCCCAAACCACTAATGGCGATCGCTGCTAAGCTCGGGCCGAACAAGCGAGCGGAACTGATAGTTAAAGAATTAACGGCGATCGCTTCTCCTATATCTTCTTTACTATCGACAATTTCGGCGATAAACGCTTGCCGAGCCGGCACGTCAAAAGCATTGATACAGCCTTGGCAAAAGCTCAAAACCAGAAATGAGGCAATATCGATCCGCTCCGTCAGGGTCAGAAAAGCCAAAGCCAATGACTGGAGAGCGCTTAAGGTCTGGGTCGCCCGCAAAACCTGCTGGCGATTCCATCTATCTATTAATACTCCAGCAAACGGCGATAAAAATAAACTGGGAATTTGGTCGGCGAATCCAGCCAAGCCTAGGGGCAAAGCCGAGCCCCCGAGCTGATAGATAGACCAAACCGCAGCAACTTTGGTCATCCAAGTGCCTACCAAGGAGATTCCCTGTCCTCCAAAAAACAGGCCGCAGTTTTTAGAGCGAAGTGCTAGCGTCGTCATGGACTTCGTACCGAGTTGCTTTTGCATGGAGGTTTTGGCAGTTTGGGCGACTGGGTGCATTTCAATTTCGCAAGCGATACCATAGCTATGTAGCTATGTAGGTTGGGTTTCGTTCCTCAACCCAACAATACTGACGCTATTGTTGGGTTTCGTTCCTCAACCCAACCTACTACTCATTTATGACCTAAGCATCTACTCTAAGCATCTACTCTATGGATAGGGGCGATCGCTTCGCTGCTGTTGCGCGGGGGGATTGCCCCTACAAGCGAAATATCAATGTTATGCGTAACTCCTGTTATTAATCAATACCCTCGCCATTTTCCCGGGCATTAATAAGCTGTAGGGGCGACAGCATTCCCGAGACAATGCTCTCTTCGCAAAAATCTATTGTGTTGGAATGCTTCGCCCTGGGTTGTCTCGGGGATACATAGGTGTCTGGGCGAAGCATCCCAAGATAATAACTTTACTTTATAAAAATCGGATTGTCTCGGGGATGCTGTCGCCCCTACATACCCTACATCCCCCTACCTCGGATTTTTTCAGATCGGCGAAGGTATTGTTAATTAGTCCGCTGGCACAAAGTCGTAGCCCGTTTTAGAGGAGCTTTTTTCTATAGAAGGCATTTTCTTGACTTTTACCAGCGAGGCACCGGGCGCAACGTCCCCGTCGCTGGTAAACTTGATTTTTCCCGAAGCTCCGTTCGCTGAAAAAGTGCGATCGGCAAGCGCCTGCTGAATATCCTCGCGAGTCGGATTATTGCCGCTGCGCCGTATCGCTTCAATTAACGCTTGGGCGGCATCGTAAGACATGGCCGTTACCCAGTTGACCTTAGCACCCCAAAGTTTGTCGGCTCGCTGCGAAAAGGGATCCGATGAATCGTAGCTCCAAGCAACTGCTAGCACCATGTCAACCGCTGCTCTTCGGCCTTCTTTCAAAGTTTCATATCTATATAAAGTTGCAATATCTCCTAAAACCTTTAAATCGCCAAAATCGTTGGGATTTTCATCGATAAGCCGCAAAACTTCCCAGATTTTGGGCAGAGTTTTGATGCTGGGGAAAAGTACGAGCGCCTCTGCACCTTGCTCCTTAGCTTGTCGCAGACTGCGATCGGCATTAAAGCTTTTCGAGCTTAGATCGAATTGCTCTAAGATTTCTCCCCCTTTGCCCAGAATCTCTTTCTCAAATTCCCCGGTCATGTCGCGGATATAAGCTAATTTTGGGTTTTGAAAAATTACTGCTTTCTGGAGCCCCCAAGTTTCCAGCATATAGTCGGCCAAAGCCTGAGAGCCTTTGCGAGTATCGATCCGGTTGGTGCGAAATAGGTACTCGTTGCTGCCATCGGTCAGGTCGTCCACGACGCTAATGGGAGTCACTAGAACCAGGTTTTTACCTTTGTAAATAGCTCCGGCTCTCTTGCTAACCTCCGTGCGGTTGTGACCCATAACCCCGAGTATTTCGCTATTATCTGCCAACTCGCTGGCTAGTTTTTCGATATTTTCTGGATCGTCTTTGTCGTTAACGATAACCAGTTTTAGCAGCTTGCGATTAATACCACCTTTCTCGTTCACTTCATCTTGAGCTTGGGCGAATCCCCGCAACATTTCTTGCGCCCGGTCGTAGCTACTCGCGGGAACGGAGACGGCCAGGGTGTATGACTTGCCATCGCCAATCCGAGCGTTATTCAAGTAAATGCGGGTTTCGGGAGCATTGCGACTTATATCGAGGGCAGCTTCAAATTTCTCGGTGGCTTCCTCATAGTTTCCTGCCGCCATTGCCTTGACGCCCTCATCTTTTAATTTAGTAAAATTTTTGTTGGCCTGACCCTCCTCTTCAAGCAAAATTTGTTCTCCTGAGCTGATGCTTGCATTGGAACTTCCAATCGAATTTGAGTCATTCTCGCTTTCAGCAGAGCTTCCACTCGGATTTGAGATCTCCTCGCTTCCTACCGCTTCGCCTGGGGAGTCCGAACTAGATCCAATTATCAACCGGGCTCCGCCCGCTAGTGCAATTAAAGCGACAACTCCTGCAGCCGCCAGAGCTACGGGTTTTAGCGGTAATTTAGAAGGCGCTGGGGTGGGGGAAGATGACGCCGAAGATGATGCCGGGGCGGGGGAAGATGATGCCGGAGACGGTGCTACGGTGGGGGAAAATGATGGTGCTGGAGTTGGTGCTGGAGTTGGTGCTGGAGTTGTACGGGCTGGAGAACCCGTTACCGGAGCGATCGCAGTGGGCTGATAATTGGCGCTGGATTCTAGAGCCCCAAGAGCATCTTTTGCACTCTGGTAGCGCTCGCGCCAGTTTTGACGCACCATCCGAGTTAGGAAATCCTTGAGTCCCGGGTTCGCTTCCGGAGCCAAATGCTGCCAGTTGATTTCTTCGCTATAAGCATCCCTATACTCGGTTTCCAGTTGCAGGGCATTGATTCCCGTTAGAGCCTGGATGCCTATCATTCCCAAAGCATAAAGGTCGCTATTGAGTCTCGGCCGACCGGCCGCCTGTTCCATTGGCCTGTATCCTTGGGTGCCGATGGAAACTGTAAAGCTAACTCCTCCCGACTCGCTAACCATTTGCCCGCGCACTTGTTTTACGGCACCAAAATCTACTAGCACCAAGGCATTATCTTGCTGGCGGCGAATGATGTTGTCGGGTTTGATATCTCTATGGATGACGTTGTTGCCATGTACGAAGTCCAGAACTTCTAAGACTTGGCCGAGCATTTGGATGACGTTGTTTTCCGGCCAAGGCTGCCCCGCCACCAGTTCGGAACTGAGGGGATGTCCGTCAATAAACTCTTGGACTAAGTAGAATTCTTGGTCTTCTTCAAAATAGGCTAAAAGTTGGGGAATGCGATCGTACTTGCCTAGGGTTTCTAGGGCTTCTGCTTCTTTGCGGAAAAAGCCTTGCGCTATTTGCCAGCGGTCTTGTCGGGAGGCGTCGGACAATGTGGGATCTTCTATGCCCAATGGTTTTAGCTGCTTGACCACGCATTTGGGCTGGCTCGGTTGCTTCAGATCTTGGGCTATGTAAGTCCGCCCGAAGCCTCCCGCCCCCAGGACTTGCAGGATTTGGTATCGCTGGTCTAGTAGTTGGTCTATCATTGGATTTGGGGTTTCAATTTGGAACCAATATGTCGATCTTTTACCAGTATTTTTTATATTTTTTAGTTTTTATAAATACAAATAATAGATAGGTATATTGGCGGGTATTTACCGTAACGCCGCCATCCCTGAATAGAGCGATCGCCTGTAGCTGGTTTCTGAGCGATCGCTCCCTTGGGTTATTTTTGGTAGCGATCGCTCCCTTGGGTTATTTTTGGTAGCGATTTCTTTCGTTTGGTTTTGGCAGAGATTTTATTTAGCATACAAAACAAAATCAAAATCTCCCCATTCAAATTCTACGGATTCTCCTCCATAACCAATTGTACAAACCCGTTCTTTTAACAAACCTACATGGTAGCCACCGCGATAGCGAACGCCACATACACCTTGGTCTTCAGCAATCTCAAGAAATTCTACGGGTCTTCCTCCTACCTCATTTCGCGCTTGGCGAATTCCTTGTTCGTCGCGACGCCAAAAGAAATCTGTAACTGACATTACTACATAATAATCTTCAGCTCTCTCTTCCCTTCCATATATTGCATAATTGCAATATCCCTGATGAACCTTGCCTACGAATAAAGTTCGTTTGGGAACATTGCGAACCAAGAAACAAGCCTTTATTCCATAATAATTAAGAACATTACCAGGAGGTGGGTTGCTCACAGAAGCTTTTCTGATAATACTATTAGAGCTTCCAGAAGAATCTCTTTCAGACTCGCGACCCGATACAAATTCCCAGCGTTGGTCAGTAACATCTGCTGTGAATTCACACTTGGCTAATTGGACGTTAGTACCATGATTAACACCGGGCGCTCCTGCAACATCCAAGCATTTACCTGACAACTTATTTCGGATAAATCCTCCTCTTACAAGTTCCCATGTTTGGTCAGTAGGAGTCCCCTGATACTCTCCTGTCAATTCACAGCCTGCTAATTGGACATTATCGCCATGATCGACACCGGGCGCTCCTGCAACATCCAAGCATTTACCTGACAACTTATTGCGGATAAATCCTCCTTCTACAAATTCCCATATCTGGTCAGTAGGAGTCCCCTGATACTCTCCTGTCAATTCACAGCCTGCTAATTGGACATTATCGCCATGATCGACACCGGGCGCTCCTGCAACATCCAAGCATTTACCTGACAACTTATTGCTTAGATAGCCTTGCAAGTCCCTTTGAGCCTTTGCCTGGGTTGTCGGCAATGAAAAAAATAAGGATACGGCAAATATTAAAATAGTAGTTGATTGGCTAACATTGCCAATAGTTAAAATTTTGCTCATAGATTTATTCTTGCTTGCTTGAATTAAATAATTGACAGCATTAAATAGAAATAAGTTAATATTTCTAGCGAGGTTATCGCGCTAGCGCCCACTCATCTCGGCGATTCGCATGAGATCGTTTTTCAGGCTCATTTTTTAATCTTCCTCCTTTTGGCTGATTCATTTGTTTAATTGTTATTCAGGTTACTACCATAACTAAGGGTTGTCAACGGATAAAACTCATAAGTTTTGCTATCAAATTTTCGTTCAAAACTTCATAAAACTCATATTCCAAGATGGGCATTGGGCATTGGGCATTGAGTGAGGTCTAGGGGAAGGATTAAGGATGAAGCTGTTCCGCTTTGCTCCTTCCGCCTTGTGCCCCTGTCCCCCGACTCCCTACACCCCACACCCCACACCCGCTTGTGTGAGGTGCTTGGCAGCAAGGCCATTGAGGAGGGCTATACCTCATTGGCTGCAAAACTCATAAAACTCATAAAAGTTGTAATATACTGATAAGCGCGTGCGTCTTGGAGCGATATATGGAGACCGAAGAAGCCCGAGAACTGCTAGAATTAGCGGATAAACTGCTGAAGGACAAGACCGGAAAGCCCTTGTCGGATCTGGAAGAAGTCGTCCTCGCAGGAATGTTAGCCAATCTGAGCTACCAGGAAATTTGCCAGCAAGGTGAACTAAAAAACTACAGCTCTGAGTATGTGGAAAGACACATTGCTTATCAGCTTCGCAAGCGACTGACTGAAGCGCTGAAGCAGGTAGGCGTTTTAGAGCAAGGGAAAGTTACCAAAAAAAATCTGGCAACAAAGCTCCGGGAGGCTCGGGATATTCTCCGCCGCGATCGCCAACCCATGAAACCACACGAATTCGTTACCAACCCATCAGTTACATCAGTTACCCAATCCGCTGCCACACCCGTTACTTCATCCGTTGTTACCACATCAGTTACCCAATCCGCTGCCCCATCCGTTACCACATCAGTTACATCAGTTACCCCATCAGTTACATCAGTTACCCCATCAGTTACATCAGTTACCCAATCCGCTGCCACATCCGCTACCCAATCCGCTACTTCATCCGTTACATCAGTTACCCAATCCGCTGCCACATCAGTTACCCAATCCGCTGCCACATCCGCTACTTCATCCGTTACATCCGCTGCCACATCCGCTGCCACATCCGTTACATCAGTTACCCAATCCGCTGCCACATCAGTTACCCAATCCGCTGCCACATCCGCTACTTCATCCGTTACATCCGCTGCCACATCCGCTGCCACATCCGCTGCCACATCCGCTGCCACATCCGCTGCCCACAACTTGCCCGCACCCGATCGCACTGCTTTCGTCGGCTACCAAGAACAGCTCGCCCATCTCCTAGAACTGCTATCCCCCTGGCACCGAGCCCATCGCATTAGTATCGAAGGCATTGGCGGGGCGGGCAAAACTACCCTAATCTTGGAAGCGGCTTATCGCTCCTTGGCTCAGAGTCAGTTTGAGGCGATTGTCTTTACTTCCGCCCAGCCCCACCGACTGGCGGGCGATCGCATTTTGCGCCGCATAAAGCGAGAGCGAACTCTGCGCGATATTTTCCGAACTATCTGCCGCACCTTGGAGCGTCCCGATATCCTGGCGGCGGATTTCGAGATTCAATTCGAGGGGATACAAGACCTCTTGGCCGATCGCAGCGTCTTGCTAATCGTCGATAATCTAGAAACCATAGAAGACCAAGAGGATGTCTGCTCCTTTTTGTACGAGCTGCCAGCAAAGGTCAAAGCAGTAGCCACCAGCCGCGATCGCGCCCCCTCGGACTGTACCATCCATCTGGAATCTTTATCCGCAGGGGATGCAGCCCGACTAATCGGATTGCAAGCTCGGGAAAAAGACATCCAGCTCTACCCAGAAGATTGCCAAAAACTCTATCAAAAAACCGGCGGCATTCCCGGCGCTATTGTCTATACCATCGGCCAGCTCGCCGGGGGCTATTTATTAACAGACGTATTGGCACGATTGGACTCGAACAGGCCGGGCGACTTAACTCGCTTTTGTTTTGAAAGTTCCGTGCTGCCCCTGAGAGCATCTCCCGCCCATCGCCTGCTCATGGCTGCGGCTATTTTTGCCAAGCCCGCTTTGTTAGAGGCTATAACTTATGTGGCTGCGACTGCCGACCCAGATGGTTTGGCCAAATTGCAGCAACTTTCCCTAATTAAAAGAAGCAAGCAAACAAGCCAGCCAAACGATCGGCCAAATAATCACCAAGAAAGATACGATATGCTGGCTCTAACTCGGGGCTACGTTTTGGCAGAAATAAAAGCTCATCCAGAATTCGAGGCAGAGGCGCGGTCTCGTTGGGTAAGCTGGTATCGGATTTTTGTCGAAAAATACGGGGGCAAAGACGAAACAGAATGGCAGGATTTCTCGGAGATAGAGGCAGAATGGGAAAACCTGGGCGAGGCTATAGAATGGTGTATTGCCCGAGAGCGATATGAGGACGTTCTCTATTTTTGGCAACAGGTGAAGTCTTACAGCTACAGTCGGGGACGCCAGCGCGATCGCCTCACTTATTGGACGGTTAATAAGCAGTGGGAGGACTGGCTGCTCCAAGCCGCCGAAGCACGGGAAGACTGGCCTAGCGCGGTGGAAGTAATGCGCGATCGAGCTTGGAAACTGACCCTCAAAGGTCGGGAAAAAGATTTAGAAGCCGCCGATGCTATCTTTGCCCGAGCCTGGGACTTGCGGAACTATCGAGAATTAAGCGCGCAGTTAGATTTAGCGATTTGCATTGCCGGACTGCGGATCGAGCAAAAGCAATTTGAAGATGCTTTAGATTGGCTCAACCAGGGCGACGAGTTGTTAAAAAAATGGCAGGGAGCGGGGGAGCAGGGAGCGGGGGAGCAGGGAGCGGAGGAGCAGAGGGATTTTTCCCTACACCCCACACCCTACACCCCACACCCTTCCTCATCTCCAACGTTGGAAAGCGAGGAAGTAATGCGCTTTCGGATCCGCCTGTTGCATCCTGAAGGCCAAATTAATTACAACAGCGGCGAATACGACAAAGCTAAAATTGCCTTCCAAAAAGTTCTAGAACTAGCTCAGTCTATTTCTTGGCAGCGAGTAGAATTTTTAGCCAAAGACTGGTTAGGCCATATTGCCATTAAGGAAGGAGACTTCGATCTAGCAGAATTGCTATTCTTAAAGTCTATCGATATAGCCAGAGAAAAGAAAGATAACTGCCGCATCGCTTTCTGCAAAAGAGGGCTTGCCCGTCTGGAGAGCGAGCGCGGCAATCCCCGGGAAGCTTGCAAGCGAGGCCGGGAAGCCCTAGCGGAATTCCAGAACTTAGGCATGACAGTGGAAGCAGAAGAAACAAAAGATATGCTAGAGAGTTTTGGGGCTTTGGCATGAAAAGCGATCGCTCTTTGGATTGCGTGCCCTACTAGCCGGCAATCGGAAAAGCGATCGCGTCAAAAGTCAAAAGTCACAAGTCACAAGTCACAAGTCACGAGTCAATAGGACTTACGCTATATGTGTAGGGGCAATTCGCTTGCTCGCCCCTACATAAGCGGGTTAGATTTCTAAATCTGCGTAAGTCCTAAGTCAAAAGTCTCAAGCTAAGACTTCCCAGACCTCGGCGATGTCGATATCCACCCGGGGGCGATACTGCGTTGAATGCTTGGGGGGTTCGCAACCCGCCGGTTGAAGCAGCTTATTTTCCTCGGCAGCGGTATGGGCTTCGGCTAGCGCTCCCGCCCCAAAATGTTCTTGAAATAGCGCTTGGGTTTCGGCAAAAGCGATCGCCAAATTTTCGCGATCGCTTTCTCCCCGTTGGCCAAAATAAGGAAAATGGTGAATGAAGCGGCCAAAGAGCCGTTCGCAATCTTCGGCATATTTGCTCGTATCCAAGATATGCTGGTGCCAAACCGCATCGATTTCCGGCGTGGGGATAATTGGGCGATTGGGATAGAGATAGATTAAGCAGAGAAACATGAGATAGCGCGCGATCGCTCCTGTCGTTTTTTCTCGGCTCCATCCATTTCCCTCGTCGGGATTCATTAATTTATAGGCTATCGGCCCCAAGTCAAGCTCTTTCACCTTGCTCGCAAAGTCTCGCGCTTCCACAGGCAACGCTAGTTTCCCAGGACTCATGCAGAGATTTTGCATATAGGGTGCGTAACAGGCACCGAGCCCTACTTGTAGCGTTTGTTCTGATGATTTCGTAGATTTCTTACAGTACATTTCTCGAATTCCTCGCTAATTGTCGAATGCGGGAAAAGCGAGTTGGCCAACTGCTGTCTTCCACATTTCCAAGCTAGCTATGGGGCGCGGTAGCTGGAACCTGACAGCGATCGGGTATTTTTTTTGCGTTTTACCTGACAAGCGTTAGGTGCCCTTAGTTAGGGTGCGGGCTGTAGGGTATAGCGTGTAGGGTTTAGAGAGAAAAAACCGAAAACGATGTCAAACGAAAACGAATATTTACGGGACTATAAAAAAGCATCTCAAGTCTGGGACCTAGAACGGCTATTTGCCGACTTGGGGGAAGTCAAGAGCAAACAAAAGAGGAGTAAGGAGCTAACCGACAAGGAAAAAAAGTTGCTCTGTTGGCTGCTGTTAGGCAAGAGTCCCAAGGAAATAGCAGATCTAATAAATAACACTCCAAAAACAGTTAGAACTGAATTGTCAAACAATCTTTACTCTTATATTAGGGAGTTTTTAGGCAGCAACGATACCCTAGACTGGACTAAAGTCCTGGTCGATTTGATGTATAAGGGCTACCTCCAAAACACGATTATAATTACAAAACAAGACACAAAAGAGCTTACCCTAGAAATTGCCAGGGATTTTGTTTGGCAAATCAAAAAAGAGATAGGTAAGTTACTGCAGTTAGAGCCGCCGAATCGGCTGGAAGTGAAGAGTACCGATTACAATCGCATCTATATCAAGGAGATAACCAAAATTTACTTCGACGACAAGTTGCAAATAGAAGCAAGCTGGGAAGGGCAATTTAGAGAGGACGCACCGCCGGGATTAAAAATGCTATTGAAAACAATGCTTCCCAAGGAAATTTACAAGGGAGGAGACTATATAGAGTGGGTAGATGCCTATGGGGAACTGCGCTCCAGTTTTGGCCTCAGCCTGGACGACCAACGCAACTTACATTTAACCGAACCAGATGTTTGGGTCAGCCCCTGCTCCGTACCCAAGGCTAAATTCCTCGAAGGCATTGCCCAAGCTTTTCCAGATATTCAAGTCAGATTCCACCAGCCTCTAAAGAAATTCAATCTCTTAGCAAGCCTGGATGCCAACAAAATTTTCCAAGAGTTGTGCCGCGAAAAATACGCTCTGGAAAACAATCGCGGACGAGACCTTCCCAAGCTGGAGATTATTGATTTGGAGATAGCCGGAGGACAGATAAGGGTAAAAGTTAGAGAAAACTAAATTTTTCCAGGGCTTACGCACTAACTCTATGGACGGGGCTATCGCGGGGGGATTGCCCCTACAAAACTCTACATTTGGATACTTTGCGTAAGTCCTATTTTCATTTCAGCATGGAAGTGTCAGCATGGGAAGTTCCACCGAATCGCTTGAGGGGAAATGGGGTACGCTGATACTAGCCAACTAATCCATGACTAGCCATGAATAAAATAGCTCAACAGTGTAAGCAGGTATTAGCAGAGCATTACGGTTCCAGCTTTGCGGGTTTGATTCTCTATGGGTCGATCGCCCGGAATGATGCCCGACCGGAGAGCGATATCAATTTACTGGTATTGCTGAAACCGCCGTTTGACTTTTTCGGGGAATTAGAAGCGATCGTGGATTTGCTCTACCCCCTGCAACTAGAATCAGATCGTCTTATCTCTGCCAAACCCGCTGCATTAGATGAGTACGAGACCGGGTCCTTACGATTCTACGATAACGTCAAGCTAGAGGGAATCAGCGTATGAATCCCTCCTACGAGCCGGAACTCGTTGCCAACTTAGAACGAGCTGAGGAATCCATTCGGGCTGCGAAATTGCTGCTTGGGGCGGGGCACTTTGATTTTGCTGCCTCCCGCGCCTATTATGTAGCATTCTATGCAGCCACGGCAGCCACCTTGGACGAAGGGTTGCGATTCAGCCAACATAAGGGCGTCATTACAGCCACTCACCAGCGGTTTATCAAAACCGGCAAACTGGATAAGAAGTTTGGGAAATATATAAACCGACTCTTTGAGTTACGCGCCATTGGCGATTATGGGGAAACTCAGCATGTACCACCGGAGAAAGCTCAGGAGGCAATTGAAACTGCCGAAGAGTTTTTAGGCAAGATTAAGGAAATTTTAGGTCGCAGCTAGGCTGGGCGAAGCATCTCGATTGAATTGAAGGTTGTCGGTTTTTAGCCCAGCCCCGGGATGCTTCGCCCCCGACAAGGGGATCGGAAAAAGTTTTGAGTTTTAAGTTTTAAATTTTAAGTTTTAACTCAAAACTCAAAACTCAAAACTCAAAATTCTCAATCGCTCGAACTCCTTCCAATGCCCAATGCCCAATGCCCAATTCCCAATGCCCAATGCCCAATGCCCAATGCCCAATGCCCAATTCCCAATGCCCTTAACCGACGGGTACTGGTTCCGATCGCAGCAAGCCAATTAACATATCTGCGGGGGGTTGGCTGTGAGGCCAAGCGAAGGCGTGGCGGAATGAGGCTGCCTGACAGGCTTGCAATTGACGGAAATCAATAATATCTTGGGTGAGCAAGTTTTCGTACTCAAAGGGCAATCGCATATCATGCAGCCCTGCATTATCGGTGCAGATAGCGATATCGACTCCAGCCTCAAAACAGCGATCGAATACTATTTTGAGTTGGCGCATATCGTCTAAAGTGCCGGTTTTCAGATAAGTAGTGGGGCAAACTTCCAGACATTGACCTCGGGCTGCGATCGCTCCTAATAATTCTGGATATTGCAAGGGAATCTGAATACCGTGACCGATGCGCATCAAATAAGGCAAAAGTTCTGGATGACAGCCACCGGCAGTTTCATAAACATGTCCCGTCGTCTTCACCCCCAGATCTCGGGCATAAGCATATAAGCGGACAAACTCATCGATGCGCTCTCCGTAGTGATTGTCCCCGCCAGCCAAATCTATGGCACAGACATACTCGGGCATTTGGTTCGCTAAGGAAGCGATCGCTCGGTTAACTTCATAAGGCAGCCGCAAGTGCATGCAAAGAATTTGGCTCGTCACAATCGGATATTCGCTAACTCTCGCCGCCTTACCGACAATTTCCACAATTTCTGCCATTTGGTCGATGCGATCGGATTGACTTAGCCTGGGGTCGGTGCGGAAGTATGGCGTATAGCGCAATTCTAAATAGGCCAAATTTTCAAAAATATACGCTCCCCTAATCAGGCGATAAACAAAATAGGGCAAAGTCTCGACAGTTTGGGTACTCTCCACCATAGTATGCAGTTCCAGATATTCGTCCAAACTGCTGCGAGGGTGGGTATAAAATTCCTCAAACTCCAGGTAATCCGGAAACTGCTCTGCCAATTGGCGATCGTGCCTTTGGAAATATCTCCACAGAATGCGAGGTACAATCGAACCACCCAGATGACGATGCAATTCAGCATATAAAGCCATAATAAATACTCCTTAATTGGGCATTGGGAATTGGGCATAGGGCATGGGGCATTGGGCATTGGGCATTGGGCATTGGGAATTGGGCATAGGGCATTGGGCATTGGGCATTGGGCATTGGGCATTGGGCATTGGGCATTGGGCATTGGGCATTGGGCATTGGGCATTGGGCGTTGGGCATTGGGCATTGGGCATTGGAGACTGGGAGTACAGCGGTATGCACTCGAGGTTCGTACTGAGTAATATCTCGT
>JAAHFN010000003.1 GCA_010672965.1 Oscillatoria sp. SIO1A7
CCCCGGGAGCGCCCCAGACGCTCCCGAGGCGGCCGGGGCGCTCCCGGGGGCACCGCCCCTACAAACTGTGACTGTTTAAGCGGATTTGATATTATTACCTTGAGACTTTTAACTTAACTTGCGCGTAGCGCTACTACTTTTGACTTTTGACTTATTACCTTGAGACTTTTAACTTAACTTGCGCGTAGCGCTATATAATATCCGATCGAAACCAGAAACCCGGTAACTTTGACGTAACCGGGTTTCCGATCGATAGCGAACGAACGAGAAATTGCTTAAGAGAATACTTTCAACAAATACTCTCTAGTCTTCTCTTATTCTTATCCTTCAGCCCACAAAATAAGGCCCGTTTCGTAGGGATTGCTCATATAGGGGTGTTGCGGTAGAACGCGCAGAGACAGACCCTGGAAACCAGAGGAATTGTAGGAAATATCGGCAGTATAGATACTGCGATTGGCTGAATCTTTTCCTTGGTAGTCCATAGTCACGGTTGCGCCATTGACAATCTCGCCCTCGGAATCGACTGCTCCTTTATAGAGTTGGACTTGAACGTCATTTTCAGTCAATCCGGCCAATTTAATCAGGGCTTTAACGCCAATGGTTTGGTTGACTCGAACATCCGACGGCACGGAGATATTGAGATCTTCAATTTTCAGATGGTGCCAGCCATTGACGAGCTTTTCTTTCCAGCCTGCCAGTTCCTTAGCAGGGGCGTATTTGTTCTGTGTCATCGCGTTATAGCGATCGCTAGCGGCGAAATAAGCCCGCTGGGCATAATCCCCAACCATTCGAGAGGTATTAAAGCGGGGGCAATTCAGGCTGATGGCATCCTTCATCTTGGCCACCCACTGGCGGGGAACTCCATTCTCGTCGCGCTGGTAGAACAGAGGCACCACTTCCTGTTCGAGCAAATCGTACAGGGCATTGGCCTCGATTTCATCCTGAGTTTCTGCATCTTCATAAGTCTCCCCCGCTCCCAGAGGCCAGCCAGTACGACCGTAATCCGCTTCATCCCACCAGCCATCTAGGATACTGAGATTGAGCAGACCGTTCATCGAGGCTTTCATGCCGCTGGTGCCGGAAGCTTCGCGGGGACGGCGGGGATTGTTCAGCCAGACATCGCAGCCCGAGACCATTTTTCGGGAGACATAGATATCGTAGTTCGGGATAAACACCACATGCTCTGACAAACCTTCTTCGCGTATGGTGTGAATAATATCGCGAATCATTTCCTTACCGGGAATGTCTTTCGGGTGGGCTTTACCGGCAATGACAAATTGAACCTTGCCTTTTTTGCCAAGACCCCCAGAGCTATCGGAATTCAGGGCAAACAAAATCCGCTTGAGCCGTTCTAGGTCGCGCAGAAACAGGTTGCCTCGCTTGTAGGTGGCAAAGCGGCGGGCAAAGCCAATCGTGAGTACCGTTGGGTCCAGAAGTTCTTGAGCCTTATCGATTTCTGCAATAGAAGCGCCGCGATCGCGAAGAGACTTTTGCAGCCGCTCTCGGACAAACACCACCAGTTCCGAGCGGCATCGGTCTTGATTGCGCCACAATTCCTCATCGGGAATGGCATAAACCTTGTCCCACAAAGGATCGTCTCCAAGAGCGGAAGACCACTTAGGCCCGAGATAGCGATCGTAAAGCTCTTGGGTGGTCTTGGCCACGCAACTGCGGGCATGAACCCCATTAGTAATAGAAGTAATCGGCACTTCCTCCACGGGCAGGTTTGGCCATTCTCCCTTAAACAGATCCTGCGATATTAACCCGTGTAGGGCGCTAACGCCATTGTAAAAACTGGCGCTTTTGATAGCCAGAGTTGCCATGCTAAAGGTAGAACCCAGATCCTGGCTATTCTCCCGCCCCAGAGCCAGAAATTGCTCTCCGGACAGACCAAAAGTATTGGCATAATGGCCAACGTAGTGCATCACCATCTCGGGGGGGAATCGGTCGAATCCTGCCGGTACGGGAGTATGGGTGGTGAAGACATTGCTCGCCCTGACCACTTCCGTTGCTTCCTGATAGCTGAGATCGTCCTCTTGCATATAGTTGCGGATTCGCTCCAGAGACAGAAAAGCAGAGTGCCCTTCATTCATGTGGTATGCCTTTGGCACCAGTCCCAGAGCTTTCAGCATCCGTACCCCACCAATTCCGAGCATTATTTCTTGATGAATCCGCAACTCCTGGTCGCCGCCATAGAGTTGGTCGGTAATATCGTGGTCGTAGCGCTCGTTGGGCTCGATATTGGTGTCGAGCATATATAGGGCCACAGTACCCACTTGCACCCGCCAGATGCGAGCATAAACCTGGCGACCCGGATAATCTACGGCGATGCGCAGCTCTTGCCCGTTTTCATCTCGCTCCAGATGCAGGGGCATATTATAGAAGTCGTTAATCGGGTAGCGCTCCTGCTGCCAGCCTTCCGCGTTGAAATACTGGCTGAAATAACCTTCTTGGTAGAGCAAGCCCACCGCAACCAGGGGCAAGCCCAAGTCGCTGGCAGATTTGAGATGGTCTCCGGCGAGAACGCCCAAGCCCCCAGAGTATATGGGCAGGCAGTCGGTAAGGCCAAATTCTGCAGAGAAATAGGCATAGCATTCTTGTTGCTTGTCCTGTTCTCGATTTTTGCGATACCACTTTTGTTCTCGCATATAATCGTCCAGCTCGCGGGCGGCTCGCTCCATCTGGGCGATAAAGCCGTCATCTTCGGCTACTTCATGCAGCCGCTCTTGGGAGATAGTTCCCAGCATTAGCACTGGGTTATGGCGGCTGGATTCCCAGAGGTCCGCATCCAGTCGCCCAAACAAGTCTTTGGTCTCTACGCTCCAATCCCAATGGAGGTTATAGGCGAGTTTGCGTAAGGGTTCCAATTGGGGAGGTAAAGATGGAGAAACGTTAAAAGTGCGTATTGGCTGCATTAGGGCCGGCTCCAAAGATTAAGAAATAATGAATTCAATGGACTGAATTCTAGTCGCTTGACTGCTTGGTTTTTAGTTCTATTGTAGATTACTCTCTTTTGTTGCTTTTGCCACGCAAATGTCAGGCTTTCTTAATACTTTCGCTCGCTTCCGGTACTGCAGGCAGGCTTAACTCGGAGGCAATAACGCGGGCTTGTAGGCGGTGGACTGTGGGCTAAGTGCAAAGCAAGCATTACATTTATAAATCAACCTGCCGCATATTCGGTATATTGTCGCAGTTCTGGAGGATGGAAAGCCAAAACGATTTGCTCTTTAGGAATTCCGGCTGCCGCCAGTTCGGTCGCCATACCGTCTTCTGTCCCATCTCGCTGAATCCATATTTTATCGCCAACCATTTCTAGGTTAACGACACAACCATGTACGCAAAAGCGATCTTCTCACCCCATCGTGACGATCGAGTAATGATTGGCACCTTCACTTATTATAGCAGTCAGCAGTCAGCAGTCAGCTAAAGTCCTGCCATCAAAAGCTATGTATGCGCGATTTGAAACAGTCCGTTACCTTAGGTGATTTATGGTAATAAAAGTACCTTATGGATTGGAGCTTCTGCCCCCTCTCGGGAGGGGGTTGGGGGTGGGTACTGCGACCGGGTAATAACCCACCCCTTTTTCCCTTCCTGCGGGCGGTGTGGGTGGGTGGAGGGGAAGCGGTACTTTCTTTCCCAGAAGTCTCCTTAACGGTAGTAGTGCTATATTTGGTAGCATTTTATCTGTCCATAAGCATAAGGAGTTGCAGCATAGTCTTTTAAAACCTTTTGCACTATCTTGCTTGTTTCTAATTGATAGCGTTTCTCAAATAAGCGTTATCAAGGAAATGTAGGGGCGACAGCATCCCCGCAACTATCTCTTAGATCCAAACGGTACTCTCGTTGCTTCGCCCAGGCAACCTCACATTCATTTCAGAATCGCTATATCCATTAGACAATAACCTTTTCTTGGCGATCGAATATGATTAGGCGATCGCAATTTTTTATGAGGATTAGCGTACCGATCGCTTCGGAGAATATTTCGCCTTAGCCTTGCGTATAGCTAGATATAACAAGTAATCGGGCTCTGTTTCCTCTAAAATATTGGAGTACATAATATATTGTCCCAGTGCCTGCTGTAGGTCGGCGATTGGCGAAGCTGCCAGAAAACTCTTTATTTCCACAGCTATTTTGCGATCGCCTTGCCGAGCCCCTATTATTTTCTTTGCTCCCAAATAAACAAATAATATTAGGACTTAAGCATAGACTCTACGGCTAGGGGCGATAGCAACGCTCTCCCTGCCGGTGCGCTCTTTGGATTGCCCCTACAAAGATCGGATCTGGATATTTTGCGTAAGTCCTGTTTATTATAAAATAGGCGCTCCTAAATTAGTTTGCGATCGCGCCCCGCTTCTCCATAAGCAGAATCGCGAAACGGAGCTATAAATCCGGCTTCTCAGGACAATATGCCAAAAAGGCCAGAAAAACCAGAAAAACCAGAAACCCGGTTTTTCCAAAAAACCGGGTTTCTTTGGTAAGAGCGATGTGCTAGAAACCGGATTTCTTAAATCAGGAAAAACCGGAATACTCTTATATAAATGCCGTTGTAAGTCCTATAACTACTATTGTGGCGGAGCTGCTCCAATAACAACTCGTCCGGCGGGTTTGGTAATGCAAGTAAGCTGGTAACCTTGCTCTTGGCTAAAATCTTTAAAAGCTTTTGGCCCGGGTTCTTTATCGTACTTAATCTCTCCTTCGATTATCCGCTTGCAAGTGCCGCAAGCTCCGCTGAGGCACACGGAGTCAATCTCGAAATCTGCATCTTCAGCGGCTTGCAAGATAGTTTGTTCCCCATCCCAAGGAATCGCCACTTCTTGCCCGGACTCATCTTTATAAAACAAAGCGGGGGCAGAATCCCCAGCGGATGGAGGCGAAGGAGCTGGGGAAGGGGAGGGTGCTGGTGGGGGTGCTGGAGCCGCTTGGATGGGAGCGGGAACGTTAGCAGTAGAAGAACTGGCATTGGCAGTTGCCGGTGGAGTCGATGGGGCAGGGGCTCCCTCTCCAAAACTCTCTTCGTTGTAGTTCTCCATAGGGAAACCCAAGCGTTCAAGCATCAGCTTAACCCCTTCCATGAAAGGATTCGGCCCGCAGATATATACCGTCCGTTCTTTATAATCGCTGGCGATCGCTGACAGCATAGTTTCATTCAAGCGACCTACATAGGCCAGCCAAGCTTCTTCTGGCTCTGGACGAGTAAGGGTCACCGCCAGCCTAAAATTGCTATAGCGCCCTGCCATCATCTCTAATTCTCGTCGCAAAATAATATCGCGGCTGCTGCGGGCGCTATGCAAAAAGACAATATCCACATCTGCATTAATATCGCACAGATACCGAGACATTGACAGCACTGGCGTAATCCCGCTCCCCGCAGAAATAAGTAGCAATTTTTTAGCAGGATTGGGAAGGCAAGTAAACTTACCCTTGGGACCGCTAAGTAAAATTTCGCTGCCAACCCGAATATTATCGTGAAGCCAGTTAGAAACCAGGCCGGGTGGTGCGTCCGGTGCGTGACTTGGAGGCGGAACTCGCTTCACAGTAATTTCCAGAGTATGGGGGCGCGAAGGAGTCGAGGAAATAGAATAGGAACGCGGTATCCGTTTGCCATTTATTTCCAAATTAAGAGTGACAAACTGCCCCGGCAAGTATTCAAAACGTACCGGCGGGTCTGTAGCAAATACAAAAGTCTTGACATCCCGGGTTTCATCGATAACCCGCATACAGCGGACGGTTATTTTGCCTTTGCGCCAGACGTTCGAGTCTGCCTCTACCACAACTTGACTCTGCTGGGGCTCTTGGGGGGCCTTTGCATCTTCTGTCGTCACTTCTTCGACAGTCAAGACGAATCCACCGATCCTGATAACGTCCCCTTGGTGAATCTGGCTGATTTCGTTTCCCTCAATGGGTTGATTATTCACTCGCGAGCCATCTGCACTTTTTAGATCGCTATAGCAATACTGCCCGTTCCAGAAGAAAATGCGGCCGTGAATGCGAGAAACATGAGGGCTATTGAGCTGGATGCCACAGCTTTCGTGACGGCCTATCAGGCACTCATGCTCGCGTATAACGCTCATTTGTGGGGGTGGGGCTTGCTGTTGCGGATCCTCTGGTGGGGGAGCGATCGTTCTTATTTTGAGCATATTGAAGAATTTCTTGAGAGTTTTTCAGTTACGGCATGAGAGGGGGCATTGGGCTCACAAGCATTGGGCTTTGGGTTGACAACCTGTCCGTTCCCTGAGTCCGTAGTGCTATAAAGCATTTGGATCCTCGATTGTAGTAGAGGCGTTTCGCGCTATGTGCCTGAAAGGCAGAGCCTGCCCGGAGGGCATACGGCCGGAAAGCCCCTACCCAGAGGTATTGAGTTAAAACCAGTGGAGTCTGTCAAGGTAGTCTTGAATAGTTTTGCAATTTTTTCCAATGCCCTTCGGCTCTTGGGACCAATGCCAAATTATTTCTTGGCAAACTACTAGCTAATTTGTTCGATCTGGATTGTTGGGCTCGGTTGAATTTGGCGGACGCTTCACTTCGGTGCGATCGGATCCAGTTTCGCCTTGGGTCTGAGCCGGAGAATCGCTATCTGCCCCCGCCAAACCGGGTCGTTTTACTTGGGTGCGATCGCTATCTGGCTCTGTCGAAGGTCGTTTTACTTGGGTGCGATCGCTATCTGGCTCTGTCGAAGGTCGTTTTACTTGGGTGCGATCGGATCCAGTTTCGCCAGGGGTCTGTGCGGGAGAATCGCTATCTAGCCGGGGGGAACCGGGTCGCCCTACAACGGTGCGATCTGATGCGCTTTTGCCAAAGGTCCCTGCCCGATCGCTATCTGGCCCTATAGAGCCCGGTCGCCTTACTTGGGTGCGATCTGATGCAGTTTCGCCCGTCGAACCCGGACCTGGTTTAGTGCGATCTATCTGCGGAATCCCCTGGAGAGGAACTGCTGTAGCATCTCCCAAGGACATATCGGAAGCAACTCCAGTTTTCTGACTCGGACGGCGTTGGATGCGGGTTACCCCATCCGGTGGTCCCCAAGCTTCTATAGGGGGCTCGGAGGCAGGGGCGCTGAAAAGCTCTGGAGCCTCATGGCCGAGTTCTTCCAGAATTTTAAAATGCGCTTCATCGCTCAGTTGCATTTTCTGGCGCATTTCTCGCAGAGCCTGCAAACTGCTAGCTGGAGTGACGTTGCGATCGTCCAAGGCATTCTGGAGAAAACCTTTATATACCTGCAAGCGGTCTTGTTTGGTTACATTGGGCAAAACATTGTAAAGCAGTTCCAATTCGTTAGGTTTGAGATCGTCTAGAGAGCGATCGCCGAAATAGCCAGAAAGGCTAATGCCCATATTTTTTTCTAGCTTCTTCAGCTCGCGACGCAACTTTTCTCCCTGGCTTTCCAACTTATATTGTTGGCTGGTACGGTTCCAGGTTCGATAGAGCCAGAGACTGCTCACCATCAGCACTATACCTTGAAACCCGAGCTGCACGGGCAAAGGAAAGCGCAACAGTTCTGGACGACCGCCATAAATAAAGAAAAAGTTAAAAGCAAAAAAGGTAGCCGCAGAAAAAACTCTATGTACTGCGGTTTCTTTGAACGCTTTTTTTTGGGCATCAGTCGCCGATGGATGTTTCCCCAACACAGCAGAGACCGCCGCTTTTTCGATGCCCGTCCAAATTATATAAGCTATCCCTGTGAAGGCAGCAAAGGTCATGGGTACGGCAACTATTTTAGGGATTGGTATTACCTGACCAAATATATAAAATCCCGGTTTCAAGAGATTGCCCAACTGATTTGGTTCGTGCGCCCAAGCCCCGGAAAAATAGTAATTAAAATCGCCAGCGTACAAGCCATAATATAGAAAATAGCCCACTACCATACCCACATAACCGTATTGGACTAATTTCCGCCCGGGCTTAGAAACAATCTCCCCCCAGTAAGATCCTTCGGCATCAATATCCATGCAGGGCTTTCTGCAAGTGATGCAGACACTTTCTTCCTGCCCCTGGCTGTTGACGGTGCGACATTTAGACTGGGTAAGGCTCCCTTTTGGTTGAGTATGGGCTTCGCTCCCCAAGAGACCTCTCGGGCCGGTAAAAACCAGTTGCACCATGCCAAAGGGGCAGACGTAATGGCACCAAGTTCTACCGCCATATACGAAAATCATAGTGATGGCAGATAGAATAGTAGCGAGTAAGAAGCAGGCCAAAAATATGCGATCCGAGTTAATAAATAGCAGTCGCGAACACAAGCCGAGAAAAAATAAGCCAAATTGCAGGTATAGATGATTTTTGAGAAGCCAAGTGTTTTCCTCAATATCTAGTTTGGGCTGCATACCCAAGGAGCGGGGAATCTGGGACATAAAATAGAGCGGACAGATGCGCCGCCAAGCTTCGTGGCCGAAGGTGAGAACGAATATGACGGCACTGGGAACGACCATGCCCCAAAAAATGCGCGCCCCGATTTGATAAGGTTTTTCCTCAAGGCATTTGCCCTGAACTGCGATACATCGATCGGGATCTGCTACCACAGCGGGGTCTATGAAAGGATTGCTAAAAGGGCTCGATAGATTGTCATGGGCAGTCAGGGGTGCTGAAAATGGGTCGTAAAATAACGATGCAATCAAGACTAGCCATGCGATCGCCAGTATCCACCTAACAATGCGGATATTTTTCTCTGGAATTAAACTGAACACGTTGTTAAAATCTCCTAATCTAAGATTATGGAAAAGGCTAACTAATAGCACGAGAGCGGTCAAGGAGCGAGGGGAGCAAGGGAGCAAAGGAGTGGGGGAGCGGTTTTTGCTAGCTCTCGGGTTTCAGCCCGGTGGTTCGGCTTTAACAGGACTTACGCGCAGACTTTTTTTGTACGGTGTGCTGCAGCGCACCAGAGGCTAGATGTAGCTGTCTCAGGACTTACGCAAATTGCACGAATTATAGATATAGCACTACACAGTAAGGTTAGGACGGTTACAAAATGCCACAGCTTACGAAAGGCAAGGCTTTGGCCGATAGCTGAGAGCTGATAGCTGACCGCTTACTGCTATATAGGGTTTGGTGCGCGGTGCGGCACCCTACAAATAGTATCTCTGCGTAAGTCCTCTGTCTATCCGACAATTTGCATAAGTCCTGCTTTTGAACGCTCTAGGGCCAAACGCTTAAAGGCAATTAAGGGCTCTCGTGCCGATCGCTCTCGTGCCGATCGCTCTCGTGCCGATCGCTATTACCCCGATCGTTTCTCATGCTGAAGTATCCATAATAAATAATATAAAAGTCCGGATCGGCACCGAGAAGGCCCAATGAAATACTGCATTAATCCCAATTGCTCGGAACCCGAAAACCCTGATGGAGAGTTATTTTGCCTCTCTTGCAGCTCTCAATTGCTCCTGGCCGGACGCTATTGGGGGGTTAAATTGCTGCGGACGAGAACCATTGACGATGAAGGTCACGTTTGTTGGACCTTTGAGGCGTCCGAGCAGGGAGCCAGAAGAATTCTCAAAACTTTCCAAGGCAACGACCCTTGGTTACTCTCCCGATTTCGGCGGGAAGCAGAAATCTTATGTCAATTGCGACATCCAGGACTCCCCCGCGTCGAGCCCGAGGGATTTTTCCGCTTTACTCCCAAGGACAGTTCGGAAACACTCCACTGTCTGGTCATGGAACTGATAGATGGAATAAATTTACTCGAATGGCTGGAAAAGCGGGGAAATCGCCCCATCGGCCAAGACGAAGAAAGAATAGCCCTCGACTGGTTGCAGCAACTGGCGGATATCTTGGCTCACGTTCACGATCGCGGCTTTTTCCATCGGGATGTCAAACCGTCTAATATCATGCTTAGCTGTCGCGGACCTTTAGTATTGATTGACTTTGGCGAAGCCCGAGATCTAACCCCAGAAGACGTGACAACTGTTTATACTAAGGGTTACGCCGCACCGGAGCAATACAAAGGCGGAGCCGATCTGCGCTCGGATTGGTTTGGTTTGGGACGTACTTTCGTCCATCTGCTTACCGGCACAGACCCCAACGAGCTTGTAGATCCCCAGACTGGGGCGCTAATCTGGCGAGACAAAACAACAGTATCGGAAGCATTACAAGACTTGGTTGACGAGTTGATGGCACCGTCGCCAGACCATAGACCTGAAAATGGCCAACAGATTTTATCCCGTTTAGAAATAATCGGCAAAAGACTACCAAAACTTCCTGCCCCCGCACGGGTTCTAGAAGAGCCAGATAGTTCTGGAGCTGGGTCTTCTGGCAGCCCGTCGTCTGGCAGCCCGTCGTCTAGAGCTAGAAACGGGTCGTCTGGAGCGGGATCGAAAGCCCCAAATCGTCCGGGTGTTGCCCGGTCTGGGATAGCTGCAGCCGCCGCATTAGCACTCTTTGCCGGTGGAATCTATTATGCTGTCAATCGTCCCGAGCAAAAAAAAGAACCTGACAGCCCAGTAGAGCAGGTCGAGAACGTTATGGATAAGGCGATGGATAAGGATAGTTGTCCGACGCAGACGGAAGACAATTTGAGTTGTGGAGAAGAAATTTTACTGACCTCCCGCCTTAATCCATCGGCAAAAAAAGAAGGAGTAAAGGCATTTGCAAAGGGAAAGTACGACCGAGCTGCTGAATTGCTGTATAAAGCTAGACAGAAAGACCCCTCAGACCCAGAGATCGCAATTTATCTCAATAATGCTCGCATAGCTAAGGAAGCAGCATATACGATCGCTGTGGTAGTTCCGATCGCCGACAGCACTTCATCGGCTGAAGAAGTTCTCCGGGGAGTCGCCCAAGCCCAAGATGAGATTAATAAAAATAACCAGGGCATACGCCTGAGAGTGTTAATCGCCGATGACGGGAATGATAAGACCCAGGCCAAAAATATTGCCGATCGCATTGCAGTTGCTGCCAACGTTATTGCTACAATAGGTCATTTTTCTAGCAGCGTAACTGAGGCCGTAGCCGATAGATATAAAGAACGGGGATTAGTCTTGATTTCGCCCACCAGTACGTCGGTGTATCTCTCAGAACTCGGCGAGAACAATCAATTTTTTTTCCGCACGGTACAGAGCGATCGCGTTACCGCTCAGGCATTAGTCGAATACCTCAAAAAAAATCAGCACGGCAAAGCTGCTGTATTTTATAATGCCGGGGCAGATTACAGTCTCTCACTGCGCAATGAATTCGGCAGTCGCTTTCGGGGCGAGCTTGAGGTAGCAGAAGAGTTTGATTGGTATAGCCCTGCGTTCGATCTAAACACTTACTTGGGCTATATGAGGCAGTACGGGGATATAGCGATGGTTTTGCTTCCCGATAGCAGCACCCGGACCGCAGCTATAGAAGCGATTTCTCAAGCAAAATCGGAAGGCTATGCGATTGTAGGCGGAGATAGCCTTTATATTCCCGAGCTGAAAAGGGATATCGCAGAAAAAGTTGTAGTGGCTGTCCCCTGGGAGAGCGGCTGCCATAAAACTTCTGACTTTTATAAGGGAGCTGCGAAGCTATGGCAAACATTAGATATGAGTTGGCGCGCTGCCTTAGCTTATGATGCCGTTGCAGTTGTTACAGCCGCCCTGGAACAACAACCTCAAAGCCGATTTGAACTTCAGCAGACGCTCTTAGAGAAAGATTTTCAAGCTAGCGGCGCTACCGGATTGATTGAGTTTGAAGATAATGGCGATCGCAGTAATGGGGCGATCGAATTGGTGCAAGTAACCAAGCAAAGCGATGAAAGTTATGATTTTCAGCCCATTCAATGTTCCCCAGCTAATAATTAGGGTTTGCGCTCATAAATCTAAAAGGCCGGGGTGTGGGGAGAGGGTCACGTAGTCCGTGTGGGAAGTGTGGGTCACCTAGTCCGTGTGGGGAGTGTGGGTCACCTAGTCCGTGTGGGGAGAGGGAATAATTTTCAGCAGTCTTTCCCACACCTGCGACCCCTCCGACCCCTCCCACCCTTCCCCCTCTCCCCACACTCCCCGAGTTCCCCTCCTCGGAGGGGTTGGGGTGGGTCTCTCGTGTCCCCTGTTCTACGGGAAAGATTTATTAGGGCGATTAAACTGATATTAAATCCGCTTAATTACCCATAAATTCCTTAGGGGCGGTGCCCCCGGGAGCGCCCCGGCCGCTTCAGACCAACCGGGGCGCTCCCAGGGGCACCGCCCCTACAAACTGTGACTGTTTAACCGGATTTGATATGATTTGAAACTAAACCAACATCAGGAAGCAAAGCAATGTCAGAAGAAAAAATTAGAGTTGTAGCCCGGGTCGCAGCACTACCGGATAAGGTAGAAGAAGTAAAATCGGTGCTGATGGGACTCATCGAACCAACGCGCCAAGAAGAAGGTTGCATTCAATACGAATTGCAGCAAAATCTGGCTAATCCCGCCGATTTTGTCTTCGTCGAGGAATGGGAGAGCGAGGCATCCCTCAATACTCATCTCAATACGCTGCATTTGAAAGAGGCGGTCGATCGCATTAGCAGGCTAACGGCGGAGCCGCCAGAAATATCTCGCTATCGATTGCTAGCCTAATTTTAGGTAATTTTAGGGTATCGAGGCTGTCGGGTCTGTCGAGAAGATGGTTCGGGAATTTTATATCAAATCCGATTAGGTTATTTCTGGGAAAGAAAGTACCGCTCGTTGGGAGGCGACGAGGTTATTCTACTTCCCCTCCTGGGAGAGGCTGGGGTGGGTATGACTTGCGGAACTCACCCACACCGCCCGCTCTTTGGGGAATCGGAAGCGATGTTCTATCGGTATCTTTATTAGGACTTACGCATTAACGCTATTGACGGGGCAACCACGGGGGGATTGCCCCTACAAAACACCACACCTGGATATTTTTTTGCGTAAGTCCTATTTATATCAAATCCGGTTAACTACACATAAATCCCGTAGGGGCGGTGCCCCGGGGAGCGCCCCGGCCGCCTCGGTTGGTCTGGGGCGCTCCCCGGGGCACCGCCCCTACAAACTGTGACTGTTTAAGCGGATTTGATATTATTATCAGAAATAACCTTAATCGCCCTAAAAAGTTAAGTCTCCCGTAGGACTCCGTAGGACTTTCCTTCCGAAAAGTTTCTACCTGGCATGGCGGACAGGCGAGACGCCTGTCCTACGGGGGATTGCCCACAGTTCCCACAGTTCTCACAGTTCCCACAGTTCCCACAGTTCCCACAGTTCCCACAGTTCCCACAGTTCCCACACTCTTATTCCTTCAAGGGTAGAGTTACTGTAAAAGTTGTGCCGAGGCCAACTTTGCTTTCTACTGCAATCTTGCCCCCGTGGATATCTAAGGCATTTTTGACAATCGCCAATCCCAAACCAGTACCGGGTATATTGCCGACATTTTTGCCTCGATAGAATCTATTAAATAATCGAGGCAAGTCTTCTGGCTCTATGCCAATACCCTGGTCTTGAATTCGGAAGCAGACTCCTTGGGGATTGGGAATCAACTCAAACTTTACCGTCTCTCCGCCGGGGGAATACTCGATCGCATTTAACAGCAAGTTGATCAGAATTTGCCGCAACAGCTTTTCATCTACCAGGGCTTCTGTGAGGATAGCTTCTGGGTTTTTATTATCGGCAGTAGAGCGATCGGCCACCGAGAAACCTTGACAAATAAAATCTATCTGCGGTGCCGAGGAGTATATTCCTTTCACCTGTTTGACAAGAGAGCGGCAAAAATCTAGCAAATTTATTGGTTTTGGCTGGAACTCCATTCCTACTGATTCGGCCTGTCCCATTACCAGAATCTCTTCTAGCATAGTGGTCAAATGGATTGCCGCAGTTTGAATTCGCTCTATATGGGAAAAACTTTTCTGGGCATTCTCCTCCTCCACATAAAACTCCAATAGATCGGCTGAGGATAGGATAGTCGCCAGAGGCGTGCGGAACTCGTGGGAAGCAGTGGTGATAAAACGGGTTTTTAGCTCGCTGAGTTCTCGTTCTTGTTCCAGAGCCTTATGGATTTCTTGCGTAGCTTGCTTGCGATCGGTGATATCAGCGACAATCCCGGTGCGGCGATAGATATTTCCTAGTTCGTCACGAATGGGAAAAATCCGCTCCCCAACCCAACGCACGACTCCATCGGGTCGCACGATTCGATATTCCCGAGAAATCTCGTCGGGCAATTGTTCGGGCAGTTGGTCGTTTTTGCCAAGGGGAGCGACTATGCGATCGCGATCGGCAGGATGAATGCTATCGGGCAACCAGATAGAGTTTTCATAAGCGCTATAGCAAGATCGTCCCCAGATTTTCTCATAAGCAGGACTGACATACAGCAACTCGCTAAGATCTGCCGAGGCCACCCAAAAAATCTCTTGGATATTTTCGGTAATTTGGCGAAACCGCTGTTCCGATTCTCGCAAAGCCTCCTGGGCTAGATGGCGCTCCGTGATGTCGCGCTGAACGCCAAAGTGACCGATAAGATTGCCTTCATCGTTATAAAGGCAAATATATTCCCCTTCAATCCAAATCGGCGTTCCATCCAGCCGACGACCGCTTGTTTCTAAGGTTAATCTGCCTTTATCAAAAAAGCGCCGCCACACTTGTTTGCCATAGGTTAGGTCATGTGCAAAAAAATGTTTTGGGGTCAGACCGATAAACTCCTCGCGGGTGGCGCCATACTGAGTAAGCATGGCATCATTAACCTTGGTAATGCGCTGGTGGGAAAATACATATTCGAGAATTTTGTCTTTATCCACTGTCTCGTCCCAGCGCACCGGGGAATCGAGCATCATAAAAAAGAAGCCTTCGAGGGACTGGGAGAAAAATAGCTCTAGCTGGTTTTGGCTTTCTCGCAGGGCTACTGACGCTGCTTTGCGATCGCTAATATCTCTTCCTACTACCTGAAGTTCTTGGGGAATGCCCCGCTCGTCTCGGATAGTATAGCTTTCCCAGGCAATCCAGCGCCAACCTGAAGGAGTTAACATCCTCAGCTCTACGCTAGAGCGTGCCTGGGGTTCCCCCTGTCCTTGCATAAATTCTAGAGTTGCGGGTAAATCGTTTGGATGTACCAAGGAGGTGAAACTTCGGCCTATCGGCTCTTGGCGATCGCAGCCTAATTTCTGGCAGCAGGCATCGTTGACAAAAGTCAACTTTCCTTCTAAATCTACCCGCACGATTAACTCTTGCTGCGACTCAATAATACCTCGATATCTTTCTTTGCTAGTTCTCAGGGCTATTTGCGTTTTTTTTCGCTCTGTAATATCCAGTTTTGTCACCCATATTCGCTGCAATACCCCGTCTTCAACAATACCGACTAAGTGATTTAAAAAGTATTGATAATTCCCCGACTTATCCAATTCCTTAGATTCCAGATTGCTCAGGCGATATCCAGAACGAATCAAAGTTCGAGTTCCATCGATATTGTGAATCTGGTTCGGCGGCTCTAGCTCGCTAATTTTTTTCCCAACCATTCCCGCGCCGGAAGCCAAGCCATACACCCGAGCCATAACATCGTTGCACTCAGCAATATGGCTAGTTTTGACTATTTCCTGCACTATCTCCTCTTCCGGTCGCTCTATAGATATAGGTCTATCGAATTCTAGGCAGTAAATAGCTTCTGAAATGCTATTCACAAAAGCTCTGTAGCGTTCTTCACTTTTTTTCAGAGCTTCTTCAGCAGCAACCCGAGCCGTTATATCTCTAATCGTACCTACTACAAATTTTTTGCCGCTGGCATCTACAAATAGCGATTTTTTCGTAGATATTACATGACCCCTTCCATTAGCATCGGTAATATTTGCCTCGCTTTCCGTGCAATTCCCACTTGCCAGGACTATTTCATCGGTTTTTCTAAAATTATCCGCTATTTCTGGGGAAAATATTTCATAGTCGCTTTTGCCAATTAAATTATCCCGACTCTGACCGAGTAACTGGCAGCTCGCCTCATTTAATATAATATACTTATGGAGTTCGTCCTTGACAAAAATAGGATCGGGATTGGTATTTATGATATGCTGCCAAAACTGTTCTGAATCTTTAAGGTTGCTCTCTTTATCTTTGCGTTCGGTCGTGTCGCGGGCAACGACCATAGCCTCGTTTTCTGACATCGGGGAAATCTTCGCCTCTAACCAAACCTCATTACCTCCGACGGGCAGACTGTATTCTATTTTAACCGGTTCCTTGCTATCTAAAGCCCCTCGAATCTTACCGATAAAAAATTGATCTCGATCTTTTGTAAAAACCTCTGATATACTTTTCCCCAGGAATTGAGCGGGGGGTTTGTACCTTTCTGTTGCGATCGGGGCGATTTTAATATATCGTCCCTCGCGATTGAGAACCAAAACCACATCGGTCATAGTTGCAAACAGCGATCGCAATTCTGCTTCTGCTTTTTTGCAGTTCGCTATTTCTGTTGGCACGCAAACGCAAATTGCTCCTCCAGCTTTTCCCCAGTTATCTGTCAGGGGTGAATACTCCCATTCATGCAATCTATCGTTTATTTCTGTAGGATCCCCAACCAAAGGAAAATCATACATGGCTTTTATATTTTGATTTGTTAAATTTTCTCTTTTGCTATCGCATCTCGAATCTCTGGGGTAGGGAAAATTTTTAAAGGTTGCCATTTCCCAGGATTATTTTCCCTTCTGCGCTCTTTATTGTGCCTTGCGTAGTTATAAAACTGTTAAATAAATCTTCCTTTGCGTGACTTGCCTCCTCCTATAGAATTTACAATTAGTTTCTTTATCTAGTGCTAACTTTTTGAACTATTTCAATTTTATCATTCGCCCGGGCATAAAACATCAGTATAATCTATTAATCTTTTATCCGTGTTTATACTTAATTAAGGCAGTGCAAATACGGTATCAAGCCTGGAAATCTATAAGTTTCATCGATGCGATCGCTTTCAAGCCCGGAAACCTAGAAGTGATTTTTAGCAACCGGATTGCACTATAAAAAATAATCAAATAAATCTTAAGATAAATTTATCTAGATCGATACATTAATTGTTGATATTAACATAATATATTAATTATAAGTATATTCTATTTTTTGAATAAATCTTAAAATTATGCTTTTAAATCAGCTTAATGGTTTATTTTGAATCAATATTTTATTACATAAAACAGTAAATATATTAAATTAGCTTTATATAATTTAAAATTATCTATCCTATGAATGCCAAAATAGCGAGGTATCAATTGCATCGTTAATTGTTAATTTTGCATATAGAAAAATACAAGAGTTTATTGATATGTTTAGACTAGATATGACTGTTAATTTATAAAATTTTTCTTAATAAAAAAGACTGCTTTTTTTGAGTTATATTTGTAGCTTTAATATGCGCTTTTGGCTTCGGTGAGGTTTTATAGAACTAAAGAGCTTATATAAAAAAAAAGCACCAATCTAACGCGCTCCTTTGTAAATTTTTAAGGGAGCATTTCAATGGATGTAATACGATAGAAAAGCAATCTAGGGAGCGGATCCTAATTTGGGGCCGCTAGCTACTTTGCGATCGCACTCGTTGAAACGCTTCCATTTTTAATGAGCTAGATCTTTCTCGTTATGGAGTAGGGATTGACGTAGGACCAATTAAAATCGGCAAAGAACTTACCCGATCGCTCCAGATAGATCGCCCCAGAAAGCCCCCCATAAATTACAATCTAATCAGAAAATTGAAAACTGCTTGTTTGCTGGAAACGCTTATGGATATTCTCACCCTCGGTTGGTCGTCCCTCCTAGTCGTGTTCACCTTTTCGATCTCCTTAGTTGTCTGGGGTCGCAACGGCTTCTAGATTTTAGTGGCATGGCCCCATCAAGGAGTTAATAGTTAGGAATTAATAATCGTTAATTCCTAACATCCCCCTGTCTCTATTACAAAAATTTGGTAAATGTCTGCAAAAAAAATCTTAATGCTAGTTGGCGATTTCGTAGAAGACTACGAAGTGATGGTGCCATTTCAAGCTCTGCAAATGGTGGGCCACGCGGTTAGTGCTGTATGCCCGCAGAAAAAGGCAGGCCAGACAGTTCGTACCGCAATCCATGACTTTGAAGGAGACCAGACTTACAGCGAAAAGCCAGGTCACAATTTCCCTCTCAATGCCACTTTTGATGAAGTATCTCCTGAAGACTTCGATGCTCTTGTCGTCCCAGGCGGTCGAGCGCCGGAATATCTTCGCCTCGATCCGAAAGTTCTGGAAATTGTCCGCCACTTCGATAGCACCAAAAAGCCCATCGCTGCTATATGCCACGGCTTGCAACTGTTGGCAGCGGCAGGAGTCCTCAAGGGAAAGCGCTGCACCGCTTATCCGGCTTGCGGTCCCGAGGTGACCCTAGCTGGCGGCGACTATATTTCGGTTGATGTAGATAAGGCGATCGTTGATGGCAATCTGGTTACCGCACCAGCATGGCCAGCTCATCCGGTTTGGCTGGCTCAGTTCCTGAAAGTTTTGGGGTAAACTCGCCTCGCCAGACCAGTGCAAACTCAGAAGGCAGCATTCGAGAGGAAACGAGAAAGCTCTCAAGCGGCCAAGGAGCGCCTCTAGCAATTACCGAAACCATGCCCGTTCTACAAATAAAAGTTAAACCAAATTCCCAGCAGCAAAGCATTACCGAAGAATCGGACGGTACTCTGACAGTCCGTCTCAAGTCGCCTCCGGTGGATGGCAAGGCGAATCAGGAGTTGATTAAGCTCTTGGCCAAAAAACTAGACCTGCCCAAATCTCAAATTAGAATTAAATCTGGACTTGGCTCGCGCTCTAAGCTTATTGAGTGGTTTTGAGTAAGGACCCAATCTCTGGCTCCGAGCTTTTCTCTACAAAAGTTTTTTCCTGGTTCTGTAATACCCCTGTAGCACAATGTAGTTATAGAAGACTGACATTGATAAAGACACTCAGGAGGCGGATAATGAACGGGCAATCCCCAAAATCTCCTCAAGTTAAAGATCGGCTAGACGGATTTAACGAGGTTTCCAACCAACTCGGCCGTGCCTTTGCGGTTTACTTCACTTGGCTCTCTGTTGGTTTGCTAGATAGAAAAGAAGAAAAGCCAGCAAGGGACCCGCTTTGCGATCGCTCTTGCTCTTAAGGAGGTTTCTGGGAATCTGTACTATTTTCAGGTGAACTCACCACAAGAGTTTCAGCCGTCTCGCATATATTTATAGGACTTACGCTTTCTTGTCTTGTGCGCCCTAAGTTTTGGGGTCAACGGCCGTTGACCCCTACCAGATATAGAGGTAATGCGTAAGTCCTGATTTACTTATTTGAGAACTGGTGTACAAACTAGCGCCTGCGCGGCTACACAAAACTTGGCCTGCAAATCTTGCGGGGAAAAGATGGTCTTTCCCTCGCAAGATTTGGCTAATGTCCTGCAACAGATGGACATTAGCCAAAAGCGACTTGCTGGACGCAATCTAAAATACTGCCGAGGTAGGGCGGGCATTTGCCGGAATCAATGGTTGGGAATCCAGAGATTTCAGCCAGTGCCCGCCCAAACCGATTAACTGCCAATAGCACCAAACAAGAAAGGAGGACTAAATGACTCTAATTTCTGCAAGCAAGGATAGCGCCATCGCTCGCATATCGGAAATCGTCGCCAATTTGTGGAACGGCACTAGCGGATTTCAGGCGCGATTAAACCCAGACGAAATGAGAGAGCTTTGTTCGAGCATAATGCTAAAGCATTCGACTCCGGAAGAAGTAATGGAAATTTCCGATCGCGAGCTAACCAGAATTATTAACGATGTCATGGCGTTCGAGGCAATGTCTGGGCTATTAGACGGTCTCGCACCGGAGCAAATAGAGAAATTCGACGCCGCAGTAGCAGGGAGATAGTCTAGGTATTCAGAGTGGCTTATGTCCTAGATACGAATGTAGTAACGCACGATTCGGATATGTTGCGGGTTCCGGGTCTCAGGTTGGAAGGCTGGTTGCGAACGGAAGAATGAGGCGATCGCACGGTTGGGGTATTGCTGGAGCTAATCGCCGCCACAGCGCCCCCTGTCAGATCGGGCAATGTAAGTTAATCTTATTGTTAATGAAGTATTAGAATAATTATGTTGAAACCCAACCAATATTTAAACATCGCTCTAAGCATAATTTTGGCAATATTAGGAAATGGTTGCACAAGGTTGAAAGCAAAGGATGAATGTGACATATTAATCCAATCTCTCAAAGAAATACAATCTACAGTCAATTCTATTAGTGACAGATCCAAGAATGAATCTATGCCAGTTTTTTTTCTTGGTGATTCAAAAAATAAAATTACAAATCAAGCTCAACTTGTTGAGACAATTAGAGTTCGAGCCAACCGAGCAGAGCAAAATTTAGCCAAGCTAGCTGATGACTCCAAGATGGTCAGTCAAAAAATAGCTCAGATTAAATTAGATGCGATCGCTGCATTAGAGCAAAAACAAAATACCAGCATTATTGATGCACGAAATTACTATGTAAAAGTAATCGATGGAAGGACGGACAAAGTAAATAAAATCAGAGAAATTATTGTATCTTTAAAAAAAATAGATAATTCTCCAGAAGGTATAAATGACTGGAAAGAATCTTTAAAAGAAGTTACTGATATAGCAGATAAAATTTGGACAGATTGGAGAGAATTATTCAAGGCAGAAACAGCCATATCTTGGTATTGTAGGGGATACGAGAATGGAGAATTTTTAATAAATAACGAACATCCATCTTTCCCCAATAATTAGATTATTTAAGCAGATAGCGGGTTACGGTTTAAAATAAAATATAAAAGGTTACTCCAGCCTAATTCTAAGCGTGAGTTGGGAGATCGCTGGTCTATGGCAACTGCCAAATCCTTTGTTTTATGTAAATGTAAGCGACGCGATCGCGCCAACAATATATTTCTCGGTTTGCAGCATACCAAAGCAGGGAGCATAGCAACTTTGTTCTTTGCCGCAATCGCGCTTTTTTGCGGCGCGGCTACACAAACTCTCGCCCTTTGGGCTACTGTTTTCAAAAGTGAAATGCTCCTTCTATAATAATTCTGCTGCGCGGCCGCCTCCCCATCCAGTCCTTTGCGAAAACCTGGCCCCTAATAAACTATGAGGACCCATTTTTGCTCGGCCTTGCAAATTGGGCAACTTGCGCCCCTTGGCAACAGCCGCGAGTATGATGGGAAGATTGCGATCGTTCTTCTTCAAAATGAACAAATCATCTACCGAAAATCAAGATAAATTAGACTTAGTGCATCGTCCGAGACGCTTGCGTCGCAGTCCTGCTATCCGCGACATGGTACGGGAAACCCAGCTAACTGTCAAGGACCTCATTTATCCCCTGTTCGTTATGGAAGGTGAGGGTCAAAAGGAGGCCATTAAGTCTATGCCGGGATGCTATCGCTATTCTCTCGATAAGTTGCTGGCAGAGGTTGCCGAAGTTTGGAAATTGGGTATTGGTGCGATCGCTCTGTTTCCCGTAGTCCCAGAAGAAAAGAAAGATAGCACTGGCACCGAAAGCTACAACCCAGACGGCTTAGTCCAGCGCACCATCAAAGCGATCAAAAAAGAAGTCCCCGGTATTCTGGTCATTACCGATGTCGCCCTCGACCCCTTCTCCTCTGACGGTCACGATGGCATCGTCAGCGAAGATGGCATTATCCTCAACGACGCCACCGTAGAGGTTTTGGTAAAACAGTCCCTTTCCCAGGCCGAAGCTGGCGCAGACATTATTGCCCCTTCAGACATGATGGATGGGCGCGTTGGAGCCATACGCAAAGCTCTCGACGCCCACGGATATACCGATGTGGGTATTTTGGCCTATTCGGCTAAATACGCTTCTTCTTACTATGGCCCATTCCGAGATGCCCTAGACTCTGCTCCCAAATTTGGGGACAAAAAGACCTACCAAATGGATCCCGCTAATGCTAGGGAAGCCCTCACAGAAATCGCTCTCGATGCTGCCGAAGGAGCGGATATGGTCATGGTCAAGCCCGCTCTTGCCTATTTAGATGTCATCTATCGGGTTCGCGAAGCCACTCAGTTGCCCGTTGCAGCTTACAATGTCAGCGGCGAATATTCCCTGATCAAAGCTGCCGGTCAGCTCGGTTGGATTGATGAGAAAAAGGTGATGCTAGAAACTTTGACCAGTATAAAGCGGGCCGGTGCTGACGTGATTCTCACCTATTTCGCCAAAGAAGTCGCTCTTATTTTGCAGCCATAGATTTATTTGGGCATTGGGCATTGGGCATTGGGCATTGGGCATTGGGCACTGGGGAAAGGTTTGAGTTTTAAGTTGTGAATTTTAAATTAAAGAGTTTCAACTCAAAACTCTTTAATTTAAAACTGTAAGTTGGTCCCCATACCCTATGCCCTGCCCACACTCCGTAGGCGTAGCCGCCCCTTCGGGGCTTGGCGGCTCCCCACACTCCCCACCCTTATCCAATGCCCAATTCCCAATGCCCTATGCCCAATGCGCCAGTAAGTTTGACAAGTCTTTCCGGAAGTGTTATGCTGTTAAGTTGGAATAATTATGGCAACAGATTTTTAGATTTATTTCTAGGAGACAAGGAGAAAACAGAGGTACCTAGTTAGAACGCATAGTTAGAACGCATACCGAGTCTCTTTTAGATTGGATGACCACCCCGCAAGATGGCGCAGCATAAAAATATGGTATTTCGGAATCGAACAATCGATAAAGGTAAGCTCAAGAAGCTGATTTCCTGGGCATTTACTCATTATGGGACAGCTCGAACCTCTAGAGTAGCCGATCGCCTCAAAAACTTAGGATTCAAATATGCTACTAAAGCAGGAGTATCCATCAGCGTAGATGACCTGGTGATTCCCGCGAGCAAGCGGAAACTCCTGGATGCAGCAGAGCAGGAAATCTATAAAACAGAAGAGCGCTATATGCGCGGGGAGATAACGGAAGTAGAGCGCTTCCAAAAAGCCATAGATACCTGGAACGACACTTCCGAAGCCCTCAAGGATGAAGTAGTGCGCAACTTCAAATCGTCGAATCCCCTGAATTCAGTTTATATGATGGCCTTCAGCGGGGCGCGGGGGAACATATCTCAGGTGCGCCAGTTAGTAGGGATGCGGGGTCTGATGGCAGATCCCCAAGGACAAATTATCTACTTGCCTATTAAGACCAACTTCCGCGAAGGATTGACGGTTACAGAATACATTATCTCCTCTTACGGTGCCCGTAAAGGATTGGTAGATACGGCTCTGCGCACGGCAGATAGCGGTTATTTAACCCGGAGGTTGGTGGATGTATCCCAGGATGTGATTGTGCGGGAGTTGGATTGCGGAACCAGCCGAGGGGTTTGGGTCCGGGATATGACAGATGGCGATCGCGTGCTAATTCCCCTGAAAGACAGACTGATCGGCCGGGTCGTAGCAGAGGACGCAACCCATCCACAAACCGGGAAAGTTGTTGTCTCTCGCAACCAAGAAATATCCGCAGAGGTAATAAGCGAGATAGTTAGCGCTGGCATAAAAGAAATATTCGTGCGATCGCCCCTGACCTGCGAAGCGCCCCGCTCTGTATGCCAGCGTTGCTATGGCTGGAGCTTGGCTCACTCCAAATTAGTAGATTTGGGAGAGGCAGTAGGAATTATCGCTGCCCAATCTATTGGAGAGCCGGGAACTCAATTAACCATGCGCACCTTCCACACTGGAGGCGTCTTCACTGCAGAGGCAGCTCGGGTAGTGCGCGCCACAAAAGATGGTAAAGTGCGTTTCTCAAAAGGACTTAAGTACCGCCCATTCCGCACCCGCCACGGTCAAGATGCCTTCCTCGTTGAAAGTGCCGGTGCAGAAATAGTATTAGTCCAGGGGGATGAAGAGGAAACGTTTACCATTCCCCAAGGGGCGATTTTGCTCGTCAAAAATGGGGAAAAAGTAGAGACAGAGCAAGTCTTGGCCGAAGTGCCAGCGGCCGGACGCGCCCGAGGCAAATCTACAGAAAAGGCAACCAAGGATGTCGCTACCGACCTGGCAGGAGAAATCAAGTTTGCTGAAATTGTCCCCGAAGAAAAGAAAGACCGCCAGGGAAATACAACCAGAATTGCTACCCGGGGTGGTTTAATCTGGGTTCTCTCGGGACAAGTATTTAACTTACTTCCCGGGGCAGAGCCGGTGGCAAAAAGCGGAACTCGGGTCAAAGTTGGAGACGTACTGGCAGAAACTAAGCTGGTTACCGAGAATGGTGGCGTAGTGCGCCTGCCCCAGAAAGACTCAGAAGATAATGACTCGTCCAGCTCTAGCCTGCTACTGGAAGAGGCTTCCGGGAACGAAGAAACATCGGCAAGTGCCAATAATCTGTCTAAAGTATCTGCGGGAGCTTCGGCAAAAGAAGACTCCAATGAAGTGCCCCAGGAAGTAGAAATAATTACAGCATCGGTTCTGCTAAACCAAGCCCGAGTAATAGAAGAATCCTCTGGGGGTCGGGAACATTATTTAATAGAAACTGGGGTAGGCCAGCAATTCTCCCTTAAAACAACCCCGGGGACAAAGGTGCAAAATAACCAGGTGGTTGCAGAACTATTAGACAATCGCTATCGCACTTCGACTGGAGGTATTGTCAAATACGCTGGGGTGGAAGTGGCCAAGCGGGGTAAAGCCAAGCAGGGATATGAGGTAACTAAAGGCGGAACCTTGCTGTGGATTCCAGAGGAATGCCACGAAATCAATAAAGATCTCTCTTTGCTGCTGGTGGAAGAGGGTCAATATGTAGAACCCAGCACGGAGGTTGTTAAGGATATTGTCTGTCAGACCGGCGGCGTAGTAGAAATAACCCAAAAGAACGAAATCCTCCGGGAGTTGGTCATTAAGCCAGGGACTCTAGAGTTAAATGCTGGCAACGATCTCGAAGATATGATGAGCAAGGATGGCCAGTTGGCAAGGCCGGGGGAAGAAATCCTTCCCGGTCTATCTGCGGATAGCTTGCAATATGTCGAGTATGTAGAAACTCCAGACGGACCGGGACTGCTGTTGCGACCGGTACAAGAGTTCCAAGTTCCCGACTACCCCGCAGTTCCCTATCAAGAATCTATCGACGAGAAAGGGGCTCGAATCAAACTGCGGGCAGTGCAGCGGATTCCCTACAAAGATGGGGAAAGGGTTAAGTCTGTCGAAGGCTTGGAACTGCTGCGCACTCAGTTGATACTTGAAATTGACAAGGACGCTCCCCAACTGGCAGCAGATATAGAACTGGTTCAAGACGAAGAGGAATCAGGAGTGATGCGACTCCAAATGGTTATCCTCGAATCTTTGGCAATCCGTCGCTCGGATGCGGAAGCTACTTCCGGTAAAACGCGCACCCGCTTGCTCGTTAGCGATGGAGACCATATCGAACCCGGAGCGGTTGTTGCGCGAACTGAAACTCTACTCAATTGTGCGGGAGAAGTGTTCTGGCGTCAAGAAGGGGATTCTGCGGTTCGTCGTATTTTGGTAGTGCGCGATGAAGACAAAATCAAAATAAATTGTCCCAAAGAACCAAGCGTTGCTAGCGGAGATTTGCTGGTGCCCGGTAGCGAAATAGCACCTGGATTCCCCACTGAAACTTCCGGTCAGGTGGTAGATATTGCATCCACCGATGGCGACTTTGTGGTGACTATGCGAGTGGCTCGTCCCTATCGAGTTTCTGCCGGTGCCATTTTGCATGTTGATGAAGGTTCTCTAGTGCAACGGGGCGACGGACTGGTATTGCTGGTGTTCGAGCGGGCAAAAACTGGGGATATTATCCAGGGTCTGCCTCGGATTGAGGAATTGCTCGAAGCCCGCAACCCCAAGGAGGCATGCGTTTTGGCAAAACGTCCCGGAACTGCCCAGGTGATTTATAGCGATGATGAGTCGGTGGAAATCAAAATCATCGAGCAAGATGGGACGATGACTGATTATCCTTTCTCTGTGGGGCAAGGGGCGATCGTTTCTGACGGTCAAGTGGTAGAACCTGCCGAACGCCTTAGCGACGGTCCGGCCAATCCCCACGAAATGCTGGAAATTTACTTTGAAAATAATAAGGATACTCTGGGGTCTTATGAAGCTGCCCTGGCTAGTTTCGGAAAGGTTCAGAACTTCCTAGTTAACGAAGTCCAATCGGTGTATCAATCTCAAGGCATTGATATTTCTGATAAACATATTGAGGTCATCGTCCGGCAAATGACTTCAAAAGTCCGCATCGACGATGGAGGCGATACCCAACTCCTTCCTGGAGAATTGGTAGATTTGCGTCAAGTGGAGCAAGTTAATGAAGCTATGTCAATTGCTGGCCACGCTCCTGCAGAATATACTCCACTGATGCTCGGTATTACGAAAGCATCGCTCAATACGGATAGCTTTATTTCCGCAGCTAGTTTCCAGGAAACAACTCGCGTGCTGACTGAGGCTGCGATGGAAGGTAAGTCCGACTGGCTTCGCGGCCTTAAGGAAAATGTCATTATCGGCCGCCTAATTCCTGCTGGTACTGGCTTTAATGCTTACGATCGAGGAGAGCAACCATTAGATAGCGATAGCGATAGCGATGGCGATAGCGATTCCTATTCTCCTGAGTCGGAAGGGGATATGCGCTTTAACGAGACTACTGGTATGGATGTGGTGCTTGACGACCGGACTGCAAGAAGCTATGAGGTTCGCCGAGGCTCGTCTGATTCGGATTCTTCCTCAGAAGCCGATCGCAAGAATAATTCCGAGGGTTCGCTGCGATCGCAAGGAACTGGAACCTCAGAATACGAGGAGGAATACGAGAACGAGTACGACCTGGAGGAATTAGGCTCGACCGTTCATGTAGAAACTGAAGATGATGAGATAGATGACGACGAAGACGAGATAGATGATATAGATGATGATGAGGATATCGAAGAATTGGACGACGGAGAGTTATCTTAACGCTCCTGACTATTTCTAAGGTCTGCACGCGCGCGATCGCAACGGAAACAGACCCAATCGCCTAAGCCCGTTTCCGTTGCTGTCGTAAATTAATAATAAACCCCATTCTCTGAAAGCCTCCGCTACAATCTTTGTATGAAGCGGAAGTCTTCAGAGATTTTTTTGATAAAAAATGCCGAACTGTCAAAATGCTATGTGGCGAGTCGATCGGGAAATGGGTATATGGGGACATGGGGGACATGGGGGACATGGGGATATGGGGATATGGGGGCATAGGCTGGGCGGAACTCGGAAAAACAGCAGCGCTTATCAGCATGGGGCGCGATCGCGCCCTTCAAAGACCCTCGCGTTCGCGATATCTTTAAATCTTATAAGTCTAAAGAGTTGCCCCAAGGTACTTCAGATTAATTAGCTGGACTTCAGAAAGTCCTATCGCGTTTATGAAAGTAGCACCTTTGACGATTGCACCATTAAAATTAACTTTTTTCAAGTTGGTGCCAACAAGCTTGCTATTGCTCATATTCGCATCCACCAGAAGGACGTGCGATAGATTGGCGCGATTGAGATCTGCATGATTTAAAGAAGTATGACTCAGGTCAGCACCACTGAGATCCGTATCGCTAAAGTCGGCACCTTTTAAATCCGCACCGGTAAGATTGGCTCCCGTCAGATTGGCACCGCTGAGGTTGGCACCGCTGAGGTCGGCATTGCCAAGCTTGGCAGCAATCAGAGTGGACCCAAACAAATTGACCCCAACTAGCTTCGCCCGAAACAGGTTTGCCCCAAACAGGTTGGCGCGAAACAGGTTTGCCCCACTGAGATCGGCTCCATTTAAATCGGCACGAAACAGGTCAACATCGCCAAAATTTCTTTCTCCTGCGGCATAACGCTTTAAAAGTTCTTTAGCATCCATGATCTTTTTTACTTAGATTCCGCTTTTTGGACATATTCTCAACTAATTTTCCCAGCAACTTGCCCGAAAAGAGTCAATTGTTTTTTTCAGGATATGCGAATTTTGAAAATAGCGGCCCAGTGTGCAGCGCGGCAGAAATAATTCACCAGCACACCTTGTGGTTCAAAGCCAGGGTACAAAGGCATTTTGAATTTTGAATGAGAGAATTTTGAATTCCGCGTAGCGGCCCTAGAGCCAAGGTATGGCCTATAAGCAATGGGACCCGTGGAGCGTGGGTGCTAGAGCAGAGAGCTACGCCTGCGCGGAGTGACGAGCTATTGCCTTTGTAGTCTAAGCTACTTTGTATTTTTATAAGATTAATTATAGCAGTAAGCTATTAGCTGTCAGCAGTCAGCGGTCAGCTAAAGTCTGCCATACACACTCTTTGTGTTTTGTAACTGTCCTAACTTCAATGCGTAGTGCTACATAGCACATTTTGGAGTTTTTTGTATTTTTAACCTTTTGATTAAGTTTTCTTATCAAAATGTTAATTAAAAAGTATAAAACAAAAAACTATCGTATCAAAAAAATCTTTCAAAAACCCAGATTTAAAGTATTTGCTCGATATCGATTGCTAAGGCAAAATGGAATAGGATTATTCAAGTAGCCATAGCAGCGTTAAAATGCCTAACCGTCGTCAGTTTTTGCAGTCTTCGGCCCTAATGGGTGCTGTAGCGATCGCTAGTAACGCAATCAATCGACCCGCACTGGCTCTGAGCGCTGCTCCAGGAATTATTACTTCTAAAAAAATGCGCCCCCAGATTCCCTATGGAGTTGCCAGCGGTGACGTGACCGGAGCTGGGGATGCAGTAATATGGAGCCGATGCGATCGCCCGGGACGAATGATAGTGGAATATGCCGGGGATGAATCGTTCCGAAATGCGAAGCGAATTGTCGGTCCTGCGGCACTAGAATCTACAGATTACACCGCTCGCATTTGTCTTTCTGACCTGCCGAGCGATCGCGAAATTTTCTATCGCGTCTCTTTTCAAGATTTAGTCGATACTAACGTTTTCAGCGAGCCAGTTGCCGGTCGTTTTCGCAGCGCACCGGGCTCGAATAAAGATGTTTATTTTGCCTGGTCTGCAGATACTGCCGGTCAAGGCTGGGGAATTAACTCAGACTGGGGCGGGATGAAAATGTATGAAACAATTAGAAAGCTAAAGCCAGACTTTTTTATTCATTGCGGCGATTATATCTATGCCGATAGCCCAATTTCATCGGAAGTTCGCCTTAATGATGGCACCATTTGGCGCAATTTGACTACCCCAGAGACTTCTAAGGTGGCGGAAACTATCCAGGAATTTCGCGGCAACTATATCTATAATTTGCTCGACGAAAATATGCGCCGCTTTAATGCAGAAGTTCCTCAAGTCGTACAGTGGGACGACCACGAAACTCTTGATAACTGGTATCCCACCGAGATGCTGTTAAGCGACGATCGCTATAAGGTTAAAAGCGTCGCTCTTCTCGCCGCTAGGGCAAAACAAGCGTTTTTAGAATATACGCCAATTAATCTCCTACGCAGCGATCGCGAACGGATTTACCGCTCTTTCAGTTATGGGCCGTACCTGGATGTCTTTATACTGGATACCCGCAGCTACCGAGGCCCAAATAGTACCAATCGCCAAGCCGAGCCTAGCGAAGAAACTGCCTTTTTCGGTAATGCTCAATTAAATTGGCTCAAGCACAAGTTGCGCAATTCAAAAGCAACTTGGAAAGTTATTAGTAACGATCTGCCGATTGGAGTGACGATCCCCGCTGGCCGTTCTATCTTTGAAAATATGGCTAATGGAGATGGGCCGCCCTTGGGTCGCGAGTTGGAAATGGCAGAACTATTGCGATCGCTCAAACAAGATAATGTCAAAAATGTCGTCTGGCTCACTGCGGACATTCATTGCGCTTCAGCCCATTATTACAATCCTAATAAGGCTGTGTTTCAGGATTTCAATCCCTTTTGGGAGTTTGTTTCCGGTCCAATACAAGCTAGCAATTTCACTCCCCAAAAACTCGACAACACCTTTGGCCCAGAAATAAAATTCCGCTGTCCTAACGGCAGCGACATTTATAATTTACCTCCCACAGAAGGGCAGCAATTTTGCGGAACTGTTAAAATTGACGGCTATAACCAAGTGATGACAGTCAAACAATACAATCTGGCAGGAGAAGAAATTTATAGCCTAGATTTACCTCCCGAAATTTAGAGTTAGAGTTCTTAGCTTGATAGTTCTTAGCTTGAGAGTTTAAATACAAAAAAATCAAACTCCCCGTAGGACGCAGGGACTATTCGTTTTTGAAAAATTATCTGTAAGAGACCCAACGCTAACCCACCCTACCCCTCTTTCAAGGGTATGTTTTTTATAATCCTCTCTTTTGAAGAGATCGGTAGGCGGCATACGTTGCTGGGGCGAAGCATTCCAATACAATAGTTTTTTATAATAAAGAAACTGTCTCGGGAATGCTGTCGCCCCTACACTCTCTCGATACCCCTAAAAAACGCCAAATCTAAAAAACATACCCGCCGATTGCCCCTACCCCTCCCAGGAGGGGAACTCACCCCAAGCTGTCCCCTCCTGGGAGGGGTAGGGGTGGGTTGAAAATTGAAGGAAGCGCATTAATTTATATAGAACGAATAATCCCTGCCCGTAGGACGGGCGTCCCGCCTGTCCATTTATTTTTCTTCTTCTACGGTAATTTTTTAGAGCGAGACGCCCGCCCTATGCTGGGTATTAGGGACTTGCTTGTTAATAATCTACCGATTTGGGGCTTCGACTCCGCTCAGCCCGAACGGTGGATTGTATTAGCCACTTTAATACTAAGCTCGCCCTAGCAATGCCTATAATAATAATCATAAGTGTTGCTATAACCATCGTTTTAATAGTAAAATTTATCTCCTTTTTATGAGTTTCGATACTTTCGATTTCGATAGTATTTTTCAATCTTCCACCCAATGCATTTACAACCTCTCGAAGCGTACTTATATCCAGACTTTTATGAACTTTGAGGTTAGAGTTTATTGCTTGCATTTCCCTAAGATATTTGTCTAATTTTTCCTCAGAAAAATCTAAGTTTTTTTGCAAATATTTAAATGTTAGCTCGTCAAGAGATACCTTACATACTCTAGCTTCTATCTGACTCTCCTTCTGAGGGATTTTGATAGTAATCTTTAATCCCCCCCCCAATTCGTTTGCTATTTCTTGACGTAGATTTAGAGCCAGACTCTCCTCACTTTTCAGTGAAGAGCTTGTGGGTTGCATTTCGTTAAAATATTGGTCTAATTCTTGGTTAGAAAATCCTAATCTTTTTTGCAAGTATCTTAAGGTTATATCTTCAATATATATCTTAGATATTCTAGCCTTTATACGTTCTTGTCGTTCTGGAGAAAGTTTTGCTAACTCTTCCGACAAAGTGGTGTATTCTTTCATCATTCTTCTTCCTTCAGTTTTTTAATATAGTTTTCATAGCGTCGCTCTGCTATCGGAATATTTTCCTCGTACCATCGTTTTTTAACCGTTTTATTGCCACCAAGCAGTAAAATAGCTTGTCGCTTGGGGTCAAACGCAAATAAAATACGCCAAGGCTCGCCTTTATATTGAATGCGAAGCTCTTTCATATTCTTAATCGAAGAACCTTTAAGAGTATCAACTCTCGGTCTTCCCAGTGCTAGACCTGATTCCCTAAGCAGACTTAAAACAGAAAATATTTCATCTTTAAGTTCTTCTTCCCGTTCGTCAAACCAGAGTCGAAAATCGGGATCGAATATAACATTCCATTCCATGAACGGTCGTATATCATAAAGATTGGCTATAGCAATTCCTCGATGGTTTGCGATCGCTGACGCAGCCAATGGCAGACGAAACGCAGACAAAGCAAGGTTTTCCCAGCCAGACTATATCATATCCTATTTATATCGTTTCTCAAATAAGTGTAATATAATGAGCGATTAACGTAGGGGCGACAGCATCCCCAAGACTTTTCGAGGTGCCCCGAACGGTAACCCCCGTAATGGGATGCTTCGCCCAAGACTTCCTCCGATCGCAGTCAATTTGAGAAATGATATATTTAGGGGAGTGTGGGAGAAGGGGGAGTATGGGGCTTTCAAGGGTATGTTTTTTATATAGCGGTTCTCAAATTGATGGAAAGTGTCTGGGCGAAGCATCCCAAGATCGGAATCCCCGTTTTACAGCAGAGATGGTCAAGGGGGATGCTGTCGCCCCTACCCGATCGCTTATTACACTTATTTGAGAAATGCTATAATCCTTCTTTTTGGAATTGCCAGGGAGGGGCATAAATTTCTGGGGCGAAGCATTCCAGGTTATAAGTTTATTTTATAGCAAAGGATATCTCGGGAATGCTATCGCCCCTACGCCTTATTTCGAGGGTCGATCGTGGCCAAAAAACATCAAATCTAAAAAACATACCCTTGAAAGGGAGTATGGGGAGAGGGGGAAAGGACAATTTTATTTAATTCTTCCCACACAATGCCCTAAACCCTACACCCTAAACCCTACACCCTACACCCTACACCCTACACCCAGCCCTATGGCCTGACAATATAAGGAGAATCGATCGCCGATATTTTGCCAGCATTGACCAAAGCCTGATAGACCATTGCCGCAACCTCCGCTCGGGTTGCTGCTCGGTTGGGGTCGAGTCGAGAGCGATTGGGATAATTAACCACGATCGCATTTTGGGTAGCATTAACCACGGCAGTCTGGGCATAGGCCGGAATGGCATTTTTGTCCGCGTACTTGTTCAACAAACTGGAACTGCCGCCAGATAATCCCAGGCCGCTGGCTAAAGACATAATCGCTTGGACTCGCAGCAAATTATCGCTCGGTCGAAATGTCCTATCGGGAAAACCGGAGATAAATCCAGCTCGATAGGCTTGTTGAACGACGCCGAAACCCCAAAAGCTCTGAGGCACGTCGGCAAAGTTAGCGGCGGGACGCTTCGCCACCGGCTTAAAAGCATTAGCCAATAAGGCCGCATAAGATACCCGGTTTATGCTAGCGTCGGGTCGAAAAGTGCCATCCTGAAAACCGCTGATAATGCCCCGGTCGTAGAGTCGGGTAATAAAAGACTCCGCCCAATGTCCTTTAATATCCCTCAAGCTCAAGCTCGGCAATACGTCGGGAGCTTCGACAATATAAGAAGAGTTTATGGCAGCGGCTTGTCCCCGAGCAACTAATGCTTGGTAAATTAGCGCCGATGCTTCAGCGCGGGTAATGTCTCGCATTGGTTCGAGGAGATTGCGGTTGGGATAGTTAACAACTATTCGTTTTTCCGTAGCCGTGACTATTTCATCGGTAGCATAGCTGGGGATTTGAGCCCGATCGCTATAAAATCCCAGATTGCTCCCTCGCCCCCCGGTCAGTTTCAGACCGCTGACTAAAGAAACTAATGCTTGGACGCGGGTCAGGTTCTGAGAAGGGCGGAAGCTGCCATCGGGAAATCCAGAAATAAATCCCATCCGACTTGCCTTGGTAATAGCATTAAAACCCCAAAAATCGCTTCTGATGTCAGTAAAGTTTCTGGCGAACTGGCTCTGACTCTCGTTGAAAGCTTTAGCTACGATCGCCGCATATTGAACCCGAGTCAGAGGTGCGTCCGGTTTAAAAGTTTTATCTGGAAAACCGCTAATCAAGCCTTTATCAACCATTCCCATAATAAAAGCTGCCGCCCAGTGACCTCGAATATCGGTCAAATTTCCCGTATCTGTTGGCGGTTGCGTGCCGCCGGAGCCGCTATCTACCTCGGAGGCCACCAGTTGTATATCGCCTTTGATTCGGGACGATCGCAAATCGTTTCCTGCCGCAATAATTGTTTCCGTGCTGGTGCTTTGCAAATCGTACTGGCTGTTGTTGCGGAAAATATTGCCTGCAGGGTCGGCACTGTTGCCCAAATCCGGTAAGGCACTGGCGATCGCCGTAATCCCATCTTGGCTATTTTGTTCTATCGTATTATTGCGCAGCACCGGCCGCGCTTCCCCAGCTATCAGAATCCCAGAGCGATTGTTAAAAATTCTATTGTTAGCTATTAGGGGAGCCGCCTCATCGTTAATATTAATCCCGTATCCCGTGCGTTGAAAAACATTGCGCAGCACTTCTCCCTTGCCATTGCCAGTATAAGAAATACCATTGGCGGCGTTATCCACAAACAGGTTATCTTCAATTAGCGGTTTCCCAGTGCCGCTGACAAATATTCCTTCCCGGGCATTATTAACGAAAGTATTATCAGCAACGGTTGGGGCAGTAGAGTCTATCCAAACTCCCGTGCCCCGACTGGCAGGATTGGTAACCGTCACCCCCCGCAGTTCGGCTCCATTTTCCAGGACAATAGCGATATTTTGTACTGCCCAGACCGGAATGCTATGCCGACCGCTGCCCATAATAATAATTCCCGAGCCCTTGTTGCCTTCGTTGCCGACTATCTTGACTCCAGAAGGCAGGATTAGAGGAAATCTCTCGCCGCTACTATTGCTGTAAGTCCCCAATGCCAGTTGAATTGTCGTTCCCGATCTGGCTTTCTCCAAAGCCCGGGCGATCGTTTTTAACGGCGCGCTCTGGCTGCCGGAAGCAGAATCGTTTCCTCTAGATGGATTAACGTAGAGTATCGACATATAATTTCACTCCAAAATAGGAAATTGGGAATTGGGCATTGGGCATTGGGCATGTTCGCATTGGGCATGTTCGCATTGGGCATTGGGGGAGTGTGGGGAGCCGCCTACGGAGTGTGGGGAGCCGCCTACGGAGTGTGGGGAGCCGCCTACGGAGTGTGGGGAGTGTGGGGAGAGAGGGGAAAATTTTCAGCAGTCCTTTCCTTCCCACATCTCCCACCCTTCCCACCCTTCCCACACTCCCCACACCTCCCACCCTTCCCACACCTCCTTGTCCCCTTGTCCCCTTGTCCCCTACACCTAATTAAAGCCTAACCAATGCCCAATTCCCAATTCCCAATTCCCAATTACTGCTGCCTTGGCCCCCACTGATTCGCTTCGATTTCGATCTCGGCAATTCGTTCCTTGCGTAAGCGAACCCTGACATTTAAGCGTCAAAATGTTAATTGAATATAAATATCTAACAAATAAAAATATAGAAGAAAATATGTCTAAAAAAGTGGGAACAATAGACTTAGGGTAAAAATCAATAGGGGCAGCTTATAGACGGATTAAGTCTATTATAAGATTCGGAGTTGAAAGCGGTTTGTCAGGGCTTTGAGAATTATTGGGGATGCATCTAAATCCAGAGTTTGAGCAAATCTTAAGAAAATTACCAGCAGATTTTTTTCGGCGCGATCGCCCAATTTCTTGCCTTTTGCTTAAATGGTCCAAGAATAAATTGATTTCGAGCCAAAGACAAATCTTGGTATATAATCGAAACCTGCATTCTGCCCCAAGAAAAACGCAAATAGCATTTGTAGGGTGCAAAAAAAACTAAAAATCAGGGAAAAAAAACTATTTGCAATGTAAATATCGAGATTGGTTTCGAGCTAACTGTAAAAAGGAGACTTACCTATGGATGAGGATTTTTTGCCTGGAAACGAGCAACTCGAAGAACCTCCTCAAGACCCAGAAGAGGAAACTATAGCGACTCCAATTCCTGTAGAACCCAATAATGGAACTGGGGCTGGCGATGGTGCCGAGACCCTAGAGGAAGCGATCGCCGATTTACCAGAGCCTGGAATTGAGGCGACAACTGGGATTGCAACCGATGGGACGGGCGACGACATGGATCCCGAGATAGCGGCGATCGTGGAGGAAATCGAAGCCTCCGGTCTATTCGACGAAGAATTTTATCTGGAGACGAATGCCGATGTCGCTGCTGCAGTGGCCCGTGGCGAAACCACCGCTCTCAAGCATTTCGCTATGTTTGGACGCTTAGAGAGGCGCGATTGTAACCCACTTTTTAATGCCAGAGCCTTTCTGGAATTCAATCCAGATGTCAGAGTAGAAGTTGAAGCCGGTCGGACTACCGCCTTCGACCATTTCTTGCGCATTGGTCGCTTCGAGCTAAGGGAGTTTAGCTACCTATTTAATGTCCGCCAATATCTGGAGCGAAATGCCGATGTTGCGACCGCAGTCTATGCCGGCCAGACTAATACATTCGCACATTTCTGGAACATTGGCCGCTTCGAGGGTCGCGAATTTAGCTCCTTCTTTAGCGTCCGAGATTATCTGGCGTTAAATCCGGATATAGCGGCAGCGGTCGAGGCTGGGCAGACTAATGCTTACGAACATTTCTTCCGGTTTGGTCGCTTCGAGGGTCGCGAATTTAGCCGCATCTTTAACGTTCGCGAATATCTGGAATTAAACTCGGATGTAGCGGTATTTGTAGATGCAGGAATTACCACCGCATTCGATCACTTGGTAACCTCTGGAGTTCGGGAGTTTCGCCAGCTAAGCAGGTTTGTCGATTTGCGCTTCTTTGCTGGGGCAAACGCTAGCTTTTTGCAAAGCGTCTTCAATGTAACCGATATTACGGCGATCGACGGCAGCGAGCTGGTTTCTTATCTGCTGGAACATTCGGTAACTCAAGGGTTAGCAACTTCAGAATCATCTAACTTCAGCAGCCTGTTAGCCAGCTTCAGCAGCGAGCAATTGAGCGGCTTCTTTGGAACTGCCAGCTCGGTGCAGGTCTCTTTCTCGGAAATAGCCGAGTTTTTGACTGGCACTACTATCGGTATTGGTATCGCCACTCTGACAGAATCTTTTAGCACCGTACAGTTAGAGCAATTATTTGGCAGCGCCGTTTTTGCCGAAATTAGCTTCGAGGCGCTAGAAACTTTTATCGAAAGCAGCGAGGGTCAGGCTATACTGGCTATCTCCTCTAGCTTTAGCGCCGCACAATTGGAAGAAGTATTTGAAGCCGAAAGCTTTGCGGAAGTTAGCATCGAGGCTCTGACGGAGTTTGCTGGCAGCAGCCTTTATCAGAGCATCGCAACCATTCAAGGGAGCTTGAGTGAGGTTCAGTTAGAGGCATTCTTGGGTAGCTCCAGCTTTGAGGCAATTAGCATCGAGGCGTTTGAAGAATTTTTCGCTAGCGCCCTGGGTCAGAGTATCCTGAGTATCTCGACCAGTTTCAGCTCGGAACAAATAGTCGAATTCTTTGGCGTCCAGACCTTGGCGGAAGCTAGCCTCGAAAGCGTGGCAGAGTTTGTCAACGGCAGCGAAGGACAGCAAATCCTGGCGATCGCCCAAAGTTTCAGCTCCGCACAAATCGTCGAACTTTTTGAAGTCGAGAGCTTTACGGAAATTAGCATCGAGACTCTGACTGAGTTTCTAGCTAGCAGCGAAGGTCAAAGCATCCTCAATATCTCCGCAGGATTCAGCTCCGAACAAATCGTTGAATTCTTTGAAGTCGAGAGCTTTACGGAAATTAGTATCGAAGCTCTGACAACTTTTGTTAGCAGCACCGAGGGTCAGCAAACAGTAACCGAAGTTGTGGTTGCTACCATTCCCTTTGCGGATCTGATCTTCGAGATACCGCCGCCCCGGCCGCCGGAAACTACCTCAAGTTTTGACTTTGAGTACATTATCCGCACCAACCTGGAACAACTGCAAACAGTAGCGCAGTTTACCCAGATAGACTTCGAGAATCTCGAAACCCTAACTACCAACCAAATTGCAGCTATCCTGGCTTACGCGGAAGAAGAAAATCTAAGTCCGTCTCCTTTTGTAGATGCCAGCTTCCTGCAATCTACCGTGTCGGCTCAACTAGCGAGTTTCGGTATCGGTGTCGCAGGTCTGAGCCAGGAACAGCTAATCAATGTAGCTCTAGAACTAGGAATTAGCGTCTGCCCGACGATTGATTTCAGCTTCTTCACTCGGCGCTACGAAAGCATACTGCTAAGCCGCTTCGACGTGGAGTCGGTAACGGAAATCGGTTTTGCCGAGCTGTTTGGCTTTATAAGTGGCGAAGCCCTGGATTTGGGATTGAGCAGCTCTGCTTTCTTAGACCTAGATTTCTACCGCACCACTTACGAACTTCAACTGGAAGAACGCTTTGGCGTCTCTATCGAAGAGGTTACCAATCAGCAAATCTTCGAGTATGCCAACAACGAAGGACTAAACGCAGGACTGAGCCCGTCAGTGTTCGTGCGCCTCAACTACTATAAGGCGGTTTACGAAACAGAAATAATCCAGTTCTTTGATGTCGAGTCTCTAGAGGAAGTCAGCAACGTCGAGATTATCGGCTATATCACCAGTACCGGGCTCGACCTAGGGCTGAATCCCTCCTTCTCCGTGGGCTTTAACTATTTTAAAGCGGTCTATGCCGAGGAGATAGAGGCAGCGGGATTGGTCGAAGCTAGCACCGGAGAACTACTCGACTTCATCACAACGATCGCCGTGGAACAAGGGCTCAATACCTCCGCCTTTGTCAACGTTGCCTATATCAAGCGGCTCTATCGTGAAGAAATTCGCGAGTTCTACGACATCGAAGGGATAGAAGAACTCAGCGAAATCGAAATCGTACAAAATATCTTTGCCCCCGAGGACCTTCCCTTCGTCGATCTCAAATACTACCGCACCCAATACGCCGAACAACTAGAGGAATTCTATGAAGACCTCGACGTAGAAGATATTACCGACGATCAGGTACTATCTTTCGCCTTGGGCAGGGGAGCAGAACTGGGCTTGAGCCTGTCGGCTTTCAATATCCGGGGCTATAGCATTCAATATGCCTCGGAACTGCAAGAGTTCTACGAAGTTGACGATATTGCCGAACTGACCGACAAGCAGATTCGCGAGTTTATCACCGGCGCTGGACGGTTAGAGTTTGAAATCGACTTTATCGATTTTGTCGATATCGAATACTATCGTGTCTGGGACGAACCGGCTCTCATCGACCTGATTGGCGAGGACTTTACCGATGAAGATGTTATCGATTTTGTCTTCGGCGACGCGGCTCCTTTCATAGACGAAGACTATTATAAGTGGCGCTATGGGGAGGAAGAGACTGAGGACGGGACTCTTGTCAAAGACCTCGAAGGCGAAGACTTTAAGATGTATGTCTTCAACGAAGGCTGGCTAGCAGGATTCACCACTCTATCTGCCTTCGATTTAGAAGCCTTTGTCGATGAACATGCTACGGCTCTGGAAAGCTTCTATGAAGTTGATGAGGCATCGGAACTCACCGAGGCTCGGGTTTTCCAGTTCATAGTTTACGAAGCCTTGAAAGAAGGAATCTCTATAGCCGATTTCGTTTCCGACGAGGATATCGAATTCTATCGCGAGAAAAATGAGGAATCCCTGGCGAGGGTTTTCGATATTGACATCGATGATGTCGCAGACCTGAGCGCCGAAATCGTACTGGACTTCCAGTTTGGCGGCTTGTCTGAAATAATTGACTACGGCTACGTTCGCTTCGAGTATGAAAGTGCGCTGCTCGCTTTCTATACGGAGGTTACCTCGGTTGCGGAGCTGAGCGAACTGCAAATCCTGGAGTACGTCTATAGCGAGCTGTTTGTTGCCGACAACTTCAGCGCTATTGGCGTTGCTTTGTCTGCGATCGATATTTACGGCTATGTCCGCACCTACGCCGAAGAGCTGGCGGAATACTTCGAGGTGGATATCGAGGAAGTGGCAAAACTCGATATCGAGGAAGTTCGCAAGTTTATCTTAGGTAAGGGCGTCGAGCTGGGTATTAGTCTGGAAGGTTTTGTCAATGTAGAATATCTGCGCGAAACCTACGCAGCAGCTATAGTCCGCTTCTTTGAAGTCGATTCGGAAGGAGCGCTAACCGATGCGGAAGTTCTGGAATGGTTCGCCAGCGATTTCCATAGTATAGATGTGGAGTTCGTGCGCTACCAAATCGGAGAGCTTAGCAACAGCGAGATAGCCGATTTGCTGGCCAGCTTGGATATCGAGATAGAAGATATTGCTCTGCTTAGCGTGCAGCAGTTGGTCACAATTGCCTACAGCGTCGAGTTTGCGGCGACTTTAGATATCGAAGTAGTCAAGAAATTTGCGATCGACATCGACGCTTATCGCGAAGAATATGCCGAAAAGCTGATCGCCTTCTATCGCCGAGGTCGCGGCGGGGATACTGACAGGGATACTGGTAAGGACACCGGCAAAGATACTGGTAAGGACACCGGCAAAGATACCGGCAAAGATACCGGCAAAGATACTGGTAAGGACACCGGCAAAGACACCGGCAAAGATACTGGTAAGGACACCGGCAAAGATACTGGAAAAGATACTGGTAAGGACACCGGCAAAGATACCGGCAAAGATACTGGCAAAGATACTGGCAAAGATACCGGCAAAGATACTGGCAAAGATACCGGCAAAGATACTGGCAAAGATACCGGCAAAGATACTGGCAAAGATACCGGCAAAGATACTGGAAAAGATACCGGCAAAGATACTGGCAAAGATACTGGAAAAGATACTGGCAAAGATACTGGCAAAGATACCGGCAAAGATACTGGAAAAGATACCGGCAAAGATACTGGCAAAGATACCGGCAAAGATACTGGAAAAGATACCGGCAAAGATACTGGCAAAGATACCGGCAAAGATACTGGAAAAGATACCGGCAAAGATACTGGAAAAGATACCGGCAAAGATACTGGAAAAGATACCGGCAAAGATACTGGAAAAGATACCGGCAAAGATACTGGAAAAGATACCGGCAAAGATACTGGAAAAGATACCGGCAAAGATACTGGAAAAGATACCGGCAAAGATACTGGAAAAGATACCGGCAAAGATACTGGAAAAGATACCGGCAAAGATACTGGAAAAGATACCGGCAAAGATACTGGAAAAGATACCGGCAAAGATACTGGAAAAGATACCGGCAAAGATACTGGAAAAGATACCGGCAAAGATACTGGAAAAGATACCGGCAAAGATACTGGAAAAGATACTGGCAAAGATACTGGAAAAGATACCGGCAAAGATACTGGAAAAGATACCGGCAAAGATACTGGAAAAGATACCGGCAAAGATACTGGAAAAGATACTGGCAAAGATACTGGCTCGGACGACGACATAGATGATATTGATGGCGGTGATTTTGATATCGACGACATCACCGATAAGCAAGTCATCAAGTTTATGTTCGGCGCTGGCTTGAAAATGGGGATTAATCCCTTGGATTTTGTCGAAGTCGCTTACCTGCGTCAGGCTTTCGAGTACGAGCTGGTCGCCCACTATGAAGTGGAATCTATAACGGAAATTAGCGACGAGCTAGTTATAGAGTTTTTCTACGGCGACATTTCCGAACGGGTCGATTACGAGTTTTATAGCTTTGCCTATGAAGAGGAACTGATCGCGTTCTTCGAGGTATCTTCTATCGAAGAGATTACTGAGTTGCAGATCCTCGAACATGTTTATGCCGTTGGATTAGCCGAAGGGTTCGACCTAACTCCGATAGATATCCAGGGCTATATACAGGAGTACGAGGATGAAATCGCCGCCGGTTTCGATCTGGAGGTAGAGGAAATTGTCGAAATCGACGAGCTGGATATTGTTGCTTTCGCCCTGGGTTCCGGTCTCGAACTCGGACAAGATCTGACCCAGTTCGTAAATACGGAATACTACAGCGAAGTTTTGGCCGAACAAATTGTCTCTAACTATCGCTTGGCCGAGGTCTATAACTTCAGCTACGAGCAGGCGTTCCAGTTTGGCTTGAGCGCGGGAGTCGAGGCAGGGCTTTCTACTTCGGCGGTTATAGACCTAGAGTGGTATCGCGTAGAATTCGCTGCAGAGATAGCCAGCGATTTGGAGGCGATCGATGCCAACGGCGATGGCGATGTCGATGATTCGGAACTCTACGACTATATTACGGGCATTGGCTTGGAGGCTGGCCAAAATCCGTCGGAGTTGATTGACTTCGAGTCCTATATTGCGGAGTACGGCGAGCAAGTGCTTGCCTACGCTCAGGAACTGGGTCAAGAAGTTGAGAGCATTGAAGATGTCAGCTACTCGACGGTTTTGGAATATATGTTAAGCGTCGGCTTGGAAGCGGGCTTTGCTCCTTCTGATAATGTGACGAATTTAGAGGAATTCCGAGATGTCGAGGAGAATGTCGTGGCTCTGACGGAGTTCTATGGGGTGATTTCGATTGAGGAGGTGACGCTAGTTCAGACCTTCAACTATATTTATGGCGCGGGTCTGGAGTTAGAAAACCAGGTGATTGGCTAGCAAATCTCATATCAAATCCGGGTTAAACAATTCCGGTATTTGTATGTAGGGGCGGTGCCCCCGTGCCCGCCTCGTGCCTGCCCCCCTGCCCCTGCGAACAGGGGCGATCGCTCTTGGGATTGCCACTACGGTATTTGTGGGTATTTGTGGGTGTAATTAACCGGATTTGATATCAGCGAAAATTAGGGTGCGCAATAAGCGCCAGATTCTAGATATAGCTGTTAGCGGTTCGCTTTTTATTAGCGCTACCGCTATTTTTTTGCGTATTTGGTATAGACGGGACGCTCGTCCTACGAGGACCCATAAGGAATGGGCGCACGGGTCTAGGTCCGTATTTAGCTTGGCCCGACAGGGGCTACGAGTTTTCGTTGTTTAAGATATTCTCTGTCGGAATTCAAAATTAATTGCCCCTTGCCTCTTGACATTATGAGTAAAGCAGTTTATGTTTTGACTGTTGTATTGAATTCAACATTATAGGTCCAAGCAATCTTTGTTGGTCTATAATAAGTTTTTTGTTCTTTAACGATGGCATAGACTAGGCCACGAACCCCTACCGTCAGGACCAAGACTAATGGCTAGTAAATAAGGTTTGCTTAGGCAGCCGATATCCAGCAACGGTCTTGGGGCCGATCGCGCAGTGAATTTAGCAAGCACGCATGCGGTAGGACAAAGACTGGCAAGGACTTGCCCCAAGTGATTGTTTCGATAGTTAGTTAGGTAGTTAGATCGAGTCAAGAAAATGAGTAACAACACAAGTGCTTCTCCCATACAAACGGGAAAGCTGTTAGTCCTATTGAATGAAGGATCCCTCAAAGAAGGCATTCAAAGTGTGAAGGATTCCACTGGAGCCAGGAATATTGCTAGTTCGTCTGACTTTGAATCCCAAGCAATAGACATAGATCGAGCAGCAGATGCAGATGTCTTAGTATACGAGCACTTGGGGGTTGCAGCGATCGATGCGGACTCAGATGGGCACGCATGGCTGAGTGAAGCGGCCAGCGACCCGGATAACGCCCACGTCCTAGCCGTGGAAAAGGAGCGGATTGTTACCGCTGCGGTGCTTTCAGAAGACGATGGTCTTGGGGAGCAGTTGTCCTCAGAGCTGAGCAAGATGTCAGTAGAATACCTACAAGGATACCGAGATGGCGTGAACAATCTGATAGATAACTTGATTCCCACACCAGGCGGGGAAGAAAGTCAAGTTAGTGCCGCCGCCGATGAATCCAAATATACCTGGGGACTGCAAGCAACGGGGGTGGTTAATTCTCGCTGCACGGGTCGGGGAATTAAAGTCGCAGTTTTGGATACGGGGATGGATTTGAAGCATCCAGACTTTGTCGGACGCAAGATCGTCAGCCAATCCTTCGTACCGGGCGAACCCGTACAGGATGGAAACGGACATGGAACTCATTGTATCGGTACGGCTTGCGGCCCGCTGAGTCCCCAAACTTTGCCTCGTTACGGTGTTGCTGGCGATGCGATAATCTACGCGGGCAAAGTATTGAATAATAAAGATAGAAGGGGACGCGGCAGTTGGATACTTAATGGTATCAATTGGGCAGTTGCCAATGGCTGTCAGGTGATCTCCATGTCTTTATCAGGAGAGATAACAACTTGCGAGTTTTACTCCAGGGTATTTGAAGATGCCGCTAAGCGCGCTCTCAATCAGGGGAGTCTAATTATCGCTGCGGCTGGCAACGATAGCAAGCGCCCGAATAAGATTAATCCGGTGGGGCACCCCGCTAACTGCCCGTCGATTATGGCGGTAGGAGCAGTGGATGTCAACATGAAGGTTGGCTGGTTTTCCAATGGAGGAATTTGCTCCGGTGGCGGGGATGTTGACATTGCCGGTCCGGGAGTCAATGTTTACTCTAGCTATCCGATGCCGACGCGATATCAGCGGCTGAGCGGCACCAGCATGGCTACCCCCCATGTATCTGGCATCGCAGCTCTTTATTCTCAGAATACCGGCGCTACTGGGTATAAGCTATGGGCTATGTTGTTACAAAATGCCAAGGGACTGCCTCTTTCTTCCCGGGATGTCGGCAAGGGGCTAGTCCAAGCGCCCTCTTGCTAACAAGGCTTAATTGTCCGCGTTGATACTTTCCAGAGCAATCTAGCTTTTTGAAACAATTAAGGGAATTGGGGAGCAGACGATAATCCCCAATTCCCTTAATTGCTGGAGGCTATAGAAAGACACTGTAAGACCTAGAAAGTTCTGTATGATATAGTTTAGATGCAGTAAAGATATCGCCAAGTTATTCCCCATGTCCAAGCTAAGTTTGTTGGTATCGGTAGGTGAAGAGCATCGACAGCGAATTCGGGAGGTAGCCCGGGGCTTAGAAAGTGCTGGCATGAAGGTGGAGCAATTAATGGAGGCAATAGGCACGATCGCCGGGTCGTGCGATTCGGAAAGGCTGGCGGCGGTACATCGGGTTCGGGGAGTCGCCTATGTCGAACAAGAGCGATCGTTTCAACTATCACCACCAGATTCGGATATTCAGTAAGTTGCCTTGCCCAATTGTTTTCCAGTCTGGGGTCTGAGTCATAGCTAATCCAAAGAAAAGTCCTAGAGCCAATATAAGGAAGCCTGTCCTAAAGGGAGCCCGATCGCTCTTGTTCTTGTAGCAAGCCATAATGAGGGAGTCTCGCCTATCCCTCGGAATTTGGGACAGGCGGTACGCCCTTTCTGCGGGGAGCCTTGAATCGCCTTCCGGCGGCTTGAGCGCGATCGCGATCGCATTCTGAATACCGCCGAATTCGATCTATAGCTTTGAAATTATTGCTGTGAACCACGCCAGACTGCTACCACGAACAAATAAGCAATGACCAATAAAACCCAAGAACATTACCAAAATATCGCTAACATTTATGACGAACTCTGGATTTACTCCGAGGAATTCGTTGAGTTTCTCACTGCCAAGATTGTCGCGAGTCTGGAGCTAAAATATACAGATGTCCTGGTGGATCTTGGTTCTGGTACGGGGATTTATGCGCAAGAAATTCTCAAGCAGCTCCCATTGGAGAATCCTATTATCTGCGTAGATCCGTCCGATCGCATGCTGTCGAAAATTTCGTCGGATAACCGGCTGAAAAAGGTTAATGCCGATGCGGTGACTTTTGCGGCGCGATCGCAAAGGTACGATAAGGTTCTCATTAAAGAAGCAATCCATCACATCGCCGATAAAGAGCTGCTATTTAAAAGTTTGTTTCCAAGACTGAGCGCAGGGGGCATTCTCCTAATCTTGCTGCTACCGCCGACTATTGATTATCCCTTGTTTGAAAAGTATCTAAGGCAATACGAACAGAGCCAGCCCCACTACGAGGATTTGGCAAAGCTGTTGGCAGGGGCGGGCTTCGAGGTGGCGATTGATTTTGTAGAATATCCTGTAAGCATCGAGAAGACTCAATACTTTAAAATGGTGGAAAATCGCTATATGTCTGGTTTGAGAAGGTTTAGCGATCGCGAAATCCAGGCAGGTCTAGAGGAGTTGGCTCGCAAGTACGCCGACAGTACCGTCCTCCACTTCGCCGAACGTTTTGTTTTTTTAAAGGCCCTCAAAGCTTAATATAGCTAGGGTGTGGGGGGTGGGGTGTGGGGTGTGGGAAGTGTGGGAAGTGTGGGAAGTGTGGGAAGTGTGGGAAGTGTGGGAAGTGTGGGAAGTGTGGGTGTGGGAAGTGTGGGAAGTGTGGGAAGAAGGCGCAGAAGATTCTCCTCCCCATCCTCCCCATCCTCCCCCTCTCCCCCTTTCAAGGGTATGTTTTTTATAATCCTCCTTTTTGATGTTGTCGTTAGGCTTCATAGGTTTCTGGGGCGAAGCATTCCAATTAAAATAGTTTATTTTATAGCAATGGTTTGTCTCGGGAATGCTATCGCCCCTACGCCGTCGATTCGCCTAGCTAGAAAACACCAAATATAAAAAACATACCCCGAGGTAAGCCCCCTCTCCCTCATCTCTCTTTCCCTACACCCTACACCCTACACAAGAGCACCCTAATGTTTGTCTCGGGAATGCTATCGCCCCTACGCCGTCGATTCGCCTAGCTAGAAAACACCAAATATAAAAAACATACCCCGAGGTAAGCCCCCTCTCCCTCATCTCTCTTTCCCTACACCCTACACCCTACACAAGAGCACCCTAATGTTTGTCTCGGGAATGCTATCGCCCCTACGCCGTCGATTCGCCTAGCTAGAAAACACCAAATATAAAAAACATACCCCGAGGTAAGCCCCCTCTCCCTCATCTCTCTTTCCCTACACCCTACACCCTACACCCTACACCCTAATTAAGAATTAGCGAGTTGTCGTGAAGTCTGTTAAGAAAAGATCTTTGGCCAAAAGTAAGACTATCCTTTGGGAACCCGGGCAGAAGTTGCAAGGGGGAAGATATGTTATTGAAAAAAAATTGAGACCGGGCGGTTTTGGGGCGACCTATCTGGCTAGGGATGAAAGGGGCAATGCGGTGGCGATTAAAACTGCTAATGAAAAGGTGCAGCAACGGCGCGACTTTGCTAAGTGCCAGCAGGATTTCCTGAATGAGGTGCTTTGTTTGGCGAAATGCAGCCATCCTCATATCGTGCGGGCGAACGAGCTGATTTATGAGGAGCCGTTGTGGTGCTTGGTGATGGAATATATAGAAGGAAGCAATCTCGATCGCCTGGTAGAAAATGAGGGCTTTTTGCCAGAGGCGGAAGCTTTGCGCTACATTCGCCAAATTGGTTCGGCGATCGCTTTAGTTCACGAGCGGGGGCTTTTGCATCGGGACATCAAACCTCTAAACATTTTGTTGCGATGCGAGTCGGAGGAAGAGGAGGCGCGGCGAAGCTTGCAAGCGGAAGCGGTGCTAATTGATTTTGGTCTGGCTCGGAGTTTTAGCCAAAATTCGGCTCAGGTGCAGGAGCCATATATATCGAAAGGATACGCGCCAATCGAGCAGTACGATAAGCGAGCTTTGCGAGGAACTTATACGGATGTCTATGCTTTAGCGGCTACTCTGTATAGTCTTTTAACTGCGACAACGCCGGAACCTGCTAAGCTCCGCGATCGCAGTTGGGCAAAGGAGCAAAAGGATTCTTTGGTTCCGCCACAGCAGATAAATATAGATATTAGCGATCGCGTTAGTTCGGCAATTCTCAAAGGAATGGCTATCGAACCAGAACATCGCCCGCAAACCGTAGCAGATTGGTTGCAGTTGTTAGACATAAGTAGGGCGTGCATCGCGCACCATGCAAATCCCGAAATAAATCTCGAAACAAATCCCGAAATAAATCCCGAACTAAATCCCAATCTCGCCGAGGAAGCAGCTCCCGAAACAGACAATTCTCGGCTTTGGAGTTCGGCAGTCGGCATGGACTATAGCAAATTGCGGGATTTGCTGGAGCTAGGCCAATGGCAAGAAGCCGACCGAGAAACGGCGGCGATTATGCTGGCGGTATGGGGCAAAGAAAAGGACGGCCGACTCCGGGGGGCAGAGGTGAAAGATTTTCCTTGCAGAGATTTGCGGGCGATCGACCGACTTTGGCTGGAATACAGTAACGATCGCTTTGGCTTTAGCGTCCAAAATCGGATTTGGAGAAATTTGGATAAAGATTACGAACAATTCGGCGATGCGATCGGATGGCGGGTAGGCAATTCTTGGTTGCCTTATTCCGAGCTGACTTTTGACACCTCGGCTCCGGAAGGCCATCTCCCCAGTTGGGGCCGTCGCGGTCGCCTCTGGTCGCTCCTGGGTTCCAGAGTCAAAAACTGCGGACTCTAAGTGAAGTTTTGAATGCAAATAAAGCAAGTCGTTGTAGAATCCACAAAAAGCAAGGAGGTGCAATCCCCTAGTTTCCTCTCTGGTGCAAATAGCCGCGTTGGCGCGATCGCGATCGTCTGCAGCAGCACCTGCGATCGCCCGCGAGCGAGCCCAACTTCCAGGCTAATTAAGGCCAGTGGTGAAAACTAGGGGTGAATTTCTCCCAAATGAACCCACCCAAACGCCCCTCCCAGGAGGGGAAATACCAGGGGCCGCCGATACGGCTCCGGAGGGCGGTATTTTGGCTGGGTTGTCTTCTCACCAGGCCAGCTATTGGAGTAAGCCAATGCACTGCTTGCAGGCGAGTGCAAGGCTTACCCCTAACAGCCTGGTTTTTTCAAGGAGAAGTCTTTTGAGTGAGAACACCTCCTTGCGTGGATTCTATCTCTTTTCATTGCAAAGGGTCGCGGCTAGCCGTGGCCCCTATTTATGCCCCTTCTAGAGAGGCATAAAGCCATCTTAGCACGGCTTTGCTCGAATTTCAACATTGGGGGCAGAAATTTTTGGGAATTTCTGTACTCTTTGCAGTTCCTGCACTTTTATATATATAGATAGCCAAAGATAACAGCCAAGGTCGAGCTAGAGAGCATTGCCCGATCGCCGGCCAATAGACTTGGAGCGGGCCAAAAATGTTGGCTGCCCCGGTTGGTCTGGGGCGGCCGGGGCGGCCACGGGGCGATCGCTTTGCTGACGTTGCGGTGCGCGGGGGCACCGCCTAGGGTGTGGGGTGTGGGGCGGGCGCGGGGGCACCGCCCCTACAAACTGTGACTGTTTAACCGGATTCAATCTTATTCAAGAAGCCTTTTGCTCCTCCATTAGGAGGAACTTCGCTTACGCTCTTCGAGCCAGCCGGACAAATCCTCCAAACTGTCAAAATCAAAAATATCTTCTGCTAAGCCCTCCAAATCCTCAATATCTAAATTTGCAATTTGGCTGCTTGTTGCTTCGGGTATTTCTCCAAAACGCTTTTTTAGCAACCGCGTCACCATAGAAAGCGTCGCTTCAAATCGTCCTTCTTCCTTTGCATAATTTATCCGACCCTTCTCATCTTGGAGCGTTATACTGCGGCGGTCTGCTGCCTCTAATTCCTCCTCGGTCATGCTGGCTTGGTTGGCAATACTTAAAGCATGTTCTATTTCCTCTACCTCTCCCAGAATTGCCGGTATCTCGTCCAATTTTGCCGCCTCTTTCAGGAAATAAATCCACTTGTCGCTCAAGCTCTCTAGCTCTGCTAAGGTTTTTTTGAATTTCGGTAACTCTACAAAAAATAGCTGCAATTCTGCATCCGGGTACTTAAGTTTTTTGTCTTCTTCTTCCTGGAAGATAAATTTGCTGATGACTTTTTTGTATTCTTTGAATAGAAGGAAATCGACAATAGTTACGGCTATCGCTGGCCTTAGTAGCAGATGGTTTTCTGCTAGGCCGAACTGATTGGCATAAGCTTTGCTCAGATTGTAGATTATCCGCTTGCTAAAGGCGCTCATCCGGCCTATAGCGTCTCTCAAATTGATGTAAGGTATCTGGGGCGAAGCATCCAGTACGGAAATTACCGTTATACAGCCGAGATGGTTCCGGGGATGCTGTCGCCCCTACGTTTTCGTTCATTACACTAATTTGAGAAACGCTATATCTGCATTTCTATGACTACAATCGACTCATCGGCTAAGGTGGCCTTTTCTCCTCCATAGACTATGGCATTGAGAAAGCTAATTAGAATTCGTTCGCTTTGCTCGGAGCCGAAAATCTTCTTAAAGGTGAAATCGACTTTGGGACTGACAAATCTCATGGGTGTTTTTCTCTATAGCCTGATGTTATAGCAAATATTTTAGCGCGAATAACACCAAAATGCCAGGGGCGATCGCACCTACAACATAAGGGACAATTTCAATTTTGTAATACAGTCGCGTAGGTTGGGTTTCGTTCCTCAACCCAACGGGGAGGATCGTTGTTGGGTTTCGTTCCTCAACCCAACCTACAACTCTAGACAATGAGCTGGCGATCGCAATCCCATTAGCTCCCATTAGCCAAATTAGGGTGCGATCGAGGGATGGCAATTCTAATGGCAGAGACTTGAGAATACCGATCTATATGCCAAGGCTATCTCAATAATTTTAAAAAAACTTATCATTTTTTTTTGTAAAAGGGTTGACAATCTAAAAAGCTGTGCTATAGTAAGGATACGAACAAGAAAAAGGGGGCTTTTAGAGCCCCCTGGTGAACCAACAAACCTAATTTAGAAAAATGACGAAAAACTCTCAATGGTCCTTGCAGGACATAATCGTTAACCCTGATGAGAATAATGAGGGCCGCTTGAGCCTCAATCGCGAGGAAATCTTGATTCTTGGCTGGCCGATCTTTACCCCCAAGGACCGCAGTCTGGGCTGAGCCTGAGCCTGGCCGTTGCGGTCGAAGCCGGTTTAGGCCCAAACTAGCCGTTCGGGCGCTCGCGCTTCGTTGCCGCAAAATGGCGCGAGACTGCAATTTAAGTCCCGAACGGTGCGAGGGAGTATTGCAAGAGCTTATCCAGCAAGGCTTTCTCCGCCTTCGCTAAGCTAGTCCCTGCCTCCTAGGGGCGGGCCATTAGCCACCCGGGCTCCCCTCCGAGCCCGATTTTTTTTACACATTATATATAGTATAGCAGTTCTGGGGCATTGGGAATTGGAGTGAAAAGTCAAAAGTCTCAAGGTAAGCTTTGCGGGCGGCCCGCTGCAACTGCGGGCTGACATTTTCCTCGCCTTTAGTAAAAAAATCCCAGGTTTTGCCAACTATCCAACAGAAAAGGCCGTCGGTGCGGTTGCCATATACGCTGGAAACTGCAGTTTTAGAGAGATCGCTGCCTGCGATCGCTCCATAGATAGGAGTAACCAGAGTAAGGAGAGCAGAGAGAGTAGAGGGGTCCACTTTACACCTCTAATTTGTTTCAAGCTGGAACTTATTATAGAAGAGGATAAAAGCTCTTGGCGGAAATTCCCGGAACCGAGGTAATGGGGCATTGGGCATTGGGCATTGGGCATTGGGCATTGGGGACCCTATCCCTATAAAGGTTTTTCCGGGCAGCCGCCGGAGGACAGGCGGGACGCCCGTCCTACAAAGATTTTTGACAAGTTGCCCGTTGCGTTTCCCCGTAGGGCGGGCGACACGATCGCCCGCGAAATTTTTCCGTAGGGTGGGCGACACGATCGCCCGCGAAAGCCCAATGGCTCGCCCAACGACCGGCGAGCGGGCGAACGGGCGCAATTCCCAATGCCCCATGCCACCCACCCCAAGGGCACCCTCCAACCCACCCACACCGCCCGCAGGAGGGGAAAGAGGTTGCCCAATGCCCAATGCCCAATGCCCCATGCCCCATGCCCAATGCCCAATTTTAAATTGGCTTGGAAGTCAAGACCAAACGCAACTTGGCATGAATTAAATTAAGCTGAGCCAGACCGATATCGACGCTGCCATCGACAACAACTCCAGTATTAAGGAGGCGATCGAGCAATTCGACTACGGAAGGATCGCTAGTCGATTCCCCCGGATAATATTCCCCTTCTTTCGGGAGCAAAGAGCCAAGATCTCCTAAATCTATATTCAAATCCGCCGGGTCGATTTCAAAAATCTCGCAAAGCTTCACGATTTGTTCTTCTAACTTTTGCAAGCTCTCGGCGGCTCTGTCTAATTCTTCTTCGCTGAGCATATTGCCATCCATGCGCCGAATTACTTGAGCTTCCAAGAGCTGGCGGATTAGCTCCACCAAAGTCAGCACCAAAGGAGCGAGACCGGCATCTTTGCCAGTTTCTTTTGTTTGTATAATCCCGTTTTCAAGCGATGAGGACATTGGGAATATTTGAGGTTTCTACTATATATCTCTATACAAAAAAATATTGGATTGGAATGCGCGGGCCCCCTCTCCCCACACTCCCCCCTCTCCGGGAGGGTGGGTTGGATTTATGCAAGAAGTTTATTCTATTTTATCTGGTTCTGTTTTATCCGGTTGCTTTGCCTCGCGATCGCCTGCTAGGGCTTTGAGGCTGCGCACTTCTTCTTGCAAGCTTTTGACCTGCTCTAGCAATTGTTGATTGGACTGCATCAACTCGGAAGCCTGAGAACTCAGATAAGGATCGCTCTCCCACCAGTTAATGCCAATTTCCTTAGCCTTATCGACAGAAGAAATCAGCAAGCGGATGCGAATAGTGAGCAGTTCTGTGGAGCCGACGGATACGGCGATATCGCCAGCAATGACAATTCCTTTGTCCAAAACTCGCTCTAGAATATCCGCCAGAGTCGAGCCTTGGGTAGAGGTAACAATTCTATTGCTGCCAGTCTGTTTGTTTGGCTGTGACATTTAGATTAGTGGGAATTGGGAATTGGGCATTCATAGCGGTCAGCGGTCAGCGGTCAGCGGTCAGCTAAAGGCACAGAGCAGCAGAGCAGCAGAGCCTTCTTGGGCATTGGGCAGGGCATTTTGACTTATAGCGGTTCTCAAATTAATGTGAGATACCTGGGGCGAAGCATCCCAATACGATAACTCTCGTATCTATTGCCCAGACCGTCAAGGGATGCTGTCGCCCCTACCAGATCGTTTATTACACTTATTTGAGAAATGCTATATTACCTTGAGACCTATTACCTTGTGACTTTTGACTTTTAACTTTTGACTTTTGACTTTTGACTTAAACCTTGCCCTTTTGCGCGATATAGAGGCGATCGTCCCTTTGCATGAGCAATCCTTTTTTGATGAGCGATCGCAGGGCATCAATTGCCTGAACTCGGTTAATTTCTAATGCTGACTGGATTTCAGACACTCGGCTGCCTTGAGACTGCTGCAAGTACCGATACACCTCCCGTTCGTAGGCCACTCCAGAGCCAGCAGTTTTTTCTGGCTTATCTTCTAGTTTATCTTCTGCTGGTTTATCCTCTGGTTTATCTTCTGCTGGTTTATCCTCGGGCTCTTGCCCATTGTCTGCTGCTTCTGCTCCAGATGTCTTTGCAAGATTGGACGAATCATTACTATTGGCAAGGAACTGGCTGCCATTAGAAGTATCGCCATTAGAAGGCTCGCTATCGGAAATACCGCTATTAGAAAGAGGGCTATTAGAAAGAACGCGATCGACAAGACTGCTATCTTTAGCCAGGGAATTGAATAAATCCCAAAGCACTTTCGTGGCAAGCTCCAGTTCCAGATTGCTGCGAGATATCAGTACGTCAGCACAGAGATCTCGAAACTCGGAGTCATTTGGGTTAGGGGCAATAGAGTGGTCGTGACAAACCTTGGCGATAGCCCAGCAGGAGCGCAGGGGCGAAGAATGTTTTGCGCCTGGATTCACCTCTTTGCTGCGGGAGCGAAAAGCCTTAACCAAGCGCACTATCTTCAAAGCTTGGCTGCGATCGATGCCGGTTTTTTGTACCAGAATTTCCTGCTGGGTCAGCTCGTCTGGTTCCGGCATATTAATCGTCAGCAATCTATCCATCAGGGCATCTTGGGTATCGTGGACGCCGCAATATTCCTCGGGATTAGAAGTGAAAATCGCTCTAAACTGGGGATGAACCCGGATATATTCAGAGCGATCGCCGCTCGGGGGCAAAATCAGCAGTCTTTCTTCTAAAGCCGAGAGCAGGACATTATTAACTTCGGGACGAGAGCGGTTAAATTCGTCATAAACTAGAGTGAATCCTTCCTTGCAGGCGAGGGTCAGTCTGGAGTCAACCCAATTATGCCGCAATTCGTCCTCGACTTTGACGACGCTGTGAATGAAATTATCGACAACTTTTTTCCGGGTATAGCCGGTGTTATTGCCAATCAAATCGGAACTGTTTAATTCTTCATCTCCAAAGATGAGGACAATCGGACGCCCTAGCATATCTGCTAAATGCAGAGCTAAAGTAGTCTTGCCGGTGCCAGCCGGTCCGCGCAGGTGAACTGATAAGCCGGATTGGAGATAGCGAAGACTTCGCGCGGCAATTCGCTCGACTGCCGGGGTATTAACAAATCCTCGCGGATTCGCTTGCAGCACAGTGGTCATTATTGTATTTCTTAATTGGAGGGGGAGCAAAAAAATTAGGGTGTAGGGTGTGGGGTGTAGGGTGTGGGTGTAGGGTGTGGGGTAAGAGAGGGGAGGAAGACTTGGGAAAAAAATTAGGGTGTAGGGTGTGGGGTGTAGGGTGTGGGGTAAGAGAGGGGAGGAAGACTTGGGAAAAAAATTAGGGTGTAGGGTGTGGGGTGTAGGGTGTGGGGTAAGAGAGGGGGGGAAGACTTGGGAGAAAAAATCAGGGTGTAGGGTGTGGGGTGTAGGGGAAGAGAGAGGGGGAAGACTTGGGAAAAATTATTAATTCCCCACACCCCACACCCCACACCCCACACCCCACACCCCACACCCCACACCCCACACCCCACACCCCACACCCCACACCCCACACCCCACACCCCACACCCCCCACACCCCACACCCCACACCCCACACCCCACATCCCACATCCCACACCCCACACCCTAACTTGCGGGCAGATAATACAGGCGATCGCGTTCTACAATCAATCCTTGTTGGATTAAAGAACGCAATGCATCTACCGACTGAACCCGGTTAACCCCTAAAGCTTCTTCGATTTCTTTCAAGCGCTTCCCTTCGGACTTACTTATATATTCGTATATCTCTTCTTCATAAGAAACACCCCTTGCCTTAATTTCTGGTTGGGGGGGCGAAGGCGGTTTCGGCTTTACGGGGGCGGGGGGCATGGGAGCGGCGCTGGTCTTTTGGGGTTTGACAGTCGGAGCGGAAATCGCCGCGCCCCTTCCCAGGACCTTAGCCGACTGAACGGTTGCCTTAATCGGCGTCCCATTTCCGAAAGAAGTAGTAGCAGACCCGTTTTTTCGAGCGGGAACATTGGCAGAATTGGCTTGCGGCCTTGCACTTCCCCAAACCGCCATCTGGAGGTCGGCGACATATTGGGCGAGCTGCCCTTGGATTTCCCGAGTGCCACTTTCCCGGCTCAGCTCCAGCTCTTGGAGATATTGGCTCGTATCCGATCGCAGTTCCTCCATGAAGGCAGCCAAATCTCGGGACAAAGTGATTTTTCTCTCTAATTGCTGCCGCTGCAAGCCAGTTCGCTCTAGGGCAACGGTATTGCTGAGTTTTTCGTGAAAATCTTGTAAATCTGCAGCGAGCTGGCTGGACATTAGGGAGCGTTCTGTGGAAGTCGCCCTTAAAAACAGAGCTGTTTGCTCTGTAAGATTTCGAGCGAACTCGGCCAATTCCTCCGCCTGCTTTTGGGCTTTCCCGGCCTGTTGTACCGCTTCTTGGTAGCGCCTATCGGCAGCAACAGCTAAAAAATTTTGTATTTCCTCTTGTCGCTCGGCTCCGAGGTATAGCCGGTCGTTTTTTTCTGCTGCACTTCTGTCGGCCAGTTCATTTCTATCCTGTCTCAACTGCATTTTAAATGCATCGAGTCGATTGCGCTGTTGCCGTGCCATGTCTTGTCGGTCTGTAGCAAACTGGTCGATAGTCGTACCAACTTCCCAAGAGCGCAATCGCATTTCTTCTCGGCGCTTTTTCCTTTCCGCATCCCACAAGTCTTTTAGAGCCATGATTTCAATCTCCGGTTGATAACTCGCAGCGCAAGAGACAAATTTTGCTGTTTTAAAGCAGTAAGCAATCAGCTATCAGCTATCAGCCAATGCGCTACAGGCAGGCTACGCCAACAGCAAGGGTATTGCTGGCTTGTAGGGGCGTTTGCGCAAACGCCCCTTTCGTTACGCTTATTTGAGAAACGCTATAAAGGGCTTAGTTTGGGGCATAGCGCGATCGCCATATAGTTTTCCCTTTCTTCTCGATTGGTAGGTTGGGGCAAAGCGCGATCGCCATCTAATTTTCCTCTTTCGCCCCAATATTTCCCCAGTATTTGCCCAATATTTCCTCGGTCAAGGCAACAACCGAGGAAATATCGATTTTCTTATTGCTGAGGGAGCCGGTATAGGGGCTGTGACCAACTATCCCAAATCTTATCGGCTCCTATATACTAGGCGGCGGGAACTGCAGCTTGAGAAGTCAAGCCAACGGCTTCAGCATACTTGAGGTAGGTATCTACCGAAGCAATGACAATCCGGGCTTCCACGGCCAACAGCTCGATGCCCACTAGAGAAACCCTCACCCAGGCATCGATAACAACACCTTTGTCAAGGATGCGATCGACCACTTCTGCCAAGCTGGACGAAGAGTTAACTTTTTCAACAGCCATAATTAAACTCCTAACCGTTAGCGGTTTTTTTCTCGAAAATAATGTTTGCTACCGATCGCTACCATAACGCACAACAGCAGTCGATATTTTTCTAACACTGCTCTAGGATACTTACCCAAAGCCAGTCAAATCCAAATAAGGCTCCTGCGCGATCGCGCGTTCCTTTCCTGCGGGAAACGCATCCGTCCCGCCGAGGCAGGACGCTTTTTCGATACTCCACAGGCAGATCCGGCGATTTTTACCGCTTTCTGCAAGCCAATTGCCCCTGACGATTCTATTGTAGGTTGCTATTGTTCTACTCTTGTCATCTCCGATGAGATCGCCATCCAATAAGGACCGCGAGCAAGTCATTAGCTTAAGATACACTAGCTAAAAAAGAGATACCCATACCAGTTTAGCGCTTAGCTAAGAGCTTTCAGCTAAGAGCTTTCAGCTAAAAGCTTTCAGTAGCCGGCTCTCAGTAGCCGGCTATGATGTCAGCTATCAGCTATCAGATCGCCCTGGGCTCTCAGCAGTCAGCGGTCAGCTCGACCTGCGCTATTGGGCGCGAGCTAGCTCGCGCCCAATAGCGAGCGCTTTTCGGACAGGGGGCGGGAGCCCAAAAGCTGAGAGCTGAGAGCTGAGAGCCCAGAGCTAAAAGCTGACTTTGACAAATCAGGAGTAGCGGCTGATGAGGTGCTTAATTCTTGGGGCCAAGGAGTTATGGTTGCTGAGAAAAGAATACCTTCATTCTCTAGTGCGTAGGCTAGCTGCAAGCATCTATCCAAAAGGCTTACCTACTTATGAACAGTGCTAGGAGATGAACGATGCCACATAACATAACCGCTCGGGAACTGATTGAATTTTATGCAAATGGCATAAGAAAGTTTCGCAATGCAGATCTTAGAGGAGCGGATCTCAGGCAGGTAAACCTTTCGGAGGCAGATCTTCAGGGGTCCTATCTGAGATGGGCAGAGCTTCAGGGAGCAATGCTAGATAATGCGAATCTCACCTGGGCAGATTTACAAAGAGCCAATCTCTCCGACGCCAGCCTAAACAAGGCAATGCTTTCCGAAGCGAATTTGCGATCGTGCAATTTGCAATGGACTGATTTTCAAGAAGCGCAGCTTAAAGGGGCAGCTTTAATAGGAAGCAACTTGGCCTGTAGCAATTTAAGAGGGGCATCGCTGAGATTGGCTAACCTCAAGGGAGCCAATCTCGACCAAGCACGACTTGTGGAAGCGGACTTGCGAGTAGCCACTCTGGTGGAGGCGAAGCTCTTAGATGCCGACCTGCAAGGGGCAAAACTGCAAGAAGCCAACTCGATAGGGGCAAACCTGATGGGAGCCAATCTACAAGGGGCAAACCTGATGGGGGCTTCTTTCCAAGAGGCCAAACTTAACAGAGCTAATCTGCAATGGGCTAACCTTCAGGGGGCTTCTCTGCAAAGAGCCGACCTTCAGGAGGCAAAACTATTTGGGGCTAACCTAACTGGTGCCAATCTGATGGAGACGAAATTGCCATCGTTGGTAAATATGCAAGGGGCACAGCTACAAGGGGCACAGCTAAAAGGGGTTAAATTGCCAAAGGGAGAGAATCTGGAAGCAGCTATGCTACCTAATGGGTCTATTCCCTACGAGGAAACATCTAATTCCCAAACAAGGGGAAGCTTGGCACCATCTTCGGCCAAAAGCAGCTCGCTCTCGGGCAAGAAAGCTAATAAATCCCCCGAGAACAACTTGGGGAGTAATTCTCCTACGAAGACGCTATTGAGCGATAGCAACCTAATAACATATAACGGTAAAGTCATAGGAAGCCAAGAGCAACTTCTTTATAGAAGCAGACTACTGACTGCCGCAGAACAGCGCCTAGACCTGGACGGGGGATTAAAAACCTCAAGCATAACCATAGCTCATCGGCGCGGACCATCGAACCTGCGCCAAGGCTTATTAGCCGCTTACAACAGACAATGTGCCATTAGCAGTTGCAATGCCGAACCTGTATTAGAAGCGACCCTACTAATACCGAACTCTTTGCAGCACAACTTTCAAGTATCCGATGGATTGCTGCTGCGGGCAGACATTCACACGCTCTTTGACTTATATCTAATTGCTATAGAGCCAGACACCATGAGAGTGCTAGTTGCTCCGAGCTTGCAGGAAACCAGCTACGGCGAATTTCACTCCCAACTGCTACAGACTCCTCTTTTAGAAGAGTTTAAACCTAATAAGAGAGCATTGCAATGGCATTACAACTGGTGTCAATGGCTCAAAGAATAATAATTAATCATTTACCACATTAGGAGCGATCGCTCCTAATGATTTAGCATAAGCTGTCGCGCATTTAGATTGGGTATAATTTGAGCCAATAAATGGAGTAAGTGCCCGCGAGGAAAGCAGGTTCGGGTATTCCATGCGATCGCGATCCAGAATCCCGATTTAAATGCGTAACAGCTTAGCATTGAGTATAATATAAATAGCGACTTAAGGTTCGGGCAAATAGCGATAACAGCTCTGTAGAGTAATCGATCGTTGACCTCGACTGGACGGGAATATTGAAGACCAGGTGCAAGGCAAGCAGATATTACAAGAGAGGCGATCGCAATAACATTAAACCGTCCTTCACCGATCGATACCAGTCAATGACTGGATTATAACAGTACCGCCTTCTATTGCATCAAGCTGCATTCGATAGCCATAGAGCAAACTCATACCAACTAAGGGTATTGTCTCCGCTGCATTAATATCAATTCGTTTTAATTCTCCATCCCAAATAATAAATCCAGGGTAAACGTCAAAAATATAAAAGCTTCCATTCCCTAGCATTCCCTCTTCACGGCTATACAACTGTAAGTCGAGGCTGGTAATAACTGTCATAGGCAAGGTCAAAAAACCTGTAAAACCCGTATCAATTACAGCGTCAATTGTTTGTCTTCCTGCATTTGCATTGCCTACAACCAAACGAAGCATAGCCTCGCGGTTTTGATTGACGATTCCATACATCATAAAATTACAGCCGACTTATTCCAAAACGGTGAACGGCTTGATGCCCAATTCTAACCCGCCAGATTTGTGCGTAGGGGTGTCGTTTTAGCAATCTCTCGGAAGCAGTAATAGTATCGTCAGCGACCTCAAAGGCTTCTGTCTCAATATCTATAGCTACAATTTTGCCGCGATTTCCCTCTTCAACTTGAGGGCGGATCTGGGTTTCGTAAATTTCATTCCCGCGTCGAGCAAATTCTTCTTTGCTGTAGAGGAGTTGTCGGACTGTCATTGGTTCAATCTGGTTTTCAGGTTCAATCTGATTTTAATAGCCTGCGATCTTAATACAGGCGATCGCGATCGCTGGACGCAGGAGCAGTCGCGATCGCGATCGGGAGAGGCTCATAGCTAATCGCTGCGGATAATCTCGCAGGGCCTACTAAGATCCCCAAGGCTCAAACTAGGGCCACCATCTGCGATCGCCCTTGCGTTAGGACCTTTAATCAAAGAAAAAGTTATTAAAATAGCTTGCTGTTACTTGCTTATTATTAATTAGTCAAAAGCCATCATAAACTTAACAAAACTTATTTTATGGCCGGATTAGATTCCGCCAAAAAATAGGATAATCGGGGAGTCAACGGCAAAAATTCTACATACTTTTTAACAATTACAACAACGATCCCAGATCGTTTTAAGCTAAAAACTGTGCCGCTCGATCCCAAGATTGTCGGTTGAGAGGATTCTTAACCACAGCATCTTGCCCTTTGAAAAAATGCATAAGTAAAGATACTTAAGTATTTTTGCCCAGTGCCCTTGGGCGGGGGAGAGGCAGGGGAGCTTTTGGAGCAAGGGAGCTTTTGGAGCAAATTTCCCCTCTGCGGCCTCTGCCTCTCTGCGGCCTATCCATTTAATGCAGTAATCGTTTGATTGGGAGCATTTGAAATTCAATGAGTCTAAAGGCAAGTGGCGGAAGCTCGAACGTTAGTCCACAACTATATCAAACTGTAGCCGTATCAACGATTGGGCAAGCAGAACAACAAGACCGCTTTTTAAATAATGGCGAACTCAGCGAGTTGGTAACTTACTTCAGCTCTGGCGCCAAGCGCCTGGGTATTGCCCAGGCATTAACAGCAAACGCAGAACTAATCGTATCTCGCGGGGCCAACAAAATTTTCACAGGGGGTTCCCCCTTGGCCTTCTTGGAAAAGCCGCCCGTAGAAGAGACTAAAGGTAGTGCGGCGACTGGCGTCCAAGAGGGGATGAAGTTAGGAACAGTGACCTATGTAGAAACCAAGGGCGGTATCTTTGATGGGTTGCGAGGAGTGTTGGGCTCCGGTGGCGGAGGCGGTGGCGGTGCCATTCGGACGCCAGCAGGGTTTCAACCGATAAACGTGTCTCGCTACGGCCCGAGTAACATGACCAAATCGCTGCGGGACCTAAGCTGGTTTTTACGCTATATTACTTATGCTATTGTCGCTGGCGACCCGAGTATCCTTTCGGTCAACGTGCGAGGATTGCGAGAAATAATTGAAGCAGGCTGCTCTTCTGCGGCTACAATCGTCGCTCTGCAAGGAATGAGGCAAGCAAGTCTGGGTTACTTTAAAAAAGATCCAGAAGCACAAGGTATAGTCGCGCAGTATTTCGACGTTGTGCTAACGGAGTTTCAAGGCTCAACGCCTTCTAACAAATTGCGGCAGCGCAGTTCGACAGACCAACAAGGTCTTGAGTTGCCCCAGATTTATTTCAACGCATCCGAACGCCGTCAAAAGTTCGTGATGAAGCCCGGCCTGTCTTTCTCGGAAAAGCAAGATGTAATAAAGGCGGCCTACCGACAAATCTTTGAGCGCGATATTACCCGTGCTTATGGTCTGGGACTATCTTACCTAGAGTCTCAGGTGAAAAACGGCGAGATATCGATGAAAGAGTTTGTCCGTCGCTTGGGCAAGTCGCCCCTGTATCGGAAACAGTTTTACGAGCCGTTTGTTAACAGCCGGGTGGTGGAACTGGCGCATCGCCATTTCTTGGGCCGAGGTATCAGCAGCCGGGAAGAGTTCAACAAATATTTTTCTATTGTTTCTATTGGCGGCTTGGCAGCCTTGGTTGATGAGTTGGTGAATTCGGAAGAATATTCCGACTACTTTGGGGAAGAAACCGTGCCTTACCTGCGCGGTTTTGGTCAAGAAGCGCAAGAATGCCGTAACTGGGGACCGCAGTTCGACCTATTTAACTATAGCGCTCCCTTCCGCAAAGTGCCGCAATTCGTTACCTTGTTTGCGGACTATACCCAGCCCCTGCCAGACCAGCATGTTTACGGTACGGGCAACGATCCGCTGGAAATCCAGTTTGGTGCTATTTTCCCGAAAGAAACGCGATCGCCCAAAAACCGACCAGCTCCATTTAATAAGGACACTCGTCGCATCTTGATTCGTCGGGGAGCGGGAATAGAAAATCAACTGAGCAATCCAGGAGCGCGGGGCAAAGAACCGGGATCTCTCGGACCGAAAACTTTCAAGCTGACTCAAGTTCCTAGCACTGGAGAAGCGGGCACTAGCATCAAGTTCTCGGAAAGCTCTACGCAAAAGCTAATTGCTGCTGCCTACCGACAGGTGTTCGGCCGCCCGGTATATCAAGGGCAAGAAATAAAAAGCGCCGAAAACCGTCTGGAGAATGGGGAAATCAGCATGCGCGAGTTTATCCGCGCTCTGGCTAAGTCCGATACTTATCTAAAAACCTATTGGATGCCCCTGTATGTATGTAAGGCAATAGAGTACATGCACCTGCGCTTGTTGGGTCGTCCTACCTATGGCCGTGAGGAAATGAATGCTTATTTCGATATCGCGGCGAAGAAGGGATTCTATGCTGTAGTTGACGCGATTATCGATAGCAAAGAATACGAAGAAGCTTTTGGGGAAGATACGATTCCATACGAGCGCTATCTGACTCCGAAGGGAGAAGCATTGCGGACGAGTCGGACTGGGAGCATTGGGGACAAGAGCCTCAAGGTTGTTAAGGAAGAAACGCCGCGCTTTATCGAACTGGGTGCGGTGGGCGATCGCTCGGTACTGGAAATTCAACAGCGGATTGCTCAAGGGGTGCGCAAGGATCGCGAGCAGACCAAGGTCTTTAAACTCACAACCCTCGATCCAGTGGCAGTTCAGAAGGTCACTCAAGCGGCTTACCGACAAATCTTCGAGCGGGATCTCAACCCATTTGTTATTGAGAATGAATTTACCAGCCTAGAAAGTAAGCTGGCGAATGGAGAAATTACGGTTAAAGAGTTTATTGAAGGCTTGGGTTGCTCCAACCTTTATGTTAAGGAGTTCTATACTCCCTATCCCAATACGAAGGTTATAGAACTGGGGACTAAGCACTTCCTGGGTCGGGCTCCGCTGAATCAGGAAGAAATTCGCAAGTATAACCAGATTCTAGCCAGTCAGGGGATTCGGGCCTTTATTCGGGCAATGGTAGAAAGTATGGAATATCTCCAAGTATTTAACGAGGATACAGTTCCTTACCGTCGCTTCCCGACTCTGCCTGCCGCTAACTTCCCGAATACCGAGAAGCTCTATAACCAGCAGACCAAGCAAACTGCGGATGTTAATATTCCGAGCTTCGAGCCGGTGGAATCCTCCGTTGATGTAGTAGAGTCTTTGCCTTTAATGTCCAACGCGATCGCCTCTATGCCTCGGCAGTTGGATTTAGTCGAAGTGGGTCGCTCGACGACGATTCCCAGCACCGAACCCAACGCTTGCGATCGGATAGCTCGGATTCACCGCGTGACTGGCAAGAACTCTACAGCAGAGATAAATATGGCAATTGCTGCTATTTATCGGCAGGTAATGGATTGCTATGAAGAGCAAGTTCCCGAGCAGTTCCGCTCGATGGAACTCGAAGCGAAACTGCACCAAGGGGAAATTTCGGTGCGGGAGTTTGTCGGCCACCTAGCCAGTAGCGATGCTTATCGCGATCGCTTTGTATCGCCCTACCCGGCTCCCAAAGCCGCCGAACTGCTCTACCGTCACTTGTTGGGTCGGATGCCCGAAAGTTCAGAAGTTCGGCAATACCAGCAGCTTATGACAGAGCTTGGACTTGCCGCTGCCGTCGAGACTGCGATCGACAGTACCGAGTACCTGCGCTACTTCGGCGAGGATGTAGTGCCTTACAAGCGGTAGATTGGGAATTGGGAAAAGTTTTGAGTTTTGAGTTTTAAGTTTTAAGTTTTAAGTTTCATAGGACTTACGCGCGGCTTGTAGAGATGTGGCCTAAGTGTAGGGGTACTCCGGCCGTTGACCCCTACCAGATATAAAGGTAATGCGAGTCCTGTTTCAAACTCAAAACTCAAAACTCAAAACTCAAAACTCAAAGGATCCATCCACCGTTCTAGACAAGAGCAAAATACTCCTTATATATATGCGCTAAAAAATCTGCTTTACAAAGCAGATTTTTTAATGCTCGCATTTGTGACGCCCTGCTCCGAAAGCTCCTTGCTCCCCTGCCTCTTCCAATGCCCAATGCCTAGTAACTTGCAGATATAATGTATCTAGTAAGCAGGTTAAAATGAATGGGATTGTAAAAAAATATTAAGTAAGGGTTGAGAATGTAAACGATATGCTGCAAAATAGCGGTACTTGCAGAATTAGGCTGTCTGAATTTGGGTTGCTTGTTGTCCTAGAATATTTTCAGGATAGATGGGCAGGTTGGTGATGGTAAAAGCCAAAACCGAGCTTTTGAGTAAAAATGCTCAAGGGTTGCAGACCCAGACAGCCCAATTGCCAATCCCAGATTGAGATTTGAGAAATCTGGATATTACTGTTGGAGGAAACGATTAATGAGTATAGTCACGAAGTCAATCGTGAATGCCGATGCTGAGGCTCGCTACCTGAGCCCTGGCGAACTAGACAGAATCAAAGATTTTGTGAAAAGTGGCCAGAGTCGCGTGCGGATTGCTCAAATCATGAGCGAGTCCCGGACGAAAATTGTTAAGGAAGCAGGGGACCAATTGTTCCAAAAGCGTCCTGATGTGGTTTCTCCTGGTGGCAATGCTTACGGCGACGAAATGACTGCAACGTGCCTGCGGGACCTCGACTACTACCTGCGCCTGGTATCCTACGGTATCGTTTCCGGCGATGTGACCCCCATTGAAGAAATCGGCATTGTGGGCGCTAAGGAAATGTACAAGTCTCTGGGCACCTCCATTGATGCAGTGGTAGAAGGCGTTCGCTGCATGAAGAGCGTTGCAAGCGGCCTACTGTCTGCCGAGGATGCTAAGGAAGCGGGTTCTTACTTTGACTACGTGATTGGCGGATTGTCCTAGTTCTTAAGATTGGAACTTGGCAAATAGGGTTTTACCCAAAAAAATCCGGCAAAGACAAGAAAGACAAGGAAATAAAACAGCTTACCGCAAGCCGGGAAGCTTGAAATAAAAGAAATCTATTTCTAGATTTCGGGAATCCAATCCGCTTGGGAGATAGAGCTTATCTGTTATCGAGGATAAGCGATCGAGCTAGCGGGGAAGCCACTCAGCAGTTTAAGGAATCACAAAGATGCAAGACGCAATTACCGCTGTTATTAACTCCTCTGACGTTCAAGGCAAGTACCTGGACGCTAGCGCTCTAGAAAAGCTCACGGGCTACTTCCAAACTGGCGAACTGCGCGTTGGTGCCGCAACTGCTATCAGCGCCAACGCTGCAAGCATCGTTAAGGATGCAGTTGCCAAGTCTCTGCTTTATAGCGACTCAACTCGCCCGGGCGGAAATATGTACACCACTCGGCGCTACGCTGCTTGCATCCGGGATCTGGACTATTACCTGCGCTATGCTACCTATGCCATGCTGGCTGGCGATCCATCTATCCTAGACGAGCGCGTGCTAAATGGCCTGAAGGAAACTTATAACTCTCTGGGCGTACCCATCAGCAATACCGTGCAAGCCATCCAAGCTATGAAAGAAGTTACTGCTTCTCTAGTGGGTGCAGACGCCGGTAAGGAAATGGGCGTGTATTTTGACTACATCAGCTCTGGCTTGAGCTAGATGTTGCCCTGACAGAAAAACCGGAAAAACGACTGTAAAAATGTCGTAAAACGGACTGTCTTTTGTGCTGTTAGGTCAGGGAAGTCAAGAGTGAGTGCTAGCTTGTCAAAGGCTCGTCTAAATAATGATGAGTTTTAGCGATCTAGTATTGACTCGTGACTCCCTGCCTTCAATTTTAAGAATAGAAATTGACATTTCCTAAGAATACTTAACCGAATCAGGAGAGATAAGCCGATGCGAATGTTTCAGGTAACTGCTTGCGTTCCCAGCAAGAGTCGCACCCGCACCCAGCGAGAATTACAAAATACTTTTTTCACGAAACTGGTTCCCTACGATAACTGGTTTCGCGAACAGCAAAGGATTATGAAAATGGGGGGCAAAATCCTTAAGGTTAAGCTAGCCGTAGGCAAGCAGGGAGTAAATACTGGTCTGTAGTAAATTAGGGTGTAGGGTGTGGGGTGTGGGGTGTAGGGAAGAGCGGAAGAGCGGAAGAGCGGAATTGGGCATTGGGCATTGGGCATTGTCTGTCCCCTTGTCCGCCCTGAGCCATTCGTTGGGTCACCTTGTCACCTAGTCACCTACCTTGTCTTCCCCCACACCCCACACCCTACACCCCACACCCCACACCCCACACCCTACAGCCGGCGATCGCTATCGCTTTTTTTTTGGCCGATCGCGCCCATGCAGGGAAACAATAGTAGCGCCGCTGCTCTCTCTGGCAACTCGAATCAACAGGCCGGCGATCGCTAAGCTAGCAATCATCGAGCTGCCGCCATAACTAAACAAGGGTAAGGGCAGACCAGTAGTTGGCAAAACTCCACTAGCCACGCCAATATTCAGAAATGATTGCCCTACCATCAGTACTGTGGCACCAATTGCTATCAGCCTATGTACTGGATTCCGGGCTAGGTAAGCCACTAAAAATGCCACTGTTGTATAGGCTATCAGGAGCAATAGCAACGCTAAGCTACCGGCGAAGCCAAATTCCTCCGCAAAGACGGCAAAGATAAAATCAGTATATTGAATGGGCAGATACAACAACTTTTGTTGAGAAAAGCCAAACCCCGTTCCCCAAGGTCCGCCAGAACCTATGGCTAGGAGACTTTGAATTAGTTGGTAGCCATCTCCAAAAGGATCGACCCAAGGATTGAAGAAAGACATGAGCCTACGCCTCTGATATTCCTTAATAGAAATACTGGTCACGGCCAATAAAACTCCTCCCAGAGCTGCACTTGCCAACTGGGGGTAAGGCAAGCCGGCAGCAAAGGCCACCAACCACAAGGTCATGCCGCAAAGGGCAGTCGTACTGAGATTCGGCTGGAGCAAGATACCGAGAAGAACTGCGCCAAAAATAAGCAGCCAGCTTAGGCGAACCTGCCAAGACAAGCGATACCACTGCCCAAAGATGCGAGCGCTCTGCAAAACTAAAAAAGGCTTGATTAGTTCCGAGGGCTGAATTATTGGCAGAGAACCAATCGAGAGCCAGCGCGTGGCTCCGTTTACCGTGGTTCCCAGACCGGGAATAAAGGTCAGCCAAATCCCTCCGAGCAGCAGCAGGAATAGCCAATGAGCCTGATTTTGGATATAGCGCAGGGGGGAGTAAACCAAAATGTTGAAGCCTATTAGCCCCACTACTACCCAGACTAGCTGTCGTTTGAAATAATACAGCCCATCTCCAAAATCGGCATTGGCACTGGGATAGGAAGCGGAGAACAAAACTGCTAAGCCGATTAAGAGCCACAAGAAGGTCAACCACCGCAGCAATCGCGCAAGTAGAGCCCATTCCTGGACTTTGGGATCGACAATGGGAACTAGCTGGTGTAAATCCAAGGCAAATTTTAGTTAGGGAATTGGGCAAAAGGGAATTGGGCATTGGGGATTGGGCATGGGGGCATGGGGGCATGGGGCATGGGGCATTGGGCATGGGGGCATGGGGCATGGGGCATGGGGGGCCTTCGGGACATGGGGACATGGGGACATGGGGACATGGGGACATGGATGAAAGATGAAAGACGAATGATGAATGATGAATGATGAAAAATCAATTATTCCGTTCTTAATCCTTGCTCCTTGTTCCTTCCCCGGGTCTCCCAGTCCCCTTGTCCCCAGTCCCGAAGGCCCCCTTGGAACCGGGCATGGAGACCGGGTGACCCAAGGAAAGGCTCAGGACAGGCTATGGAATGAAGATTGAATAACTTGTCAAACTCGTCTTAGGTTATTTCTGGTAATAAAAGTACCAGAATATCGGAGCGCTTCGGCCCTAACCCCTCCTGGGAGCCTCCTGGGAGGGGTTAGGGGTGGGTTGAGGGGATTGGGTGGGTACTGCGACCGGGTAAGAACCCACGCCGCCCGCAGGAGGGGAAGCGGTACTTTCTTTCCCAGAAGTCTCCTTAAATGCCCTACCCTTCCGAGTATCCCATTATTACGGTCCCCTTGTACCCTTGTCCCCTTGTCTCCTGGTCCCCAATGCCACCCACCCCCAACCCCTCCCAGGAGGGTCACGCCCAATGCCCAATGCCCGATGCCCAATTCCGCTCTTACCAATTCCCAATTCCCATAATAATAGTCTGGGGGAGATTGGCTGAGTTTAGCCAACTCTTCCATTAAGGCGCTTTGCTGGTAATGGGATGATGAATGACCAATTTGGCCAACTGACATCCGCTATGAAGCGGCAATTGAGTGCCTCTGCCTCGGGGGAGAGGATGGTTTTTGAGGAAGCGGCGCTTGAGGATTGCGACCTCGAACTTAGAACTATCTTTGAGAGAGCCCTTGAGGCAATGGTGATTTTCAATGATGATGGCAACTGCGTGGCGGCGAACCCAGCGGCTTGCACTCTGTTCGGCCTGTCGAAAGAAGAACTTATTGGCAAGGCTCTGGAGGAGTCAATGGATTCTGGCTGCGATTGGCGGCAGGGCTTATCTAGCTTGTTGGCTACTGGCCGAGCAACGGGGGAGGTGAAAATCGATCCGGGCGATCGCGGCTACAACTCCTGGCGAGAAGTAGAGTATTCTGCTACTGCCAATATTGTTCCTGGATTGCATTTAGCGACCCTCCACGATATCACCGATCGCAAGCGAGCCGAGGAACAACTTCAGTATCATGCCTTTTACGATTCTCTAACGGGTTTGCCGAACCGAACCTGGTTGTTAAACTGCTTGGGACGCTGTTTGAGAAAAGCCAAACGCCGTTCGGGATATGTGGTGGGTCTTTTGTTTATTCATCTGGAGCGCTTTGAGATTATCAAGTATAGTTTCGGACATCTGGTAGGAGATCGCTTGCTCAAGGCGGTTGCCTTCCGATTGGGAACTTGCTTGCAACCACCGGGTACTCTAGCGCGGGTTGGCACAGATGAGTTTGCTATTCTGTTGGAGGATATTAACGAACTAGATGATGCGATCGCCGTTGCAGATCGCATCCATCAAGAACTGACTATGCCATTCCAAGTCAATGGCCAAGAAATGTTCGCTTCCGCCAATATTGGTATTGCTATGTCACCTCGACTGGCGCAAGAAACAGAACTAGAAAAAAGGCGATCGCAAAATGGCAAAGGCTTTACTATAGAGGAGTCTAATGAGGAGACAAGCAAGCTAGAACATCCAGAAGATTTGCTGCGAGCGGCGGATACGGCCATGTATCATGCCAAAGTAATGGGCGGAGGGCGCACGGCGGCGTTCGATCCGGCGATGCATTTAGTCGCTCTGGCTAGCTTGCAACTGGAAAATGACTTGCGACGAGCCCTCAAAGACCAAGAGTTACTGCTTTATTATCAGCCAATTATTGACCTATGTCTTGGTCGTCTTGTCGGCTTCGAGGCATTGGTACGCTGGCGGCACCCAAAACGAGGTTTAGTTTCTCCAGGAGAGTTTATTCCGATCGCAGAAACCACTGGATTGATTGTGCCGATGGGAGCCTGGATTCTCCATGAAGCCTGTCGCCAGCTTCGGGAATGGCAGGTGTCGCTGTTGGCGAATAAAGGCTCGGCGATCGCCGAAGTCTATAGCGACCTTAGCATCAGCGTGAATCTGGCAGGACTTCAGCTTGCCCACCCGGGATTGGTAGAACTCCTCGACCAAGTGTTAGACGATACTGGCTTGGAGGGACGATATTTAAAATTGGAGATTACGGAAACGGCGATCGCATCCGCACCGGAGTCCGTTCGGGGAATGCTGTTGCAGCTAAAACAGCGGCATATTCAACTATGCATTGATGATTTTGGCACCGGCTACTCCTCCCTGAGTCGCTTGCATCGGCTGCCTATTGATACTTTAAAAATAGATCGCTCTTTTGTTAGAAATATGAGCGATAGGGAGGGAAGTATGGAAATTATTCGTACTATTCTCTCCCTGGCTCGGAATTTGGGAATGGATGCGATCGCCGAAGGTATAGAAACCGCCGAGCAACTGGCCCAGCTCCGGGAACTCGGCTCCGAGTACGGCCAAGGCTATTACTTCCGCCGACCTTTAGATGCTGCTTCTGCTGCTGCCTTGCTAGTCTCCCAGCCTCAGTGGTAAAATATAGCAGTAAGCAATCGGCTCTGCTACAGTCAGCTCTGCTGCAGTCAGCTCTAAGCACAAGCATTGACAAGTATTGCTCCTTGCGTAGCTTTGGTAACCCTTAAGTTGCCCTAAACAAATATGGCTTTGTCCTGTAAATATGGTATAAATTAAAAGTTGGGAGTGCCAGCCAATAGGCTGGAGGAGTCTAAAAATATGAAGGTAGCAGATTGGCAGCGGATGGGTAGCGGATGTAGCGGATGATTTTTTTCGAGGAAAGCGAGACGCTATCCAAAAATAAAGTATTGCCGACTTGTCAAATGCGATCGCAGCCAATTATTTACTTATATATATAGCAGTCAGCAGTCAGCTTTCAGCAATTAGCAATTAGCCAAAGCCTTGTAAACTATAGCTTGGTAATTTTGCAATTGTCCTAAACAATTCGCTTAGTGCTATCCCATCCGCTGCCGACCATCCGTTACATCCGTTACAAATCCGCTGCCAATTATCCGCTACATCTGTTACTCATCCGCTGCCAATATCCGTTACAAATCCGCTGCCAATTATCCGCTACATCTGTTACTCATCCGCTGCCAATATCCGTTACAAATCCGTTACAAATCCGCTGCCAATTATCCGCTACATCTGTTACTCATCCGCTGCCAATATCCGTTACAAATCCGCTACATCTGTTACTCATTCGCTGCCAATATCCGCTGCCAATATCCGTTACAAATCCGCTGCCAATTATCCGCTACATCTGTTACTCATCCGCTGCCAATATCCGTTACAAATCCGCTGCCAATTATCCGCTACATCTGTTACTCATCCGCTGCCAATATCCGCTGCCAATTATCCGCTACATCTGTTACTCATCCGCTGCCAATATCCGCTGCCAATATCCGCTGCCAATTATCCGCTACATCTGTTACCAATCCGCTGCCAATTATCCGCTACATCTGTTACCAATCCGCTGCCAATATCCGCTGCCAATATCCGCTGCCAATATCCGCTACATCTGTTACTCATCCGCTGCCGACTATCTGTTACATCCGCTACCCCACACCCTAAAATTTACTGGCCCGCAGTGCTGGAAAGTCATCAAACCTTGGGAAAAGAGCCAGAGCGATCGCTTGACATCTCGGGGAAACCCCTTAAAATGGTCTGGATTTAGCTGACAGCTGACAGCTGACTGCTTACTGCTATAACTACCCACAGGGGGTTGAAGCCGATGCCTCGCCGTACCGACCTACGCAAAATTCTCCTTATTGGCTCAGGCCCGATTGTGATTGGGCAAGCGTGCGAATTCGATTACTCCGGAACCCAAGCCTGCAAAGCCTTACGGGAAGAAGGATATGAAGTAGTGCTGGTCAACTCCAACCCAGCCACGATTATGACGGATCCGGAAACTGCAGACCGGACCTACATAGAGCCCCTGGTTCCCGACATTATCGAAAAAGTCATCGCCAAAGAGCGGCCCGACGCAATCTTGCCGACGATGGGAGGCCAAACGGGCCTCAATGCCGCAGTCGCCCTAGCCAAAAGCGGCGTACTAGAAAAATATGGGGTGGAACTGATTGGCGCGAAACTGCCAGCTATTGAAATGGCCGAAGACCGCCAACTATTTAAAGAAGCGATGGAGCGGATCGGCTTGCAGTGCTGCCCTTCCGGAATTGCCCAGAGCCTGGAGGAAGCCAAAGCCGTTGCTCGGGAAATTGGCATATACCCCCTGATTATTCGTCCGGCCTTTACCCTCGGCGGCACTGGCGGCGGCATCGCCTACAACCAAGAAGAGTTTGAAGAGATGGCTCAGGGGGGCCTAGAAGCGTCCCCAGTCTCCCAGATCCTCATCGAGAAATCCCTTCTAGGCTGGAAAGAATACGAGCTAGAAGTGATGCGGGACACCGCCGACAATGTGGTGATTATCTGTAGCATCGAAAACCTAGACCCGATGGGCATCCACACCGGCGACTCGATTACGGTTGCGCCGTCGCAAACTCTGACAGATAAGGAATATCAGAGATTGCGAGATGCTTCGATTAAGATTATCCGGGAGATAGGGGTAGAGACCGGCGGTTCTAATATCCAATTTTCTGTCAATCCGATTAACGGAGATTTCATCGTTATCGAGATGAATCCTCGGGTCAGCCGCTCTTCGGCTCTGGCTTCAAAAGCGACGGGCTTCCCGATCGCCAAGTTTGCTGCTAAGTTGGCTATAGGCTACACCTTAGATGAAATCTCCAATGACATTACTAAGAAAACCCCAGCCAGCTTTGAACCCACCATTGACTATGTGGTAACCAAAATTCCTCGCTTTGCCTTTGAGAAATTTTCTGGCTCCGAGCCAATTCTAACCACCCAGATGAAATCCGTGGGCGAAGCAATGGCTATCGGGCGCACCTTCCAAGAATCTTTCCAAAAAGCCCTGAGAAGTTTGGAAACGGGTCGCGCCGGTTGGGGCTGCGATCGCCAAGAGGTGTTGCCTTCTTTGTCCCAAATTCGCGCCAGCTTGCGCAAGCCCAATCCAGAGCGAATCTTCACCATCCGTCACGCCATGTTAATGGGCATGACCGCAGAAGAAATCTACGAATTGACGGGAATCGATATCTGGTTTCTGGATAAAATGGCGGATTTGCTAGAGACGGAAAAAATTCTCAAGCGAACTGCTCTGCGCCAGTTGCCGAAAGAGCAACTATATGCAGTCAAGCAGCAGGGATTTAGCGATAGCCAAATCGCCTTTGCCACCAAAACCAGCGAAGAAGAAGTCCGCGCCTACCGCAAGCAACTCGGCATCAAGCCAGCCTACAAACTGGTAGATACCTGCGCTGCGGAGTTTGAAGCTTTTACTCCTTATTACTATTCCAGCTACGAGGAAGAATCGGAGATAAAGGAGTCGGAGAAACCCAAAGTTATGATTCTCGGCGGAGGACCAAACCGGATCGGCCAAGGGATTGAATTTGACTACTGCTGCTGTCATGCCTCTTATGCCCTGAGCGATCGCGGCTTCGAGACCATCATGGTCAACTCCAATCCAGAAACAGTTTCCACCGACTACGACACCTCGGACCGCCTCTACTTCGAGCCTCTGACTTTTGAAGATGTCATTAATATTATTGAAGCGGAAAATCCCCAAGGAGTCATAATCCAGTTTGGCGGCCAAACCCCTCTCAAACTTGCGGTTCCCTTAGAAAAATATCTCAGCTCCCCAGAAGCAGGAATTTCAACTCAGATCTGGGGCACTAGCCCAGACTCCATCGATACGGCGGAAGACCGGGAGCGCTTTGAAAAAATTCTGCGGGAATTGAATATCCAACAACCGCCCAATGGCACTGCCCGCAGCTATCAAGAAGCTCTAGGGGTAGCGGGACGGATTGGCTATCCGGTGGTGGTGCGTCCTTCTTATGTTTTGGGAGGACGGGCGATGGAAATCGTCTATTCCGACTCGGAGCTAGAACGGTATATGTCCGTGGCGGTGCAGGTGGAGCCAGAACATCCAATTTTAATTGATAAGTTTCTGGAAAATGCTGTTGAGGTAGATGTAGATGCGATCGCCGATGCTACGGGTAATGTGGTAATTGGCGGCATTATGGAACATATCGAGGAGGCCGGCATTCACTCTGGCGACTCTGCCTGTTCTCTGCCCTACATCACCCTCCCCCCGCCAGTGTTGAAAACTATTCGGGAATGGACTGTGCAGCTCGCCAAAGCTCTCAATGTTGTGGGCTTGATGAATATTCAATATGCTGTAGCCGGAGTTAGCACTTATTCTCCCCAAGTCTATATTCTCGAAGCCAATCCCCGCGCATCGCGGACGGTGCCTTTTGTCTCTAAGACGATAGGCGTTCCCTTGGCCAAGCTAGCATCCCGCATTATGGCAGGGGAAACTTTGACAGATCTAGGGTTTACCGAGGAAAAAATTCCAGAGCATATTGCCGTCAAGGAAGCAGTCTTGCCATTTAACAAATTTGCCGGAGCCGATACGCTCCTCGGACCGGAGATGCGCTCCACCGGAGAGGTGATGGGCATTGATAGCAGTTTTGGCAAGGCATTTGCTAAAGCGGAATTGGGTGCAGGAGTTGGCGTGGGCTTGAGCGGTACGGTGTTTGTATCTACGAGCGATCGCGACAAGCCTTTAGTGATTCCGGTAGTTAAAGATTTGAAAGAATTGGGCTTTAAAATAGTCGCCACTTCTGGCACCCGCAGCGCTTTGCAGGAAAACGGAATCCAAGATGTGGAGCTGGTTTTTAAACTCAATGAGGGTCGTCCCCACGTTATTGATTGGATTAAAAACGATCGCATTCAATTCATTATCAACACCCCTTCTGGCGAAGATGCTCAGGCCGAGGGCCGTCGGATACGCCGCATGGCTCTGGATTATAAGCTTCCCATCATCACCACGATCGCCGGCGCTAAAGCCACTGTAGCTGCCATCCGCTCGATGAAATCTCAACCCCTTGATGTCAAAGCTATCCAGGATTATATGGTCTGAACTTAGGGTGTAGCAAATTTGCAGATCGAGATACCTATCGAGACCCGGGAGCGATCGCAATATAAATGCATTTTATGTCGGCGAAATCTTAAAGGAGAAATCTCAAATTGCATCCCCCACTCCTGTGGGGGTTTTTCATTGCTTGGGCTAAAAGGGGCGCTATCCAAAAGGTCGCTATCCAAAGGGGGTGCTATCCAAAGGGGGGTGCTATATCCTATTGCCCCTATTGCCTTTTCTTTATCCTTCCGAGCCTCTCTACCTGCGGGAGCATTTCAATTTCGGCAAGCTGCCGCCAGCCCCTTGGGCGTAAGCCCCGCCTCCGAAAAGCGACTGGCGCGGCTACACAAACTCTCGCCCTTTGGGCTCACTAGGTGCAACAGTGAAATGCACCCCTACCTGCCTTGCTATATTGAAGTTGTTTCATTTTGGCATTTTCGCAAAATTAAGCCTCCAAAATGTTTTCTACGATGCATTTCTCCAACTGTTTCGCAGGTAATCTCTATTCCAAGAATTGGGTTATCGGCTGTTCTAATTCTTTCCAATCCTTCTCTATCCCTCCCGATTCTTCCCATCCTTCCCATCTTTCCCATCCTTCCCCACGCACCGGAAATATGGTGGCCTCCCAGGTCGATTGAGGCCCCAAAATGTTTTTTTATTGTTGACTCTTGACATTTATCAAACAAATGTTACAATTTTTAACAAATAAGCGGTTGTATGTGGGAAACTTATGCCAAGTATCAGCAGTTATCTGGGTTTGATATCCCCCAATCTATCTCCAATGCTACTCAGACATTGAAAATAGTAACCAGTGATACAATAGTTCTCACCTAAACAGGGATAATAAGTAACGTTTAGACTAATCAGTTCTCAAATTTCATAAAATCCTACTTTTACAGCAGTAACAGAAACATTGGCGAAAATTGCAAATAAGGCTATTGCATTTAACCAACTGAAAACAATATTTGTATTTGATTTGGTCTTGATTTCGAGCGAAACCCCGAACAATTAGTTTTTCAGCCCGGAAACGGAAATTGATAAATTGCCCTTCGCCGAAGAAGGTTTGCTGGCAAGCCGTCCGGGTAAGAGGTCTCAACCATAACATCCATCTTTACCCCCCCCTATTCGATTTAGCTCCATGAACAAACTTCAGACTTCTCAAGATTTAGTACGCTCCTACCTGCGAGAAATAGGTCGGGTTCCCCTGCTGAGCCACGAGCAGGAAATAGTATTGGGCAAGCAGGTGCAGCGATTCAATTCTTTGCAACGCATAAAAGAAACTCTGGCTGAAAAGCTAGATCGCGAGCCGACCCACAAAGAATGGGCAAAAGAAGCAGGTATGTCGGGCATGGAACTAAAACAGGCGATCGCCCAAGGCAAATATGCCAAGACTAAGATGGTGGAAGCCAATCTGCGACTGGTAGTATCTGTGGCGAAAAAATATATCAAGCGCAATGTTGACCTGCTAGATCTTATACAAGAAGGCACCATCGGGATGCAGCGCGGGGTGGAAAAATTCGACCCGAGTAAGGGGTATCGATTTTCTACCTATGCCTACTGGTGGATTCGTCAGGCCATAGTTCGCGCGATCGCAGAAAAAAGCCGCACTATTCGCCTACCCATCCACGTCACTGAAAAGCTCAATAAAATTAAGAGGGCGCAGCGGGAGCTATCCCAAAAGCTCGGACGTGCCGCGACTATCTCCGATTTGTCTCAAGAATTGGAGATGACTCCCAAGCAAATTCGAGAATGTCTGGAGCGATCGCGCCTTCCTCTTTCCCTAGATTTGCGCGTAGGAGATAACCAAGATACCGAACTAGGAGATTTGTTGGAAGATACTGGCCCGTCCCCAGAAGATTATGCCGTCCAGTCATCCCTGCGCTCTGACTTGCAGAAGCTGATGTCCGACTTGAGCGATTTGCAAAGAGCCGTATTATCTCTGCGCTTTGGCTTGGAAGATGGCAAGCCCCTAACTCTGGCTAAAGTTGGCGATTGTCTAGATATGAGTCGCGAGCGCGTGCGCCAAATCGAACGCGAAGCTTTGGCGAAGTTGCGCAAGCGCAAAGCCAAAATTAACGAGTATGTGGCCAGTTAAATAGCGATATAATTCTTGCTTGCAGCGATTGTCTTGCAGACCTAGACCTGCGAGCTATCCCCCCTCGCCTCCTTATCAATAGGAGGCATTTTTATTCTTTAATAATTTAGAGCGTATTCGTTTTATATATTTGACTTTATATCCTCTCATAAAATCGCGATCTCTATGAGGCTATCGTTCCCCAACCGTTACAATAGATCGCGCTAATAGTCGTAAAAAAGGTTGTCCCAATAGTACCCGTCTGCTTCCATTGCCACTTCAGTCAAGGTAGGCCAATCTTCTCCAGTCTCAAATGGAGAGCCAGGAATTTCTTGGCCTGGTGGATCGAATCGGTGTATGTGGTGTTCTATCTGGTGCCCTGGATGTTTGTGGGCATTGTCGTATCTAAAAATATTCCCCTGCTCTGCCAGCGACAGGTTATAGGCATATTTGTATGTCTGGATCGTCATCACTCCCTTGTCTTCCTGTAATCGCAGTACCTTATTTACCGTCAGCACGAAATTTCCTCTACAATGAATAATTCCAGACATTCTCAGAAGTCTGCCGCCCAACTTCTCTAGTTCCAATCCATCAAAAATAATCACGCCAGACGCTTTAAGTCGATCCATGCATCTAGCTAGCGTGAGTCTCGAAGTAGGTTTTATAACGTGTTGGTGAATGTTTTGCCATACTCCTATTAATTTGCCGATAAATCTTTCAGCAGTGAGTAATCAATTGCCCAAGTAGCCAGAGCCTCCGTTTCGGGCAATTTTCCAGAAGCGACTGCACTCATCATTTCCTCAGAACTCATCTCGTACTTAGTTTCAAAATTGGCAACCTTCTTTTGCAGGTAAGTTAATGAGCCATTAGGAGAATCGAGAGAAGCTTTTATAATACCGCTTAGCTTCTGCTCGATCTCATCTCCTGTTAACCCTTCTAATGTTGACAATTTAATCCCTCGATTGTTCATCTTGCCCTCCGTAATTATACGAATAATTTCGTTAGCCTTCATTCAAGACAAACGCTTTTTTTCTAGCAACAGTCCAGAAAGTGTATTTTACAGGGACCATAATTTCCTTAGAGTTTTCTGCGAGGAAAACCCTGCATATGTCGTGCTATCGTCCGCTCTGCGCAGAAAAGCCTTATTTTCGCTCGCTATATTTATTCATAGCATGGAATTCCGCAGCAAGAGCAGCGCATAAAATTTCGTTTCCACCCAAGAAATCTGGAGGGATGGCCTTGCGAGCGAACAAGACAATCCCTATCGTCTCCTCCTTATACTTACGTCTGGTCCTTACAAGAGTCCGCATGGAGTCCACATGGCTACAGGCGATCGCCTGCAAAGCAACCTTTCCATCGCAAAACTTGAAAGCAAGATTTATGTATTTTATTGCTACAAAAAGCATGACAAAAGATAATAGTAATCTACCGACTCCAATCGCGCAATGCTGCAAAATACCATCGAAAACACTATCATAGAGTAAGAGAACCGCCTCTATCGGGGTCACGCCCCTTTGGCTCCTGCATCCCCCTGCTACATTAATCGGCAGGGAGCATTTCAATGAATGCGATCGCGCGGGGGAGCGCATACTGTGCAGCGCAACGCCCTTTTGGGCAACCTCCGGGAAGCCGAGGAGCGTCAACGCATCTGAGGTGCCGCAGCGATCGGGCGAAGAGCAGCGGCAGGGTAGATACATTGAAATGCTCCCAATCGGCAGTCAATCAAAATACTCTTCAAGGCAGAGGTAATCGAGGACCCAAATATACTTCGGCTTCACCGAACAGGTGGGAAACAATAACATTCTAGGAGATAAACTACGATGAATCCATACAATAGACCCCCTGAATTCATCCACGACGACTCGGAAGGCAGCAATTTTTTGTGGCAGTACGTCCAATCCTTGAGCCCTGAAACTATCTCTCAACTATCCAAACCTACCTCCCGTGAAGTTTTTCAGGTTATGGAAAGGAATATTGTTGGGCTCTTGGGCAATCTGCCTTCCGAACAATTCGGCGTCACAATTACCACCAGCCGGGAAAATTTCGGGAAGCTCTTGGCCTCTGCGATGATGAGTGGCTACTTCCTGCGCAATGCGGAGCAACGCATGAGTTTTGAAAAAACCTTAGCAACCAGCGAAGCCAATTCCTCCTTAGAAACAGAGTAGGCTTTAACTAGGGTGTAGGGTGTGGGGTGTAGGGTGTGGGGTGTGGGGAAATAAGGGTTTCAAACGGTAACGATCGCCATTGGTCGTCAAAACGCAGAAATTGCCCCACAAGATAATCACCCTAGGGAGAAACCCCTACTCCTCCCAACTGTAAAACCTTCGGGCTCCCGACAGAGATCGCGAAAACAGCATGAAGTTTCCCTACACCCTACACCCTACAGCCCACACCCTAGTTAAAGCCTTCCCATTCCCTTCCTCCTGACCACGGTAGCGAGATCGCGCCAGCATGGTCAGGACTTACGCAAATTCGACGATTTAATTATATATATAGATAGCGTTTGGTGCGCTGTGCGGCACCCTACAAATAGCATCTGGTGCGTAAGTCCCGATCGAGTCAAATCTGTAGGAAAAAAATTCCTCCTATGAGCGAAACTAGCGAAACTCCTTCTCCTTTACCTCATAAGTCTGTTGGCGTTGCGGTTATCTGGAACGATAGAGGGCAAATTTTAATCGACCGACGCAAGCCAGAAGGAACCTTCGGCGGCTTATGGGAATTTCCCGGCGGCAAGCTAGAACCAGGGGAAAGCATTGAGGCTTGTATTCAGCGAGAAATTAAAGAAGAGCTAGGGATTGAGATAGCAGTGGGAGAACTTATCATTGCGATCGATTATGACTATAGCCATTTCACAGTGAGCCTCAATGTCCATCACTGCCGTCATCTTGCAGGGGAACCCCAGCCCCTAGAATGCGATGAGCTGCGTTGGGTCACCTTAGACGAGATTGACCAGTTTCCTTTTCCCAAGGCTAATAAAAAAATTATTGAGGCATTGCGAGATAATAAATAGGGCTTGCTGAAAAAGGCAGAGTGCGGGGAGGGTGGGGAGGGTGGGGAGGGTGGGGAGAGTGGGTGGAGAGTAACTTATATCAAATCCGCTTAATTAGCCTAAAAAACAATCCGTTCGTCCCCGTTCGTCCTGAGCCCCTTCGTTGGACGTTACAAATTTTTTGTGCGGGTATTTAACCGTATTTAATATTAAATACCCAAAAAAAGTCAAGTTCTGCTTAGGACGGGAGATTACAAATTTTTTCTGTGGGCAATCTTCCCGTAGGAAGGGAGCCGCGCTGCACTAGGGCACCCATGTATGCTCCGATCTATAGGGCTAAGCTAAGTCGAAACCTTGTCCCCTAGTTCTTGTCCCCAAGTAGCTTGATTTTTACTCAACTTTAAATTTTCCCACTCTTGTTTGGCGCTATTTTCAAGAAACTCTAAAGTTTTAAGAAGTCCTAGAGCAGAGTCGTAAGATTCTTTAGTAAGTTGGGTTTGTTCTTCTGCCGAGTCAGCTACATTATCAACTAACAATCGCAAAAAGCCAATCATGGGATTGAGTCGAGTACGAATTTCATAAGACGTACTCATCAGAGTTTCGTTGCGGGCTTCGACCAGCATTTTCTCTTGAGTGTCGCCGAACTGCATATCGCACAGCTCTCTGTAATAACCATTTTGCTTGAAGAGTTCGTCATGGGTGCCCATCTCTAAAATGCGCCCTTCTTTCATAACGACAATGCAATCGGCTTTTTTGACTGTAGAGAGCCTATGGGCAATGACGATGGTCGTGCGAGCGCGATTGTTTTTGCTGAGTCGGTCGATCGCTTCTTGTACGAGATGCTCGGAAACGGTGTCTAAGGCGCTAGTGGCTTCGTCCAAAATTAATATTTCTGGGGAGCTAATGAGAGCGCGGGCTATCGAAATCCGCTGTCGTTGGCCGCCGGATAGAAGTACGCCGCGATCGCCGAGGTTGGTGTCAAACCCTTGCTCCAGATGCATGATGAAGTTGTAAGCATTAGCTTGCTTCGCCGCTTCTATTATCTCTTTTTCTGTTGCTTCTGGCCGAGGGTAGGCAATGTTTTGGCGAACTGACTTGTTAAATAGAAACGTCTCCTGACTGACTATGCCCATTGCTTGGCGCAGGGATTTCAAGTCATATTCTCTCAAATCTATCCCATCAATTAAGATTCTGCCTTTCGTAGGATCGTGAAATCTTGGCACCAAATCTGCTAGGGTTGATTTCCCCGCTCCAGTTCCCCCCACCAAGGCCAAAGTGCTTCCTTTCGGAATCCATAAATCTATCCCATCTAGAACCATAGCCTCGGTACCGGGATAGGCAAAAGAAACTCCCTCAAAGCGGATTCCTTCTTGCAAACCCTTATAGGTATTCTTGCCATTCTTCATTAAAGGTTTGTCATCGCGCCGTAAAAATTCATTGACAATTACCGTACTCGGCACTACATTAGCAAATCGGCTGCGAGTATTGTTTAACTGACCTATTAGCGGAATTAACCTGTTGAGGACGAATAGATAAGTTAACAGCACAGTTGAAAGTGACTCGAACTGACCGGAAAATAAAAAACGACCGATCGCAATTATGCTTAATAAAGCAATCAGACCCGTAACCTCATTTATCGGCCCTATTATGGCGTAGTTCTTCTCTGATTTCAGCTCTGCTTCCTGTCGTTTATCGATCAGTTGCACTAGCTTTTCATATTCCCGGTCTTCATTAGTAGTCGATTTAACCAGCCTAATTCCATTTAAAATCTCTATAAAGCTTCCCGAGAAAAGCCTAGATGCTTTTGACAATTCTTCTCCAAACTGCTGCGATCGCCTGATACAATATTGCCCGATTGCTGGAACTAGCAATAATACGAATGTCGAGGCTATAGTTAATTGCCAAGAAATTGAAATCAGAATTCCCACAAAAACTAAAATCGTAGCCGCCAGGGTCATCATACTAATGCCGACGCGAATTGCCCCCGCCGTTCGACCTACCTCTTGCCCTATGCAGTTTACTATATCTCCTACTTTTGTTCTATAGTAAAAATCTAAATCTACATCTAACAACAACTTAATTGCAGCTACTCGGACATCTTTAACTAATGCTTTGGATAGATAGGTAGAAGCTAAGGTGCCAGCATAGCTAGTTATATTCTTTAAGACGATCGCCAGTAGAATCATCCCCATCATCAAGGGCAGTCGATAGTCTCCCGGCAGTGCCCCGAATAACGACATTACATAGCGCAAAAAGGGTGGAGCCCCATCTAGATTAGTTTCTTGCCCGATGACCCCTAGCACTAGAGGTACGATTAGGGCTGTACTCACCCCATTGAACAGCGCTCCCGACCAACCTAGAAGCACAGTCATAACAATCCACCCGGGATGTCTTCGAGCAAATTTCAGCAGGAGCTTATAAGGAGACATGGAATATTTCCTGGACTCTGTGGCCAAGCGTTAACATCATATATTGCCGGATTGGCAAATGACAAATATACTTTAACTTACTATATATTTTTAATCAAATCGTATATATCTGTTTGACAGCCGGGGCTGTATGCTTTTATTTTTTCAAGTTTTATTGGCGATCGCAGAATTTCAATTCCCTGTATGTCTGTATATAGCGTTTCTCAAATAAGTGTAACGTAGGGGCGACAGCATCCCCAAGACAATCTCGGCCGTAGAACGGTAACCCTCGTAATGGGATGCAACGCCGCTTCGCCCCAGAAACCTCACATCAATTTGAGAACCGCTATAGCACTACGCAAACAAGTTAACACATTTATAAATGCTCGTTTCTTAGTCAGATTATACCTTTGACTTATTACCTTGAGACTTTTGACTTTTGACTTGCGCTATATATATTAAAACCCCGCCCAAGCAGGCAAGACGATAATCAATCGATCTCTGCGGGGCAGGTTTTGCAAGCTTTGCACCAATATTGTTTTGGCTCTTTCTCATAAACGGGATATCAGATCCGAAAGAGTAGCTGCCATTGCCCGCACGCTATAATGCCGCACGCATCTTTCCCGGCCTTTGATTCCAAGCTCGCGAGCCAGCTCTAGATTTTGGAATATAGATGCAATCCCCTCGGCAATTTGCTCGGGAGAACCAGGATCCGCCAGATAGCCAGTTCCCCCTAAGATTTCTGGAATGTCGCCGACTTTGGTTGCTAAAACTGGCTTGGCCATTGCCATGCCATCGGTAAGCTTCAAAGGAAACTGAGCCTTAGATGTCAACGTATCTCTTTGGGGAACTACCACGACATCAGCCGCAGCCACCACCTCGGGCATTACCTCCACAGGATACCTTGGCAACTTAATAATCCAGCGACCCCATTGTTCTATAAGTCTATCATCATAGTCATCATAAGGACTACCCCCTACGATCGCCAGCCTCAAATCCCCTTCGTTCAAGCGTTCTAGGGCGCTTAAGACATCTTCAACGCCTTTATGGGGCCTTGGTGCCCCTGGAAACATTAAAATTCGATATCCCTCCAGGCCATAACGCTCCTTGCTGGCCTTCTGGTCGTACCTCTGCGGATCGAACAAATCCGTATCCTTGCCATTGGGCAAATATACTCCCCCAAAACGGTCTTGCAAAAACTGGGTATCTATCGTAATGGCATCGGCTCGGGAGACCCAGCTCTCCATCCACCTTATATATAAAGGATGATTGGGATCTCTCAACTGACCTTGTTTTTTGAACAGATGGCGATAAAACTCTTTGGGCGAGCCCGGGCGATACCGCCATTCATCCCCGCCATACCAGCTCATTTCCCAGTCGTCCATATCCAAAATTACCGGACGGCGAGTTCTTAATTTTTTCAGCAGGGAGATTCCGAAGCTCGTCGGCTTGGGCTTGACCGCATAAATAATATCTCCCTCTATTTTTTGCAACAGCTCCCGAGCCGAGCCCAAAAAATCAGGATAGTTTTTGCCCGGTATGGAATCAACTGGGATGCCCCTTGGCGGAATTGCATACAGTTCTCGGCCAAACTGAAATCCCACTACTTGTACTTCATAGTTGAGCTTTCTCAGGACTTGACCGAGCAGAAAGGCGCGAATCGCTCCTCCTCCCGATAGATCGCTGACAACTAATGAAAATTTTAATTTGGACATAATCCAACTTTATAATTAGGGAATTGGGAAGAGCGGAATTGGGCATGGGGCAACCTCCCCCTCTTGGGAGGGTGCCCTTGGGGTGGGTGGCATTGGGCATTGGGGCGAAGCATTCCAATCCAATAGTTTTTTGTATAGCAAAAGCTATCTCGGGAATGCTGTCGCCCCTACGTCCCGGGTCGATACTCTTGAATGCCAAATCTAAAAAACATACCCTTGAAAGGGGCATTGGGCGCCATACCTGCCCATTGGGCATTGGGCATGTTCGCATTGGGCATTGGATAGTTTTAAGTTGTAAGCTTTGAGCGTTAAGTTATATAGCGTTTCTCAAATAAGTGTAATAAAAGAAACGTAGGGGCGACAGCATCGCGAGCGACGATCTCGGCTGTGGAATGGTAATTCCCGTATTGGGATATTGCATCCCCCAGACACCTCACATCAAGCGCGAGAAACGCTATATCAAATCCCTTTAAGCCCCCTAAAAAACAATACTCCCGTAGGACGGGCGTCCCGCCTGTCCGCCAGAGAGGCTCTTTTGGGACAGGCGGGCGTCCGCTCCCCGGGCGTCCCGCCTGTCCATGCCCTATGCCCAATGCCCCATTCCCAACTTTATCCTGAGCCTGTCGTAGGCGCAGCCCGCCCTCCGGGGCGTAGGGTCCCAATTACCTCTATACCAAAGCATATCCCTCAAATTCTAAAACAACCTTTTCAATAAGATCGGCATCCACGATCGCTTTACTAATCCAAAATGTATTGTACTTATTTTTCAGGCAAGCAGTGTATCCTGCTTCTTCTAGGATTGCATTAATTTCCTCATAGTCTTTGTGAGTCCACAACCCAGAAAGACTGTGATGAGTTTCTACGATCCAACACTTGGCTTGCAATCGACTGAAATCAATTCCTTTGAGAACCATCAGTTCGTGACCCTCGACATCGAGGCTAATTAAGTCGGTCTTGCCAAACTCTGGATATTTTGATAGCCAATAATTTAGCGATCGCACTGTAATTTTTTCTACCGGGGCGTTGGCCTCGAACTTTACCAGCTCTCGGTGACGGGTATTTTTGGTCTCATCAATCGAAGATAGGGCTCCATAGCTGCGGATTTCCAAAACCCGCTCTCGGTCGGAAATACCCTCGTTAATGCATTTGACCTGGGGGTTCAACCAATAAAGCCGATTTAACTTTGTAAAAGTCCAGCGAACCGGCTCAAAACAGAGTCCCCTAGCTCCTTTCAAGGCAAATAAAAATGTATTGGAATATTTGATGCCATCATAAGCACCGATGTCGATAAATCTATCGACGGAGCCAAAGAGATATTCGATCGCCCTATCTTCCTGCTCTTGGCCATAGCTTACTTGGGGCGATCGCTTATTTTCTACATAAGTCAAGACGGGCTTAGCGATACTACTCAGTTTCTGCTCGATCTTATTGGCAAAATTCATGGTCTTGTTTGTATTGGCTTTTGCTTTTATTTATAACTCAAGTTATTAAGTCTGGGCTATAGCGGTTCTCAAATGTAATAAACGATAGAGCCCTTGAAATGTAGGGGCGACAGCATCTCCCTTGACCATCTCTGCTGTAAAACGGGAATTCTCATATTGGGATATTGCATCCCCCAGGCACCTCACATCAAGAGCGAGAAACGCTATAGTAGGAGGTCAAGAAATAATTGAGCATTGGGCAAAAGGGCATTGTGCGCCATACCTGCCCATTGGGCATGGGGCATTGAACATTGGGCATTGGGATAGTTTTAAGTTTTTAGCTTTGAGCGTCAAGTTTTATCAAATCCCTTTAAGCCCCCTAAAAAACAATACTCCCGTAGGACGGGGCATGGACGGGCGTCCCGCCTGTCAATGGCCAATGCCACCCACCCCCCGACCCCTTTCAAGGGTATGTTTTTTATAATATTCCTGGCAGGAGCGCGGTCGGTGGGCTGCATGGGTTTCTGGGGCGAAGCATTCCAATACAATCATCTTGTTTAGTAGCATAAGCTGTCTCGGGAATGCTGTCGCCCCTACGCCCCCTACGCCCTTTTTTATAATTCTCCTGGCAGGAGCGCGGTCGGTGGGCTGCATGGGTTTCTGGGGCGAAGCATTCCAATACAATCATCTTGTTTAGTAGCATAAGCTGTCTCGGGAATGCTGTCGCCCCTACGCCCCGGGTCGATACTCGATAGCTCTCAATAATGCCAAATCTAAAAAACATACCCTTGAAAGCACCCCCCGACCCCCTCCCAAGAGTCCCAAGAGGGGAGTGCCCTATGCCCAATGCCCAATTCCGCTCTTCCCCAAATCAATATTCTTCTACAAAGCTTTCATGTACCCAGAGAACTTCGCGGCGCTTGTTGCGAACTTTCACTAAACCGCCAAACTCAGATTTGGGGTCTTTTTCCTTGAGGAAGCCATGAAACTCTCGCAACATGGCACCTTCGGCTCGGATCGGCCTTTCCTCTTTTTGCCAGCTTGGAGCTTCCTCTTCCATCGCTTCCTCTATATTGTCGCTCATTTGCGAGGCAAGTCCGAAAAGTTCTTGACCAAAATCTATTTGTTCTCCGTATTGCTCGAAAACTGCTTCGTCAAAAACTAACTTGCCAGCGGAAGCAATAAAAGGCATGAACAGACCCAAGGCTCCGGTGACTGTTTTTAGATAAGGGGCAATTTTGACCAACCACTTGCGGGGCAGGTCTAGCTCGTAAACTCCTAACTCCGGGCGATCGCGATTTAGGATTGGCAGGGGTTTCTTGGAATGCTCGCACCAGAGAGTGACTTGGAATTTGGCGCTCATCCATTTGGGGCGATCGAGAAATCCCGTCTCCATCGGCTTCATGCTAAACAAACGCGGGCCGTCCTTGGCTTCATCCTCAAGAGCCTGGATAACTGAAGTTAGTAGCTTTTCCCCTTGACTGGCCAATTCCTTCTGGCTTTGGCTCAGGCTTTGGCTGGGGTCTTCTTTTATATCGGCAAACTCCCGGTTAACTCGCTCCTGCAAAGGCTGCATCTTTTCATCTACCCTTGCCAGAGTTGTCTCGATATTTTCTGCCCGGTCTTCCCGGTAGTTAGCCACTATTTTATCTAGCAACTTATCTATGTTTTGCCATTCCTCGCAGTTGGGAACGCTACAGGGATAATCTTGGCGACGTTTTCTTTTAGCCTCGACTAGCTTTTTGAGATTAAACAGCCCCAAGCCGGGTTGGTTTTGGCCGCAGGGGGCGACGCAGGGCACCATAATCTCGCAGTTCAATCCTTCCCAGAAGTTCTCTACCAGCCATTTGACTTCTTCTGCTAGCACCGAGAGAAAGTAATCGGGATAGGCGGCACGCACGGTAATATGTATGTTCGTACCGATATGCTCTAGGAGGGCGCGACCGTTGTAGCCGTTGTCGAGCATCAGCCCCCGCTGCCAATGGACGCTATCGGCATGGTTTTTTCGACCTAGGGAATATTTATGCAGGCGGACGATGAGCTGATAAAAAATACCTTCGGCTTTGGCTTCGTTGCCCCGGTCGTTAACTATTTTGCAGACTCGGACTAGCTGCCTGTCTCCTTCTAGGGGGTTTTCTCTAGGCCAGTCTGGCAGAGATTTCGGGCGCTCGTCGGGAACGAGTTGGGCGATTAAACTGGTGGTATTGTTCGATCGCTCCCCTTCAAGAAATACGCGATAGGAAAGGTCGAAGCGCTCCATCAGGCGCAGAAAGATTTGGTGCAATTCCTCGGGATAGGGATTTTCTCCTCGGTTCGGGTCTTCCCATACCCGGCCGAGGCGCTCTAGAGTAACTATGCCGTTTTTTTGGCGAGTTTCTTTGTCGTCGAGAACGAAGCTAATCGCTTTGGCCAACCAGTCCGGCTTGAGTATGACGCAATCTCGGAGAATGGGGTCGTAGTCGTAGTGGATTAGATGGCCGAGAGTATGGGATATTTTCAGGAATAGCTCTGCTTGGGATTCTGTCAAGCCGTACTCGTTACAAACTTCTATTGCTTCTGCGTAAGAAATATAGGCTTTCTCTTTGGCTCGCAATGCTTCCCGAACCCGCTGCCATTTGGCCGGAACTTCGCGCCCCATCTCCGGCAGAGCGGCGGCAATTTCCGCTATTTTTTCTTTCAGTTCTTCGATGCCGAGGGCAACGCCGGTTTCCGGGTTCGGCTTGCTATCGACATGGAGAAAATCGACGAGCATATCGCCAAATAAATCGCGAAGGTACTGGCGATCGATATTCGGCTGTCGCTTTCCTGGCCCGCCGTGGGTAGCTATTACCAATACTTTGGCTTCCGGGGCTCGGTGCTGGATTAGGGTCAGCCATTCTTCTAGGGAATTCTGTTGCAGCCCTTCCCTGGGTTTCCAGATTGCCAGATAAACCGCCGGGGCGCTAAAAAACAATTGGTGCGTGGGGCGATATACGTCCTGGCCGCCAAAGTCCCAGCCGTTTAAAACTATCTCCCTGCTGCCAAAGGGACTGGCCTCGGGACTGGTAACTTTCACCGGCTTAATTTCTACCCCGTGGGTTGTCTCTCTATCTTCGATCCAAACATCCCCTCGCAAAGCTCCCAGGAGAGAACTCTTGCCCGTCGCCCCTTCGCCGACCAAGATTAGCTTGGCTTCGTAAAGGGCGATCGTTTCTTCTGCCTTGGCTCGCAAATATTCCAAAACTGCTTCGGTGCCCTGCTTGTAGGCGGCGGCTAAGTCGGGATTGAGGGGATTGCCGTCAAGTCTTAGGTCTTTGAGTTTGGGGAGTCGTCCCAAGGATGCGGGCAAGTCGGCGAGGCGATTGTTTTCTAGCCAGAGTTTTTCCAGTTCCGCCAATTCCTCCAAGCTGTCTGGCAGCTCTGTTAGTTGGTTGTTGTGGAGGGAAAGCATCTGCAACCCTGTAAGACTTGCGAGCGCTTCTGGCAGCTTCGTTAGTTGGTTGTTGTCGAGGTCAATCCGCTGTAACTGGGTAAGATTTGCGATCTCTTCTGGCAGCTTCGTTAGTTGGTTGTTGTCGAGGTCAATCCGCCGTAACTGGGTAAGGCTTGCGATCGCCTCTGGCAACTCCGTTAGTTGGTTGTTGTAGAGGTAAAGCATCTGCAATCTTGTAAGACTTGCGATCGCTTCTGGCAATTCCGTCAGTTGGTTGTTCTGGAGGTAAAGCCATTGCAATCTTGTAAGACTTGCGATCGCTTCTGGCACTTGTGTTAGTTGATTGTAGCTGAGGTTAAGCGCCTGCAACTGGGTAAGATTTGCGAGCGCTTCTGGCACCTCTGTTAGCTGATTCTGACTGAGGCTAAGCTCCTGCAGCTGGGTAAGATTTGCGAGCGCTTCTGGCACCTCTGTTAGTTTGTTTTTGTAGAGGTCAAACTGTTGCAATTTGGTAAGATTTACGATCGCCTCTGGCAACTCCTTTAGTTGGTTTTCGCTGAGGTCAAGCTCCTGCAATCTTGTAAGACTTGCGATCGCTTCTGGAAACTCTGTTAGTTGATTGTAGCTGAGGTTAAGCACCTTCAACTGGGTAAGACTTGCGATCGCTTCTGGCAATTCCGTCAGATTCATGCCAGCAAGGTAGAGTTCTGTTGCGCCGGTTTGCCTCGCCTCCTCGATGCGTTGCTCTGCTTCTCGGTATGCTTGGTCTTTGGCCATTGTTAAATTAAATTAGAAATTGGGCATTGGGCATTGGGCATTCATAGGGGCTATCAGATCGAAGCTGAGAGCTGACCGCTGAGAGCTGACCGCTTCGCTGCTCCTCAACCCAACAAAGCTGCTTGCTGTAGGGGCAATCCCCCCGCGCGCTGCTTTGGGAGAGCGTTGCGCCCCCAAAGCAGCCAGAAAACGGTTTTCGTCAAATAATACCTTCGCCATTTTACCGCAGGAAACGATCCCCCCAACCCCCCTTAAAAAGGGGGGCTAAGCTCTGAATCTCTCTCTTGCCCCCCTTTTTAAGGCTTTTTAAGGGGGGTTGGGGGGATCTGGCGTTGGCCTCCGATCGGGCATTTGTTGGGTTGATTCCCGAGCCGCTCCCTGCAAATAAGGTGTTTTTGCACTTTGGCGAAGGTATTGGTCAAAGTTATCTGGTTTCTCGATCTTAGCGCAAAAAATTGATAAATTTGTTGTGACGCAATTTTGAGTGAGGCCAGAAACCCGGTTTTTCCAAAAAACCGGGTTTCTATTTTTATCGTAGCGTCACTATATTATCTGTTTACTTGAATCATAATGGCTGCGAAAAATAAGCTTTTGCAAGAGCTGGGGCTGCGGGGACTGTCGATCGCTCCGTCTCAGGTTCGCGGGGCAATTAGAATAGTGCCCCTTTTGCGCAAAAATGTCCGCTACGACTTGCGCCTAGAACGCCGCGCTTATAACGAAGATTTAACAATAGTTTCCTTAGAAGGGCAAATGCTCGAAGAGGGAATGAAGTATATCTCCTATGTGCCCCACGGTTTGGTTTTGTCTTGGAGCAATGACGGTTCTGCGATCGCGGCAATGGGCGCGCAAATGAAAGAGGGGCAAATGAAATCCGATGCCCAGTCTTCTAGAAATGAAGGTAAAAAGTTCGCCAGCGCTCGGGTGCTGCACCGAATGGCCAAGCGAGAAGACAAAAATCGGCTCAGGTTTTTACCGCTTCATCTAGCAATGGAAGGTTTTTTAGCCTCGTTTTTTTCTGGGCCGTCCATCGCTTGGAGCGAATATTCCCAGGAAGCCCTTTCCCACGGACTCGGGTCGCGCTGGGAAATGTCTTTTGGCGGACGAGCTATATCTGGTTTTGAGGATGCTTTGCGAGTATTCGAGATTCACGAAAAACAGGTGGGAGTATTGGTATTTGTCGCTGAAGCCTTGGCCTCGGCTTTCGTCCTGCCGACTCCCGAGGATTATCGCGCTTTACATCAGAGCTTGCTGGAAGATTTTTACGGCGAACTTATTTTTCAATACGCCCTAATGTACGACACCAACTATCCGATGGATGTCTCCGTTGACGAAGAGCTAATTAATAATGTCGCGGACTTGAGGGAGGCTGTCGAGAAAATGCGAATGCATTGGGCTGAGTTTCAGGGCTTTATGGCGGCGAATCTCTTGCAGCGGCCATTGCAGAACAAGCGGGTCTATACTGCAGGGCGATTTCTATTGCAGCGCTTTATGACAGACCTCGACCCGAAGCAAGAGAATCATATTGGAGAAGCGATCGCTCGGGATAGCGGCGAAATCGAGTATCTAAAAACTTACCGCTTATCTGCGGCTCAGACTAAGCGAGTCTATTTATTAAGTAAGCTATCAGAATCTGACTGGAACTTAGAGGCGACAGCTAGTAAGCTATTCACCAGTAAGGACGAATTGGTTATCCGCCTAGAGCGGGCTGGTTTCGGCTACTTGCTCAAGCAAAATTTGCTAGAAATAGCGCAAAAAAACCGCAAAAAAAGGCGGCGTAATTAATTAGCAGATAGCTTTTAGCTGTCAGCGGTCAGCTTTTTCCGCACTGGCTCATTTTCCTATAGCTTGTCCCCCCTACTCCCCTGCTCCCGGCTCCCCCGCTCCTTGTCCCCAAGTCCCCAATTCTCCCAGTCCCCCCTGCTCCCTTGCCCCTTCCGCTTCTAAATACTCAAAGTTAGGATATTCAAGTATAGGTGCATATATTTTAGCATCCGTTTTCTTGAACTGGTTGCTAATGCTTCCAGTCAGAGCAGCGATTAAAAGATTCGACTCTCGGACGCTATCAACTAATCCATTGATATCCCGGTTTTCCCAATAGTCGCTCCCGTCGGTGACATCGCAGGTAATACCTAACTTTTGAGCTTCATCAAGCATTCTAACGATCGCTAAGTGACAGTTCACAAAATTTTGCATCCCGCCGTATTGAGGATTGCTAGCATACTGGGTTTTGCAAAAGCCCGTCCAGCACCAATCATTAACCGATTCTAGAGGAGCTGAATGTGCCGCCAAACCAAATGCCGCTGTTTCGCATCCTTCCCCGGGCAAACTGTCGAAAGCTATGAGATAGGTGGAATCCACAGCAGAAAAACTATTGAGAGCGATTTCAGTAGTTTTCAATCCCCTCAGCTTTAAAAAAACATGAGGATCTTGGAGATCGTGTTTGTCCAAGATACAGGCTTCTCCCTCTATTTCTACCAGTTCTTCGACTCGCTGCAAGGGTAGCTTCAAAGCCAGTTTGCGCAAATGTGCGATTTTATCTCTAACTTCATCAATGCTGGCAGAGTTTAGTTCCAAATTCCAAGAAATTGTTAATCCCATTGTTTTTTAACTCAATGTAAAGGGACTGTCTATTTTAGCGCACCGAGAGCCCTGCATTAACAGGACTTACGCATGGGCTCTACGCATAGCGACAATTGGGGGTTAATTGCCCTTGCAAACACTAGATATAGATATTTGGCGTAAGTACCGATCTAATTTAATGTTGCTGGTTGCCAACTACTTTAATTTAATTATATGCGCCTGCATTTTGTAACTATTCTCACTTTGGCTTGTAAAAGTAAGCTAAATACTGTTTAAAGTGAGATATTTTGTCGGAGGCAGTCAGACTAGGGACCAGTTGCTATTAAATTTTACCTTTGGTTGGGCAATAATCTCTGTTAATCCCGACAAATTGAGCTTTTCAGCTTAATTAGATAAATAAGACAAGCGGTTGCAGGCTCTTGTTTTAGGCCGCTGTTTTGCCAATTTTTGCCTCAAATAGCTCTTTAAATCCCTGTGACAGCGATCGCGTTTCTCACTATTTTTGAGTCACAGTCAAGCTTTGTTACATTCCGTTACATTAGGGTTAGCAAAACAAAAAAAGGAGAACGGACATGAAAACGACAGCAAAAGTAGCAGGCGGATATAAGGTCAGCGCTCGCGGCATCCTGAACAACTTTGCCATAGAACCGGAGATATATATAGAAGACCCCTCCGGGATTCGCGGCAAAACGGCGCTGATTACCGGCGCATCCCGGGGAATTGGGAGAGCCATTACTCTGGAGTTTGCCAAACAAGGGATTGCTAGGTTGTTGTTGGTTGCTCGCGATAGCAAACGACTCAAGCAGGTGGCAGAGGAGGCGATACGAGGCAATCCAGAATTGGAGGTAATACCCCTGGTGCTGGATTTGACCGAAACCGAGGCAGTTAACTCGGCGATCGCTGAAGTATGGCAGAACCACGGTCCGATTCATATCCTCGTTAATAATGCTGGCGTCGCTCACCAAAGCCCTTTTCTCAGTTCCGAGACGCACCAATTCCAACAGGAAATAAACGTGAATCTTCTGGGAACTTATGCGATTACCCGAGCGATCGCCCGACGAATGGTAGAGCGGCAAGAAGGCACTATTATTAATGTCTCTAGCCTGATGGGCAAGCTCGCCGCCCCGACAATGGCCACCTATTCCGCTACTAAGTTTGCTCTGTTGGGCTTCACCCAAGCTTTGCGGGCAGAATTGGCTCCTTACAAAGTTCGAGTAGTTGCTTTATTGCCCTCTCTGACAGAAACAGACATGGTGCGCGACAAACAATTATTCGGCTTGGTCTTGCCCGCCACTCCCGAACAAGTAGCGCAAGAATTAGTAGCCGGACTGCGCAACGGTTCTACGGAAATATTGGTGGGATGGCAAGGCAAAATGGCAGCGATCGCCAACCGCTTTTTCCCCTGGTTGACGGAAGCAATTGTCCGCGTCTTGACCCCGGAATCCAATTCCCACGCTACGGAGAATCCCACTCTTATAGTAGGGTGTAGGGTGTAGGGTGTGGGAAGTGTGGGGTGTAGGGTGTGGGGTGTAGGGTGTAGGGTGTGAGGTGTAGGGTGTAGGGAGAAGAAGGATGGGGAAGTGTGGGAAGTGTGGGAAGTGTGGGAAGTGTGGGAAGAACGCACGCAAAATTTTCTCTTTTCTCCCCAGTCTCCCCCACCTCTGTTCCTACACCCCACACCCCACACCCCACGCCCTATTCCCAAGGCACTCAAGACCCGAGCGTATTCGTCTTTAATTGATACTGCAGTCATAATCTGCTATAGAAATCCTAAATAAAATGCGATATCTGAGAAAACCGGTTTTTTGAAAAAATCGGGTTTCTGGATCCAAATTTTATCATAAACCAAATGCCCAATGCCCAATGCCCTATTCCCTATTACCCATTACCCTCTACACATTTCCCATCTAAAACAATATATTTTTCTGTTTCAAAAGCAGAACAAGGCTCTACGATATTCGCTAAAGCGGGGAGAGTTGCGTCCTGGCTGGCGGCAAAAGCTTCCCGGACAGCTAGCACCAGTTTATCCTCGGTTTTGTCCCAGGACAGAAATCCTTTGAGCCAGCGATTCTTGGCAATGTAATCCGGGGCAAAAGCCGATCGCTCCAAGAGCCAGAAATCTATGTCGTATTTTTTAATTATCTCTCTTGCGGCTGCTAAGTCGGGGCTGTATTGCGCTCGAACTAGGGCTAAGGTTCGCTCCCGAAATTGGCTATAGTAACCGACGTGGTAGGGAATGGCGTATTCCCGCCCGACTAAAATCGATCGCTGGCTAAAGCTGGGGAGGTTGTTGGCTTCTTCCGCGAGGGAAGCGATCGTAATATCTTTGGGTTGTTTCTGAAAAAAACGATAGAGTTCTGTGGCTTTGCCTGTTTTGTAATAAGTTCGGGGAAAGCGATCGACGCTTATAGGATACAAAACCAAGACGAGCAAAACTAGAACGGCGGCTATTCTGGCTTTCGCGGGTTTGAACCAATTAAAGAGAGCATCTAGGAAGACGGCCAGAACAATTCCCGAGGCTAAGGCCAGCAAGACTTGTAGGCTGTGAGTGGTATAGCGAGCGGGTAGATGCAGTCTGAATAACAAGGCATGGGCGGCCAAGAAGAGGCTGAAAGCTACTAGGGCGATTTGAGGCAAAACGATCGCCCGAGAAGAGAGCTTTTTTAATAACGGAAATTTTTGAGGATAAAGTAATAGTAAGGGCAGCAGCAAGCCTAGCCAAGATGCGATCGCCATTCTAGCGGGAACGAAACCACTCCGTTTAGAGGTAATCCAAAATGAATAAGGATTGGGGTCGAAAAATTCGCTCCGCCCTCCCGGCCAAAACTCCGGCAAGTTTTTAGCATCTGCGAGGGCGATCGCCGGCCCAAAATCGCTAGTTTTGAAAACATAAGGCAACATCACTGCTACGGCGATCGCTAATCCCAACAGGGGAAGTTTTGAGTTCTTAGCTTCAAGTTTTGAATTTTGAATTTTGAATTTTGAATTTTGAATGCCCGATGCTACCCACCCCCAACCCTTCCAACCCACCCCTAGCCCCTCCCAGGAGGGGAGAGGGGACTGCCCGATGCCCGATGCCCGATGCCCAATTCCCCATTCCCAATTCCCCATTCCCCATTGCAATATTAATATTCCCGATTCGACCAAGACGTATTGGGGATAAAAGAGTCCGGTGAGAGCGATCGCTACTAAGCAAGGTAGCAATGACTGCCGCTGCAGATAGTATAAAAAAGCCAAAAATAAGGGATAGACAAAGGCTCTGGGGGTGGCGGAAACTAGGTCATCTTTCATCCAGATGCTTTGGTTGAGAATCAGGGTGGAGATAAATCCAGCTAGGGGAATGGGCAAGAGTCCCATGCAGAGATGAAAGCTGTATAGGGTAGTAATAATAGCGAGGGCGATCGGTAGGAGCTTATTCAGGAGAAAGGGCGATATGCCCAGATTGGCGATCGTTTGATATAACTGGGTATAGCCTGCGGGGGCAACAGACTGAAAATAGTCGGCAATTAAATCATTGGGAAATAAGTCTTTATCTAGAAAACGCTGCATCCAAAAAACATGCTGCCTTGCATCGTCTTGGACGACGTACTCGGCGCTAAAGGCTTTTTGCAGCCCCATCAAGGCGCAGATAATAGCAAAGCTTAGGCTTAGAGCTAACCAAAAGTTGCGATCGCATGCAGTTATGGTTTTTTGCGGGCGATAATTTAGCATTGTATTTTAAAACTTATATATAGCGTTTCTCAAATAAGTGTAATCAAAGAAACGTAGGGGCGATAGCATCGCGAGCGACTGTCTCGACGCTCCGAACGGTAATTCCCGTACTGGGATGCAACGCCGGTGACACCTTACATCAATTTGAAAACTGCTATAGCGTTTCTCAAATTGTAATCAACGATCTGGTAGGGGCGACAGCATCCCCGATACTGTCTGGGCTGTAGAACGATAATTCTCATATTGGGATGCTTCGCCCCAAGTATCTCACATCAACTTGAGAAACGCTATAGCTTTTTGGCAATTTCAAGACAATCGCAAGATATCCCCAGCAATAGTCCTTCGGCAATTATCTTTAAGCTATCTTCTGTGGCGGCGACCCATTGGTTAAGGGTTTTGTCGGCGATGATATCGTTGGTGTGGCTGAGAGTGTCAAAAAAAATCATCGCCAGTACGAGCCAGATTGCCAATTTAAAGAGAGGCGCGACTTGGCGATAGCGCTGCAATTCCGATCGCTGCCAGTAGAGGACGACTAAGAAGAAACATAGATATAGCAAGACTATTGCATCATCTAGTCTATCGGTAAGGTTGGTGCGATCGATGTCTAAGATATAATGAATGGTTCTGTCCAATCCTTCGTGGATGGCCATTAGCTCGTCTAAGCATAAGAACAAGAATCCCCAAAAGAGCAGAAACCAGATAAATCCGGCGGATTTCCAGAACTTGGAAAAAGAAACGGTTCTTTGGCGCAGGAAAAAGATGCGCCCCGCCATAAGAGCGATCGCCAAGAGCTGTAGGGCGGAAAACCAAGTTAGGGCCTCTCCTTCTTTCATGAATTCGTTGGGATAATGTCCCAATGCCAAAGCGGAGACAATCGCAACCAATATAGCGACTATATCCATAGAGAGAAAGAATTGGGAAGAGCGGAATTGGGCATGTTCGCATGTTCGCATGTTCGCATTGGAATTGGGCATGTTCGCATGTTCGCATTGGGGAACCTCCCCCTCTTGGGATCTCTTGGGAGGGTGCCCTTGGGGTGGGTGGCATTGGGCATTAAGAGCGGTTTGGGAAATCGCCAAATTATTCTAAACTACCTTTGGGAGGCGGATTTGGTATTATATAGCACTACCGATTAAGGTGTTAGGACTTACGCATAGACTCTATGAATAGGGCAACCACGGGGGGATTGCCCCTACAAATACTAGATATGGATAGTTTGCGTAAGTCCTGGGTGTTTGACAGTTACAATATGCGTGCGAGTGCTTAGATGGCAGGACTTTAGCTGACTGCTGACTGCTGACGGCTAATCGCTTACTGCTATAGCAGTTGAAATTGGTTATGATGCAAGATAACCAAATCCGAGCTAAATCCGAGCTAAATCGCTATGAGCAGGGAAGCCTTAGTCATAGGTATTAATCGCTATCCACTTCTCAAAAATTCGCCCACCAGTCCAGCCCGAAATCTGCTGAAACCGGCAGACGATGCTGAGGCGATCGCGCAACTATTAGAAAAATATGGCGGCTTTCGGGTTCGGCGCTTTCCCGCTCTGGAAGCTGAGGATGGGACTTTGCGAGTGAATCCTCGGCCAGTCCCCAATCAGCTACCCAAAGCAGCCCAGCTAGAAAAGGCGATATGTCTTTTATTTAACCCGCCCAGCAGCGTGCCGGAAACCGCCTTACTATTTTTTGCCGGTCACGGATTGCTAAAAGAGCAGGGTGCAATTAGAGAAGGTTTTTTGGCCGCCAGCGACAGCAATCCTAAAAGAAACAATTGGGGACTATCTTTAAATTGCTTGCGCCAAATATTAGAAAAATCTCCGGTTCGCCAGCAAATAGTCTGGCTGGATTGCTGCCATAGCGGTGCTTTGCTAAATTTTGACGAAGCCGACCCGGGAGCCAAAGGAAAAGAGCGCGATCGCTGCTTTATTGCCGCTTCCCGAGATTTCGAGTCCGCCTACGAAGATGTCGCCGCAGAGCATAGCGTCTTCACCACCGCCCTACTGCAAGGTCTCGACCCATCGCAACAGGAAGCAAATTGGACGACCAACTACAGCCTAGTAGATTTTATTAATAAACAGCTCGCCACTTCGCGGCAGCGTCCTGTTTTCCACAATTCCGGCGGCGAAATAGTCCTAACTGGCAAAAAAGAAAAGATAGATAAAGCAGTATTAATGTCCGAGGTCTGTCCTTATAAAGGGCTAGAACCTTTTGGCTTTAACGAAGAAGACCCCAAATACTTCTACGGTCGCACGGCGCTGACAGACCAATTGCTGGATAAAATACGCTCTGGTAATTTTCTGGCAGTTGTCGGCGCTTCTGGTTCTGGCAAATCCAGCGTGGTAAAAGCCGGATTGCTGCATCAGTTGAAATTAGGGCAGCGCTTGTCGGGTAGCGAGACTTGGCCGATTCGCATCTTTCGCCCGGGGAAAAAACCAGTTCGCAATTTAGCGGCAACATTTATAGATCCTAAGCTGCCCAAAAAGCAATGGTTGAAACAACTCGACAAAACCGAGGGGATGCTAAAAGTTGGCAGAATGGGCTTGCCAGACTTGGTGAGTGGAATCGATGCGAGTCGTTTGGTTTTGGTAGTGGATCAGCTTGAGGAAGTTTTTACTCTTTGTCGGCGCGATGAGGAAAGGCAGCAGTTTTTTGAGTGTTTGTTGGCAGCGGATGGGGTAGCGGATGTAGCGGATGGGGTAACGGACGGAACGGATGTAGCGGATTTGGCAGCGGATGTGGCAGCGGATGGGGTAACGGATGTAGCGGATAAATTGGCAGCTGATGGGGTAACGGATGTAGCGGATGTGGCAGCGGATGTGGCAGCGGATGGGGTAACGGATGTAGCGGATAAATTGGCAGCTGATGGGGTAACGGATGTAGCGGATAAATTGGCAGCGGATGGGGTAACGGATGTAGCGGATGTGGCAGCGGATGGGGTAGCGGATGTAGCGTATTTGGCAGCTGATGGAACGGATGTAGCGGATTTAACGGATAAGTTGGCAGCGGATGGAACGGATGTAGCGGATTTAACGGATAAGTTGGCAGCGGATAAGTTGGCAGCGGATGGAACGGATGTAGCGAATAAAAGTAGAGTGCGCAATGCGCACCAGACTCTATGCTCAGAGCCGACAATTTTTTGCGTCAGTCCCAATAATTTATCCACTTGTCAGCTAACCTTAGTCATTACTATGCGGGCTGACTTTTTTGGTAAATGTGCCGAACGGGAATATGCTGGCTTGTCTGACTTGATTCAGGAAAATCTGGTTACGGTTAAGCCAATGACCGAGGAAGAGCTAACCCAGGCTATTCAAGAACCAGCGAAACAAGTGGGGCTGGAAATGGAGCGGGAACTTGTAAAGGAGATGCTCGCCGATGTTTCCGGTCCGGGGAGTTTGCCTCTACTGCAATATACTCTGACGGAGCTGTGGCGCAATCGCGAAGTGAATCGCTTAACTCTGGCAGAATATAGCCGACTCGGTGGCGTAACGGGAACTTTGCAAAAGCGCGCCAATGAGGTTTATGAAGATTTGACTGCGGCGGAGCGATGCACTGCCAAGCGCATTTTTTTGGAGCTGACTCAATTGGGAGAAGGCACGGAAGATACGCGACGACAGGTAATCAAGTCTCAGTTAGAAACGCCGCAGCAACCAATTGCGCTGGTGGATCGAGTAATTGAAAAGTTGGCAGATGCCCGATTGGTGGTGACATCGCAAGTGCAAGGGCGCGGCCAAGAAGATAGTTTAACGACAATAGATGTCGCCCACGAAGCCTTGATTCGCCATTGGCAGCAACTGCGCCAGTGGGTGAGCGAAAACCGCGCGGCTCTGAGACAAAAACGCAATATCGAAGCGGATGCCGAGGAATGGCTGACCAAAGATAAGGGCAAAGACTATTTATTAACGGGGCTCAAGCTGGCTGAGGCCGAAAACTTTATTAAAAATAATGCCGATACGGTCTCTCTATCGCCCTTAGCTAAGAAATGCGTTAGCAAGAGCATCCAGCAGCGACGCAAAAATCGCCTTTTAGTGGCTTGTGTAGCGATCTCTTTTGTATGGATTGTCTCTACTGCAGCAGTTGTTTCTACGACCCAAGAACTCCAGGTAGAAAGGCAGACGGCGATCGCAGAAAAACTGGCTGCAAGAGAGACTGCGCGGGAACGAGCCTTGGTGGCGAAAAACTTATTGTCTGTAAAACCGGCGGAGGCTCTGGCTATGGCAATTGAAACTACGGGCAAAAGCCAAGACCTGTTGCAAGAGGTTCTGCCCGAGGTTCGCTCTATTTTATACGATGCCGTCGGTATTGCCCGAGAGCGCAATCTTCTTAAAGGCCATGAGGGTTCTGTCTGGTCAGTGGCGATTAGCCCGGACGGTGGGACTATCGTCTTTGGCGGTGCGGACTCTACGGTGCGGCTGTCGAACAAACAGGGCAACCAGGTTGGCATATTGCGAGGGCATCAGGATCTTGTCAGATCGGTAGCGATTAGCCCGGATGGTCGGACTATTGCCTCTGGCAGTGAGGACGACACGGTGCGGCTGTGGGACCTAGATGGCAACCAGATTGGCGTATTGCGAGGGCATCAGGATTCTGTCAGGTCAGTGGCGTTTAGCCCGGATGGTCGGACAATAGCCTCTGCCAGTGAGGACAATACGATACGGCTGTGGAACCTAGATTGTAACCAGATTGGCGTATTGCGAGGGCATGAGGATCCTGTCAGGTCAGTGGCGTTTAGCCCGGATGGTCGGACAATAGTCTCTGGCAGTTCAGATAACACGGTGCGGCTGTGGGATCTCGAAACAGGCGAGCCTATTGGCGTATTGCGAGGGCATCAAAGTTGGGTCAACTCAGTGGCGATTAGCCCGGATGGTCGGACAATAGTCTCTGGGAGCGTCGACAACACGGTGCGGCTGTGGGATCTGGAAACAGGCAAGCAGATTGGAAAACCTTTGCGAGGGCATGAGGATCCTGTCAGGTCAGTGGCGTTTAGCCCGGATGGTCGGACAATAGTCTCTGCCAGTGAGGACAATACGATACGGCTGTGGGACAAACAGGGCAACCAGATTGCCGAGCCTTTGCGAGGCCATCAGAATTGGGTCAGCTCAGTGGCGTTGAGCCCGGATGGTCGGACAATAGTCTCTGGCAGCGTGGACAACACGTTACGGCTGTGGGACAAACAGGGCAACCAGATTGGCGAGCCTTTGCGAGGCCATCAGAATTCTGTTTACTCAGTGGCGTTCAGCCCGGACGGTCAGACTATTGTCTCTGGCAGTTGGGACAACACGGTACGGCTGTGGGACAGACAGGGCAAGCAGATTGGCGAGCCCTTGCGGGGGCATGAGGGAGAGGTCATCTCAGTGGCAATTAGTCCTGATGGTAAGACTATTGTCTCTGGCAGCAAGGATAGGACAGTGCGGCTGTGGGACTTGAAAACAGGCAAGCAGATTGGCGAGCCCTTGCGGGGGCATGAGGGAGAGGTCATCTCAGTGGCAATTAGTCCTGATGGTAAGACTATTGTCTCTGGCAGCAAGGATAGGACAGTGCGGCTGTGGGACCTGAGGACAGGTAAGCCTACTGGCGAGCCTTTGCTGCATGAGGATTATGTCAGGTCAGTGGCAATTAGCCCGGACGGTCAGACTATTGTCTCTGGCAGCGAAGATGGGACGGTGCAACTGTGGAATCCAGGAACAGGCAAGCGGATTGGCGGGCCTTTACTAGGGCATGAGGACTGGGTCAACTCAGTGGCGTTTAGCCCGGACGGTCAGACTATCGTCTCTGCTGGGGACAAGACCGTGCGGCTGTGGGATTTCAAAACAGGTAAGCCGATTGGCGAGCCTTTGCGAGGGCATAACCACTGGGTCAATTCAGTGGCATTTAGCCCCGATGGTCGGACTATTGTCTCTGGCAGTTGGGACAAGACGGTGCGGCTGTGGCGGGGTGGGAGTTGGCGCGATTTGTTGTCTGTAGCTTGTAACAGGTTGCAGAACCATCCCGTGCTGGTGGAGGCGAAGTCGGAGATGGCGGTTGAGGCCGGGGCTACCTGTGGCAAGTATGTTTGGAATGGGGAAGAGGGGGAGTTTTGAGTTCGAGCGCTTGAGGTAACTGTTTAACCGGATTTAATGTAAGGTATTTTTAGGTTTCTCCCGGGAACGAAACACAACAAATGCGAGGTCTAATACCAACGTCAGATACCCCCAACCCCCCTTAAAAAGCTTAAAAAGGGGGGGCTTCAGAAAGATTCAGAGCTTAGCCCCCCAATTTATCCTATGCCTTACCCACATCTTTCTTTACAATTGATGAGCGATCGCTCAGGTGCCCATCGTACCGTTAGCCGTTGTCAATAGAGATAGATTATTCTCAATAAGCCTTGGATTAAGATTTGTTAATCCAATGGCTGAAACTCTTTGCTGGCATGACTTACAGAATGTTAAGAAAGATGTGGGTAACGATAAGCCAATTTATCGGGGGGTTGGGGGGATCGTCCCCTGGGGCAAAATGGCGAAGGTATTGTTGGAAAACCCTGGTTCTATGTTCCGAGTTTATGGCTAGTCGGCTGCTAATCCGATCGCGCATTTGGCTTCGATAATGGCAAAACGATCGCTTTGTAGAACCGTACAGCGATCGCTTGCCCGAGCTAGAGCCGGAGTCTTGCCTTGCTGTAGGTTAGCGATCGCCTCATTGGCCGTATCTCGGTACTGCATCATCCAGCGATCGCGCGTTATGTAATCGGGGGTAAATGCTCCTTCTTCGACCAGCCAAAAATCTATACTATAACCTTCTGTAAAGCGCCGTAAATCTTCTAGGTCTGAACTGTAATGTGCTGCTATAGAATCTACGGTACGCTGGCGCATCTCCTTATAATATTTTTTATGGTAAGGAACTGGATAGCCTTCGCTCCCTACGATAATCGATCGCTGGCTAAATAAGGGAATATTATTGGCTTCTGCCGCCAGAGAAGCGACGAGAATATCCTTCGGTTGCGCGGCGAAAAACTCATAAGCTGGCGCTGCCTTGCCGATTACATAGTCGGTGCGGGGAAATCGCTTCAACCAGGTGGGTTCTAGGATAACTACTCCTAAGACTAATACGGTAAAAATATAATAGACAATGGGTTTGCGTTGTTTTTGCGACCAGGAGGCAACCGCATCGATAAGAACGGTTAGGGCAATTCCCCCTGCGATCGCTGCAACAAAGCGCAGGCTATGTTCGGTATAGCGGCTCGGCAGATGCAGCCGGAATAGCATGGCATGACAAATAAAAAACATTGCCAAAGATGCCAGGATTATCTCCAGTAACAAGCCGATATTTTCCAGCCGCCTTAGCAAAGGAAAGGGGGAAGAGGCGAGAAATTTGTTTTGGTCAAAACTCGTGGATAAAAATGGAATATTCCAGTCGGACGTTCCCCCCAAACCCCCCTTAAAAAGGGGGGTTTCTTTGCCCCCCTTTTTGGAAGGGGGGGTTTGGGGGGGATCCTCTGCAACTACTTTTGACCACAGCCTGCTGCGACTCCAATTAAATAGCAGCAGCAAAGGCAACAGTCCCCCGGCAACCAAAGGTAAAATACTGCCAAATCGCGGAGCAATTCCGCTACGCTGTCCGGTGAACCAAAAGTCCTGGGGATATTTGTTAAAAAACTTGAATTCGCCTCCGGGCAAAAACTCTGGTAAATTTCTGGCTTCAGCCGCCGTAACCACCGGACCGTAGCCATTAGATTTCAAGGCATAAAGCAACATGACCGAGAAGGCAACTGCCAAACAGGAAAGGCAGAAGCGATAATCCTGCTTGCGCCATAATTCGAGAATGATAATACCGGCGCTTATTAATACTGCTTGGGGATAGAAAAGTCCGAGCAATGCTAGTGCCGCGCAAGCAGGGAGCAAAGCTCGCCGCGTCCAGTAATACAAAAAAGCTGCAAATAGCGGATAGACGAAAGCCACTGCAGTCGCCGAAACCAAATCGTCTCGCATCCATAAATAATGATTTAGGAACAAACTGCTAATAAATCCCGCTACCGGCACTGGCAAAAGTTGCATGGTTAGGGCAAAGCAGTAAGCAGTGGTTATTATGCCGAGGATGGGAGGAAGCAGCTTGCTTAGTAATAGGGGAGCAATTCCGAGCTTGGCGGCGAGCCAATACAATCCGGTATATCCTGCGGGAGCAACTGTTTGAAAATAATCGGCGATTAAATCGTTGGGGAATAATTGCGAATCTACAAATCGCTGCATCCAAAAAACATGCTGTCTTGCGTCGTCTTGGACGATATATTCAGCCCCGAAGGCTTTTTGCAATACCATCAAGCCATAAACGGCAGCAAAAGTCAGGGTTAAACTGAACCAAAATATAACTGTTGATTTCGAGGTTTTATCTTCTGGTGCGCTGGTGAATCGATGCAAACTGAATTGGGGCATGGGGAATTGGGCATGGGGCATGGGGCATTGGGCATGGGTAGCTCTCAGCGGTCAGCGGTCAGCGGAAGAGGCAGGGAGCAGGGGAGCAGGGGAGCAGGGGGAGCTGAAAGCTGAGAGCTGACTGCTGAGAGCTTATTTTGGCAGTTTCAAACTTATAATACAGTCTGCTTGCACGATCGCAAACTCGCCGGTGTCAAAAACCGTGCAATGCTCTGCGGCGCGGGCTAAGGCGGGGAGATTTCCAGATTCGAGTTGCAGTAGAGCTTCCTCTGCGGCGGGCTGATACTGTTGCAACCAGTTATTTTTAGCAAGGCGATCGCTGCTAAAGGATGTGGCATCTAGGAGCCAGAAGTCAATTCCGTATTTCTGGATAAAAGCTTTGACTACGGCTAAGTCGGGACTGTATTGGGCGCGAATCAGATCTGTGGCGCGCTGGCGAAACTGGCGATAGTAGCCGACGTGATAAGAAATGCCATATTCGGGACTGACTAAAACCGAGCGCTGAGAAAATGTCGGGATATTATTGGCGGCTCCCGATAAAGAGGCGATGAGAATGTCTTTTGGTTGCTGCTGAAAAAATTGGTAAATGGCTGGGGCTCTAATCACGCGATAACTGGTGCGGGGAAAACTGCTGGAGAAATTAGGATAGAAGATTAATACTGCTAAGAGCAAGCAAGCAACGGGTAAGAGTATTTTTTTTGATTTTGCTTTTTGCAGGAGAGCGTCAAATAGAGCGGCGATCGCAATACCAGCAGCGATCGCCATAACAACCCGCAGGCTGTGGTGGACGTACCGGCTGGGAAGATACAGTTTAAACAGTACGACATGGGCGGCCAAAAATAAGCCGCTGGATACCAGGACGATATCCCGCAATAAAATAACTTTCTCTTTTACTCTCGCCAGTAAAGGAAAGCGAGATTTCCCGCGCAGCAGAGCCGGTAAAAATAATCCCAGCCAAATGAGGGGCGGCATTAACATGGGCAACCAACCGCTGCGCGAACCAATCAGCCAAAACTGTGCGGGATTTTCGTGAAAAAATTCGTTGCGTCCGTCGGGCAAAAATTCTGGTAAGCTTCGAGCTTCAGCGCCGCCGACCACTGAACCAAATTCCGGCGATTTCAAGGCGTAGGGCAACATGACCAGTATCGCTACCCCCAGCCCAGCAAGGCACAATCGCTTGGAAACCCCCGTAGGACAGGCGTCCCGCCTGTCTCTACTTGGGAAGGGGACAGGCGGGACGCCTGTCCTACGGGAAGCTCGATTTTTTTTAGGGAGATTAATCGGATTCGATCTAATTTCTTTCGGACTCTGCCCCCCGGAAAGCAGTTGCAGGGGCTGGAGAAGTTGCAAGACTAAAATGCCCGCTGAAATCAAGACGAAGGTGGGATAAAATAAACCTTGCAGGGCGATCGCAGCCAAGCAGGGTAATGTGGAGCAGCGCAATAAGTAATATAAAAAAGCTAGAAAAAGAGGATAGGCAAAAGCCCTAGGGGTGCCGGATACTAGATCGAATGTCATCCAAAGACTTTGCTGGAGCAACAGGGTTGCCAAAAAACCGGCGAAGGGAACGGGGAATAATTCCATGCAGATGCCAAAGCAGTAAGTCGCTGCGATCGCGCCGAGTAGAATTGGCAGTAGTTTATTAAATAAGAGGGGATCGAGGCCAATACTGGCGGCGAACTGATAGAGGGCGGTATAGCCAGCAGGGGCGATTGATTGGAAATAATCGGCAATGAAATCGCCGGTAAATAATTCCGAATCTAGAAACCGCTGCATCCAAAAAACATGCTGGCGGGCGTCGTCCTGGACGACATATTCTGTTTTGAAGGCTTTTTGAAGCGCCAATATCCCATACCAGAGGGCGAAAGTCAGGCTCGAACTAAACCAAAAAATACCTCGCGATCGCGAAGGCTTGTCGGTTTGCTTAGAGGGAGCCATTAAAAATTGGTGTAATGGCAGCATTTTTTGTGAAATAAGCGGTCAGCGGTCAGCGGTCAGCAGTCAGCAGTCAGCAGTCAGCGGTCAGTTGTTGGACGCTAGCCTTCCCGGAGGAAGTGCTAACTGCTAACTGCTAACTGCTAAAAGCTAAAAGCTAAAAGCTAAAAGCTGAAAGCTGAGAGCTAACCGCTTACAGCTTACCATTAGTCAGGCTTGTAGTATTGGCGATCGCCTTAGCCGCGTATGGACTGTCTGGGCGCTGTTCCAAAGCAAATTTAAAATTAAGCAAGGCAGTTTGATAGTCGCCGCTATCGAAGGCTTTATAACCCATAGTCATGTATTTTTTATGATTTTGGCTTTTGATTATGGATTCTGTCTTGCTAACCGCCGCGATCGCATAATTATTATCGGGCGATGCTTTCAAAGCTCGTCTAAAGTTAATCAAAGCCGTTTGATAATCTTTTTTCTCGAAAGCTGCATCACCAACCGCCATTGCTAGGTCAAAGTCAAAAGTTCGCTGGGTCTCGAACGAGGGAGGAGCTGGAACTGGCAGTATTCCCAAAGGCGGATCGGGCACTGCATTCCTCGCTACCACTGCTGCCGGATCGGACACTGTATTCCTCGCTACCACTGCTGTCGGCTCGGGTTCTTTTGGTGGGGGCTCGGAAGCGGAGGAAGCCGATTTAACTTCCATACAGTAATGGGGAGTCAGGGCAGTTTTTAGGCTTTCTTTCAACAAAGAGATAGTTTTAGAACCGCCGATAAAGATTGCCGTCACTAGACTAATATACCCTAGCATTTGAACGAATAAAGAGGCTCTAACAGCCTTTGAGTTCCATCGGGTGAAGATAAATATGAAACCCGCTAGAGGAATTAACCAACAGGCTAATCCCCAAAACAGGTTGTCCATAAATCCTAGAACCCCCGTCCATAAAGTTCCGATTAGACTTAATAACAATCCCAGTAAAAATAAAATGATTGTTACCCATATCATTAATGTGGCCTCCGATGGTTCGATTTCAAAAATCGATCGCAACCCATAATTGCAAGTCAGTGTTTGGTTACCGACCCGTTCTAGAGCCCGTTTCTCAATCGACAAAAGGGCATCTGCGATTGTAGCACTTGCTCTCCATTCTGCAATCCCCCGTCCGCTCTATTCTCCATTCCTCAGACAGTTCGACTCCAGCACGACAAAATTGCCGGTCTCGAAAACCGCACAAGTCTCCATCAAGCGAGCGATCGCCTCGGCAGTTCCCGATTCCAAGCGATCGACGGCTATAGATGCCTCGGGTTGATACTGTTGCAGCCATTTATTTTTGGCCACATATTCTGGATTGAATGCCCCTCGCTCTACCAGCCAAAAATCTACATCATATTTTTCGATAAGATTTCGCGCCTCGGCCAGCTCGGGACTGTAATGAGCCCGAATTAAATCCCGAACTCGCTGGCTAAATTGGCGATAGTAACCGACATGGTAGGGCAAGGCATATTCCTTACCTATTAAAATAGAACGCTGGGAAAAAGTAGGCAAACTATTGGCTTCTCCCGCCAGAGAGGCAATCGAGATATCTTTGGGCTGCTGCTGAAAAAATTCATAAAGCGGCGCGACTCTTCCCGGGCGGTAATTAGTGCGGGGAAAGCTTTTAGTATAAGTCGGATACAATACCAACGCGCCGGATAATAGCAATATAGAAGCGATAGATAAAATTTTTTTTTGCTGGGGCAGGCGCTGCGCTTCCGGTTTTGGCGGCAATTTTATACGTTGAAAAGCGGCATCTAATAAAATAGTTATAACAAGACTGGCAGCTAGAGCTAGAACTACTCGGGAACTATGTTCCATATAGCGGCTGGGCAGATAGAGCCGGAATAGTACCGCATGAGCGGCGAAAAATAATCCTAGAGAAACAACCATTATCTCGACTAGGAGCTTTGCCCGCTTGTCAATCTGCCGAATCAGGGGAAAGCGATCGGGATATCGCTGCAGTATAGGTAACAATATACCCAGCCAAATGAGGGGCGGCAATAAAGGGGGCAAAATGCCGCTGCGCTCGCCGATCGCCCAAAAGTAAATAGGATTGCTATTAAAAAAAACGCTGCGACCTCCCGGCCAAAATTCTGGCATGGCGATCGCTTCAGCTCTGGTAATAACCGGACCGTAGCCGGTGGATTTCAAGGCATAAGGCAGGATAACTGCAAATGCAACTACAAGAGCGATCGTGCTAAAGCGATCGTCTTTTTTTTGCAGTAAAGATTGTAGTCTTGCTCCGATAGTTCGCAAAAATATTAAATACGATTTACTTGGGCTGTTTTCCCCAGAGCCCGCGAAGGCGGGCTTAGTTTGTGTAGCCGCACCCTTTAGGGTGACGGCGTTCCCTTGCCAGATTTTATATGAAGACTTTAACCCTTGTCCGGAAATTAGGCGCAGGACGAGAACGCCAGAAATAATTAAAACTAATTGGGGATAGAATAGTCCTAGCAGAGCGATCGCCGCACAAATACCGAATAATTCTTGCCGCAGTAAATAATAGAGCGCCGCCAGAAACAGGGGATATAAGAAAGCTCTCGGGGTCGCCGAAACCAGATCGAATTTCATCCACAGGCTTTGATTCAGCAGCAAACAAGCAACAAAACCGGCTAGGGGCACTGGCAATAGTTCCATAGTGCAGCCAAAACAATAGATAGTCGCAACCAGTCCCAGTACCGGCGGCAGCAGTTTGCTCGCGAGCAAAGGGTCTATCCCGCAAACTGCCATCAGTCGATAAAAGCTGCTATATCCTGCTGGCGCTAAGGACTGAAAATAATCGGCGATTAAATCTCCCGGGAATAACTGGCCATCTACAAATCTCTGCATCCAGAAGATATGCTGCCTCGCGTCATCCTGGACGACATATTCGCTTTTAAAAGCTTTTTGCAAAACCATCAGCCCATAGAGCGCCGAGAAAGTCAGGCTTAAACTAAACCAAAATATTGTCCTTGTCTTATTTGCGGTCATTTATCATTGATTTTTTACTACTTTTAACTCTACAGGCATCAACTAGGTTTCTTCTATAATATAGCGTTTCTCAAATAAGTGTAATAAACGATTGAGGTGGGAAATGTAGGGGCGACAGCATGCCCCTTGACTATCTCTGCTGTAAAACGGGGACGATCGTATTGGGATGCTTCGCCGGTGGTACCTCACATTAATTTGAGAAACGCTATATAGCAGTAATGCGATCGGCGGTCAGCTTTCAGCCAAGTCTTGCTAATTATGGTTTTGGTATTTGGTATAGCACTACGCATTAAAGTTAGGACAGTTCAAATCTCGCCAAGGCTAGTAACGGCAAGGCTTGTGCTGACAGCTGACAGCCGATCGCATGATTGCTTACTCCTATAATTGTCCTAAGTAATTCGCTTAGTGCTATACTATCACCAAAATTTGGCAAAAAAACTGGCTTCGGCCAATTAGTCGAAACCAGATTGTTTTGGCTACAATCAAACGAAGGCAAATGCAGGGCAGCCGATCGAAACAATAGCTAAAAATGTACGCTCCTAGCTGAAGTAAAAAGCCAGAAAAAATCTCTTGCCGGCTCGTATATATATATTTCCGGTAATTTATTCAGGACATTTTTCATTCTTTTATGCTGTTCGTACTTTCTTAGCTTGGCTTCGGGCTTTGTTCTGCCTCTACTAAGAAGATGTCAAAGGAGCGGTTTTGTGAATTTTTTTCTTAGTTTCCTCCCGATCTTGTAGGTAAAGTATTCGCTCTCTACGACGCGAAACCCCCGCTATGACTGCCTTTTGGCGCAAAAAAATTTTCTATTTATATCTAGCCCAAATTTGCTGAGGCCCTCGCATTGCTACAGTTTTCTTATCAAATTGGCGAAGGTATAGCGCGTAGCGCAAGTCAAAAGTCAAAAGTCTCAAGGTAATAAGTAGTCTCTGACTAAGTTTGAGCGTTTATAAACGTCTTAACTCATTTGCGTAGTGCTACATTGGTGAAAAAGCCTCATCACCAACACCCTACCCCACACCCCACGCCCTACACCCTACCGCCACACCCTACACCCTATCCTCGGTCTGAATAGCAGCCAAATACTCTCTGAAAAATGGCAAACCTGCCAGAGCCGGAAGTAAATAGCGAGCGGTACAGAGCAAGCCCAAGGCCGCACCCGTGGCTGCGTCGAAATAGGGCTGATAAAACAGGATCAGCGCCTCATCTCTGGTTCCCACCCCAGCAAAAGTCAGAGGCATCAAACCGGCGAGTATTGCCAGGGGAGATAAGGCCAAATGTGCCAAAAATGGCACCGTAGCTCTGAGAGCGAAGATGAAGAACAAAATCTGAAGTAGGTGGCACAACCAGAGAAAGATAGAAGTTAGGGCAATTTTGGCAACTAGGGAAAAGTCGCTCCAAAAATATTCGTGCATTTCTCCCCAGGAAAGGCGCAACTTATCTATTTTTAATTTAACTTTCTTGGGGGCAAAGCGGCTGGCGGCGTTAAAAAATAGGCTGGCAAACCGGCGAGAACTCAAAAGCAATATCCCGACAAGCAATCCAGCGCCAACCCCAGCGGTCATTACCCAGAATAAAAAGTTTTTGGCCGGGTATAAGAGCAGGCCGAAGGCACACCAAAGCAAGAGGGATAGCAAGTCGCAGGCTTTCTCGAAAACGACGAGGGATAAAGCCAAAGAACCGCTTAAGTGCCCTTTGTCTCTCATAAAATAGGCTTTGGCAATATCTCCCATTTTCGAGGGCAAAATCATATTGAGTACGCTGGCAGCCAAAATCAAGCGATTTGCTTCTCCAAATTTTAAGATACTCAAGCTTTCTTTGGCAGGTACGAGCTGTTGCAGTCGCCACGCTGTAATCATAACTAGAGGTACTAACATTCCGAGGGCGATCGCCATCCAAGTTAGGTCGCAATTCTGGAAAACTCGGATTAGTTCCCGCAGGTCAATCTTAGCGTAGATAACCGCCAGAATAGTTAGGCTAACAATTAGAGAAAATATTTTTTTCATGGAAATTGGGAATTGGGCCCGCAACGACCAGGCTCAGGATAAAATTGGGCATGGGGCATTGGGCATTGGGCATTGGGCATTGGGCAAAAAAGCTCACCCTTCGGGAACGGCTTCGCCCAACAGCTCTGAGCTTTCACCTTTCACCTTTTAGCTTTTAGCTCTAGCTGACCGCTGACCGCTGACCGCTGACCGCTTTGGGCATTGCCGAAATTAATGTTTAGCATCGGCTAGATAGACTTGAGTGCGATAAACCAAATAAATTTGACCTTTATTATCTGCCCATTGCCGATGCAAGTGATGCAATTCAGCTACCAGTTGCTCCCGAATAGATTGTCGAGTGGGGATGTAGGAGGCGCTCTGGGTGCGACCGATTAGCCCTGGCAAATCTAATTCTTGTCGATAGGGAAAAACTTGGTGTAGCACGTTAGTAAAATAGGGATTATTCTGGAGCGGAGTAACCATCCGGCTAACGTTGCGCTGCTCGGCGGGATGATTGCTGGATGCCACCTTTAGCAACTGGCTGTATTCTTTGGTAAATTTGTCATCTAGGTTGCGCTGGTTCCACACAATAGCTAGTTTTCCTCCGGGCTTGAGAATGCGGCGAAATTCCAAAAGGCTGGGTTCGGGAGCGAACCAGTGGAAGGCTTGGAAGCAAGTTACCAAATCCACCGAGGCATCTGGCAGGTTGGTTTTTTCGGCGGTTCCTTCGCGCCACTCGACCGAGGGATGGAGGTCTGCGACTTTTCTCATTTCTGGATTTGGCTCGATAGCCAGTACCCGAACGCCCCGGGCTGCTAAAAGTCGGGAGGAAATCCCAGTTCCCGCACCAATATCGGCAGCGATCGCTTGGGATGGATTGGCCAGTCCTTCTAATATTACGGATATTGCTTTTGTTGGATAGCTGGGTCTATATTTTGCATAGTTCTCCGCCACCCCAGAAAAGCGACGAGTTGGGTTCAGTCGATAGAGATTTGTTTCTGTATTGTTATCTGTCATAGATTATTCATTGAAGCAAAATATATAATAGACTGATAGCAATCCTAAATCATTCGCGATCTAGGCAAAATCCAGTTTCTCAAACAATATCCTTGCCATTTTCCCGTAGGTTGGGTCCAACCTAGAAATCGAGGGTTTTTGATGTTGGCGAAGGTATAGCACTACAAATTCAGGGAACGGACAGTGTAGGGGCGGTAAGGGCGAATGCCATTCGCCCCTACGAACCTAAGAAAAGAGTGTCTTAAACCGTCTTAGTAGTGCAATATTGTCAAGGAAACCGGGTTTCTCGCTCCAGTTCGGATCGTACCCTATGAGCGGATCGATCTAGTTGTAGCCATCACACCAGCAGTTGCAGAGAAGACTCCAATGTACGAATTAATTGGATTGCTAATAGTAATATTTATGATTTGGATGGTTGTCGATTGCATCCAAAACGAACCGGAACGCCAAATTTGGATTTGGCTATTAATCTTTCTTAATATTATCGGCGCGATCGCCTATTTTTGTTTGCGCTACCTCCCGCGCCTAGACCTTAACAATTACAATTCGACTTACCAACAAAAGCTTTGGCAAGCGGAGGCCGCAGTTGAGAACATCGGCAAAGACCATCAGTATGTCGAGCTGGGCAATATTTTATACGAGATGGGGATGCTAGAGCGATCGGCTAGCGCTTACCAGACAGCTATAGAAAAAAATCCCCAAAACCTTAAAGCACTTTGGGGCGCGGCGCAAGTGGCTCTAAAAATGAAAAAACGCAAGGCAGCTAAAAAGCATTTGCAGATTCTCTTAAAAATAGAGCCAGATTACAAATTTGGCGATGCTTCTCGGCTCTATGCTAAAACCCTCATTGCTATGGGACATGTGAATACAGCCAGGAAGCGGCTCGAACAAAATGTAAAGCGATGGAATAACCCAGAAGATCGCTTCTTAGCTGCGGAACTTGCTCTAGAGCAAGGGGATAATAAAGCAGCCCGCAAGCATTTAAAAACTATGATAGGCAATCTTAAGGGCAGCCCAAGCTTTCATTATAGTCAAAATACCCATTTGATAAAAAAAGCCGAGAAACTCTTGAAAAAACTCAAAACTTAAAACTCTCTAAAGTATTCTCTCCACTTTTAATGCTTGACCGGGCTTGAGTTTCCCGATTTCTGCCGTTAGGTCGAGCCAAGGCTGTAGCTGTCCGCACTGAAAAGTGCGACTCATTACGACATAAATTGAAGTCTGGTCGCCACCGATACCCACAGCAGTAACGTTATCCCAAGACTCGGCGATTAGTTCGTCGCTAAGGTGCCACCTTCCTTCAACCCAGCGCAAGCGACGAATAAAGTGAAAGGGTGCCGGTTCTTTGCCAGTTATCAGCATTTTTTGCAGCAGCTTGCGAATCAGATTGGGGAAAAATCGCCCTACAGTTACCATGACAATTCGCAGCAAGAGTAAATTTGGCGTCGTCATTTGAGTCTGCTTCGCCCAACCGAGGGAACCGACGATGCTAATTTCATTTTCTTTTAGCTCGAATTGATAGTCATCGATCGCATGACCGATGGTGTTTTTAAGCTTGCCGCCCCTGGAGACCTGTAGGGAAAATTGGGTATCCGAGGCTACTAGAGCGCCGTGGCGAAACAATTTAAAAACGCCACCTTTATTGAGAGCAATATAGAGTTCTGTTTCTGGATTGCGCCGGTCGATCGCTATTTTCGCTTCTTCTAGCCAAATGCGACCTATCGGACGCGGTAAGGGTTCAGGTCGCTCTGGCATAAAATCTCGCCAAGCCAATAAATAGTTCCAAGTATGGTGGCCGATAATATGGTCGTCGGCATAGCAGGGGGCGAGACCTTTTGCCAATCCTTTGAGGAAGCGATCGTTAATTTCCAGAGCTGCTGGCATCCATTTGCCGACTAATTCAAAACCGTGGGGAAAAAAGTTATAAGTATTGCGGCTGGCATATTCGCCGCCGTAGGAGCCATCGGGATGGATGAATTGGGTAGCGAGTTTTACTGCTTTGACGAGAGTCTTTTTTAAGCGATCGCCTGGTTGCATCTCGTACATCCTCGCCAGACAATAAATAGTTAGAGTATGGTAGCCCGGGTCGCAGCCAGAGTATTCCTGAAACCAACCTTCTTCGCTTTGCCAAGACAAGACTCGCTCTAAGCGCGTTGTTTTGGCTCGCTCCCACTGAGATGTTTCTAAAAGTTGCCCGAGGATTTGCAAACAGAGCGCAATCAAAGCTTGGTGATTGGCCAGTTGGCCGCTTTCATGGTGAGAGGCAAGCCAGTCTGCCCGCTTTTTAAAAAACTGGATTGCTTCCTGGTTATTTAGCTTTAATTCGGCGTAACTTTCTATGCAAGCTAGGAGAGAAAAGGCTGCTGCTCCTCCAGCCCGTTCGTAGGGAAAATAGTCATCGCAAGAACCATCGGCATGGGCGCTGCGAGCGGCATAGAGAATTCCGGCTTCTACCCAATCGCGAATAGCTGGCTTTTGGTAAAAAGGATTATCGGCAATTTTGGTATTGTAAGCTAAGGCAAGGGGCCAAACAAACTCTTGGGCCATGCCGCTGGGAAAGTCAATAATCTTGTAATGCCAGAAGTTGCGATCGAAGCAGCCATAAGTAGGGCTGTGAGGGTTGCGGTCTAGCAAAGTAAGGATGGTGGGAATTTGGGCGATCGCCTCTCGGGCAAATAAATTTCTATTCACGGTCATTAGGGAAAAGTTTTGAGTTCGAGCGCTTGAGAGTTTTAAGTTATAGTTTTTAGGTTTTACCGTCGGTATTGTGCCACAAGCGCTCCCCTAAGCTGAAAAAAGTTATAGGGAGCATTTCAATGAAAGTATGCTGCCGCCAGTCCAAAGGGATTAGCTGCTCCTCTCGTTGGCAGCCTGGCGCGGCTATACAAACCAAGCCCAAAGGGGGCTGCTCCCAAGTTATACTACGGTTTTTTAACTCAAAACTCAAAATTCAAAACTCAAAACTCAAAACTCAAAACTCAAAACTCAAAACTCTCTTATGTCTCTGGATAATTTCTGGCAACCCGCACCGACAGAATTAAGCTTGTCCCCGGATGAAGCGCAGATTTGGCGAGCCAATCTCGACTTGTCGCCGGATAGGATTGCTCTGCTACGAGAAATCCTATCTGGAGAAGAGCAGAAACGGGCCGATCGCTTTTATTTCGAGCGGGACCAAAACCATTTTATCGCCGCACGGGGTATCCTCAGAACGATTCTGGGTCGCTATTTATCAATCCAAGCGGAGGATATCCAGTTTGCCTATAGCGATAGCGGCAAACCTTTCCTGGCCAATACCGACAGTTCGCTCCAATTTAATCTTTCTCACTCCCACGGATTGGCTTTATATGGAATAACCCGAGATATAGCGATCGGCATAGACCTGGAATACATCCGTCCTATTGAAGCAGAGGAACTGGCCAAACGCTTTTTTGCTCCTGAAGAATATAGCGAGCTTTCCCAACTTCCCGGCGATCGACAAGCAGTAGAATTTTTCCATTATTGGACTTGCAAAGAAGCCTATCTCAAAGCTACCGGCGCTGGTTTGGCTGGTGGCTTGGAAACCGTAGCAGTTTCTTTTGATGAAGAGCAATATCCAAAGCTGCTGGCCACCCCCGGCAATCCGCCTCTATCTTCGAGTTGGTCTCTGACCCAGATCTACCCAGGTTCTGGTTATGCTGCTGCAGTTGCGATCGCAGCAGCAAGCTATCGTTTAAGCGGCTATATTTTTTAACCCAGGGTATTTAGAGGCAATTTCTCAATCAAACCTCAGAAACCCGGCTTTTTTAAAAAAGCCGGGTTTTTAGCAGCAAGGCGAAACCGGGTTTTCACAAAAAAAGCACTACCGATTAAGGTGTTTGACAGTTACAAAATGCGCTTGAGTGCGCTTGTTGGCAGGACTTTAGCTGACTGCTGAGCAGTGACAGCTAATCGCTTACTGCTATATTATCTAGTCGTTATGCCGATAGAGCGATTGCCTTAGACATTCCTTGTTTCAAAGATATCTGCACCCAGTTCAGCCAATCTCTCATAGAGATGCCATAGGCTGTAGGATTGTAGTAGCATTGCAACTCATACTCTATAATTTTTGTGAGTTGATCCGTGTCAATATATCGGGAGAGCAAAAGCAATCTCTCTATTTCTCTGATGGTTTGTTGGACTTGGGCAATTGACTTGTCTTTAATATAGTTGCGGATAACCGCCAGAGCATCAGGGGCCTCTAAATACCAATTTTGATGGAAATAAGCGCCGCAAAATTGGGCGAGTAAGGGAAATTGTTGTTTAGTCATAATCTTCATTTGTGGAGGATCCTAGGGGCGGCGATCGCAGATACTATACCTACTGCGATCGGGCGAACTACTTAGAGTCGCTATATATACATTAGGAAATGAGCCCGCAAATTATGCAACAGGAAATTGGGAATTGGGACCCTACGCCCCGGAGAGCGGGCTACGCCTACGACAGGCTCAGGATAAAATTGGGAATTGGGCCGCTTAAATCAATAAGGGCCTATGTATCGCATTCTATGGCCCTTATTTAGCTTCCCTGTTGTGACAGACAAAAAAAATTTTTGTCAGAGGTGTTGACATATATCTTTTGCCTGCTATACTAAGAAAGTATGGTTAAAAAAGTTGGCTCAGTAGCTCAGCGGTAGAGCAGGAGACTCATAAGCTCTTGGTCGCGTGTTCAAGTCACGCCTGAGCCATCGGCCAAATAAGGCTTTCAGCCTTCTATCAAAAACACGATTGGTACAATAAGGGTGCATTCAGACCTAGCGAATGCACCCTTATTGTGCTTTATTGACTTAAAAATTTAGGGCAAAATCAGGTCAAGAAAATGCCAAGCAAATCTAGCCAGGACCTTTTGAACGAGCTGAACAGATATCTCAAAGATGGCAAAATTGGAGTAACGGTCCGTCAAAGAGGCGATCGGCTCTGTTTGCGAGGGACCTTTCCGCCCAGGCCGGGAAGCTCAAAACCGAAACCTTACCAGCAAGATATTGCCTTGGGAGTTTATGCAAATCCCGCTGGGTTTAAAACAGCAAAAACCGAAGCTTTGAGGGCCGGGACTATGCTTGCGTCTGGAACTTTTGATTGGGCGCATTGGGGAGTTAGTGTCAAAGAGGCCGACGTTGATTCTGGGTCAATAGAACAATGGTTGGCTAAATTTGAAGAAGATTATTTTAGCAAAAGAGCGGAAAATTCAAAAACTCGTTCAACGTTTAAAGACTACGAAAAAATTTGGAAATCTTTTGAGGATTTTTCGCTGCCTTTAACTAAAGAATCCATTTTAAAGGCTGTACTACAAACCGAGCCAGATACAAGCAAGCGAAGAAAAGCAACAATTTACTTAGCCGCCCTAGCAAAGTTCGCAGGAATTAATGTCGATCTTGTAGATTACAAAGGCTCTTACTCTCCGCGCAACCCCGTAAAAGAAAAAAATATACCTTCAGACAAATTAATAAAGTCTGTATATAACTCAATTCCAAATCCAAATTGGAGATGGGCTTTTGGGATTCAAGCCACTTATGGGATAAGACCACACGAACTATTTTATCTAAACTTAGACAATTTTTCTGACTACCCAGGAATTTTAGTTGTGGAAGATGGAACTAAAACTGGAGGCAGAAAAGTATGGCCATATCAACCAGAATGGTGGACAGAATGGAATTTGGCCGACGGAATCGGACCACAATGCACTGGCAAAAACAACTCTGCTTTATCAGAAAGAGTTTGTAAAGCTTACAGCCGTTATGACATTCCTTTTACATCAATGTACTTAAGGCATGCTTGGGCGATTCGGGCTGCGCTTTACAATCTAGATGTTTCGTTAGCAGCAAAAATGATGGGGCATTCCTTAAAAGTTCATCATAGCCTTTATCACAAATGGCTGGACGATAGGCATTTTCAAGAAGCGTGGGAAAGAAGTGTTCGCAAACAACAAAAAGACGAGACGATTTAAATTGCTGACAACTATTTTTAAAGCAACATAACAATTATTATCTTGTCTGGGATTATCATCTATGCCTAGGATTATCACATTTTAAGTTTTAAGTTGTCTGATGGAGAGCTATCGTTGCCCAACCATTGTTATTTCTTCATCAAATTAGTCCTCGCAGACACATAATCCATCAAAGCCAACATGAGATTTGCGATCGCTAAGCTGTTGCGCATTTAAATCGAAATCTGCATAGCGGGCGAAATCGCCGAACGAACGGGCACTTCCGCCATTTATTAGTCCCGCTTGCACCCAATCTAAATGCTCGACAGCTTACGTCAATTTACACACTCTTCAACTAATGCGCTTTCAAAATTTCGCAAACAAAACCAGGAATGCTTCCATCTAACCCCACCATAACCAATAAAGAACTGGTGGGGTTACGGACCCTGCATCCTACAGCGTTCTTATTGCCAATTGCCCAGTACAAAAGCCGACCAAAAGTAGGGATGAGCAAATTTACCGTTCTGCAAAAGAGTCATTTGGGCGCGGCGCAGAGCTTCGGCTTTTTTTGCGTTAAGTTGGGCTAGTTCTTGGTAAAAATCAGACATCAACATAGTTGTCGCTCGATCGCTGACATACCATAAAGAACCCACGGTACTGCGCGTTCCTGCTCGCACGGCAACTCCAGCCAATCCCAAAGCCGCACGACGATCGCCCACTGCCGTTTGGCAAGCGCTGAGGACGAGCAATTCAATTGGATCTTTCTTTCGCTCGTCAGCGCGGAGAATACTCCAAACAGGCATCTCGAAAAAAGTTATCTAGCTCTGCTATCTGAAGCGCTTCAATAGTTTCCCTCGCTTTCATAATCTCTACTTGCGACGCCTTTCCATCTTTAGTTTGGCTCGGTTCCAACAGAAGCGCCACTAGCTCTCAATATACGGGTTCGACAGTTTCTTTAAAATTAAACTGGACTTTCGAGCTAATCGCCACTAAGTCGCCGCGCAGAGACTTAAGGGTATTGACTGACTGACTATAGGCAGCGATCGCACCTTCTCGATCTCCTTGCACCTTCATAATCCGCCCTAATTGCCATTGCCATTGATAGGCAATATCCCCCGCATTCATCACTTGCGCCAAAAATAATGCTTGCTCCGTCAGCGATCGCGCATTATCCCACTGTTGGTTCTGCTCGTACAGCCGCCCCAAAACTCCTAGGGCATAAGATTCTGCTCTCTTATCCTCCAAAGCCCGAGCCATCTTAACCGCTGTAGCTAATAATTCAGCCTTGGCAACATTGCAAAAGGAGTTCTTAGCTTCAAGGTTTGAGGGGCGAAGCATTTCCAGAGAAGGATCGGCTTTAGCCAATAATCGATTGTTCCAATGCTTCGCACTGACAGGGCATTGACCCTCAGCCATGGAAATCTTCATTAAGCTGCTCGCCAAGTTAATCCTGGCATTGACTGCAGTACGAGATAAAGGCAACTGGGTCAGGTTAGACTGTATTTCTGAGATTAACTTCTGCATTTCAGAAAAATCTTCCTCTTCTACCAACAAGCTCAGGATATTTAGTTGTGCTTTAAGCCGAAGATCGAGAGAGGGAGAATATAATGCAGCTTCCTCATAAAAATCCAAAGCGCTTTTTGGATCTTGCTCCGATTCTCGCGCCGTATTGCCCAAACTGAACATCACCGAAGCGATCGAGGAAGCATAGAGCAATCTTTCAGCATCGTTGGTGGAGACTGCATAGCGTTTCTGCATCAGAATCGCCAGACTTTTCTCCAATATTTCCTTGGATTCTCGCTCCCGACCCACCAAGCGCAATGCATCCCCTAACCTTTGCAAGGCTTGCGCTTTCAGCAGGCTATCCGGTTGCTCCGCCAAACTCTCATCTATTGCCCTCAAAGTATCGATAGCCTGCCGGTATAATCCCAAACGTCGCAAAGCTTGGGTCTGGTGAATCTCACTGCGAGTCACCCCAGTTATATCCTCTATTTTTGCGTAAAACAAAGCCGCTTGCTTCCAAGTCTCTAAAGCCGCTTCCGTTTTACCCGCAGAAAATTGCAACTTCCCTTTTACTTCTAAAACTTCGGCGATTATTTTGCTCAATTCTCGCCCGTTTTTTTGAGAAATGTCACAAGTAATATCTTCACAAAGCAGATTAAGGCTTTGGGCAATTATTTCCACAGCCTCTGGCCTCTGCCCTGCTTCCAAATAAACTAATGCCAGATTGCGCAAAACTCTGGCTAGACCTAAGTCATCTCCTAGATTCGCGTATTCTTCCCTTATCTCTTGCAAAAGTTGCGCCGCTTCTGCCAACCTTCCGATTGCATAGAGTTGCTCCGCCTGTTGTTCTTTATTTATAGATGTAGCGGTACTGGAGCTAGGATCGCTAGCAGAAGTGGCCGTAGAGGTAGCGAATCTGGAACTAAGATGAGGGAAGCGAGTTAAGGAATTTCTGAGATTATCTGTTTGGTAATTATTCGAGTAGCACGGCAGAGAATTTTGCTCGTCATTACAGTGACTTTGCCAATTTGCTTTAAAAACCAAGACAGGAGCATCGCGGCCTATAACTTTAGGGGCGATTGTGTTAAAAACGCCACTGCTTATCGATACAACAATAACAAGCAAAATCGACATAATATGTTTTTAAAAAAGATGGTCGTGCGCAATTCAGATTAACGACTATATGAGACACTAAAAACTTTATGGTGACTGCATTTTAAAACGGCAAACTTATTTGAGAACTTTTGTAAATATCCACATTACTTTTCTTCATCAGACATAAATTCCATCACATTTTCAAACCAAGCCGATTCGTACAGTTCTGCGAGATCGTTTTCTTCAAAAACAGTTTTAGCAGTAGGGATATCTAAAATTCTAATAATTCTCGACTCCGAACGCTCTTCCAAGCGATAGATTAAGGAAGCAGATTCTAAGCTTTCGGGACTCAACAATCTGAGAAGCTGGGGCGAGTGAGTAGTGGCAACAACTTGGCGATCGCCCTTGTTAATGCATTTTTCAATAAGTTGAATTAGCAAGTGCAAGCGAGTGGGATGAATGCCGGTTTCAATTTCTTCAAAAAAATAAAATGGCGCTTTTTCCGGGTATAAAAGTGCTGCCATTATGGCTAAAAATCGCAAAGTGCCATCAGAGGCATTAATAGCTGAGGTCTTTTGTCCGTTAGACTCCACCAATGTCACCAATGTTTTACCCGTAAAATCCGTGGGAAACTCGAAGTCAAGCGCGCCCATTGGCGTGAGTTTTTGCAGGGACTGAAGCAGCGCTTGCTTGCGTTGAGAATTTTCGCAAATTTTCTGAAGAACAGAAGACAGATTTTCGCCGCGATCGCCCAAGTTATTTTGCCCAGGCACCGACGGTATTCGCATCGCATCTGGCTCTAAATTGAAAAAACGCAAACCTCGAAACGCCACTAGAATATTCCAACAGACATCTCTTAAAAATGGCGGTATTATAGGATTTATGTTGCCGACACCAATCATAAGTAAAATGCTTACATAATTAATCGCCCTAAAATCTGAGTCACGCCATTCTGCTTCTGTAATTTTTTGACCGCCAATCTCTAAGGACAAAAAATCTGTGCTATCGTCATCTCGGTATTTTACATCGAACAAACTCTTGGCATTCTCAACAAATATCAGACTCTCTGCAACAAGCCTAAAAGGAATTTCCGTTTTGCCGGGAGCAACTTCAATGCGATACAACATTTCTTCCTGTTTTCCCTCGGAGTTTGGCGGGCTTAAAAATGTTACCTCTAAGGCAAATGTTTCCGAGCCTTGAAAGGTAATGCCCGTTCCTCTCCATTGCAGAAAACTATTACTCCTTTTTTGACCAACTGAATCCCAAATTCCGCGCAAAAAGCGAAAGGCATCTCTAATGTTGCTTTTGCCGGAAGCATTTACTCCGAGCAAAACCGTAAACGGACTTAGTTGTATTTCTGTATTTTTAAAGCTTTTAAAGCGCTCTAAACGCAGCTTTTTAATGACAGGAATTATTAAAGTTTCTTTCTCTGTTTTTTTGCCGTCAATGGAGTTTTCTTTTTGAGCTACAGCAAGATCCAAAAGAGACTTCCAATAAGCCCGCTGTTGTAAGCCGCCCTTCGGAAAAAACTTCACTGCTTTGGCCAGGTCGTTAAAAATTCTGTTTACTGGGGTCATGTCAACTACATATCTTGGGTAAACTCAGGGCAGCATGAAAAAACCGTTTAGGTTCGCCATATATTGCGATCGCCATTAAAAACGAACTCAGAAAAAACTGTTATAATGCCCGGATCTATTTAGAAACCAGTTGCATCAAAGCTCTAATTTCCGGTTCGGGAAAAGACAGCAAACGCCCGAGCAATTGCGGCGCTAATTGGCTTTTATCCTCGGCCAAAATATCGGAGGAGAGGCGCAAGACTTTTTGGATGAGTTTTAAGGCTCGTTGCTCCGAGCCAGAGAGCAAAGGCAGCGCCAAGTTATAGTCATCAATAAGCGCCGTTACTCCTACGGCGTCTAGCTTCTGTTCCAAAAAACCAAAATCTGTTAACCAAGCTACTAATCGCTTTACTTCTGCCCCTTTGGCAAAATAACTGGGTTGTTGTCACAGCAGGTACAGGTGGTTTTCAGGCTTTTGTTGATTTAGCCAAGTTCCTAATTTAGTCATATAGCACGGTGTAGGGTCTAAGGTATAAGCAGAAGAAGGAGGATCGAAGAGTTCCCCGCTCGCTTCCATTAATCTTAAGCCAAGTTGTAGCTCGCTAAAACTTAAAAAATTAATTCCTAGTCCATTTAATAAAAGGTGCGTATATATATTCTTTTGCCCATTTTTTTTCATAATCGTTTTCATTATGTACAAAAGGGATAGGCCGAAAGCCAGATTTGTCAGGATAATCTGGTTCCAGTATTACGCATAAATGATCGTCCAAAAAATTTGTTACTATTGCGGGTTGATCGTGCCAATAAATCTTACGTCCTATAAGTGTTTCTCGTTCACTTTTTTCCTATATATTAATAAAGCAATCATAAATTTTTAGCAATCGATGATGAGCTTCTATCAATGCCTCCCTTACATCTCTGTAAGAAAATAAATCGACCATATAATCGTTAATATAAATTTCACACGCCCCTCCTCGGCGCACTTCATCTCCTGACAAGTGACTACTTTTCATGTAATTACAATCTTTAAACTTGATTTTATGTAACAAGCGATGCCCGTTAAATGCCTGTATCGTGCCATCTGGCCACCTAGCATATAAGTTATTGTTTTGTTTTGTGTGAGGATGTTCTCCACGAATTAAATCGACTTTTTCACCCTCGACAACTGTCGTACCAACCGGATTTGCGTCAGATTTATTGTCTACGCCCCAAAGTTTTTCTGTCATTTTGTTCTTTTGTGCTTGTGCTTACCTTATTATAACAATTTCGATCTATTTTCTGACAACCTAGGTCGAGACGATCGTGTAGCGATCGCGAATGTCTTGCTTCAAAAATTCTGGATAAGGACAGTACAAAGACTCGTCAGCCTTAGTAATTTCTTTAAGCAAGTCTAGTATTTTTTGGCAATCCGCGCTAGCTTCATGCTCTGCTCCAAGCGGAACTAAAGAATATTCGTCTAAATTAAAAATATAGTCATTGTTGTAAACCGAGTTGATAGCCATAGCACAGAAAACAGTCTCATTGTCTTCGCAACGCTTGCCTCGAAAACTAGGCGGCATCTTAAGGCTGTGTTTTTTGCAATTAGACCTCAAAATTTTAAGGTGAAACTCTGCATTGTAAAACACCACTAACTTTCCAGCGATCGCAGAGCAAATCTCCGGCCAAATTTCCCGAAAAGTCGGGGCGCTTTCTACGTCTGACGCAGTAATGCCATGAATCTGTGTAGCCTTAACTTGACCCAAGGGCTTGACCAAGCTATCTACCAGAAGACTCCCGCTGCCGTCAAGTACGGCTATTTGCAAAACTTCATCTTCTTGAACATTTAAACCTGTAGTTTCAGTGTCGATTACTACAAAGCCTTGGTTTAAAATTTTTCTGCACTTAAGAATTGCATCTATTTTGTCTGTTCTTAAAAACAAAAACTGAGACCATTCCTTGTATTTAGCCAACCTTTGCTGATAGTCTCTGCCCTTTTGAAGGTTTTTTAGCTGCTGTGCCGTCGGCTTCCTTTTTTCAACAACACTGCTCGGGTTCTCCGGGTCGTACAAAAACAAATCGTATTTTGAGCAGTGAATTACGCCAACAGCGCCATCTGTCTGGGGTTTTAATCCCATAGCGGATAACTGTTTTTTAGTCCTCAATTTTTTAGGTGGAGAATTGTCGCCGCCCCACCATTGGTATTCTTTCATGTCAAATACTTAGTTTTTGCTTTTTTGCTGTTAATTTTTAAGGTGCATCGGCATCAACAAGTGAATTATGTCGCTACTGCCACTGCCGCCTAATGGAACTAAAATTACTGGGGTAGTTGCGGAATCAATTTTAATCGTAACGTTTTCAGTAGGAATGTTCTTTAAGGAGTCCATCGCGTATTTGACGCTAAAAGCTATCTCTAGACTATCGCCAGTAATCTGGGCTTGAATAGATTCTCGTCCGCTGCCAACATCTTGAGCCTCAACAGATAGCGAAAGAATTTGAGCCTCGCTATCGATACTAAATTTAACTAAGGCATCGAGCAGAAATAAGTTTAACATTCAGCTCTTTGTACTGAAGATAAAATCTAGGCTTGGCTGGAAAAAGTGTAAAAGTTATTTATGCGCAATGCCTAAGTCGCTCTCTCGGCTTTTCTGATTGGCCAAAATAGCAATCCGCTCTAAGGCACCTATTAGTTCGCGGCGTTGGACGCTAACCAAAAGCTTGAAGCTCTCGGGAATCAATAGGCGATAGTCGGGATATCGGCCTTCTAGGGTGCGGCTAGTTAAGCGGCGATCGCCCAACTCAAAAACCACCTGTTCCGGTTCGAGGTAAGCCTTAACCATCAGAGGCTGGTCTTTTTCCGTTTGTACCGATGCGATGGTTCGTTCCAATTCCCGCAAAGCTTTAGCAGGAACGGTAACTTGCAATTCTTCCGTATCTATTTTTTTCTCATTAATCGTCTCTACCACAGCCAAGCGATGTCCGTCAGTGGCAGCAAATTCTATAGATTCCGAGCGCACGGTTAAATGAATTCCAACTAGCACTTGCTTGCTTTCGTCGTTGCTGGCGGCAAACAGGGAACCTCGTAAACCTTCCAGCAATGCTTCGGCACTCAGCTCTATCGCTTTAGCTTTTTCGGCTTGTGGCAGTTCGGGGAATTCTTCTGAGTTAAGACCTTGCATCTGATAGCTACCTGACTGACAGGTCAAAGTAACTCGCTCTCCTTTAGAATCGTTCAAAGTAATTTCTCCCGAAGGCAATCGGGAAATGATGTCGCCGAGCAGCTTGGCAGGAAGAGTAATAGAACCAGCTTCTTCTACCCGACTAGATATGCTAGTTTTCAAGCCCAAGCTCAGGTTAAATGCAACAATCTCTAGGCGCTGGGCTTCCTCATTCGCATTCAACAAAACATTAGATAGAATTGCATGGGTAGGACGGGAAGGCACTGCACGACTAACTAAAGATAGGTTGCTGGTGAGGTCGCTTTGTTCGCAAACAAATTTCATAAGCTTTTCTGGCTTTAAGTTTAATTTATTTTTAATTTGTGCCCGCGATCGCATATCATAACAAAATGCAAAAATAATAATTATACCGGCAAGCTGTAATTACAATGTTAGCACTTAAAAAAATACCCGCAGCAAATGCTCGGATTTAATACGGGGCAAATCCGGGAAATTACTATTGATATGATAGCATAGAGGCCATCTCATCTGAGAAAAGCATTTGCCGCTTGAATGAAAATAGCAATTAGCAAACCTCAGCCAACTTATTAAGGCTGAATCTGCGAATGTTCGCCATAGAAAATATAATTCTGAAAAAGACCATGAAAGGAGAAATTCTTAAAAGAATGTTCCGGGCGATCGCGAGTTCGGATACAGAAGCGATCGACAAACTGATGTATCTAGTTATTAAGGAAGAGCGCCGCAGAGGACATACTCTCCTGGCCGACCAATTAGAGAGCATAACCAAAAATAGTCAAAAGCCGCCGCAGACTTCAAATAAGACAACTCCCCCAACTCCCCCTACTTCCGAAAGTCTCCAAAACCTCCAAGGTCTCAGCGAGCTGCCAACTAGCAAGCGATTTCATCTTCCCTTGGTTACCGTTATCCATAGGGAAAAACTGCGGCATCATATAATTTTGCCAGAACAAACCGAAAAACGCTTCCAGCGAATTGAACGCGAACATGCTGCTAGAGATAGGCTGGCTCATTATGGCTTGCGCTACAGGCAGAAGATTCTTTTGTACGGTTACCCCGGTTGTGGTAAAACTTTGGGAGCAGAGCGCTTGGCCTGGAATACGGGCTTGCCCTTGCTCAAAGTTAGATTTGATGCAATGGTATCGTCTTTTTTGGGCGAGACTGCCAGCAATTTGAGAGCTGTATTTGAAGAAGCAGCCAAAAATCCTTGTTTGTTATTTTTCGACGAATGCGATTCTATTGCTAAGTCTAGGGAAGATGTCCAAGAGGTTGGAGAAATTAAGCGAGTCGTCAATTCGTTTCTACAGATTTTAGACGAATACGAACCCTCTTCAGGTCTTTTGGTTGCAGCGACTAACTTGAATAAATACCTGGATCCTGCTTTATGGAGAAGATTTGACGACATCATTGAAGTTCCGAAACCCGGAGAGCAGGAACTGAGGATTATTCTCAAGCAAACCCTATCGGCACTTGAGTTGGGAATTATAGATTGGCCTATGATTCTCCAAAAAATGGATGGCTTTTCGGCGGCTCAAGCAGTCTTGGCAGCGCAAGATGCGGCGAAAAGGGCGATTTTAGAGCGAGAGGAATTGGTGATTCAAGAGCATTTAAAAGAAGCGATAAGTGCGCTGTCGCGGATCGCCGAAAATACTTGGTAGCTTGACGAAAAAGCATTTAAAATGGCATTTTCATATTGTTTGTCATTTTTGTTGCGCTTGTTAGCGATCTTAACGCCTATGCTCGATTTACTTGATGGTCAGTAGCCCAAGATTTTCTGCTGCACGGGCGTTTTGGATTCTGCTGGAGACCAATAAGCAAGACGATCGCGGTTTTCTTTGAGACGCTTGTTATAAGAGCGAGCCACATCGCTGGGTTTGCTGCTCTTATTGCCAACGACCATCGTACAGATTTCGTTTTCCAGATTTCTCTCAACATCCGAGCGGCTCTGGCACCAATCTTTAATCCGTCGAGCGATGCTCGCTTCCGCCTCGGAGTCGGCGGCAAACAGTTGGTCAAAAGTAGCTAAATAAGTGGCAAATAAATCCGGTTCGGCTGTTTCTAAGAGATGAAAAAAACTCGATAACTTCTGAATCGTTGACATTTTCAAAAATAGACATAAAAAGTAGTACCTCCTAATCGGGACAATATTCTAAAAATAGACTCAGCTTACGAAGACAAAAATTAACTACAATGCAAAAACTTGAAGCCAAAGATTAAGCATCATAGCATTTCTCAAATTAGTATATAGATGCGGAACGGCTGAAACCCTTGTGGTGACTTTAAATCACACATATATTTGAAACTGACTGCACTGTTTTTAATTGGGAATCGTTCATAGAAAAAATCGGCCTGATAGATTTGTTAGCTTAAAATAATAATTTGACTATAAAATAGAATGTAAAAAATATTGACAAAATCAATTGTTATCAATTCCCAATTTTATTCTTGAGTCGTACATTGATTGAGCTATAAAATAGCCGTATTCATCTTGCAACTTTTCCGACAAATGCAATATTTTGGGCTCCCCTTTATAAAAAATACGAATTTCTGAACCATCAAGATTGCAATGGTAAATTGTTGGCTCAGAGTTTGTGACTTGGGGATAAACGACTACTCTCCAGCCTCGCTCGATATAAGAATCTGGATAAAGTGGTTAATATTATAAAACAATTGCGGCGCATAACAGCATTGCCAGTATTTAATGCAACAAGTTTTATTGCTTAAGCTTGCTACTGCGGTTTTTCAAAGTCGCTGCCATTAACTCCAAAGCGTCGCCTCGGTCGAAAAAGCTCACAGGCCAATTTTCAATCTCGCCAAACTGGTTGATCTCTGGGCAAAAGCGATCGCCCCGATAAAAACTGACGGGATATAAATAATATTTTTCTTTTGGATCGGATTCTTGATAGATGTACATTGAATACTTCGTTACTATCGACTAATGCCCCTGGCAAGACTCGAACTTGCAAACATCCCAGGTTTGAGCTGGTCACCCGTACCACTTAGGTCACAGGGGCTGGTGGAAACCGCCGTACCACTTAGCAAATCCCCTTGGCCGCTCGAAAGCATTTTCGTCAAGCGTGGAGCCTTCGATTCCATCCTTAGCATATCAAATTTTCTCAGGAAACAACAACTCTTCCGTCTCACCTCCCCACTAATCTTATATTTTTGCCATCGTGTCAGGCAAGAAGCGGCTCCCAGTATTACGTTTTCCGCAGAAAAGTTTGTTATTTATTGCGCTTTTTCCAAAAAGAAACAGTCCAATCTGCAAAGTAGTGACTAGCCGCTCCAAGCTCTAACCCTATTGCTGCCCAAGTAAAAAGCAAAGGGTATTTTGAAATCGCGCTTATTGCCCATTTTATAAGTCTGATTGTTGCTAGTTGACTTTCGGGGAGAAAAATTAGCTGGATGACCGAAGCTGGCGCTGTGGCGGCTAAAATTGCGACCCCGAGGTAAAGAATTCTGCCGCACGTTCCGATTATTGGGCCGTGCGACACCCAAGATCTGTGCTTGACCCGCTTTTGGTAAGGCAGCCATATCCAGCGCAGCCAGCACCATCGCAAGTATTGCCGGGAATAAATGTCCAAGTCTGGCCCGAACATGAAGCCGCTGAAGGCAAAACTTACTACAGTCATGCTGGAGATCGCGAGGTCTTTGGTAACTATTCCCGAAAAAACTGCGATCGCTAGCGTTGCTACCTTCGTAATTTTGTCGTGCGTTTTTCCCGAAGGCATCGATTTTTCTCCAGATTCACTTAAAATAATTCCCGCTAGTCTTCATCAAACCAACCTTCATCTACGAGCCGACTAATTTTTTTAGAAACGTACCGGCTCCAGTCAGAAAATCCACTTTTGCCCACGTCTATGTGCATGACTCGGGGGATGCCCAACAAGGCGCGCCCCGCGTTGACGAATTCCCTGCGCGCCCCTTTGAGCAAGTCTCTCGCTTCGTCGAAGCTCTCTCGCGCTTTTTCTAGTCTTGTAGCTTTCATTAAATTTTCCTCTCCTAGTCCTTCGGATAAAACAGAGTTCGTTCTACGGAGTAGCACCGTTCGAGCCATCCTTTTCTTAACCGCTTGTAGAACTGCACTGTCGAACAGTTGCAGGTGACGGGTTCTATGGGGTCTTTTGTCCAGTTTTCTACAGAGTGAGCCTCTTTATGACAGTCGCCGCAAAGAGGAAACACATGAACCCCTGGAATCTCTCTTCCGGCGATCGCACCTTTTCCGTCTGCGTAAAGGGCGTGGTGCGTTTCTACCGCTTTGCGATCGCAAATGACGCACCTATGCCCCGTCGCTTCTTTGGCCAAGGCAGAGATTTCCGACCAGCCCTCGGCATATCTGGCCTCGTAGTTTGGCACGCTATTCCCATTTAGCGAATGCGCTCCGAAGCCGTTCTTTAGCGGTAGCGAACCGTCTTGCACTTTTGTTGCCCTCTTGCGTGAACGTCTCGGGAAAAACTTCTCTAATAACAGCAGTTGCAGTTACCTTTTTTTTCCTAATTTCTAAGCTTTCAACAACGTCCCTTGCCATTGCCAAGTCCTTCTCGTCGCGCTCCGCTAGTCCGACCAGCGAAAGCAGCTTGGACAAGTCGTCGCTGATTTCTAGTTCCGGCTGAAACTCTTGCTGCATGAGGATGTCGGCGTCTCCAGTCGCTCCTGGAACCGGGGGCGGAACCTCGCTCGCTGGAGTCGGAACTTCTATTGGAACTTCTGCCGAAACGGCTAGAGAAAAGTCTGGCGGTGGCGGCAGTTCGCCCAACCTTCCCATACCCCCTGGCAAGCGGTAAAAGGCATAAAAGCCCTTGTTTTGCTCTTGACTTGCCTCTTGCTGGCGCTGCGCGATCGCTTTTCTAAAGGCTCTCTTTTCGGCAGCAGTGGGAAGGTATTCTTCAGCCGCCGGGAGCGCTAAGTCTCTCAAGGCAAATACCGACAGGTTTAGGAGGGAGTCCTTAGTTCTGAACCCGTAGTTAGAACATTTGACGGACTGCCCTACCAAGAGAAAACAAATTCTCGCGCTCCTGCCGAGCCTGGTAACGTAATGAATGGCTCTGACTACCCGTGCCTTAATTCCCTTTTCTTCGGCAACGGATATAACGGAGGGAACTTCGTCTAGCACCCAGATTTCTAGGGGTCTTTCGGGCAGGGGCTGTCCTTTGATTTTTGCAACACTAGCTTCCGAAAACCTTTGCTGGCACCGCCGTTGCATTTCGGCGATTCCGTCGTAAGCGTCGGGATGTTCGCGGCTGCCATCGTGAATTCTTTGAAAGCCTTTGTATTGCGGCTCAAATCCCCAGTCGTTATCTGGAAACTTGGGGTCGATTATGATAACCGATGCTTCTCCACCATAATATTCGCTGGCAGCTTTGCAGATGTTGGCAATGAACGTAGATTTGCCGCTGCCAGTGTCGCCAAAAACGCCGAAATGGTTGCTCCTTTCCAGGCAGTCAATCAGGTCAACCGGCGCAAACCGAACTGTTCCCGAAGCCAAGGACTTTTGAGAATGACCGCCTATTCGCGGGTCGCTGACTTCCACTCGAATTAGGTGTTGCTCGGGAGAAAGAGAAATGGAAGTACAGCCTAGAGTTAGGGCTATTTCTTCTTCCATCCGCTTGATTTCCGGCCATTTAGCAGGGTTGCGAGGCTGGAGCCAATAGAAGTCCTTGCCCGGAGTTTCTTGGTAGCTGTCGAAGTCACAAAGCATTCCCTTTGTGGCCAGCAAAGTTATGATTTCAGAACCGAGCCAGTTCATGCGCCCAGGTCCTAAAGGCGTTTTGAGGGCATTGGCTTTTTCAAAGTCGTCTATTAAGTCGGAGATCGTCTTTTCGTAAGCTTCTTGAACCTGAATCACCGATTCTTGCGCCGCCCGAACTTGCATTTCCGCCTTTTGCACGATTGGGGCTATTAGCTCTTCTACGTTCTGCTCTTCGTAGCTCGGTTCGAGAAGTTCTTTCGAGTCTGCGCAAAGCCAAGCAATTGAGGAGATAAGGCCGGACAGGGACAAGGACAGTCTTAGGGCGATCGCGCCCATTTTCTCAAATTCGCTTAAAGATACTTTTTTAATAAAAATAGACCACAGCAAGACAGACAGCAAGCTTAGGGCGATCGCTGCAGCTAGCAGGGGCTTGTCTTTTGGTTTTGCTTGCAAGTCTAACTTCACGTCCTATATCGCAATAATCGAGGCTATTAAGAAAAAGTAGGCCGCTTTTTGGTAGCGGTGCAAATATTTGGTTTCGCAAATTGCCAAGCAGACTAGCAACTCTATTGCAAAAAGACCCGCAAGGGCAAACAAGTCGGGAAGCTCAGCAAAAAAGGCGATCGTTAAGGTTAGATCTTTCAAAAAAGCTAGCGCAAAGGCGATCGCCACGATTTTAATTACTGTTTTAGGCCACTGCATTTCATTTTTGCCCGGCTTATTTTAGTTTAAGATAGCAGCAGCAGAAAATAGGCTGGAGCGTGCAGAATCCGAGCTGACTCGCGAAGCAAACAGGTTCAGTTGAGTAGAGTCCTGTCTCGATTGCAGGTGAAGGTTGGTAGTGGCATTTATGACTGCTTCCCTGGCAGCAGCCAAGGATACGTTTGCTCTTTCCAAACCCTGCTGCTCGATTTGAACCTGCACTTTTGCTATCTGGGTCTTAATCTTTTCCGCAGCAAGCCTGTGCTGCTTTTGGGCAAATCGTTGCTGCTCGATTTGAACGTCTATGTCAGAAGACTTAGACCTAATCCTTTCACACTGTAACTTGTTTTTGAGCTGGTAGATTTGCTCTGTCCTTATCTGTCCTTCTGTTTGGACTTTTTCCAGCTCGAATTGGCCTGCGTTCATGGTTTATATCCCTCAGTTTTCCAGTTGTTTTACGCACTGAAGCACCGCTAGCCTTTTCGACTCTACCGTCCGGTTTCTGACAGTCAGCTCGTCGATTTTTGACTCGCTTTGAGAGACCCCAACTAGCCAACCAGCCGCGAGAAGGGCGACCGAGGACGCTCCGATAAGGAATCCTTTCATAAGCAATGGAGCCGATGGAGGACTGGAGCTAGGCGCTCTGCTAACGCAATTACCGTTCGGCCGAGAAGCGACGCTGCCGACCTCGACTCTGGCAATTGCTTCTGTACTCTGAACCTCGTATAGTTCGTAGTTCATATCAACAAACCCAAATGGACGGGTAAACGTCAAAATGCTCGAAGTCACGCGCTAGCTGGGCTCGCACAGACTTTAAGGCTCGTATCAGTCGGCTCAATTTTTTGTCCTCCATCTCTGCCAGACTTTCCAAATTGTCGAGGGTTTTTAGGAAGCGATCGCTAGCAAAATACTCAAGCGCCGCTGCCATTGCGATAAGCTCTATAAGCTCGGGAGATTTTAGAAACGCTTCTACTGATTTCGTCTGGTCATCCCGAGCAGACTTGATTAAATCGTTGACAGCTATTCTTCCTCTGCAGGACTCAGCAACTTCATCGCCTTCACCGCAGACGCTGCGTTTCCCGCTTCAATCATTGCCGCCGCATCGCGAACGCCTTGGTCTATTTCCTCCATTACCATGCCTTGAAAAGTTCCGTCGCTTAAAAACTGGTTGAACCAAGAGCCAGTTTGCTTTGCCAGCCCAGAGGCCATTCCTAAAGCCAGAATCTTCGCCAGTTCGTCGTTTTCGGCTACAACTCCAGCCCCTGCCGAGGTAGAGGACGCGCTAGCTCCGACTTCATGCAGCTTGTCCCGAAAGTTTGCTTCGCTACTGCCCTGAACGGCTTGGTTAATTTGTTGGCCACGGTTTGCTTTGATTTTTTCAACCTTGCTGGCTATTTTAGTTTGTGCCATGTCCGTACTGTACTCCAGTTAGTTTTTTGGTCGATTTTTTTTGGCTTTAATTAGCTGTTTGCTTGTCCGCTTGCCGAGCGCCCGTCGTCCATCATGGCGTTGTAGCCAAGCTCTTTGCCCTGGGCGATCGTATGAATTCTTAGAGCTAATAAAAGCAAAAGCTCCTCCCTTCGATATCCCTCTCGCCGTCTCAATCGGTCGATTAAACTCATCGCTTCTAACGCTGATTTAAGCTCTCCTAATAAGCTGTTGCCTACATTAAGCCATTTGCGCGTAGCCTGTATTGAGAGAAAGCCGATTCTAGGGTCTAGTTCTGTTGGCAGTGCCAACATTTTCGCTGCCTTGCAGGGAGTCAGTTGCTCCTTGGAATATCTTGGAATCGCTGCCTTTTCCTGTTCGGTCATCTTATTACTGCGATCGCCTGTTAGACGGCTACTAGACAAGCACTACTCGCCCCTGCTAAGCCTTGCAAACCTATAAAGACGAGCTAGAAGGTCGCTTTGCGTCTCTCGTTCGCTAAAGCTTTAGAAGTGGTTGCGAAACAAAAGCGGTACAGCAGCGGAACTCCGTAATTATGTCGCTGTAGTTGCGCTGCAATTCCGCTGTAGTTCCACTGTAGTTCCGCTTTTGTTTCGCGTCTAGGTACGCTGTACGACTAATTTAAAAACTCTAGCAAGTCCTTCAAAAGCTCGGGCTTGACCGGCTTTCTTCCATCGGAAAGCAGGATAAAGCTCGTAGCCGCTGCCAGCCCCTTAACTGCTGGCGAAGGGTTTCGGTATTTGCTGGAGGTCGGCTTAAGGCCGTAAGCGACGACCGCCTGTTCGCTGAGGTGCAAGTACTCGGCAGCCTTCTCGTTTGTAAGACCCCATGCTTTTTTGAAACTGACGGGATGCAGCTCGACAGCAAGAATGTTTTCCAAAACGAGCGGTTCAATCTCCGTTTTCCGCGCTATAATCATATTTGTTGTTCTCCAAAGCAACACCGAGGGGGCTGTTCGCAATGCCACTGAGACAGCCTCCTTTTAGACCTTATGCGCAATCGCTACAAAGTGCAAGCCCCTATCAAAATAAAAGCTGCCAGACCCGGGAGGCAGCTTTTTCTTTAGCCCAAACTAGGCTAAATTTGTAAAATTACGAAGGGAAAGAATCGAACCTTCATCTGTTCTTACTTAAAAACAGCAGAGTCTAGAATGTTGCTTTTAAATAAATAACTGTTTTATCCGCAACCCCTTATGGAGCTTTAAACTACCTTCGTGCAAAGCCTTTGCAGGGCAATACTTGCAAAAATCAATACCACTGACAGGACTTAAACCTGCAAACTTCCAGAAATAGAAAGCAGAGGTAGGAATTGAACCTACAAAGTGCGGCTTATGAGACCACCAAGCAACCATTGCTTAACTCTGCTCCGGGGAGACCGCTTTAACCACTTGGCTAAATCTCCATTAGAGTCGCAAGGTGTCTTCCGTTAAGGACGTGGATACCTCCAACCCTCGAAAAAGCAATCACCATGCTTGGCCCAACATGACTTGAGATTGCTCCTTATATTTAGTATAGCACTTTGGCGCGGTGCCAAGCGATCGCGCCATCACTCTTGTCCGACTTGCTTTAAGTTAATATTTTTGCGTCCGATATTAACTTCCAACTTATCTCCCGGCTTGAGCTTCATTTGTTGGGTATAAACCGCACCAATCAACAAATTGCCATTGGACTGGACGCCAACGCGATAGCTAGGACCGCGACCTTTGCGACCTTCCCCGGAACCGGGAGGATCTAGTTTTATTCCTTTTGCATCAATCAGAGCGTTGAGAAAAGCCATCATGTTGACCCGTTCTCCATTTTTAGTCACGGCAGAATAGCCGCATGCCTTGGCCTTCTCTTCTTTAGGCAAGTTTCTCAGCTCTTTTACTTTACCGAGTAGTGCTTGTCCGGTTAATGCGTTCGTTGTTTTTTCTTTGTCTTCTGACATAGCTTTCATTTGTCATTCATTTTTGTTATAGCAAAAGCGCGGGCGCAGTGTCAAGCAATTACCTGCGATAGGCGGATGCGAATCTCTTTTCTTTTCTTAGAAGGGATTCGCTCTATTTCGGCTGCTATCTTCAACTGCTCGATTATAGCGGTTCTCAAATTGATGTGAGGTGTCACCGGCGAAGCATCCCAATATGAGAGTTGCCGTTAGGAGCCCCGAGATTGTCGAAGGGATGCTGTCGCCCCTACGTTTCTAGGGTCTAATCCTTTATTACACTTATTTGAGAAACGCTATAACTCGTCTCGCACAGAACCGGGCGTATTTTTAAAGTCAAGCGATTCTAGCCATAGCTCGATTCGTTCCAGATAACCTTTAACAAATATGTTCAATATGTTACTAATGTCGCATCTGAGATTTGCTTTAGATGGGAGCGTGATATAATATAAAACATTCGCGCCCTTGGCCGAGCGGTTTAGGCAGCGGACTCATAATCCGTTCCAGGGTGGTTCAACTCCACTAGGGCGCATCAAAAAGCGGGTTAAACTCCAAAAATAAATATCTGGCGATCGCACTCCCATTGAGCCAATTCAATCCGTTCGCGGTCAGCATCTACGACGGCCTGTATCGCTAACTATCTCTGCAACTGGCAAGGGCGTGCGTCCCACATCCACATCCTCAAGGCTTCTTAAAAATCTATTTTTTGACTCTTCACGGTCTTCTGGCAATACAGGTATAGGAACAATGTTCTCTTCCACCCATTTAGACAAGTCTTCAGAAATGCTGTCGCTAAACCTCAACAATAAAAAAAGATGCACGAAATATAAATTTAATCGGCAGTCATAGCGATAAAGCTGGCCGAAAGAAAGACCGGACATGCAAGAAAGCCAACATATAAATTCTTGACCATCGTTATAAATCCATCGCAGCAAATCTTCATTTTTACAAAACGAATCAATCGAGACATAGCCGTCGTACAAAGATTGCTTAACTTCTTGATTTTGATAAGCAATTATACGATGACTGTTCAGCACCTCGTTCTCCATTTTTAAGCCTCCTAAACGGCACTTCGCTATCTTCTTGGCTATTGACTGGCTTCAACTTTACATGAATGCGTCGTCGTGGCATAGGCGGTGGAACTAGACGTGCATTCACATCAAATTCACTCTCTTCTGCCATAGTTTTTTGTGCCCCATGTAATTAGCATACAACCGCGATCGTGCCAATCGCATCGGCCAGCTTTTATAATAGCCAGCAAATACTCGCGTGCTTTCCTTCGGGAAAAAGTTGGGAAGAAGCTGGGACGCACTCATCATAAAGGTTTCAGGCATTTTATGCTTGGGTAGCTACTCGCAATCTGTCGGTCAAGTAACGCTGCACCATTTGCCAAAAATTACGATCGCTTCATTTTGTTCTACTGCTCAAAAATCCAGTTCTAAGCCATCGGCAGTAATTCGCAATCCCCATTGCGGATGAGCGTCGATCGCCCGTATCAACCCCTCCCGCAAACCAGGGTCGCTCCAAAGCCGCTGGATTTTAGCCGCATCGGGTTCCTGCTGCCGTGTCGGGGGTAGATTGACCCATTCGCGATCGGCATAAAACTGCTGCCACATCAATCGAGCCTCTGCTTTCTTCTGGGCTAGGGCATCGTCTGACTCGCGATTTAATAGCTCTGCTTCGAGAGCGAGAGTTTGTTGTTTTGTTGTCAGATGGCCAGCCTTTTCAGTTGTATCGGAGCCGGATAAATTTACTTTGACCGAAGAGACCATCTTCGCCAACCGAGCCAGGTTCTGTTGCGGATTTCCATATTTTTCTGTGGGCTCTTCTAAAGCCGCACCGCCCAAAGAATTATCAGCGTGATCGCTCCCGTCGGGTAGTTCGGGTATCGACTGCAACTGCTCTACTTCTTTAGCAGCCAGGGATTCAGCATCCCCTGGGCGGGTAGAGCTAGCGGTCAAGAGCGACTCCTGTTGCTGCCTAGAGTTTATCGCGATCGCTTTTATCCGCGCACAGATACTATCGTTGATACCTGGCGGGCGCGAGGCGTGAATATCGATATACGGCGCTAAAAAGAAAAGTGCATCGTCTGAGATTTGCTCCAAGTAAGCATAGGGAGCGATCGCGGCAACTTCTTCGCGATCGGCCAAAAAGTTACGGGCGTGTTCTGGATTGGCACTAGCTGCCGCCAACCGTTCGGAAAAGTTAAGGACGCGCTGAGTCATCTCCTCTCGAAAATCTTCCCAAGCTCGCGAAGCCTTATCGCCATCGTTGTTAAGTTCGTTCTCGACATCGAATTGGTTAGCGGTATCGAATTGCTTGCGGCGCAACTCAAACAACCACAGCACTAGAGCTTTGTCAATCCTTCCGTCCGGCCTGCGACAAACGTTCGATAGGTGGTGCGTTTGAAAGCGCAAATGAGTTTTGTCCATTGCCTTATCGCCCTCGGGATATGGATTTGAGAGGTGGTGCGTTTGAAAGTGCGGTTGGGGTATTGCCTTATCCCCTGTTCTATCGGCCTCGGAACGCTCTGGCCAATTGGCTATTGCGGCTTCGGCTTCTTGTGGGGGATTCTTCTCGGGAGTTTCGCAGGGTTCTTGGTGATGGAGTGTTGCAGCATCTTGCTGGGGTTGCCGGGGATATTCCTCTTCAGCCAGCAGCCCCTCTGAGGCGAGCAGCCCCTGAATCTTGCGAACCAGAAACGCGGCTGGTTTTTTGATGAAGTTTTTCTCCATGTCTCGCTTGCAAACCGCGATCGCCTTCCGCACGATATCGGCACCGGCGCGAACGCAGTAATCGATAACGGTATCGTTTATTTCGCATTCTCGGGAGCGATCGATGCCCTCAAAGGCGCTCCGAGCGATGTTCTTTGGCGTGCAAGAGTCGCTCAGGTATTTCGTCACGATATCGCGGAATTTTTCGTCGAACTCGCGGCGGAACTTTTGACCCCACCGAGAATTTTTGGCTTTGCCGGATTTTTCCGATTTTGATTTCTGCTTCGTCGGCTTCGGTAGTGGATTCTCCCTTGTCCGTTTCTTCTCCGGTATTTCTAACTTGTTATGAGTCAGTTTATCAATTGACTCAATATTATTCTTACTCTTAGATCTGATAATATTAGCTCGCGCACCTGAATCTCTCTCGGCGCAAGGATTTGAGCTATCTGTCAATGTTAGGTGCCTAACATTGAATGTCGGATGGCCAGGTGGCGGGGGTGGCGGGGGTGGTGAAGGTGGGGACGTTTCGGAAAATTCTTGTTTTGGTTCGCTTCTTGGTGGCAGCTCCGGTTTTGGTTCGCTTCTTGGTGGCAGCTCCGGTTTCGGCTCGCCCTGGGTTGGTTTAATTGGTTTTGCTATTAGTTCGGATAAATCCGATAGCTGGGCGGCCAACAAATAACGCCATCCTTTGCCGGAATGATCGAACTGCCGATCGCGGATTACTATGCCCAATTCGATCAACAGGTTGAGCGCAGACCGGACGGCGGTTATCTTGTATTCGCCGTTCAGCTTCTCTACGATTTTCTGCTGAGAGACGAGGAGCCAGTATTTTTTGGGACTGTCCGATTTATTGTCGGCTAGCTGCCGCTGGAGGCGATTGTATAGGTATCGCAGGGTCTTGGCCGCGCAATGCTTCCCGCAGCCTTCGAGCTTTTGTGCTACGGAATTGACAAAATTCCAAGAAGGTGTTAGCATAATGAAAGTCATAATGAAAGGTTTTATTCATGTTTTCAAAGCCGCCGACACTACCAATGTTGGGGGCTTTATATCTTTTGAAGCGGTAGAAAATCTAGCAAAATGCTAACGATACTTTTGGCCACCTAAGTATCATTAGCAAAGGGTTAATGATACTTAGGTATCTTTAGAAAGGCGATCGCTTATGCAAAAGCGGTGACAAGTTTTTCCAAAACAAGCGATCGGCTTCACTAATTGAAAAAATTTGCCGGCAGTTTTAATCCTTATGGGGCAAGGCTTTTAGCGATTTTTCAGCCAAAAAATCCCGGTAGTTATTTGCTGCGATCGCGATTTTTTACAACTGCGGGCATCTGGCACGGGACCTTGCCAAGTTTGATGCTTTATATGCTTTTATATAAATGCCCGCTTTTATAAGAACATTTTACTATAAGTTGAATGAAACATCAACGGGTAAACGAAAATAATATATCGCCGAGTTTATAGAAAGCTAGCGACAATCTATAAACCCATTGATTTTTTCAGCAATGCTATAATAGTCGTACTGAAACCCGAAGCGAATATTCTTGGCTATTCTCGAAGGTTTTGGAATTCACCCCGATTGACAAAAGCTGCCTGGTTGCGACCCAAGCAGCTTTTTCGTTTTACTCATCGCGCCACCAATCTGCGCCCAAATCGGGAGTATCGCCGGTAATTTCTTCCCATACCAGACAAGCTAGCTCCCAGCACAGTTTTTCTTGGGGATGCGTGGCGTTCTCGAAGTCGTATCCCTCGGCCACGCGATAACCCAGCCTTAAATAAATTTTGCGAGCAATAGCGTTTACTTTGTCTAAGATTAGCATTTGAGGCTGCTATTTAAGTTTACAAGAAGCTTTAAATCTAAAATCCATTTTTCTGGGATTAGCGAACAGCCTTCCAGAGCGCGAAGTCGATCTGCGGAAATGTTTTCTCGTTCCATTGCTATTGCGGCTAGCACAAGCTTTGTCGAGTTGCTCGCGTTACTCCAGTCCCTGCATTCCGCAAATTCTTCGACTATACCTGCTATTTCGTTACCCCAATCCTCAGCAACGCTGTAAACGTTGTGCCCTAAAAATAAACAGGCTATCGCTTCGTTCTCCAAGCCTAGTTTAGCGATCGCAAGAGAAGCTCTCGCATTTGGAATTATCGGGCAGGAATTATCAAAAATATTAACATCGAAAGCAGATGACATCGCATTGTAATAATCTTTGGTAATCATGGCTGTAGTAATTTGTTCGTTTTTTCTGTGAATAGGATCGCTCGTCGGTCGTTAAGAGCGTTTGTCTCCAATCCAAAAAGCAATCGCGCAGAAACCTAAATAAAGCTCGAATGCTTTTTGAAATTCTTCAATTCTGTCGCCGCCGCCATAAACCAAAAGGCTGTCGAAAGGCGCTTGCGTTGGCGCTCCTACAAATTGAACTCTATGGTTAAAAACGCCATAACAAGCGGTTATGGGCAGCAAATTTCTAAACCATTGAGTTCCTTGGGCGTTTCTTGCCAGCAAGAGAAACTCTCCAATCGTCTCGCTCCGCATTTTATTTACCACTTGTCGCATCATGGAGTATGGCGGGTTTAGCCATACTTGCGGCAGATGGGGCGCTACTCCCCAAACTTGGACTAGCCCGTTTTCTTGTTTCGTAATTTTTCGTTTTGCCGGAACTAACGATTTTTCCCCGTCACTAAACGGATCTAAGTCGATTTTTTCTAAAAAATTATCAGCAGCGTCGATAATGTATTGGGGAGTTTGCCAATCATCAGACCCTTCTCCAGTTCTGGCACTAGAAACTTGAACGCGGAAAGATTGTTTGATTTGTCGAGCTGCATTGTGTTCGGGAAAAAGCGATAGTTGTTTCACTTTTTGGCTTCCTTATTGTCATTTTTTAGCTTTGTAGATCGCTTTCCATCAAAAGCTTGAGTTCTTTGGGGTCGCCAATTTCAACGGCGTGTCTATCCATAGCCTCTGATTCCCAAGCGACCCAGTAGTATTTCTCGCGCCATACCCCGAGCTGTGAGAATGCAAATACTTTCCATCTTTTCTTAGCTTTTTTATCGGAACAAGGTTAGTCATTTTGAAATATTTTTACTCGTTGGCATTTCTACAAAACACAAAAGCGCGCGATCGCTAACTTACAAAACGTTTTATGTCATTCATAGAGCGCGGAGCAATCAAGCGAGCGACTTCTTCGTAATAGTTTTCCCAGTCTTGCTCGCTAGCAGTGGAGCAGCAGGGTGGCGGCACCAATTCGTGTATCCAAGCGCCCCACTGTGAATGCTCGAACCAAGGAGGCGGCATTTTGCTTTTAAGAGCCCGTAGCTCTTTCAAATCGAGGCAAGGGTAATTCATGTCTGCAAATATTTCCTTAAAATTGGTAGCGTGTCTTTTGTATAAATAGCCAGCCAGTTGCTTTTGATTGTGAAACTGTTAATAACAAAATAGTTTTGATTGACAGTTTCATTTTTAAGTTTTAAAATGATTCGGATATTTTTCAATCAATATAAAACGAGCTTTTAGCTTAAGCTCTTATTTACGCCGAGGCCGGAATAGCGCGATACCTTGTTTTCCCGGCAAGCCCCCCACCCAAAAACGGTTCAAAATACCTGTTTATCTTTTCGGGCAAATAGGGCTCAATCTGCCCGAGTAATGCCCGCTTTCCGCCCACCCATTTGAGGAAAGGAGCGGGCGGAACTACTTTATAAATTTCAGGATCGAATAAAACTAGTTGCACGTTATTTGCTCCTCAAAATTTATATCGCCCTTGATTGTTTTGCCTTTGTAATACTTATTAAAAGTTAAATCTTCGGGAAACGTATAAGTTTTAACAGGTAAGCGCAGAGGAAAAGCACTAATGCCTGCTTCGGCTAAAGCAGTCATTATTTCTGGGCAAGGGTCGTAATCTACAAACACGCATTCAGGGTTTGTACTACTAATTATTTGTTTTAGACTTTTCTCAAAGTCAGCAATTTGTTGTTGGCTCAAGTTTTTGTTGTCGCTACTAAAATATGCGGCAAAATAGTCTTTACCATAGCCAATGTCGTGTTGTGGAGTTGTTTTTAATTGAGCCGACCACCACTTGGCGATCGCTCTTGCTTTTTGCGCTAAGCTTAAGCTTGCTATTTCTTGTCGCATAACTTTTATAATTCCTCTTGCTCGTCTTTACCAAAATTGTATGTAAGCGGTAGTTCTGTCAATCCAAGATACGCGAACAGTTTGTTCGCAATCATCGCAATTTATTTGGTCAAATAGACATAATTGATAGTCTTTTTGACAAGATGCGAAGCAGCTCCGCCGAATAGTTCTATATAGCAACCATGTTCGGGAAACTTGGATGCAATCTATTTCCCTATCCGCCACTTCCCTCCATAGTAAAGAAAAGCTGGGTGATTCATGGCTTTATTATTTTCATCATCAACAACAGGCCAAGGTTTTTACTTTTGTCTATTTTGCGCCATCCGGCTTTTTTAAAGCAATAACCGGGATTGGGACTTTCGACAAACCTCGGATCCACATAAGTGAAAGCGCATCTCGGCCAGTTCGGATGGCACTCCACTAGCACTTTTTCACATTCCAAAATAATTTCGCTTGAAAGGCGCTTTCCCTCGTTTCGGAACAGCGTGCATTCAGGAAGCCCGCCTAGGCCGTCTCTTCGGTATTCCTGTCGATTCCAACAATATAGCCAGCCTTCATCCTCATTTAGAATAATTATGCTTTTACCAGGCGGCATTATGCGATCGCCCGATCTATTTCGCACGACTCGGGAGTAATGCCTATTTGCGATCGCTGCTGCTGCAGGGTTTCCATTCTTTACTATTCTCCAAGATGGAAACCCTAAAGGCAGCGATAATTGCCGGTATTGGCTTGCCATCATGCAACTGGGTCAAGCTTGCGATTGACAGGTCGCAACTGCTTGCCATTCCATTTCTGACAATGCGTCTCCCAAGCCTCCGGCATTTCTTCCCAGACTTCGCCATCCAAATGCCGCCCTCCGGCTTTCGGCGTTCTACCGCCGACTTGCTTGAAGAAAAACGCCACTTCCGCCGCCCGACATTGTTCGCGAATATCTCGCGCCCAATCCAAGTCTATCGGACGGTGTTTCGGTCCGGACTCGCCCCCTACAATCACCCAGTGAATATCGGTTAAATCCAGTGCTAGCGGCCCCAGTAGTGGTTCGCAAGACAAAAACCGCACTGCTGCCGGAACCCGTCGCAAGCAGTCAACTCGCTTGACGTATTGTTGACTTTCAACCGATACGCCCATCCAAACATTGTCCGGCCATTCTAGTTGAGACGATAGCTCTACTAGACGATCGTGCCTTTTCGTCAAAATTTGATAAATGTGCCAAGGAGTCTCGCGGATTGTCTGAAAAGCCTCTTGCAGAAAGTCAATATCCATTTGTTCGTGAAAGAGATCGCTCATGGAGTTCACGAATATGCGCTTTGGCTTGCGCCAGGTTTTTGGCTTGTCTAAACGACCTGGGTGCTTGGTAAACTTAAATCCATTTGGAAACCCATTGGGGAATCTCTTAGTCATTGATTCCGCGTAGCAATGAGCGCAACCGGGGCTGACTTTGTTGCAGCCAGTTGTAGGATTCCAAGTTTCATCTGTCCATTCTATGCCAGTATGCGTATTCATATTAATTCAAGACTATTTTGATTGGAGCTTGTCGTACTTTGAACCTATTCTAATGACTCTATGTGCTAGTCGTAGCCTCTTATGAGGTTTCTCATTAGTGGTAATAATTTAACCATTTGCTTGCAATTCTAAGCTACAGCATCTAGCACTGGACGCCACATTTTTTCAATAAGCAGCGGCGGCACTCTATTGCCTAAAATTGTAACTTGCTGGGATTTTGTTCCAATTAATTTGTAGGAATCTGAGACTCCCTGAAGCCGCGCGATCGCTCGCGGGCTCAAAGCTTTGACCTTAATTTTAAAATCGTCCTGTTGTTGTAAAACTTTCCAAGAACGTTTCTGTTGAGAAGCGGCGATCGCAATAGATGGCTGACTTGGCGATCGCGAATAGCATTCCTTTCTTTGGAAACAAGCAAGTAAGGCATCAAACAAGTGCCAAGTCCTAGAAAGTTCTAAAGCTCTTACCGTGGGGCTGGGCTGTTCTGACGAACGAATGGAAAATTTCTTTACATTTGCGCCCGCCCTAGGCAGCAAGGCTGGCAAAGAACTCTCGGCTAAGGCAGTGGAATCAAGAACCATTCTCATCTGCCAGTCAGCAAGATGCGACTCTGATTCTTTTTCCAGCAAGTCCGCCACCGCACTATACCAGCCGCTGTGAAGCTCTTTTTTTGGCTCTAAACCAAACCAAAACTTTTGACCGAATAGACCGGGGGCTAGTGCCGCTCCCGCTCTTAGCTTGCAGGATAGCTCGTCGGCGACCGCCCTCCATATCAAGCGCTTGCGATTTTGGGGCAGTCCAATGCTGCTGCAATCTACTACGGACTCATTAAGCTAATAACCTAATTTCCACAAAACAAGACGCAATTTTTCGGCCTCGGCGCTTTTGGAAAACCTGGGCACTTCTTCAAGAGAAATTAGCAAGGGCTTTATCTGCCGAATTAATTCTATGCTAGCGTCAATTTCTGAGGCTATGCTAGGTCGAACTTTTTTTCTGTTAATATTAGCCGCTGCCGAAAAAGACTGGCAAGGCGGGGATAGATGCAATAAGCAATCTAGAGGAGCGATCGCGCACAGGCGGCTTATGCTATTAGACACTTTGTCTTGAAAAACAGCAGAGTTGGGAAAATTAGCCTGGTAAGCAGAGCAGGCGGCCGGAGAAATATCAACCGCAGCAAGCGCCTCAATTCCTAGATTTTGAAATCCCCAAGAAGCAAGACCTCCACCACCAAACAGATCTATTAGTTTCATTTGACAACTCGAATAAATTAATTGCCACCAAGCTTTGCTTGACTAAAGTTTGCTTTGCAAATCTAGCAAGGCAGTCTTAATTTCTTCCATCTTTAAGATAACCTGCTTTTTTTGTTGCTTGACTTTAAGTAGCTGACTTTCAAGCTCTAACACTTTTTGCTGGAGAAGGGCGTTATCTCGGGTAAGCTTTTGTCGTTCTTCAAGATGTTTGTCAGGAAGTCTTTGAGCAAGAGCCAAAAGAACATTTAAGTCAAGGTCGAGACATTTTGACAACCAATGTAGCAAGTCGCTTTCAGCGCGAACATGGCCATTTTCGACCAAAGATATTTTGTTTCGTCCGATACCTATAGCCCCTGCAAGCTGAAACTGGGTAAGCCCTTTTTCTCTTCTGGCTTTAGCAATTATTTTGCCCAACTCTTGTATCGAACTCATGTAAGCCTCCATTCCACTGAACCATCTCTCATAATCATTTTGTTTTTAAAAATACTGTAGCACTCTAAAGGCGTAAATATGTCGCAAAACCTAACTATAGTTTTTCCAGGAAATAGCGCGATTGCACTCCTAGTAAAATCACATTTTTTTATTTCTTTTTTAAGTGCGCTACTGGCATCCCACTCTGGAATCCAATTGAAACTAATTCTATTAGGCTTGTCTAAAATCTTGATTCTCACCGCGCCTTCTCCTCTGTCTTGATAAGCAAGCCACGAAAACGCCGCTATTTTTCTGCCGTGTCTTTTGAGCAATTCTTTGTGGGGACTTATTGCCATTATTAGACAGCCTTTGTCCGAATCAATATTAAAATTATCCATGTTTTAGTTAATGCCGCTTTATTTTTGCGCTATTAATAAAGCGGCTAAATTTATTCGCAAAAATGCTATCGGTTTCGCTTTAAGTCAAAAGTTTTTCCGAAAAAATGACTTTTATTTGGAAAGCGCATTTGTTGCCAGATGTCTTCGTTAAGAAAAACCTTGAATTTTAGATTTACAAAATATCCAGTATCCCAAATTAGACAAAACAAACTTTCAATTGCTTCGTTGCGCACACTTAGATCGCCTTTGATATTATTTAGACCGTGGCAAAGCAGTAAAATAGGCTGCAAGCTTTTATCGATGCGCTGTAGCCAATCGCCAGCCAAAAGTCCAATTGCATTAATATTAAGCAATTCTCGAAGTATTTTATCGCCACGCTCCGTTTTATTCATATTTGCCCAAATTTCAGACAATGGCGAATTGTCTGGTTTTGGACAATTTGTAAGAAAAGAGCAAGCCAAGCAAGCTTGAATGCTCCAAAAATCTCGCCAATCAGTTTTTGTATCTTCCAGTATAACTTTAATCGCATCTAAATTCATTGCCCCTAGCACTATTCCAAGCCACAATTCCGAGCCTTGTGGCTCGGACAAAGTTTCTGTCAATTGGTTGCGGTCTAATTCCTTGAGTATAGCAGCTTTTTCTAGTTCGCTGCAATTCAAGACTAAAGATACTTTAGGGTTAGCTGCCTTGCTTACTGCCTCGACATCTACAGAATCTTCCTTGACACGCGCAGCTTTGCCAATCTCGGGCTTGCTTGCTATTTGAAGCAGGTTGACAGATGAATTTAAAGAGGTAAGGTACTCACTCCATTTTGAAGCCAAGCTTTCTGCTTGCTCTCTTGAAGAATCGTTAATCTTTAACATTTTCTTTGGGCGACCCCGAGAACTTCGATTTTGTTTGTATTCTCCCAGGATATTTTCTTGCAAAAGCAGATTAACAGAGTTCCAAAGAACGGTGTCAGAAAGCTTAAAAATTGGCTGAGATTCTTCTAATTCATTTTTAAGATCTGTGCCGCAAGAATCTTTACATAGCACTTTGAACGTAATATAAGCAATCGCCAAATTAGGTTTAAGGTAGATTAGAGGTGCAGAATCTGTTATTAAGTCTAGTCTGTTTTTGGCTTGCATAATCGAAAATTTTGATGTTTGAGCGAACAATAAGTACGTTAGTCGTTGATGTCGTTGATAATCGATCGCCCGTTGGCTTTGTCCATTAGGCGATCGCAGAATTGTCTCTACAGTTCGTCGCGATCGTTAAAACCTGGTGCCGTTCGCGCCGCATTTATTCCGCAAAGAAGCTCTCGGGCGTAAAACCGTAAGTAAGCTGCTGTTTTTGGGCATTGCCGATCTATTTCTAATGAAGACTTTACTATCCAATCCACTATTGATATGTTTGTTGCTGCCTCTTCTTCTGTTACGCTCTCTTTCTTTAACATGGATTCGCCCAACAAATTGCAGATAATAAAAAACAAAGCAGGCGCAGTTTGTATCGATATAGCTTGTTTGCCATCCAATTCTTCAGATAAAATTTCTGTAGCGTTTTGGCTTGTTTTTATTTCGTAAACTATTGGAAAATCAGCATTGGCTGTTTCTTGTAAAATTTCTTGACTTGTTAAGTTGCGATCGCTTTTGTAGTTTCTCATTGTTCTATTTTCTCTAGGTTTATTTGTTTTTTCAGGCACCGCGTTCATAGGAATGTTTGAACGTGGTAGCCCATTTTATGCCAGTGTTTGTGCTAGGTCAATATCGCTTTGCTTTAACATCTTAAAGATTCGGAAAACAAAAACTTAGCATTGCACGATTTAATTCGATTGCGCACCTCATCGGAGTGCCCAAAAATGATAAATAGGTTGCCCTCGTTTACTTCGTATCTGTAAAATGCGAACGTATTTTCGAGGCACTTTTTTAAGCAATTAATACTTTGATCGTAGTTTTTTGAGTGAGGCACGATTAGATGACTGCGATCTCCATACCATTTGGGCTCGTAAACTGGGAGGTCAAATACCTTAAATCTTTGGCTGGCTTTAGGTGAATAGTCAGATGACACCGGAATTATTCGAGCGGGGAAGCATTCTCCCCAAGGTGCATCCAAGCCCCAATAGCATTTTTCTCCGTTTCTGTTTATCGGATGGCTTTTGTTATCGCAATTGATACGATCTCCCAAAAATTTTGCATCCCAATACCACCAGCACTCAGCAGGGTTTCCTAAAGGGCTTGGATCTTTAGGCTTAAACATTTGCAAAATAACGCGATCGCCTTCTTTTAAATTCTTCAACCAAGCTTGATAATTGTATGGATTCTTAATTATAGGATTCCTAATCAGCGGTAATAATTCAACCATTTTTGCCTCCGTTGCAAGATTTATTAATTTACTAGCTAACTTACAAAGCGTTTTATGTCATTCATAGAGCGCGGAGCAATCAAGCGAGCGATTTGTTCGTAATAGTTTTCCCAGTCTTGCTCGCTAGCAGTGGAGCAACAGGGTGGAGGCACCAATTCGTGTATCCAAGCGCCCCATTCGCTATGCGCGAACCAAGGGGGCGGCATCTTGCTTTTGAGAGCCCGTAGCTCTTTCCAGTCGAGGCAAGGGTAATTCATGTCTGCAAATATTTATTTGAGATTGGTGGTTTGCTGTTCTTGGAATTATTAATAACAAAACACGACCTACTGGGATAATTTTCAATCAATACAAAGGGAGCTTTAGTTTAAGGTCTTATTTGCGTCGGGCTCGAAATAGCGCGATGCCTTGTTTTTTCGGCAAACGCCGCTGAGTTTTTTTGACTTTTCGTTTTTGCGCGATCGGTACAACTTTTGTTGTGTGCCTTGTTTCCCAAATTTCGGAAGTTCCGTAAACTTTTGGGTAGCACAACTGGGCATACTTCAATAGCCCTGCTTGCTTCAATGCTTGTTTTATTTCTGCTAAGTTAGGCTTTTGTCCTTTGCAGGCAGCGTACCCCAAACAAAAGCCGTTTATTGCAGCCGCCCTTTCTATTGCTGCCTTTTCTATCTCGATGTTAGTCCAATCGGGGTGAATTGTTCTAAGGTGTGTTTCTAATGCTTTAAAATTGCTCATCCTGGCTTTCTCCTATTTTTTACTTGTACTAGCCTGGAAATGTTTTTGATGGTTTTGAATGGAGATGGTATTTTTCAATCAATTAAAAGCGGGCAAGTGTGGCGGCTTATGTGTAAAGCACCTTTCCTAGGATTGCTTCTTGTAAGGCTTTATCTAGATCTTCTTTTTCACTGAAGAATCCGGCATAAGCAAAAGATATCCCGATGTTTTTTATGCTAATATGAATAACTTTTTCGGCTGCTTCCCAATCAAAACGAAAATATCCTTCTGGTAGCTCTTCACCGTTCCGCCATGCAAATATAGCTTCGGCTTCTTTTGCATTTATGTTTTCTGTATTTTCTGCATACATGTCTTGAATCAACCAGCCACCTGCGTCTTCCCAAATAACGGGCTTTGCCCAACGACCGATACAGTCTTCGTCAAACATTGCTTCAGAGAGCAGGGTGGAAAGTATTATGTTGTAAGTCTCAGTATCAATCTCAAATGCGATCGTTGTTTTTCCTTCGTTGCCACTCTTGCTTAACTTAAAGACTTTTTCGGCAAAATCGGGATTTTCTTCCAAACGTCTAAACAAAGTCGAGACATCTTTGTAATTTTGTTTCAGAAAAGCCTCGTACTTTTGGGGAAGGCGTCCAGCCAGCACGATTAACTCTTCTTCATCTAAATCTATTTGTTGGGCTAGTAGTCGAATAAATCCTTCTTTTGGTGCATAGTTAGTTCGGTCTTTTTCCAACTTAGACATATAAGTCGGGCTGACCTTCAAAAATTTAGCGAGCTGCGTTTGACTGTAGCCTTTACTGTCCCTTGCCTGAGCTATGACCGTTCCAAATGTTGGCTTCATTGTTTTGTGTAGTGTTTTGGTTTGAATTGGTGGCAAACTAAATAGTTGCTGATATCAATCATAAATAATTTTGCCTAAAATTACTTTTTGAAAAGCGTTGCTAATGCAACTATTGCTATCTATTTCTAAAAAATCTGCGCCTATCATGCCTATTCCAGCAATAATAATTTTTTCGGCGCAAAACCGATCTAATTCAAAATATGGTAACAGAAGTGCGTCACCATTTTCCCAATTTGCCATAGCCTCATCGTATGAAAAATTTTCAATAGAATAAGTTTCGTCATCATCAATCGCCATCAAATAACTTTTTTTATCAAAATCTTCATCAATTACAATTGTCCAACGACCAATATAATCAACGCTGCTTATTGTTTCATAGTTGAGCAAAAAAGCAATGGCTTCTTCATATTCTTCCTTGCGATCGCCAATCAAAAGGGCAAGGATAAATTCTGGTGTTAGTGCGGATACTTTTGCACTGCCAGTCTGTGAGTTTGATTGGTTGTTACACTCGTCATAAAGTTTTTCTGCCATTGCTTCAAAACTTCTTTCATCTTCAAGCTGAATCCAGATTTGGGAATAGCAAAGCCAAGTTAATTCAACTGCGTAAATTCCCAGCCCTAAAATAAAATCTCCATACTGATTTCGATACAAAGTGACTGGATAACCTTGAGCATCCCAATTATAGTTGCATTTTGACTCATCTGCTTTGTTGAGCTTTTCTGCAATTATTTTGATAATTTCAGATTTTGGTTCGGTTGTTACAGGAATTGGTTCTAGCGACTGATAAATGCTCATTGCTATTTCTTCTATTTTTTAAAAAGCTACAGAGGACTAAATAATGCTTTTAGGCAGAGCGGATAATTTTCAATCAATTAGCAGCATTATTAGGTGCCCGATATGTTTTTCGCTATTTTAGACAATTCCATATCGAGCAATACTTGTGCTTGGTAAGAACGAAAATTACCGATTACTTTTTTCCAGTGCTGCTTCTACCATATTTGTACCCCCTGGAGAGAAAGGCGATCGCTTAATTCACTCTGCAATGTTAACTTAGCAGCAAGCTGTTAAGTTGACTCATTTATTGTGGGTCAACACTAGCGATCGTCGGAAACTGGGTCAGATAGAAGTTGAGGCCGCCATACTTTTTAATCTTTGTTAGCGTTAGCTAGCATTTTTGATAATTTGTCAAAATCGATTAAGCTTGCGTCTATATGGCTAGAGCTGTTTATAAATTGCTTTGCCATATTTTTGCTTCTTGATACAGAAATGCTCGATATTTCCGCTCTAGCACCTTTGAGAGCGGCAAGAAATATTTGGATAGAGATATCAAGCTCTAAAATGACTAGACTTATTGCTTTCCTATCATCAAAGCCAGCTACTAGCTCCTGCATTGCATCAAATGCTTTTGAGATGTTTTTTTCTGTAATTTCAGCTTTACCTCCTTCAAAGGCAGCCAAAAGTATTTTTAATGCAATATAGCTTTTAGTTTCAGTTGTTATTAACATTGTTGTTTCCTTTTTTGCCAAGGTATGTTGTCGGCGGAATTGGTCTTGAATTCGGCGATCGCGCTCGGATTGGTCGATTTCCACTAAGCCGCGAATGGTGGCGATCGCCGTATCCAGCAAGCTAGACCCCTGTTGAAAATAGCTTAAGTCCGCCTCGAGCCAGTGACTATTCTAGTCTAGTCTATTCTGTTCTATGCTTTTCGTTTTAATACTTGCAGCATGCAGTTAGCGCCTTGATAGCCGGTTTCTGCAATCACATTAACGGGATTTAGCTCATCTACGAGCTTGACTTTTTCTGCTTCAAGCATAAACTGTAAAAGTATTTTTTGTCAGTGGCGGGCAATTGTCGTCTGTTGCTAAATTTTTGATTGGCTAACCGTCACCCGGTTAAAAATACTTTTACAAAAAAGGCAAAATGTGTTTTTCTTCATCTTTAAGGCGACGAAAGTTTTGAGGTGGCATCCAGCTTGGTATTGCAGGATGCAGTCGAGCTGTTTCTATCGTGCCACACCGCAATGCTTCAAGCCAGATTGGGTTTAATATTTTGCAGGGATTTTGCAACCAAATTCCGCATCCGTGAGTTCTATCGCCAAAATAATTTAAAAAATCTTGCTGGGATAATCCGCAAATTTGATTAGTCGCCTTCCATAAGCTGGTAGTTGACAGCCAAGCGCTCTTTTCCACGATCGCGCTTCCTACAATTGCTTTAATGGGAGAGCTAGCGTATATGATTATGCGATCGCCCGAGGCAATCCTGACTTGAGTTCGGCGAAACTCAACAGTTTTATCGCCGTTAAATATTTGCTCGCAGTATTTAAGCTTGATTGAAAAAATGAAATTTTGCATTGCTTTTGTTTTGTAGCGTTTTAGTAGCGGGCAATTGTAAATATAGTGCCCGCTTGTTGCAGCGATTGCTATCGCTCCTTAAACTTTAGCTCTAAATCTTCAGTTCATTCCATGCGATCGCGATATATTGCCACTACGTCCGTATGGACGTTTCCGTTTCCTCCGGTGCCCAATCCCAACTCTTTAAGAACCTCAAGATCTACATCAGATAAAAACTCCCCGTCATACAATTTTTTTAGCGCCATTAAAGTTGGCAAGGTTTTTAGCCCTATTGGCTCGTTTATAAATCCTTTTAACGTAAACATTGTACCCACTAAAACTGCTGTTGACACTATGGTTCCGTCTTGCAATTGTGTAGTCTGATTCATTTTGTTTTTCGTTTTTTAAATTGTTGCTAGCGTGAACTGAGCCCGTCATTTATATACTATCCACTAAAAGCGAGTATTCTTGGTACAGCACTTCATACTTTTGTTTGAGATTGATTTGCGAGCCTTTAGCGCGTAGATACTTTTGCAAGTCGCGGTAGCTGATTTTGTTGGCTTTGTCAGCATTAGAATTAAACTTGTTGCTGTTTTTCGTCTTTTTAGGCTCGCTAGACTCATCGGCTATCCAGTTGCGACCTTTGGCAACGGTACGATTAAAAAGCTCTAACAACTTGACATCTTTAAAGTAAATGTGCATCGTTCCCACTTTAAACACTCGAATGTCAAAAAAGTAACTTTCGATAATTTGCCGGTAGTCGCGCTTCCAAAAACCATCGCGCATAACGTCTTCTACTTTGCCAGGTAAATCGCCGTAACTTTTGCCTAACAAATAGCAAAGGACTTTCTCTAGATCGGTTAAAAAATTAACCGTTTTAGGGCAATGGTAACTGCCAAACCACCATCCAGTCTTAGAATCGTACTTTACCGCATTGGGAATAATAATTCGGCGTCCCCACTTCCAATGCTTATTGCTTTTGCGGCTAAAGTAATGTATTGGATTTTTGTCGCTAAAGCTGCAACCTTTGTCAAACACCTGTTGAGCAGAGTCTAGCATAACTTGGTCGCGAGTCTGGAAAAATAAATCCAGACATTCAAGAACATTGACAACATTAAAAGCCATGCATTGTTGTTGCCGGACGAATTCATCCCATTTAGACTTAAAAGCAGAAGTTGCCATTGCTGCTAATTGAGTTCTGTCAAACACCTCAGACCAAAACGAGCGCTTAATAGCTTGCAGTGCTTCATCAAATGTAACTGGGGCGGTCAGGCTTCGGTCTATATGACGCTTGTTGTTCAAACTGTCTAAAGCCCAATTAAGTTTTTGTTGAGACAAATACCTTTCCTTTAGAGCATTTACGGCCAAATCGTAACTAGCCACCAAACTCTCTATCATGTTGCGTCGGGCGAGTGGATTGCTAATGTACTCTTCCGAGTTTAAATCGTCTTGTTCCATCCGCCCGAGGCTAGCTTGAAATTCATAAAGTTGTTCGGGCTTTGCAAGAGTGACAAGAACAACTTCAACATCAGTAGGTATTTCTGCACCTTTAAACGGTTGCCCCAAATCTTCGCAGTTGCCGTATTGGTCGATTAAAGCTCTCAACGCCTTTGTCTTGCTGTTTCGTTCGCGATCGGCTACCGAGTTAGCATTTAGCAAGCACCTAACCATTCCTCCTGGGAGCAGTAATTCCCAGGCATGGAGTAAATGTTCTATGCCTTTGTTAAATGGAGGGTTCATCACTATTAGCCCAAACTGGGTTTCGTTATAGCTGAGAAAATCGCTATCCAGTACCCTGTAGCCCTTTTCGTGCAGCGCAGCTCTGCGGGCAAAATCCAGCTCTATGACATTTATTTTTTCGCAAGATTCGCAGCGCTTGCTCAGTTCGTCGGCTATATGACCCATGCCAGCCGACGGCTCCAATATTGGGCTCTTAAATTGCTTGACGGGATAAGACCGCCCGCTTATAGTTTTAGAAGCTATTAAGCCTTCAAGCAGCTTTGATATAACGGGTTTTGGCGTTGGAAAAAATTGCAGGTTCATAAAATTTCTCGCGTATGTGTTTTTTTGATGTCGGGCAATTTGTAGGAAGATGCCTGCCGGTTGCCGATTATTAGCCAATCTTTGCTGGCTTGAAAATTGGCTATGCCGCGCTGCTAACCCATTGGGAGATGTCGGACGGGCAATTGTAGATAAAGTGCCCGCCGGGTTTGTTCGCTATTGTCTTTCCCAGCCCAAACCAAACGGGTCTTCCCCGTGTTGGTTTATTAGATCCACTTCGTACTCGGTTAATATTTCCGGGCAGTCTGTCTCGTCTTTGCGATACGCCTCAATCAAGTGGCATATTTTTTCTTTATTCCACCCGCGCTGAGTCAATACCTTTTCTATCCCTTCTGGGGAATAGAAAAATTCTATCATACTTTTGTATTCGGGATGCTCTTCGTTTGCCTTTAGTATTTTGATAATGTTTTCAGTGGTATAGCGAGCAATAGTTTCGGCATCTCGTAGCTCTACAGCTCTTGCCTTAGCACCTTCCCAACTCCAGCCCCATTTTTGGGCGAGGGCAACGATCGCGCCGTCAAGCCATTGATTAAGCAATTCCGATTTGCGATGTTTGGTAGCTTTCTCTATGGCTGTCATCAAATCTTCTTCTGTTTTGTATTCTTTGGCGGGTTTCAATTGTGCTAAGTTCATTTGTTTTATCCTTGTAGCTGTTTGTTTGCTGTCTATTTAATTCCAAAATTGAGTGATTGATTTTTTAAACCTACATTTTCGTAGTAGGCTGCTATTGCTTTTTGTCGATTCTCTTCGGGTTGGGCTCGAAGAGCTTTAACGGCAGAAGTCAGAGAAAAAAGATAAGCATTCCACTTAAAGGCAAGATTTTCTGCTCGATTCCTTTGAGATTCATTCACCCTTAACATTTTCCTTGGGCGACCCCGACGCTTGTTGCGCTCTTTGTATTGTTCTATGACGCCTTCTTTTAAAAGCAGCTTTACGGCTTTGCAAAGAACGGGGTGGGATAACTTAAATATTGGTTGGGACTCTTCCAGATTTTTCTTTAGTTCTGTGCTGTAAGAATCTCTCCAAATGAGATGAGATGCGATGTAAGCAATCGCGAGCCGTTTTTCAAGGTGAATTCTGGGCGAACCTTTAGAATCTTCTATCAACTCTAATTCGGTTTTGCTGCTTTGAGGTTTTAATTGTTTAATTGTTGCCATGATTATTTCAATTGTAGCGTTTGTGTTGAGCGGGCAATTTGTAGATAGGGTGCCCGCCGCTTGCTGTATTATCGCTAGTTATAGTGCGGTTAGCGCCTGAATATTCCGTCTTCAAAAACGAAGAGCCAAAACCCTTCATCTTCAAATGCAGTCTGTTCTATTGCGGCATTTATTGCCCATTTTTCTTGCAAATAGTCAAGAAAGCTTTCTTTGTCGTCATAAAAGCGAAGAGGGTGTTCTTTGAACGTTTTTAGCCAAAAATCTTCTACCAAGCTGACAAAAGAATAATAATGCCCAAAACAGTCTTCCCCAAAACTTCGAGCCTCAAAATCATCTTTAAATTGTCGCCACATCTCCATGCCAATGGTAACTATTCTTGCTTTAGTCATTGCTGGCCTGTCTTTTTTTTCTTTGCTTCTTTTTTGCCAATATTGCGGATCTCCCGATTTTTTGCTTTTTTTGTTTTCGAGGATTTCATCCCAAAAACCCACGATTTCGCGTATCCACCCGCATTCAGTAAGGCGGCTAGCTGTATTTAAAGTAAAAGAAACAGTTACTTTATAATAAATGCGACGTGGCTCCAGATGATAAAAATCGGTAGCTATTTTTTCTAGCTCTAACTGACCGCACCAAACTTTCTGACCGTAATCTCCAAGCAGAACGCCCGCCCACACCGGCTCGGCAAACTCCGGCAGATCGTCAACCCAATTGATTGGATATTCGCGCTCGGTCTTCCCAATGCGCACGCTCGCGGTATTGTTGTCGGCATTTACAGTTATGCTGGCCATTAGTTTTCCTCTATTTGTAGCGTTTGCGTTGGGCGGGCAATTTGTAGATAGGGTGCCCGCCATTTACTGAATTTATTATTAGTTGACCGTCACTTTCCCGGTAACGATCGCAACTTCCCGGGGCGACATTCCCCGAACAAAATCGGGCAGATTAGTAAACCCGCGATCGCCGTCTCGCCACAAATTGCGACCGTCGCTGTTGAAAACGAATCCTGGCGGCACCTTGGCTCGGGCAGCATCCCACTCTTGTGCGGTGCAGGTTGCAGAGCCGATTTCGTCAGTAGCGGCACCTTGCTTTTTCCAAAGGTCGATTAGCGCCTGGGCTGCTTGGAAATATGTTTCAAATTTCCTTTTGAAGGGCGGGCAAAACCCAGGGAGAGCCGCCCATTGTTCGCGATCGCTCCGCCAGAAACATCCCAGGCGACACACCCCACACCCCACACCCCACACCCCACACCCCACACCCCTCCCCCCACACCCCACACCCCACACCCCACACCCCACACCCCACACCCCACACCCCACACCCCACACCCCACACCCCACACCCCACACCCCACACCCCACACCCTTCCCCAATGCTGCCTATAGATCGGTTTTCATTTCTATGCCTATTCCGTTTTGGGCGAACTCTGTAAAAGTTTTATCCGACAATTCATTGCTCGCGATCGCCTCCAACATTGCCAAAGGTAGAGTTAAATGATGGGCTCCGGCTTGTAGAGAAGCGAATGCCTCTTGGGGGGACTTAATACTTGCAGCCAGAATTTCCGTATCGCTCCCTGCCAGGACGCTAGCCATATCCCGCACCAAAGCAATTCCGTCACCCAAAAGCCTAGTAGCGCGATTCACATAAGCGATCGCATATTTAGCACCAGCTTCCCGAGCCACTGCGGCCTGAGCCGGACTGTAGATTGCCGTCACCGAACAGGCGATATCCCGCGAAACAGAAGCCACCACCTCAAAACCCGCTACTGTCGCCGGAATCTTCAAAACCGTTTGTTTGCCAATAATCTCATTTGCCCTGCGAGCTTCTGCCACCATGCCATCAAAGTCAGATGCCATCAACTGATAAAACACCGGGCCCGATGTAAATTCCGTTAATTGTTTGAGAGTCGCCTCCGGTGACAAATCGCTTTTAGCCAAAAGGGTTGGATTGGTAGTTATGCCCTTGACCCACCCCATCTTTCGAGCTGCTTTTGCTTCCTGCGCGATCGCCGAATCTAGATAAATAGCCATTCTTAATTTCCCCTATCCATCGAAAGCAATTTATAGCAGTAAGCGGTTAGCTGACAGCGGTCAGCTTGGGGAGCATTTCAATTTTGTAATCCGAGCTTTTTGGTTGCGTAGGTTGGGCCCGGGAACGAAACCCAACAAGGGGCTGTCGTTGGGTTTCGTTCCCGGGCCCAACCTACTACTTGCAAAAGTGAAATGCTCCCGTCAGCTTGAGCGTCAAAGTATTGCAATAATTTTAAGCAAAAGGCGCGTTTTGATTCCTGTCAAACACCCTAATCCGATGTGATATATCAAAAAAATATCCAGAAATACCAGGCGACAAGACCGGGCAGAAGGGCATATTTAACTTTTGATATATCGCAAGAATATTTATAATAGCCCGGAGAATTCCAAGTCTTCAATTACCTGAAGTCCGCGAGGATCGCCCACGCGCAATAAAGAAGACTTGGCATCTTCTTGCACGCTCAGGTCTTCATCATTTTCCAAAGCCTCAATCAAACCGTCTATAGCCCCGGCATAGACTATATTATTAGGCAATTCGCGACACATTTGACCCAGAGCCCAGGCACAGTTAGAACGAACGGCCGAAATTGGGTCATTAAGCAATCCTTGAATTAAGGGCGGTACGGCTCCCACCACCAGATCGAAACCCACCGGAGCGAGTTGCCCCAGAGAGCTTGCCGCCCAGAGGCGAACCGCAGGAATATCGGTTTTCAAAGCATGAACCAGAGGAGCCAAAGCTTGGCGATCGCCGCAATTGCCCAGAGCCCAGACTAATCCTTTGCGGACATAGCCATTCCAATCCTTTCCTAGCTGTTCTATCAATGGTGACACCACCGCCGGATTGGTATTGCGTCCCAAAGCATAAGCCACGCTAACCCGCACCAAAGGGCAAGGCTCCTGGAGCAACTCAACCAAATCTGGAATTGCCCGTTCGTCCCTAAGTTCGCAGAATGCCCGCGCTGCAACCATGCGCTGCTGGGGATCCGGTGACTTCAACAGGGGCAACATCTCTTCTGGATCTGGAGCCTGCGGTTCTGGATCTTCCAATCGATCCAGAGGGCTCTCTAGCTCGTTCTCAATATCGAATACGCTTATATCGTCATCATGCATAACAATAATTTTATCGGAAAATAAATAGCCGCATATAATTTAGGGATTTTGCGAGGGCTACGCTTGCAAAAATCTATGCGGGTCAAATATATGGCCCTTAGCTATACCGATGGGCTGCTCCAAAGCGCTGCTCCAACGCCTACCGGACTGCATCAATGGTATAAAACTTACGCATTGCCTCTGTATTTATAGGGGCCATAGCGGAAATCGCCCCTACATTTAGGGTTAGATTTCCGCTCTCTGCGTAAGTCCTATGATATTTATTTGTGCGATCGCCCCTTACTGCTAAGTCCCGTTTTCATCCTTATCTCCGAGCCAGCCTATTGCATATTACTATATCGATTGCAAATTAAAATTTTGCTTTGAATAGGTTGTGCCATCGGGCATAATTGCCCCTCTGAAATCGGCCTCATCCAGAATCGCCCCCTTGAGCCTAGCCCCTTGCAGATTAGCTCCCATTAAATTAGCGCATCTTAGATTTGCTCTCTTGAGAATTGCCTCCCTGAGATTCGCCCGAGAAAAGTCTGTCCAACTGAGATCCGCTTTAGCAAGGTCTGCCCGACTCAAATCTACCCCGCTGAGCCTTGCCCGACTCAAGTTAGCTTCTGGCACCAACGTACCTGGCCCCATAAAATACAGTCCTGCTTTGCCCGGGTCGAACTCTGCCCCAAACTGCGTCATCTCATCGTATAAAGCCTCGGACAGGTCGGCATCTTTTAGCTTTGCCCGACTCAGATCCGCTCCTCGCAGATCTGCCCCAACCAAATATGCCCCGCTCAGGTCTGCTTCGCTCAGCTTTGCCCAGCGAAAATCTACCTTTCTCAGATAAGCATTGCTTAGGTAGGCTTGAGGACTAATGGAATAAGCTCGGGTAGCTTTGGGGTCAAAATCATCTGGAAATTGAGTTTGGATATTATAGACTGCCTCGGAAATATCCGCCCCTGCCAGATGAGCCCATCTTAGATCCGTCCCTCGCAGATCTGCTCCTCTAAAATATGCCCCTCGCAGATCCGCTCCTCGCAGATCTGCTCCTCTGAGGTCTATAGCTCTTAAATATGCTGCGCCGAAGCTGACTTCTCTAAGCTTGGCATCTCTCATAGTAGCGCGACTGAGATTGGCTCCGCTTAGGTGCGCTTCGCTGAGATTTACCTTGGTAAAGTTCCTTTTTCCTTGGGCGTATAGGGTTAGAAGTTCGTTGGCATCCATAATATCAGTTAAAAAATTCCTTGCTCTGTTTTTGGATAGGAATTGAATAATTTCTGGCAAGGATTTACGCACAGAAAATATATAATAGTTTAGCCTGCTAGACTCGCACCTAGTCAATGAAACCCGGTTTCTTCCGCTTCCCCGAAACCGGGTTTCTAGTCCCCGGAACGTAAATCAGTTTTGATTGTACTATTGATTCAAAATATTAATTCCGAATTCCGGGTGACTTGAAAGCATCAGTCCCGATCTAGAAATATTTTTTTGCCAAGCAAGAGAAATATTTCTCCATCAAGCTACTCCAGGAAAAGATACTGCAATTAGAATCGCTCGCCCAAGGCAAAATGTATCTGAGCATCTCCTTGGTCGCTAAGGGCAAACTCCAGGCGCAATGGACCAAAATCGCTCAGGGCTCTTAGGCCGACTCCAAAGCCCGCGCCACTTCCAGACTTGTTCCGCACTTCTCCGGGTTCCCCTCGCACCGTATCCCCAGAGCGCAGGTCAGTTCCATAGTCCGCAAACACCGTACCCCCCAATCGGGAGAGAAGAGGCAATTCTAGATCGGAGACAATTGGGAAGCGATACTCTAGAGAAGCTTGGACGAAACTGCGACCCGTCCCTACCTCTCCGTCGCTATAGCCTCGCACCGAGTTCGTCCCCCCAATGCTAAAGGCTTCATAGGGAGCTGCATCACCGATAATCGTGCCTCCTTGAATGTTGAAGACAACAGTCTGGGTATTGGCGATCGGCATAAATTTGCTGTAAGTCGCTCTAAGACGGTTGAAGGAAAGGTTCGAGTCTCCTACGGGTATTGACTGTTCCGTTCCCACCCCAAAACGATAGCCTGTAGTCGGCCAAAATGGATCGTTGCGCCGGTCTTGAAAGGCAGAGAGATTTAATGTCAGCAGATCGTCTTTGCCATCGTCAGAGACGGTCACTCGGTTGCCAAATTGATCTCGCGTGAAAATAGAATCGGTGATTGCAGCATTGCGGATACTCACTTGCTGGTAACCGCCGCCAACGCCAATGACCAAGCCATTTTCGTTAACTGGCTTAAAGAATTCAAAGCTACCGCCGATGCGATGTACCCAAGCCGCATGGTCGTGGATTAGTTCTACCTCGGGGTCGCCGTTGAAGAAGTTTGCTTCGGGCGATCGGCTAATAAAAAATCTCGCAGTATAACCGCTATCTAATGGGTCTCCGTCTCCCCAAGGATCGGTAAGGCTAGCATAGCCGCCTAAGGTTCGCGTCCCTCCCTCAAACCCAAAATCCAGAATATGATTGTTATTGCCGAGATTGAGTACGCGAAAGTTCAGCCCGCCGTACAAGCCTTTCAAGGAACTAGATCCTATCACGGGATTCACAGAAAATTTTGGACCGTCATCAAACTCCTCATCAAACTCCCGATATTGAGCCAGCATCCCATTTGTATTTCCTATGAAATAGTTGTGCTGCTTGTCAAGCTCTATATTCTCTACCCCCAAATTCTGTATTGGCCCCGAAAACTGTATTGGCCTCCAACTCTGGATCGGTAAGGTTCTATCCCAGACTGCTTGAGGGACAATTAGGTTTTCCAGCTCGCTCGATACATACTGATTGTCCGAAGCAGTTTTTGGTATTGATGGGGTTTGTCCCCAAGTAGGGGAAGCCAAAAGTAAGGTCGCAGAGACTGTTCCCACCATCAGTGCTAGGGGTGGTATTGGATTTTGCCAACTATATTTTGTTGTATTCATGCCGTTCGCTCCCACAGGCTCGCATTTTTTTAGCGCTTGATTTTACCGCTTGATTTTGGCGCTTGATTTTGGCGCTTGATTTTGGCGCTTGATTTTGGCGCTTGATTTTGGCGCTTGATTTTGGCGATCGCCTTATAACCTAAAGTTCTAAAAACACCAAAAAAATTACCTAAAGACTCTATTAGTACCGTGCGCGCCAAGCACAAGACACTATATATAGTTTATCTGCCCTAAAATTTGCGCTAATCCCGCACCATGTAAGCAGCCCAGATAAGCCGCTGGATTAGATTTTGCTGCCAGATAAGCTCCTAGATTAGATTTTGCATCTCGAAAGTACCATTATTATTGGTGCCACTGAGATGCCTTGCCAAAACCTCCTCTATATTAGGCATTGCAGCAACTCTTTCTTCAACAGCTTTATCTTTCTTTTGGAATACAGGTGTCCCCACTCCCCTACTTTTTAGGGAAGGGTGAGGAGGGTGGGGAGATGGGGACCGGGGGAATTGAGTATTTGGGGACTGGGGGACTGGGGGACTGGGGGACCGGGGAACTGGGGAACTGGGGGACCGGGGGACTTGGGTATTTGGGACTGGGGGACTTGGGTACTTGGGGACTGGGAGAGGGAGAAGGCTCGTCCTTTCAAGGGTATGTTTTTTAGATTTGGCATTTCATTGCTCGGTATCGTGTATCGACCCGGGGCGTAGGGGCGACAGCATTCCCGAGATAGCTTTTGCTCTCTTCGCAGAAGAAGAGCGTATTGGAATGCTTCGCCCAAGAAACCCATGCAGCCCGCCGATCTCGTCAAAAAAGAGATTACAAAAAACATACCCTTGAAAGGAAGGCTCGTCCCCATGTCTCCATGTCCCCATGTCCCCATGTCTCTCCATGTCCCCATGTCTCTCCATGTCCCCATGTCTCTCCATGTCCCCATGTCCCCATGTCCTCATGTCCCCATGTCTCCATGTCCCCATGTCTGCAATGCCCCTTCAGCGGTGATATTCGTGACCGTCTGGGAGAGTTGCTTTATCTAACTGAGTTCCATTCAGATTTGTATTCCATAAATTAGCGCCTTTTAGATTAGTGCCTGTTAAGTTGGAGCCACCGAGATCTCCGGATATCATATTGGCTCCGCTCATATCGGCTTCAGTCAAATCTGCCCCAACCAAGCTTGTTGCCACCATATCGGCTCCACTCAAGTCAGCACCGCTCAGATTTGCATTCAAAAAATCAGCTTTATTGAGAATCGCTTTCCACAGACTTGCCCCGCTTAAATTGGCATTTCCCAAGTCTGCTAACCCAAGTTCCGCTAAAATTAAATTGGCTTCCCTCAAGTCAGCTCCAGTCAGGTTAGCTTGTATTAAGTTAGTTCCCGTTAATTTAGCATTGCTCAAATTCGCGCCAGTGAGGTTTGCTTTTCTCAGACTAGCTCGACTCAGATTGGTATTGGAAAGGTTGGCATCGGTGAAGTTGGCTTCGTTCAGATTAGCTTTATACAAATTTAATCCTTCCAAATCGACCCCGCTAAAATTTCTTTCTCCTGCTTCGTAGCGCCCTAGCAGTTCTTCAGCGTCCATATTATCTGCCTCTATTAAAGAAAAATTGCTATTGTTTTTTTAGTATTAGTCATTTGTGGAAGGGCAAGGATATTTTTGGCCTGTCTTTTTCATGTCTTTGCTAATGCGGCGCGGGATAGCTTAGAGCGCGTTCGGGCTTTAGGCTTGGGTTATTCCTGGGGGAAGGGCGAGTTGGGCAGCTCTGAAAGCTCAGAGCTGGACCCAAAGTTAGAGGTAACCTCTTGTTTATTAGGACTTACGCATCTACGCTATTGGCAGGGGCGATAGCAACGCTCTCCCTGCCGGTGCGCTCTTGGGATTGCCCCTACAACGATCGGACATGGACAGGCAAGCGTAAGTCCTGTTTATTCTCGGCCGAAGGGGGTTTCAATTTAGAGGGCGGGAGCGATGGCGCGTGTTAGGCACCTACTCCCGCCCCAAATTTATTCCGCCTCAGCAACGAGTTTAACCGCGCCTGCGGAAATTGTTTTTGCGCCTCGCAGCGCTTGCCTTGCGCTTGCGCTTTTCCTGCGGAGTTTCATAGTACATACGACAGCGGACATCTGCCAAGATTCCCGCTTGCGAGACTTGGCGTTTAAACCGACGTAGAGCCGATTCAATTGCTTCGTTTTCGCCGATTACCACCTGGGTCATTTGTTCTCCTTGTTTCTCCTCTTTTCTAATTTGGTTATTTAGCGGCCTAGCGGCCTATTGGGATTTTGGATATTATTTTACCTTACACTTAGGCTGTTTAGCAGCAATCTAGCTGCAACAGGAATTACACAAATAATCTATATATAGTGTACCGGCAAAATAAATACATTATATATAGGGCTAAAATTGATAATTTGGGTAAGTTCGATCTAAATAGCCAGCTCGGTTCGATAGACATTGGTCCATTTGTTTGGAGCCACGCTTTCGTTCCCCGATCCAGAATATAGCAGTAACAGGACTTACGCATAGACTCTATCTGTAGGGGTAGCACTGCGCACCAGCATCTATATATAGCGACCGCTCGGACGATTTGCGTAAGTCCTGAGTAAGCTATCAGCTCTGCTGCAGTCAGCAGTCCTAGCTCAGTCCTGCCATACGCACACATGAGCGTTTTGATTCCTGTCAAACACCTTAATCGGTAGTGCTATATCAAAAACCGAACGGTTGCAGTAGTCTCTGCCTAAAGAACGAGCATTTATAAATGTCAAGCGCTTATTTGCGTAGTGCTATATATATTGAGTGGAGAAAGACTCTAGGAAATAACAGAGGTTAGACTGAATTTTTTATTTGAGGCTACAATGCAGGCGATCGCAGCTTTTGCCAGCAGATCGGCAAGCCAGCAATACCTCCGGAAAGTAAGCGACTTGCAACGAAAAAACACTGAGCTGTAGCGTCAGTGTCTGAGCTTTATCTCGGATTTTGTAAATGTTATTGTCGAACCCTAATTTTATCTGTTTCTACAATTAAGAGCTTTCCTTTATAATGTTCCATATCATGGTAATATAACAAATATTTGCTCAACATTTGCATTAGGACGTCAATAATTTCCGGGTGATTTCTGAGCTGAATCGAGATGATGCCGCTATATTTCGTCGGAGGATAGGTAACAATGTCGGCAAAATCTCCGTTAAGGGAAACCAGGATAGCGCCTAGTTCCTGAGCCTTAGCGATCGCCGCTTCATCGCTAGAGTCGAAAGGAAGGTAATTTTGGAACAGCAAAACTTCATGGCCAGTCTCCTGCAAGAGATCGACCATTGATTGGGGTAGGCACTGAGCAACAAATAATTTTAAAGTCACGCTAGCAAAGTATCAAAATCTGATAGGTCGCGGGCGTAGTCGAGGCAAGCAAAGATTTGTTCTTGTGACAAATAGGGAAACTCTTGAATGATTTGCTCGAAAGTAGCTCCTGCCGCTAAATAGCCAAATATAATAGAGACTGCGATCCGGGTTCCTTTGATTCTGGGCTTGCCCCGCAGTACGTCTGGACTGCTAACAATATATTCCCTCCAGTTCACTGTTATCATCAATAGTCCGCTATGAGATTAATTTACCTACATTATAAAGGAACGAATACCTAGTGGTCTGTCAAGAAATAATTGGGCATTGGGCCCACAAGCATTGGGCATTGGGCATTGGGCAAGCCCCGTAGGCGTAGCCCGCCCTCCGGGGCGTAGGGGCGGCTACGCCTACGGAAAAAATTGCTCGACTATTCAAAACTACCTTGACGGGCTAGTGGCGCTGCGCAGAATTCAAAATTCTCTCATTCAAAATTCTGTTGGATCCGGGCTACCGGCCACAAGGATCGCCCTCTGGATTACTTCTGCCGTGCTGCACTAGAGCAATGACAAAGGTCCCTCGATGTATTTTCGGAGTAACACTGCATTGCAGGGTATCTATGGCCTTTAGTTTGTGGCCGAGATGACTCCGGTCTAGGTATGCAATTCAATAGGCAAGTTTTTCGATCTACGCTCCGGAAAGTTTTTCAGCTCCGGTAAAATTAGGGTTTCGGGCTCCAAGAACGCCTCTCGGTTACCGATCGACAATTAATCTATCGTTTTAAATTTTTGAGAATGGAAAAGATTATATTTAATTTTTGTAAAATTAATAAACAGCTAAGAAAAATAGGCGTATAGCAAGCGTTACTTCAGCCTACAGTAAAGATAGAACAATTTTGGTAGCGGCATGCGATCGCATACCGGGCGTCCTGAAAAATTTTAAAAGTCATGTATCCGTAAGTGACGCTTTCTGGAAAATTCGCTGTTATTTTATTATGCAAAAATCAACTGCGACAATTTCTACACTAGCAGTCTTGGCTTGCCTTGGGGGAAGCGAGAGCGCTACCGATGCTTCAGATCCATTACCGCCTAAAGTACCCTCAAATAATAGCCACTTTGTTTGTAATGAAGCGGCTACACTGAAGCCAGAAGTATCGATTGTGCTGCCGGAAATTGCAGGAGAGTATGAGTGGGGTTTGTCTGGGTCAAATAATCTTTCTACAAAAAAGGGCTTTCCTCATAAAAAGAATAAATTTACAAGTCTCTCTTGCTTTCGTTCCCTCGATAATAAAAGATTTTTAGATAGAACAGCTTCCCAGAAAAAAGTCAACTATGCTGCAATAAGGCAAAGCAATCGAAAGTTACTACAGATATTATTTGCCACTCCGGATTCTCCAGGCTCGATCGCCATTGGCACTGCAGAAGGAACTCGCACATCTAACGGAGAAACTACGGCGATTTATTGGGGACATACCGACCCTGGCAACGGACTCGCCAATCAGGGCACCTTTAGCTATCAGCATGGAGCTAGCAACCCAAGAGAAGCAGATTGGATCCAGCTTAAACGGCTGCGAGGGCAAGTAGAATATCTCCAGCACCAAGCCGAAAATTTGGGAGTAAAACTTTCTACTTTAGAATTGGTAGCTGGTGCAGATCTAGCCAACCAGTCTCCCTTGGCCGCAATGGATTATGTGGGTCACCTCCAGAAATTACGCGCCAAAGGATTTATGGGTATAGAGGCAGTCCTAGAAGCCCGGGTGCAGAGTTTTGTCAATCCCAAAACCGGAGTTTTGGAAGCAGGAGGGTTTGGTAACAGTTGGCAGCGACTGCGCCACGACCAATTGCGGCGGATGATAGAACTGAACAAGACTCTAAAAGTGCAAGGAGTTTATGAGGGATTGGAAAAAACAGTTGTATCTAATGCAGAGGAAGGGGAACGGACTTCCCAAATATACTAGGCGAGAATTGAATTTTTTTAGGGCGATTGACTAATAATATCAGATCCGTTTAATCGCCCTAAAAAAAATGTCAAATCCTGCGTAGGACGGGCGTCCCGCCTGTCCGCCTTGCCTGGGGAGGGACAGGCGGGACGCCCGTCCTACGGAATCTTCGAGATTCTTTGTATGGGTAATTAACCGGATTTGATATAACTAACAGGACTTACACAAATTGCTATATCTAACAGTATATTTAGCTCTTGGTGCGCGGTGCGGCACCCTACAAATAGAGTCTCTGCGATCGCTCCTAATTCCTTAGAAGCGATCGCAGATATATAAAATCAAAGGCAAAATTAAGCGATCGATAAAAATAGAATAATGCATCGTTTTAGCTTGGTGTTATTCGGAGGCTTTGCGCCTCTTTTTTTATTTGTTAAAGGCTTATATTTATATAAATATGATTGTATAACCAGAGAATAAATTTGCCCCCTCTCGTAGGACAGCGGGAGCATTGCTGTTTTTAGAGCAACCAATTTAGGAATGCTATAGTTTCGCGATTCGCCTCTAAACGATCCACCTACATTATCGTTTATATAGCCTTCACCCATCCCTGCATGATAGGATTTTCTGGACTCACCTCTGGGGTGCAGTGAATTTCCAGGAGCCACTGATAGTCTTTGCCAGACTCTAGCTCCGATAGATTTTGCGGAATGGCAATGCTAACCATGCCCCCTTCTTCTGGTAGTGGCACTTTACTCTGATAAATTATATTGTTGAATTCGTCTTGGAGGGTAAAAGAAGCCTCCTCGGCTAAGCTTTCAGGAACGTAAACTACAAAAATTGGCTCTTTACCCTCATTTAATTCTAGGTAGTTGTTTTTTTGCAGTTGCACGGCCTCCTCTTCAGAGCCAACCAGGCACGAGCCATCTGGGTTTGATAGCGTTTCGGCCCACACTGGAGCAGACATAAGCAACCCACCAAGCCCTAGGGCGCTTGCCAATAGCCAACTCTGCTTTTTAGCCATATTTTGATAAGCCATTCCTATATTTTTAGTTCGCCTGGTTTAATTATAAAAGGGTTAATCAAGATTAAGGTCAAACCCAAGGAAAGAATAATTATACAGGACCTACGCAGAATATTAAGGTTAGGGCAACTAAAAGTAGAGGCGTTGGCACAGCCTGCCCGGAGGGCATATAGCCATTCGCCCCTACAAACAGTCCTAAGCTACCTTGGTATTGCTATAGAACCAGAAATGACTAAGGACCTACTATAACGAGGATTCGCTCTCGTTCCTATAACTCATCCTTAGAAGATTCTTAGGACTTACGAAAACTCTTCAGGCATAATTTTCCCAATCCAACCCAATATATATAGTGCGGGCAAGTTAGCCAAATCCAAAGAGCCAAGAGTGAGAGGGGCCTTAAAATGGGCAAGTTAGTCGTTCTGAAAATAATATCGGGTGACTGGGAGCGGGGGTTTCCCGTTGCTCTGCAAATAGGAGAAGAAGACCGACTCCCCACCACAGAAGAATTCGGCAATCTGCCCGGTTGCTCGAAGCTTGTCGAGGATTGCGAACAATGGCAATACAGTTACAAGCACTTGCCGGTTTTGCTGCGACTCGATATCCCCGAGTGCCAAGAAACGAATATCTCCAACCGGGAAAAATGTCGCCAAGCGGCCGAAGTGCTGTGCAACACCCTCAACTCTTGGCTGGACTCCGAGAGCTTCCGCCCGCTCAAAGAACGCCTGCTGAAAAAACTACCGGAATCCGAGCCGATTCGATTTGTAATTCAAACGGAAAACCCCCAGTTGCAACAGCTCCCCTGGCACCTGTGGAAATTTTTTGAAGATTATTCTCAAGCAGAAGTAGCTCTAAGCGCCCCCCATCTGGAAGCTATCGAAAAAATATCTACAGCCAAAAATAAGGTAAGAATCCTGGCAATTTTAGGAGATAGCGAAAAAATCAATATCTCCAAAGATCGCGAGTTTCTAGAAAACTTGCCGGACGCCGATGTCTGCTTCCTGCCAGAACCGACCCGAGAGAAGGTCAACGATTGCCTTTGGTCCGAGCAGTGGGATGTCCTCTTTTTTGCTGGCCACAGCAGGACCGAAGGGGAAACAGGGCGGATTTCTATTAATAAGGAAGACAGCCTCACGATTGGCGAATTAAAAAACGGCCTGAAAAAGGCGATAGAACGAGGATTGCAGCTTGCTATTTTTAACTCTTGCGATGGCTTGGGACTAGCCCGAGACTTGGCAGATTTGCATATTCCCCAAACTATCGTCATGCGGGAGCCGGTTCCAGACGAAGTAGCCCAGAAATTTTTGATCAATTTCCTGAAAGAATATGCCGAAAATTCTCGCCCTCTCAATCTAGCCCTGCGCCACGCCCGAGAACGGTTGCAAGGTTTAGAAAAAGACTATCCCTGCGCGAGCTGGCTCCCGGTAATATGCCAAAACCCTGCCGAAATACCGCCGACTTGGCAGCAATTGCGAGATGGAGTGGGGCAAGATGGAATAGCTCCGCAGAGGGAGAAAAAGTCAATTTTACGATATTTTACCTATCCGATGTTAGCTGCTGGGGTCGTCGCTCTTAGTATATTCGGCATCCGCAAAGCCGGTATATTGCAGCCTGTGGAGTTAAAAGCATTCGACCGACTAATGGAAAACCGACCTCTGGAAGCGCCAGACGATCGCTTCCTAATTATAGCCATCACCGATGAGGATTTGCGCTATCAAAATGAGATGGGTATGGAAAGGCAAGGTTCTCTAGCGGATGCGGCCTTAGAGAAAATTTTAAAAAAACTAAAACCCCATAAACCGCGAGCTATAGGTTTGGAGGTATATCGCGATTTTCCGGTAATACCCAAATCTAGCGATCGCGCTGACTTGGAGGTGCAGCTTCAAGAAACACCTAATTTTTTCGGCATCTGCAAAGGCGGCGACTCGGCTGCTAGCAAAGGAATCAGCCCGCCGTCGGAAGTTCCGCCGGAGCGCATCGGTTTTACCGACATAGTTCTTGATAACGATGGGGTTCTGCGCCGACATCTATGGCGTGCTACTTTTGAAACGAACTCTGCTTGTCAAAGCAAATGGTCTCTAAGTCTGCTGCTTGCTTTGGAATACCTGCGATCGCAAGGAATCGAATCCAAGAAGACCCCCGAATCAAACTTAGAGTTGGGTAAAGCGACTTTAAAGTATTTGGAGCAACCTACCGGCGGCTACCAAAAGTTAGATGACTGGGGCTATCAGATGTTGCTCAACTACCGCAATACAAAAAGAGGCCAGTTGCCCAAGTCAGTAACCCTGAAAGATTTTATCAATAATCGGGTAAACCCCGATTGGGTCGAAGATAAGATCGTACTCATTGGCGTTACTGCTTTGTCATTTAAAGACTATTTTGCTACGCCCTACAGCCGCAACCGACAGCTATCGGAAAAAATACCTGGGGTATTCCTGCAAGCAGAAATGACTAGCCAAATTATCAGCGCGGCTTTAGGCGATCGCCCTTTATTAGGCTTTTGGCCGCAATGGGGCGAATTCCTCTGGATTTTCGGCTGGTCGCTAGCGGGAGGACTGCTTGCTTGGCAGTTGCGATCTTGTTGGATTTTTGTAGCGCGCACTGCAGTAGCGATCGTTATTTTATATGGTACTTGTCTATTCTTTTTAATCCAAGGCACCTGGATTCCCTTAGTTCCCTCGGCCTTAGCCTTAGTCTTTACAGAAATAACTATAGTATTAACTCCCAAAATTGCTGGCGATTCAAAGGAATAGGGAATTGGGCATAGGGCGCATTGGGCATAGGCAGGAGTTACGCAGGGGCACAGGAGAGGCCCAGGAGAGGAGGGTTAGGCGTCATGCATAGTAAACAGCATTTGCGCCTAAAGGCAATTCCAGAAAACCGTAAAACGAGCATCGCGCCTCTGGCCACAAATACAAATTCAAAAATGGGTGCCATGCATTGCATTGTCAAAGGGATTCGCTCCTAAAGATAATGTAGAGCTGCAAGGAAAAAAAGATGATTGTCAATAAATCTTACTTATGGCAGGCTGGCCTAGGATTAACATTAGTTTGGATGCTCGGTTATTGCCCGCAAATTAAAGCCAACCCTAATATAATGGTTGCCGAACAAGTCGATTCCTCTATGGACGATCGCGGTGCCCCCAAAGATAGACAAGGTACGGCAAATCATTTTCAAGCAATCTCGCGCAAACGCCAAGACGACGGTAGCGATCGAGGTATTTGCCCAACTGTCGATCTTGGCATGACGGCTTTAGTACCTAGATTGACAGTTGGGCTGACTATTTCAGAGCGTCCCACGTTCTGGTTCTATATTCCTTATAAAGACGATCTGCCCTACAATGCAGATTTTGTCCTCGTCGATGAAGATAAACATACTGTCTATCAGACTGAATTACAATTGGCTGCAACTGCAGGAGTCGTCGGTATTGCCTTGCCAGCAAGCGCAGCAGCCTTAGAAGTTGGCAAAAAATACCAGTGGACTTTGTCCTATACTTGCAATCCCAATAATTCCGAAGAAGATGCCGTGGTGCGAGGGTATGTGGAGCGAACCGCGCTACCCCCAGAAGTAGATAAAGAGCTACAGGCAGCAAGAACCCCAGAAAGGCGCTATGCTATTTATGCTCAAAATGACTTCTGGTACGATACTATTACTTTACTCGCCGAACTTCTTCTGGAAAACCCAGATAAGTTCCAAGAACACTGGGAGTCCCTTTTAGAAAAGGTTGGCTTGGAAGAGATTGCTAAAGAGCCAATTGTCGAGCAAAAAAGTCCAGAGTAGTTATAGCAAGCGTTAGATTGGATTATGCAATTTCCATAGAGGGGCGGTCAGAGTAGGACAGGCGGGACGCCTGTCCTACTCTACTCGGGCATAGGGATAGGCGGGACGCCTGTCCTACGGTTAAATTACCCGCACAATTTGTAATATCAAATCCGGTTAAACAGTCACAGTCTCAGGACTTACGCATTACCGCCATATCTGGTAGGGGCGAGAGCGCGAAATCGCCCCTACATTTAGGTTCTATCGGCCAATTTGCGTAAGTCCTGAGTCTGTAGGGGCGGTGCCCCCGTGGCCGCCCCAGACCAATCGGGGCAGCCACGCTCCCCTCTGCCCCTACGGGACTTATGGAACAGCGGAAGCGGATTTGATATAACTCCCAAACGGGACGTTCGTCCTGAGCGGAGTCGTAGGCAAAGCCTGCCCAAGGAGGGCATAGGACGCGGGCAACTAACCGGATTCGAGCCGAATATGGTGAGATGAGAAGATCTCAATGCTCTTCTCTACAGTTCGGTGGAGTTAATGCCGGACTATAGGGGGCAGACCCAGGAGAGCCAGCAGTTAAAATAACATCGCCATTCTCATCAATTCGCCACCCGGTCGCTTCGACAATTTGTCTGGTTTCTTGTCTTTCTAGAAAAGATCCGCTTTCCGAGGATTGTCCGCCTGCTGAGGAAACTGTTGGAAAAGACCTATCGATTATTCGCCTAGAATTGATTGGCCTAGAATTGATTGGCCTAGAATTGATTGGCTTAGAATCGATCGAGCTATCGGAAGATGCGCCATTCTCTCGGGTTGCCCATTCTATGGCCATAACTGGATTGCTGAGGGGGTCGAAGGGGCTTGGGGGCAAGCCGCCGCGTCCGGTCATAATAAATTCACTCTGTTCTTCTTGGTTGCAAGGATCTCGCGCCACCAACCCGGTAATATCGACCACGGTTTCTGGCAATTTTATTAAGCCAGCGCCGGGGTCAACCTCTGGGGTATTGATTTCGACAACGCCTCTAAACTGGGGACCGAGTTGGGAAGTGGCAGTAATATCGCTATTACGGGTTCGTCTTTCTTGGAACTCTGTGCCAAAAATACCTTCGGCATTGATGCTGACTCTACCGCCAAAACCCGTTTGGGCATTGGCGCTGATGTCGCTATTTTCTAGAGCCGCTAGAGTATTGGTATCGATTGTGATATTGCCGCCATTGCTGTTTCTGGCGTTGGTGGAAATTATGCTGCGCCGGCGCAACTGTATGTTAGGTGCTTGAAGAACAATATTACCCCCGAACCCCGAGGCGGTGGCAGCCATAAGATTGGTTCTTCGGTCGAGTAAGATAAAGTCAGCTACAATTGTGAGAGTGCCAGCACTTCCAGAACCTATACTGCCTGCATTGAGCTGTGCCCTATCCCGAGCAATAAATTGCGGCGTGTTAATTTCGACGCTGCCAGCGCTTCCAGAACCATCGAGAGCGTCAGAAACTATGCCAGTGGGAACCGAGGCACCCGGTGGCGTAGAGCTTACTTCTACTAATTCAGAGGCGATCGCCACCACATTCCCCGCAGTTCCAGAATCCGATGTAGCATTTCCCAACAATGCTCCATCCCTTAGAACTAAGCGAGCTACGTCAATCTGAATGTCTCCTGCCCTTCCAATCCCCGATGTAGAAGCGCTCATGCCGCCGCCAATCATTTCCACTTCTTCAGCGCGGACGTTCAAGCGACCTCCCGTTCCCTCGTCGAATGCAGCGGCAGATATAATTGCTCCATCATTAATGACGATATCCTTAGCGTCAATGGTAATATCTCCTGCAGCTCCAGCTATTTCCGTGCCAGTAAATAAGCCGGTTACTCTATCGGATAGGCGCAGAGTTTTATTGACAAAATTATCAATTATAACCCTCTGCATTTCTGCAAAGCCAATGCCGACTAATTCTACATTGCCCTTGGCGACTATTGTTAAATCTCCACCCTGGCCGGTACCAAAGCTGGATGCAGATACCAAACCCCTATCTATAACTTGCAAGCGATCGGCGTGAATAGTTAAGTTTCCTCCCGCTCCGGCACCCCTAGCATCGCTAACTAACTGGCTCAAAAACCGACCGTTATCGGCAGCTCTGCTGACTGCAGAGCCTCTGACTCGTACAACTTCTTCGGCAGTTATGCTCAGATTGCCGCCCCGACCGATTCCCTCGGCGAGCGTCGATACTTCTGCCCCATCTCGAACAATTAACGAGCCGGTTTCAATTGTCAAATTGCCGCTATCGGCATCAGTAAAAGTAGCGCTCCTCAAAGCGCTGGGAAACTTACCGTCTGGCGAAATTCCGCTAAGTTCCACTTTTTCAGAAGCTCTAACGAGTAAGTCCCCTCCGGTGCCGCCGTTACGAATAGTCTCATCTCCAGAAAAGAATCCGCTGGAAGTGGAGACTACTGCGCCATCTTCAATAATGAGCGATCTGGTGTTAATGCTAACTTTACCGGCGGGGGCGTGACTATTAATAGAGTTGGCTACTATGCCAGTGCCGACGATCGCATTTGTCGGTCGCGATCGCAGCTCTATAGATTCCGTTGCTCTTACGGTCACGTTGCCACCCCTGCCAGAACCCAAAGTAGTATTTCCCAGGAATGCTCCATCCCGCAGGAGCAACCTCGCCGTATCTACCTCAATATTTCCTGCCGATCCTGCATCTAAGTTGGACGCGCCAAAGACCGAGCCACTGAGTTCTATTGCTTCGGAAGCTCGGACATTAATACTGCCTCCAGTTCCCTCCGCAAAGGAAGGAGTAAATACTAAAGTCCCATCTTGCGCCCTAAAAGATGGAGTTTCGACTGCGATATCCCCGGAATCTCCCGTACCTTCCGTGCCAGTAAATATTCCCGTTACTCGCTCGGAAAGCGTCAGATCTGCAGACAGGAAACGGCCGATCGAATCTCTCTCGAAATCTTCGAATCCAGTTCCCATAAGCTCTACGGATTCCGAGGCGCGGACGCTAATATTTCCGCCGTCACCAGCTCCAAACGTCGAAGCCGATAAAAATCCTCCTTCCGCTAGAAGCAGCCGCCCGGTTGCGATAGTTAAATCTCCACCGGCTCCCGCCCCTTGGGTTTCAGTCGATATCTGAGAAGGCACTAGCCCGTCTGCCGAGTTACCTATTACTTCCACTGACCGGGCAGCATTTATCCTCAGCGGTCCTCCGGCTTGGTCTCCGGAGGTAATCCCCACTAACTGCGAACCATCTCTAACCGATAGTTTTCCTGCCACTATATCTATGCTACCGCCACCGACCCCACTGGTACTTACGTTGCTTTCCCGGGTCAGCTCTATATTTCCGAATTGGCTATTGCCTATTGGGACGCTTTCTAAGGAGCTATTTTGCTCTTGCCCGAATTCCCAGAATCCATCGGTTAGGGATATTAATTCTATTTTTCCCACTGGAGCATCGATCGCCCCCCCTTCTATACTTATATCTCCCCCAACTAGCCCTATGGTTTCTCCGGGTTGCACTGATAGCCCGACTGTATTGCCGTTACTATTGCTAGCTCTGGATTGATTGATTATTTTCCCTGGCGACGCTCCGAGTTGCAACCCCAAAGGTACGTTGATAGTCAGCATTGGCGGCGGATTTGGAGAGGTGGCGCTGAAATCGCTGCCGTCAGATAATCTCAGGCTATCTGCCGTACTGGCAAAAAAAGAACCGCCAATATTTAGCGCTGCATTCGGTCCAAAAACAATGCCGTTGGGATTGAGCAGGAATAAGTTTGCCCCTGAGTTGGCTCTGAGTACGCCGTCAATATTGGATATCGACCCTCCCGTGACTCGGGTTAGGATGTTTTCTATGGTTAATGAGTTATTAAAGTAAGCCTCGCCCCCAGTGGGAACTGAAAATTCCTGAAAGCTGTGAAATAAGTTTCCTCCTATCGGGGTTCCCCCTTCTATTAATAGGGTGTTGCCGTTGGGAGTAACAGTTGAGTTTATTGGTAGCGTGCTGTCGGGAACTATTTGCGCTGATGTCTTCTCAGGAGACATCCAATAGCCGACTGCTAGCAGACAGCTTAGAAAAACGAGCCAGTGTTTTTTTGGGTAATTGGGATGAGAGGGTTTCATAAGTTAGCCGCCTGAATCTCAGAAAGGAGTGATAAGCACCGGCATTCGCCGCTTGGGGCGATCGTGGCGCGATCGCCCACGGTAGTTTCGGTCGTTTTGGCGTCGAGTCGGCTTCTGCAATGCAATAATGGGAGCCCCGCCTCAGCGCCCTTGTCCGCAGCTCGGCGCAGTCAGTCCCGAAGTCCTGGGGGCAAGATTGGGCGAATCGGCTGTTAAGATAATATTCCCTTCTTCATCTACTCGCCACCCAGTCGCTTCTATAATATGTCTGTTTTCTGAATGTCGGTTTTCTGGATGTCGGTTTTCTACAAAATATTCCCTTTCTGTGGATTGTTCTTCTCTTGAGAAAGCTGTTGAATTTGAGCTATCGCTCCCTCTTGCCCTAGCATTGCTCGCCCTAGCATTGCTCGCTCTTGCATTGCTCGCCCTTGTATTGCTCGCCCTAGACACCCCAGCAGAGGTCGCCGCCTCTCGGGTTGCCCATTCTATAGCCATAACTGGATTGCTCAGTGGGTCTAAAGGGCTTGGGGGCAAGCCACCGCGTCCGGTAATTATAAATTCGCTCTCATCTTTATGGTGGCAAGGATCTCTCGCCACCAGGGCGGTAATGTCCACCACGGTTTCTGGCAATTTTACCAAGCCTGCACCGGGGTCAACCTCTGGGGTATTTATTTCGACAACGCCGCTAAACTGCGGACCGAGTTGGGAAGTAGCGGTAATGTCGCTCTTGGGGGTTTGTCTTTCTCGGAAGGATGTGCCAAAAATACCTTCGGCATTGATGCTTACTCTGCCCCCAAAACCAGCTAGAGCATTGGCGCTAATGTCGCTATTTTCTAGAGCCGCTAAGTTGTCGGTTTCTATGGTGATGTTGCCGCCATCAGAAGCTCCTGCATCGGTTGATATTCCGCTGTTTCTACGCAATTGTAAATCCGGGGCAGTTAAGTTTATATTTCCTCCTTGGGCTGCGTTGGGAGAAGCAGTCATAGTACTGCGATCGTCGAGTATAATTTTTCCGGCGATCGCTGTAAGGGCTCCTGCATTTCCGCTTCCCAAACTATTAACCGCCACTGTAGCTCCATCGGTAACTAGCAAATCTCCCCCTATAATCGTCAAGTCTCCAGCGGCACCAGTGGGTTGAGTTGCAAGAGCAGGATCTCCAGAAGCCGCCAACAAGCTGCTGGTAAAGCGACCGTCTCCCGAGCGACCTGTTAATAGCACTGTTTCTGATGCCTCTATTGTTAAACTTCCTCCCTGCCCGGAACCTAGAGTAGCAACGGATATCTCTGCTCCATCCCGGACTGTCAAATTTCTAGTAGAAATCCTCACCTGTCCCGCATCACCAGAACTAAAACTAGCAGCACTTACTTGGCTGCGGAAGTTGCCAGAGACGCCGCTGACTTCCACACTTTCCGAGGCTCTGACCTCTATATTTCTCCCTTTACCTCCCACATTTATGATGCTATCTCCGATTAACAGACCAGTCCTGGTTGAGAGACTTGCCCCATCTGCGATGCTCAACCGAGCCGTATCGATTTCAATGTTTCCCCCTGCTCCCGTACCGCCAAAAGTATCGGAAAATATACCCGTGGCAAACAAAGCGCTAGCTAGCGCCGAACTCAGTTCCACACTTTCGGAGGCTCTGACGACGATATTGCCGCCGGCTCCCTCATCTATTGTAGAGGCAGCTATTATTGCCCCATCCCTTACAATCAACTGCGCCGTATCAATCTCAATGTTACCGGCCGCTCCACTACCTAAGGTGGAGGCACCTATACCTGAGGCGCTTGTTTCTATTTTGTTGGCTTGGATAGCAATTCGACCCCCCTGTCCCAAACCAAACGTAAGAGCGGATACGATCGCGCCATTGGCAACAGTCAACTGCTGAGTATTAATCGTTATGTTACCGGCTGCTCCAACACCTGCCGTCCCAGCGAATACCCCCGTTATTCGGTCGGACACCCTAAGGGTTCCATCAAAAAATCTCTGATTGATGTTCTGCCTGAAGTCTTCAAATCCCACTCCAATTATTGCTACTTCTTCTGAGGCACGGACGGTAACATCCCCTCCCGCACCGTCGCCAAATGCAGAAGTAGATATCTCTGCCCCATCTCGGACAATTAACCTTCCCGTATTAACAGTGACTTTTCCTGCAGGAGCAGAGGTGTAAGTTGTACTGCTTAAAGCGCTGCGAAACTGACCGTCAGGGGACATCCCGGCAATTTCCACTTCCTCTGTGGCGATCGCTTCTATATTTGCACCCGCCCCGCCCGTTCGGATAATATCGTTTCCGGTAAAAAGCCCACTACTAGCTGACACCCTAGCTCCATCTCTAACAATTAACCGACCCGTATCGATCTGGATGTTTCCCCCCGCTCCCGTACCGCCAAAACTCTGGGCAAACATCCCCGTGCCAACTATTGCCCCTGCTGGGGTTGAACTCAGTTCCACCTTTTCGGAAGCTCTCACCAAGATATTCCCGCTGTCGCCGGAACCCACGCTAGAGTTTCCTAATAGTGCGCCATCGCGCAGCAACAACTGAGCCGTATCAATTTCTATATCTCCTCCGGCTCCATCGCTTACTGTAGAAGCGGTAACCATAGAGCCCAGAGCATCCACTTTTTCCGCACGGATAGCAACCCGCCCTCCAGTTCCCGAACCAAATGTAAGAGCGGACACTATCGACCCATTTTTCAACATCAAATCGGTAGTTTCAATTGTAACGTCTCCCGATGCGCCCGAACCCGAACTCAAAGCAAACAAACCAGTTGTTCGGTCGGCTTCCGTTAGAGTTTCATTGACAAAACTAGCGATAAAATCTCTTTCAAATTGCTCGAATCCAGTTCCCCGCAGCTCTACTGATTCCGAGGCACGGACGTTAATATCTCCCCCTGCGCCAGCTCCAAACGTCGAAGCCGATAAATATCCTCCCTCTGCCAGAAGCAAGCGCCCAGTTTCTATGGTTAAATTTCCACCGGCTCCCGCCCCAGTTATATCCGTGGCCAAATTGCTAACCAATTGACCGTCCCCTGAAGTCCCCCGCACCTCTACCGATTCCGAGGCAACAATGGTCAGATTACCGCTATTGCCGCTGCCATTCGTTCCTGCTGATATCTCTGCTCCATCCGTGACAATTAAAGAGCCAGTTTCTATTCTTAAATCACCAGCATTGCCCCTTGGAAAGGATTCCCCAAATCTCATCTGTACTAATTCCGAGCCGGAACTTGCCGCCGATTGAATCGTGCTGGGCAGAGTTCCATCAGTCGAAGTTCCCGACACTTCTACCTTCTCAGTGGCCGTTACGAATAGGTTGCCTCCATTGCCTTCGTTCCGGTTGCCAGAAAAAATAAATCCTCCATTTCTGACGATTAGCCGCCCGGTCTCTACGGTCAAATCCCCGGCATCTCCAGTTGCCAGAGCAGCATTGACCAAACCTCTAAAAATTCCATCTACAGTTCCGCCGACCAGTTCCACTGAAGAGGTCGCTCTTACGGTTAGATTGCCTCCCGCCCCGGATGCGAAGGTGGCAGCAGAAATGATGCCATCGTTAACCGTTAAGTTACTGGTTTCTATGGTTAAGTCTCCTGCAGAGCCCGCCCCTTGAGTTTGACTCGATATCCTCGAAGGCTCTAGACCGTCTGCCGAGTTACCTATTACTTCCACTGACTCGACCGCGTTTATCCTAAGCCCTCCTCCGGCTTGGTCTCCTTGGGTAATGGCCGTTAACTGCGAACCATCTCTAACCGATAGTTTTCCTGCCACTATATCTATGCTACCGCCACCGGCTCCGCTGGTGCTGACATTGCTTTCCCGGGTCAGCTCTATATTTCCGAATTGGCTATTGCCTATTGGGACGCTTTCTAAGGAGCTATTTTGCTCTTGCCCGAATTCCCAGAATCCATCGGCTAGGGATATTAATTGTATTTTGCCCACTGGAGCATCGATCGCTCCTCCTTCTATACTTATATCTCCCCCAACTAGCCCTATGGTTTCTCCGGGTTGCACTGATAGCCCGACTGTATTGCCGTTACTATTGCTAGCTCTGGATTGATTGATTATTTTCCCTGGCGACGGCCCGAGTTGCAACCCCAAAGGTACGTTGATAGTTAGTAGGGGCGGTGCATTTGGAGAGGTGGCACTGAAATCGCTGCCGTCAGATAATCTCAGGCTATCTGCCGTACTGGCAAAAAACGAGCCGCCAATGTTGAGCGCTGCATTCGGTCCAAAAACAATGCCGTTGGGATTGAGCAAGAATAAGTTTGCTGCCCCATTGGCTCTGAGAATGCCGTCAATATTGGATATCGACCCTCCGGTGACTCGGGTTAGGATGTTTTCTATGGTTAATGAGTTATTAAAGTAAGCCTCTGTGCCAGTGGGAAGGGAAAATTCCTGAAAGCTGTGGAATAAGTTTCCTCCTATCGGGGTTCCCCCTTCTATTATCAGGGTGTTGCCGTTGGGAGTAACAGTGGAGGAAGTTGGTAGCGTGCTGTCGGGAATGATTTGCCCGGAGGCAATTGATTGCCTACAGAGCAGAAAAGCGATCGCGCTGATTTTGCCGATTATAGTTATGATTCCTGACTTGTTAGCCCTTAGCACCGATACCCCGAGGAATTTCCAATTGCATAGCATGATTTCACAAACCAGAGGATAACAGTGGCTCCCGAAGATCCTCAATTCTGGGCACAATTTTGGTCAAAGAGGAGCCCAGCAAGGTATTGGCTGTTGCTGTATAGCTGGTTATTGAGGCAGCCAGTTCGCGGAAAAGCTCCGCGAGCGATCGCCAGTTATGGCCACAAGGATCGCCCTTGGTCGGGAGGAGCAAAATTTATATCCCAAGGATATCATAATTTCCCTCCCTTAATCCTTCCTCCTTTTCCTACATCCGAGTCTATGCCAATGGTTCTCGCACAATATTGCCTGTTTCCCTAGAGAATCTCGCGTTTAGCAATAGCTGCCAAGCTCCGGGAGAAACCAGCGCCGACCCTGCTAGCTGGAGTCCGGCGATCGCCTTTTTTTGCTTTAGCGCCACCAATCCCCAATGCAGTTTCACATATTGGCGTATTTTTTCTAGAGAAGGTATAGCATTGCGGTGCTTGTCGCTGACTAGCTTATATAGCTTATCTTTAATTAATAGATTTGTCTCTAAGCGTTTCTCTAGAGAAAATTTTTGATTGAAAGATTCGGGCCAAACAGTTCGATAAGCCAGACATTGATTGATAAAAATCGCATCGCCGAACTGGGCAATTCTCAACCAAGAATCAATATCGTCGCAGTTGGTATCCAAACTAGAGTCCCAACCTCCGGATTTTAAAAACGCATCTCGGCGAAAGGCCACTTGAGCCGGAGTACCAAAAGGAATTAATTCGAGCAACATTCCGTAGTGAATGTCCTCTTGAGGAATATAGAAGGACTCACCTGGCCCAACTTGCCTGCTGCGGCGCAGTTCCACTTCATTGACATCTACTTGGGCGGCTTGACAAGAACAAATACTAGCCCCCGGACGCAAAAAGATATTGCGCTCCATCTCCTCAATACAGTTTGGTGCCAGATAGTCATCATCATCCAATAGCTTAATCCAATCTCCCCGAGCTGCTTCAACTCCAGCATTCACGGTGGCAGCATGACCGAGATTTGAGGGATTGCGACGGTAGATTACCCGATCTCCCAAACTGCGAACGTACTCTTCCGTGCCATCCGAGGAACCGTCGTCGATCGCGATAACTTCACAAGGTACTGTTTGCTCTAAGGCAGAAGCAAGCGCTCGCTTTAGGAAAGACAAACGGTTATAAGTAGCGATAACAATACTGAATTGCATGTAAACCTCCCTGAGAGGGCATTGAGCGCTAAACCTGCCCATTGGGCATTGGAAAAGTTTTAAGTTGTCAGTTTTAAATTTTAAATTAAATAATTCTAACTCAATATTCAGATTTCAAAATTTTAAACTCAAAACTCAAAACTTAAAACTTTACCTTGGTCCCTGGGCCAAAATAATCAGGGGTAAAGCTGCCATGCAATGCGTAAGGAATGTGATGCTTTAAGTGGAGCCGTGCGATCGGGCCGAGGCTCAAATCGCGGGCATCCAAAATAGCGACATCAGAGCGATGGTACGCAGCATCATAAATTAATAACATTATCCAGCCATCATCTTCGCTGGTGCCGTTGGGGCGAGGTACGAATAAAGGTTCGCCGGTAAAGCCGCGTGGCGCTGCACTCCAAATCTGGCGATCGCCGGTTTCTAGGTCAATCTTAAGAACTGCTTGCAAAGGCGCATTCCCGGTAGCACTTTGAGCGGCACCTATATATAGATATCGATAAGACCGTCCTACGCGATCGGGATGCAACGTGGGAAACTCGCAGCAGCGACCTTCGAGAACCCGATGGCTCGTTTCCTGGGTCTTTGGATTGACCTGAAATCGCCACAACTGACCTGCTGGCACGGTATCAAAATTTACTTCGCGAAAATCTACATTTGGCTCCACACTTGGGAAAGAGTCATAACAAACTGAATCGATAAAAATCTCGTCTCCTTCTTCCCAGGCATTTGCATGGTGGAAGACAAAGCAGGGCTCGGTATCGATAATTTTAACCTTTCCGTCCCCAGACCCTGGGCGATCGGCTGCAGGAGTTTGGCGCGGAATCAGGAGAATTTTAGTAGTTTCGTTGGGGTTATAAGCCAAACATTGACCGGCAGCGCGGAAGCCTAACAGAAATGGCAGGGGATTCAAGCGAACTGGATTTTGGAAAAAAATGCAGTAATTCGGGGATATTGCCATATCGTGCAAGAAAGCGAAGCCCGGAATAGAATGGGCTTGGCGTCGCAGCATATCGCCATTGCTATTGAACTCGTAGATTTCAATAGTTGTATAACGACCGGGTTTTACGGAAAAATTTACCAAACAAGGCTCGCCCCCATCCATATGGCAACTGGGGTCAATGCGAGGATGAGCTGCAAAAGTGTTTCCCTCTTGCAAGATGCCTTCAAGCTCGTCCAATCCCAGAGTTTCTAGACTATAAGGATCTAGCTGATAGGGTTTACCTCCTTCCCACAAAGCCAGCAGCTTGCCACCCCAATAAATAATATTCGTGTTAGCAATATTTTTATGTGTTAAGTCAAAAGCATTAGCCAGCCATCCCCCTGGCTTCTGAGTCCCAAACACGCCGCGATAGAGAATCTTGCCAGCTTTTTGTTCTTCGACAAATCCTGTAGTTCGCACGAACCGATTTCTAAAATAAGCGCGACCTTTGGAGAAAGCAACCTGGCTAATCATTCCATCCCCATCAAAGGGGTGTTGAATGGGCTGGCCGTTAATGTCCAGCAAGCCCGGTCCGTTGCGAAATAAAGTTCCCTCTAGTTCCTGGGGAATTTCCCCCTCAACGTCGTCAATCCAGTAATCTAATTCGTTTCGTTGCGACTCATAGCCTTTCTGCCAATCCTCGCGGCTATATGATAAAGAGGTCGAAGATGCTAATGATGGTGACATTTTGAGTTATTAGTTCTTAGCTTGAGAGTTTTGAGTTTTTAGTTATAGCACTATGGATCTTGGGAACGGACAGTCACAAAACGCAAACAGTGCGTATGGCAGGACTGAGCTAGGACTGCTGACTGCCGTTCGCGCAGCGTCTCCGCAGGAGAATCGCATGATAGCTTACTGCTATATATAAAATTGGTTCAAAAGGCACCCCATGCCAATTCCCAATTCCCTATGAAGTGTAAGAGGATTCCAAGAAATAATATCAAATCCGGTTAAACAGTCACAGTATCTGTAGGGGCGGTGCCCCCGGGAGCGCCCCGGCCGCCTCAGACCAATCGGGGCAACCACGGGGGGATTGCCCCTACGGTATTTATGAGTAACTAACCGGATTTGATATAAATTACCCAATTCGTAGGACGGGCGTCCCGCCTGTCCCAGGCCCAGGACAGGCGGGACGCCCGTCCTACAGGGAAACGATGGAGAAATATTTATTTATTTGGAAATCCCTAAAGGGCAAGAGGGCTAGAGAGAAAAGGGCTAAAAAGTCTGCCTTGAGGAGAGAGCCAAGCGAAAACCGCTGTTGCTCCTCCTGTCGCCCGGGCCAGTGCGTCCGCGATATGCCCCACGGCAACCTTTCGCTTGGTAGTTCCAGGCACCACCCCGCATCAGCACATTCTCTTTGTTGCTTGCAATCCAAGCAGCGCCATCTGTTGGGGCTCCCTTGTAGTTGTCATGCCAAATATCCTGACACCATTCCCAAACGTTACCGTGCATATCGTACAGCCCAAAAGCGTTGGCGACTTTAAAGCTGCCAACTGGAGTTGTCTTTTCTAGAAATTTACCTTTTGGACCTTTACCATAGGAGCCTTTATAAATAGTTCCCCAGACGTCCCAATCCGTGCCGCAGTAGTTAGCCAACTCGGTGCTAATGGTTTCGCCAAAATGGAATGGCGTCGTAGTTCCGGCGCGGCCGGCATATTCCCACTCCGCTTCGCTCGGCAGACGATAGTGCGTTCCGGTATTGTGAGCCAGCTTTTGGCAGAATTGTTTTGCTTCATACCAAGAAATGTTCTCTACGGGAAGATTTTCGCCTTTAAAATAGGAAGGATTATTGCCCATAACCGCCTGCCACTGAGCCTGGGTTACGGGATACTTGCCCATAAAGAACCCCGGCACCGTTACCCAATGCTGCGGGCCTTCGCGATCGCGTCGCCCTCGTTCCCCATCTGGCGAACCCATTAGAAAACTGCCGCCGGGGATAGAAACCATTTCCAGAATTACACCATTACCCAAATCTTCGGTAAAAAATCGAGCGCTGCGGCGCTGGCGATCTATTTGTTGGCCTCTGTCGTTGAGCGTTACTACTGTAAATTCAAAACTTGGTAGAGGATTAGCAAATAACTTCAACCAAGCGGCGACGGTCTGGGGGCGGTTCACCGGTTCTAATTGCAAGCCTTGCAATATGGCCTCATTTTCCCAATCTGGAACTTGGCTGTTACATTCCCTCGGTTCCGGCAGGGGCATATCAAACTCTTGCCGGAAGTTGGCGGGTATGGGATGTTTTCCGGTTCGCAAATAGTACATAGTCGCTGCCAAGCCATAGACATCGGTATAGGAACCGAAAATGCCCTGGGCATTGTGTTCTTCTATAGGAGCATAAAAAAGAGTTTTGGCATTAGTCATGCTATCGGCTACTCCGGGCAGGAACGATCGCTCCTTACCAAAATCAATTAAAACCGCCTTGCCATCTCGATCGCCATCTGAGAGGCGCAACATAATATTTTGCGGTTTAATATGCCGATGCAATAGCTCGTTTTCGTGGACGAGAGTCAGAGCCGAGCCAATTTGCTCCACGATCGGGAAAGCCCGAGCGAAGGACATCGGCCCGCTATCTTCCACTATTTGTTCTAAATTTTTACCCTCTATATATTCCATCACTATGCCCGCCAGTCCTTGAGATTCCACCACTTCACAAACGGGCACAATATGGGGATGATTGCATCTGGCCAGCCGCAGAGCTTCGTTAACGAACTTAACTTGCAAGCTTTTAAACTGGGCAACGGTTTTATGGGCTTGCTGTAGCAGGTTCGGGGTTTTGATAGCGACGGTTTTGCCGGTTTTCTTTTCTATGGCTTTGTAGGTGCTGCCTAAGCCGCCGCCACCGAGGACGCCGGTAATAAAGTATCTGCCATCGGCCAATAGCTGTTGCGGTTGCCAGAGCTTGGGTTGCCAGAGTTGCGAGTCAGTCATGGGAATTGAGAATTGGGAATGGGGCATGGGGCATGCTCATTTTAATCGCTCGCTGAGTTGTCGGGCACCCATTTAAGCAACGGCAGAGGCAAGAGGGTACTGAGATTGGCGATCGCAACCAGCAGCCAGAGATTGTCAAAGTTGCTTTCGGTTACCCCCAGCCAATTAGTCAAGAGGGCACCCAATTCGTAAGAAGTTAACTTCGATAAGTTGAGAACGGACATTAGCAAAGCAAATAGAGTGGCTTCTACTCCTTTAGGACAAAGTCTGGCGGCTAAGACTAAGATAGGCATAAAGGCGATTTCTCCCATAACAGTAAGGATGAGACTGTCGCCAAGACTGAACCAGCGATCGCCAATACCAATCGCCCGGTTGGCATGAGTGACCAATAGCAGAGCAGTCATGCCAAAAACTGCAGAAATAACCGTTGACCAGGCGAATATCTTGCGAGTGGGAACGGCTTTGAAGAAACGCTGAAACAGCCAGATGCCAACCAGAGCGGCAATGCTAGTTACCAAGCGCAGGCGACCTAGGAATTCCGGCTCGAATTCCAGTTCGTTAGTAATAAAGAAGAAAAAAGCAGAGTCAGAACTGGGGGTCGCTTGCCAGATAAACAGAAAAGCAGTAGGCATCCAGATAGCTTTTTGGCTAAAGGCGCTTTTGAGTTGCTGGAGTTGATTGGTTATTAGAGTAAAGCCGGAGCGATCGCCTTCCACCGGCTCCTCGGCAATTAACCAAGCCACCCCCGAAACAACTAGGGGAAAGCAAGCGGTAATTAAAAATACTGTTTGGGTAGAAAAGTTTTCTAACAAAGAACCGCTCAGGTAGGCGGTGATGAGTCCCCCTATGGCCGAGGAGCCCCAGCAGAGGGATTGCAGAGAACCTACTTTACTTTGGGATTCTACTCGGGCTCGCTCTACTACTAGGGAATCGACTATAACGTCGCTAATTGCTACGGAGAGAGAAGAGAGCAACAAGATAGCTGTGGCGGACCAGGCAGCATGGACGAAAATGCCCATACTAGCCCAAGATGCGGCCCCTAGCAGTCCGGCGAAAATAATATAAGGACGTCGCCGGTAGCGCAGTATGGGGAAACTATCGGAGATAAACCCAAATAGAGGTTTGACCGTCCAGGGTAAAACTGCTATACCCATTAAGGCAGAAACTTCTGCAGGAGACAGGGCCAAGTCGTCTTTGAGGAAAAAACTAACCGCTAGGCGAGCTAGCCCCAGGATGCCCTGCACGAAGTACACCAGCAGGATGGCAACCAGTTCCGGGCTGGGTTCGTTCCCGAACAGCAGCTTTTCTGCAACAGTTTGTTTGAGCTTGGCCGTACCAGCCGGAGAAACGGACATTATAAACTTTATAAATTTCTTTACATTTCTCAATATTTTATAGCATATCTTAATGGGGGCATGGGGAATTGGGAATGGGGGGATCCTTCGGCAAGCTCAGGAGGGACTTGGGGAGTGTGGGAAGGGTGGGAAGGGTGGGAAGGTGCTGCCGCCGCCGCCGCCGAGGACGCCGGTAATAAAGTATCTGCCATCGGCCAATAGCTGTTGCGGTTGCCAGAGCTTGGTTTGCCAGAGTTGCGAGTCAGTCATGGGAATTGAGAGTTGGGAATGGGGCATGGGGGCATGCTCATTTTAATCGCTCGCTGAATTGTCGGGCAGCCATTTTAGCAAAGGTAGAGGCAAGAGGGTGCTGAGATTGGTTATGAGAAGGAGCAGCCAGAGGTTGTCAAAGTTGTTTTTGGTTACACCCAGGAGATGGGTCAATAGGGCACCAAACTCGTAAGAAGTTAACCCAGCTAAGTTGAGAGCGGACGTCAGCAAGGCAAATAAAGTGGCTTCTACTCCTGCGGGGCAAAGTCTGGCGGCTAAGACTAAAACGGGCATATAGGCGATTTCTCCCATGATAGCCAGAATAATACTGTCGCCAAAACTGAACCAGCGATCGCCAATACCGATCGCCCGGTTGGCATGAGTCACCAATAGCAGGGCGGTCATGCCCAAAACCGTAGCAATAACCGTTGACCAGCCGAAGATGGTGCGGGTGGGAACGGCTTTGAAGAAACGCTGAAATAGCCAGATGCCAACCAGAGCGGCAATGCTGGTTCCCAAGCGCACGCGACCGAGGAATTCCGGCTCGAATTCCAGTTCGTTAGTAATGAAGAAGAAAAAAGCAGAGTCAGAAGTGGGGGTCGCTTGCCAGATAAACAGAAAAGCAGTAGGCATCCAGATAGCTTTTTGGCTAAAGGCGCTTTTGAGTTGCTGGAGCTGGTCGCCCATCTGAGCCAAGCCCCATCGCTCGTCCTGTACCGGCTCTTCGGCAATTAACCAAGCCACCCCCGAAACAACTAGGGGAAAACAAGCGGTAATTAAAAATACGGTTTGGGTAGAGAAGTTTTCTAATAACCCACCGCTCAGGTAGGCGGTGATGAGCCCCCCTACAGCCGAGGAGCCCCAGCAGAGGGATTGCAGGGAACCTACTTTACTTTGAGATTCTCCTCTGGCTCGCTCCACCACCAGGGAATCTGCTATAACGTCGCTGACTGCCACGGAGAGGGTACAGAGCAACATGATAGCTGTGGCAGACCATGTATCATGGACCACGGTGGCCATAGCAGCCCAAGATGCGGCCCCGAGCAGTCCGGAGAATACAATATAAGGACGTCGCCGATAGCGCAGTATGGGGAAACTATCGGAGATCAATCCGAATAGAGGTTTGACCGTCCAGGGTAAAAGTGCTATACCCGTTAAGGCGGAGACTTCTGCAGGAGACAGGGCCAGTTCGTCTTTGAGGAAAAAACTAACCGCAAGGCGAGCCAGCCCCAGGATGCCCTGCACGAAGTACACCAGCAGGATGGCAACCAGTTCCGGGCTGGGTTCGTTCCCGAACAACAGCTTTTCTGCAACAGTTTGTTTGAGCTTGGCCGTACCAGCCGGAGAGACGGACATTATAAACTTTTCTTTACATTTATCAATATTTTATAGCATATCTTAATGAAGAAGGGTGTAGGGTGTGGGGTGTGGGGTGTAGGGGGAAGAGCGGAAGAGCGGAAGAGCGGAAGAGCGGAATTGGGCACACCCTACACCCTACACCCCACACCCACACCCCACACCCCACACCCCACACCCCAACCAAAAGCTATGAACGATTTTTCAGTTCCAGAGACGATAAACTTTCAGGAGGCGATCGCCCTGACCCAATCCTTGCTAGAACGCCTGGAGCAAGGTAGCGAGGAAGGAATAGAGGCGGCGGTCCAAAAGCTAACCAGCAGCACTCCGGCCGCCCGAGGCTTTTTTGTCGCCTATCTTACGGACGATCGCTTTCTTGCAGATAACCCATCGGAGGCGGTGCTGCGAGGGTTAAAGTCTTCGCCGGATATAGTTGCAGAACTGCTGGTCAAAAATCTAGCTATGTCCTCTGCGATGGTAGTGGCGCATCGCCGCAACAGCGATCTAGCGATGGCCAAACAATCCGAGCGGGTAAGCGATCGCTCTCTTAATTTGCTTAAAATTCTGCAATTTCCCTCGGTGCCCGAGCTAGCTGGCCAACTCCTAAACAGCGCCCGCACTGGCTCCGGTCAATACGAATCTTTTCTGGAGCTATGGGGATACGATGCCTCCCAAAGGGAAGCTATATGCCAATCCTTAGAGTTATTTCTAGAGGCTCTACCGTAAATAAATTGCGAGTTGGGCATGGGGCATAGGGCATTGGGCATTGGTGAGAGGATTAAAATTTAAGGTATTTGAGGGTTAAGTTGAAGATTGGCAATTCAAAATTGAACCCTCAAAATTCAAGACATGCCAATGCCCAATGCCCCATGCCCCATGCCCAATGACCCAAATTACTGCAATTGATTTTTCGACAAGACGCCATTGGCCACATCTTCGATTAGTTGCATATGGCGGGGGAGAAGTAAATTTTGGGAATAGCGTTCTAATACTGTTTCCCGGGCTTTTTGCCGAATTTGCGCCATGCGATCGGGACTGTCCATTACTTCATCTACGCGATCGGCGATTTGCTTGGGAGAAAAGAAATCGACGAGCAAGCCATTTTCGCCATCGCGAATAACTTCAACTACTGGCGGCGTCTCGGAACCAATAACCACGCAGCCCACGGACAAGGCTTCGATCGCCGACCAAGATAAAACAAATGGCCGAGTTAAATATATATGAGCATCAGAGGCTTGAATCACTTTCAGGTACAAGCCGTAGGGCAAGGAGCCAACAAAGTGAACTCGGGATAAATCTAGGGGAACCTTTTCGAGCATGTGTTCTTTATAGCTTTTGCCATTGGGCAAGGGTTTCCCATAGCAAACTCGCTCGGAACCGACCACGACCACATGACAGTTCGGGCGGCGCTCCTGGATATAGGCAATAGACTCGATGAATTCTGGAAAACCGCGATAGGGTTCCATGCCTCGGGCCACATAGGTCACCAGTTCGCTCACATGAGAAAGGTCGAGATTGGGCAAAACTAATTTAGCCCCCGGATTGGGTTTGAAGTATTCGGTATCGACCCCATCGTGCATAACAGAAATCTTGCTTTGGAATTCTGGGGGAAACTGCGATCGCTGCCAATATGTAGGCGATATCCCCCAGTCGCAGGTATATAAATCGATTAAAATTGGCGCGCTTTTTACCCGGATGCGCGCCTCGTCATCGAAGCTAATCGGATCTGCCGGATCGAAATTGGCGTCGGAGCCCTTTGCGTGATAAAACCATTCAAAATAACATAGCAGCGGCGTATCGGGAAAAACCTCTTTCATAAAGATAGTTGGTCCCCAACCGGAATGACCGTAGATGATATCCGGCACGAATCCTTGAGACTTGAGCTTGTCTGCCATCCTAAATACCGCTTGTCCCGTTAGCACCGCACTTTCTAGAGGACGAACGTAGTGATGCGTGCCCGGATTCGGTTCCCGAGTCGTCGCGTATAGTGCCTTTTTTACTCCGGGTATTTTCCACTCGGGACGCTCGTTTTTTGTTCCAAATATCACCTGATTGTTAGGATTGCGTCCTAGCAGGGTTGCAACATGGCGAAACTGAGCCGGAAAATTGGGATGTAAGATTAAAACTCGCATAAATGTTGGGAATTGGGAATTGGGAATTGGGCTAAAAATTAGGGTGTAGGGTGTGGGGTGTAGGGTGTAGGCAAAGAGAGGGTGAAGGGTGGGAAGGGTGAGAAGAATTAAATCAAATTATCTCCCCCCATCTCCCCCCACACTCCCCACCCACCCTTTCTTATCCCTACACCCTACACCCTACACAAGAGCACCCTACCCTAGGGGTGCTTCGCAGACCCAGATACAATCCCGGGGTACGGAATTGGTGTCTTTTAAGATAACTTTATAGTCCAGATGGGTCAGGAATTTTTCCATAATATTATCGGTCATAACTGAAAAGGCACAACCATGCCGCTGACCCCTGAGATTTTTATGCCATTCGCTGCCAAATTTTTTCCATCCCAACTCGCTGAGAATATTAGTATGATGAAAGACGCAGAGCCGCTTTCTCCGCATGACTTTAGGAATTTGGACGAGGTAGTTAAAAATATCTCTTGGTTCTATATGTACCATTGTGTCGTAGCAGAAACAGACATCTACCGCTGCCTCTGGGATACCGCTCAGGGTGAGCCCATCTAGTTTGACGTAGGATACGCGATCGCTCCCGAGACGTTCCCGGGTAGCCTCCAGCATATTACTGGATATATCGGCACAAATCAACTGCTGGCAATGATTCAGCAGTAGGGAGCTGGTTTTGCCGCCTCCTACTCCAATTTCTAGCACTATATCGTCGCTATTAATATAGGGCTCGATTAAGTCTCGTTCTATGAAGGAGTTATATTCTGTCAGGGAATGCGCCGCCCCTGCCCCCTTGCCAATCCATTCATCGCCGATATGCCCCAACTCTGGATAGAGGAGGTTCCAGTCTCGGGCATAAGCATCCCAGGCCCCTTCGTAATCAATTCCTTGTTTGCTATTTTCCATTTACCCGTTTCCCCTAGCTCCAACCAAAGTTTACCTGCAAATATTCTGCCAGTCTTCGGTTGTGCGGTACAAAATAACTAACCAAATCGTTTTTTAGAGCATAGCTCATTTCTGGATACGAGCCAGCATTGTCCCGGCGATCGCATCTTGCCTCTTTTGGATATATCTCTGGAGACACCCCTAAAAATGCCATAGTCTCGGCCACCGTCTCCCCGGGATTGCCAAAAAAAGCTTCGCTTTCGAGAATCAAGAACTGCTCTCGGGGAAAAAGTTCCATCCAGGCTTTCAGTTGTTCGACGTAGATACCTCGCGATAAATAAGTGTAATGCTGATGATTGTAACTATAGTAGGTTTCATCCGATCGCATTCTCTCTACTTCTCCCGCCAGTCTTTCGGTTTCCGCCGCTAAAGCTTCTTCAAAGGAGAGCTGCTCGAATCCCAGTCGGACTTCATGGTGGTACTGAGACCAAGCTCTAGCCACCGGATCCCTAAGCAAAACTATTAATTTTACCTCCGGAAAATGCAAGCGCACTCGCTCTGGCACTAGGGGATGAAAAATATAATAAGGACTGGCCTCTCCCACCACTAATTTCTGGTTCGATCGCATTTCCTCTCTCGATGGCATGGGAAACTGCGATCGATACCAGTCCAGCCCTTTACTATAATTGTTATCAAAAAAATGTACCTCTTTTTGTGTCGCGGACAAAATATGCGGGTGAGCTATCAGGCATTTATATAGAGAAGTCGTTCCGCATTTTTGCGCCCCTATAATTAGGAAATCTGGCATCCTGCAATCCAAAACTCAACAGTCAATACTCATAACTATCGGAAAATCTCGCCGATTTTATCATAGAAACGATTTATAGCAATAAGCAGTCAGCCAAAGGAAGAGGCAGGGGGCAGGGAGCAGAGAGCAGGGGAGATGGTATCCTTTCAACGGTATGTTTTTTCTAATTCCGCTTTTTGGAGTTGTCAGCGAGAGGCATAAATTTCTGGGGCGAAGCATTCCATTCTATAAGTTGAGTTTATAGCCAAGGCTTTCTGGGGAATGCTATCGCCCCTACGCCTTATTTCAAGGGTTGGTCGTGACCAAAAAAAACATCAAATATAAAAAAAATACCCTTGAAAGACGGTATCCCCCATGTCCTCATGTCCCCTTTGTCCCCTTGTCTCCAATGCCCAATGCCCAATGCCCCATGCCCCCATACCTATTTTTTGGCTATAATATAGTTACAAGCCGCTAGCTCTTCGTTAACTTCTGGTGAAAGCTGCCTTACAAAATCTTCTTTCAGATATGCGAGCGGACTATCTAAAAGTTCTGATATTTTCATGTTTTTCAGCTTTTCGCTTACATCCGAAGGCAGACCTCGCAGATAAGAGTTGAGAAACCAACTCAAAGACCAAATCGGCAAGCCCGGTACTGGGACGCCACTTTCTATTATCTGTAACTCAGGAAATAGATTTTTGAGACCGCTGCTGGTCATATTATAGTAGTGGTCGGGGTAACCGTGAAAGGGCTGGAGGAAGGGAACGGAAATATAAAGCTTACCTCCGGGCTTTAAAACTCGATAGATTTCCTTAGCGCACTCGAAAGGATTTTTTACATGCTCTAAAACAGACAAGGAAAAAACAGCATCAAAAACTTCTGATTTGAATGGCAGCTTTTCGCCTATACCTACAACATCAGTAGTCGGGTAGTCAACTATTTCAAAGTTGACTACATTCTCGTAATAAATCCGTCTCAAACCGCTGCCGTTGTCGAGGACGAGTCCGTCTGGAAACTGTTCGATAATACCGATCGCGATCGGATCGTATTCGTTGGCAGAAACATTGGCAGTAGGTTTGACCTTGCCATACTCGGTTAGCTTGGAATTAAGAAAGTTATAGCCCCTAGGATTCAAGCTAAACTCGGCAGTGCAGTCCTGACAGCTAAGCATATGGCCAGACTCCTGAAGCCGATCGCTATCGCAAATAGGACAGCGCAGAATCTCTCTAATTTTTTCCAGCTTGTCTCGTTTCTGCTGCCTGAATTTCTCTGCCGCTGCCGGGGAAGGCGACCAAGCGAAGTCGAAATTGTATGGGCGATCGTCTAGAAAAAACCGGACGAAGCAAGCTTTTCCGTCGCTCCAGTCGGCGATGGAAATGTATTGCTGAAATCCCAAAACCGCAGAATTGGGAAAAGCAGCTTCTACATCTGGGCGAGGGACAGTCATTAGAGGATACTCGTTCCTGCCCTCGCCGACCAGAGTCGGAGCGGAAATAGTCTGGCCTTGCTCGGAGACAATCCAACCCGCCAGCAGCAGGAAGGGAGCGGCGATCGCTTCCCCCGGCTGCGGCGTATCGATACAATATCTAAATGGCTGCGGCTTCATTGTCTTCCTCCCTTATGTTGCAGTTGCTCTATATACCGTTGCCTTTTCCCATCATCCCATTTTGGGGGGCGGGTTCCATTTTAGCCCTTAAAAGAGGCAAAGGGACCCAAAGATAAAGGGGAGCCCGGAGCAGGGCGAGCGTTCCGCCTGCGCCCAATTGCCAATTCTCAATGCCCAATGCCCAATTTATAAAATTGAGCGATATGGCAGAAAAAACCTTTTCTCGTTACGTTACGTTACGTCACCAGGAACCCTGACATCCTGTAGAGAGAGCCGATTATAGCCGGAACTAGAACCTCAGTGCGGGGCATTGTAGAGTTCTAGCGCTTGGGGATTAATCCAGAAGAAATACCGATGCACCTGCCCCATTTGGCATTTGTGCAGATAGTAATATAATCCTCAAGTAAAAATCTCTGTTTTCTTGATTTGCTCTGTTATAATCGGATAAAATGGCAAATTGATGGCGCATGGCTGACACGATTCGAGTTGACGGCTACCACGGCACCAGTGCCGTGGCGGCTGCTTCTATTATTCAGGGTGGTTTTAACCTCAGTTATAATGACTACGACTGGCTGGGGACGGGGGTGTATTTCTTTCAAGACGCGCCTGCACGCGCCTGAGAATGGGCTAAAGAGCAACATCCCGCTAATCCGGCAGTCATCCGTTCGACAATCCGCCTGGAAAACTGCATGGACTTACTGGATATTCTATGGTTTCCACTAATTAAGGATATATATAATTCATTCGTATAGGAGTGCAGCAAAACCAACCGCCCTTTGCCGGCTCAGAATACCCACAAATCCAAGGCTCATCGCTTGGACTGCGCTTACTTCAACTATGTAGTTGACATTCTGGCAGCTCGGGGTCAGAGGATTGGTGCTATTCGTTCCGTCTTTTTAGAAGGGTCGCGCATTTTCCCTAATTCGGCTATCTTTGACCTTGCCCATGTCCAAATAGTGAGAGACCTTTCTCTGGTTGAAGAATATCATAGAATAGAACCATAAGGAGGAATTAGATCGTGCTAGATCCTAAAATATGTGCTGACATTCTTTATAAGCATTTCGCAGAGGTTACCCCAGAGGAGTTTTTGGAAAACCTCAAAAAATCTAGTCCAGAACTGTTCGAGGACGATGCTTGGTTGGAGCAATCGTCGTCTCCCGAACCAGAACCAGAAAACTTTTACTCTGAATTGGTATCGGAGGCAACAACAGTATAGGGACTTCTGCCGGACTTCTGCCTCTATAACAGGGCAGGCAGAATAGCTGCCCTACGAACTTTTAATTTGTTTCTTGGTGTCCCCAATGCCCAATGCTTGTGGGTCCAATGCGCCCAATGCCTACTCAAATTAAAAAACTAACATTATCTGGCGATCGCTTCGAGAAATTACCTCGGCAATCTCAAGGTGCCGCAGACCGCTTTGCCGAATCCGATGCACAATCAATAGACATTCTCATGCGAGGCGAACTATGCGATTATTGCTGGCCGGACTAACAACCAGTTTAGTGCTGTGGGCGCTGCCAGTGCAAGCCCAAGTCAGCAACGACCAAGTAGTAGCTATTGTCGAGGCCCTGCGGCTAGCAGCACCCAAGCAACCTACCGACGAACTCTACAGCGCTTGGAAAATCAAACCTTCTCTCATTCCTCAATGGTCCAGACTTTGTATCGGCCAGGAGCTGACCGTAGAAGAATTTGTGGCTGATACGGCGAAAGCGCGAATTATTTTGACGTGCGTTATGGAAGATGTCTTGGCAACCGAGTACCCAGCTAGTGGCAATGAGGAAGCGATCGCTATCCGTCGTGCTGCGGCTTGGTGGGTTGCTGGCAACGGCGACCTTTACGATAGTGGGGATATCGCCTTCTATACGAAGAAAGTTCTCAATTTTTATCAGGACCTGCGAGCCAATCCCGGAGACTTTTTACCTTTTCGCATTGCCAAGTAGTATAGCAATAAGCAGTCAGCTATCAGCGGTCAGCTTATGCGGTATGCGCTCCGCGCAGGCGCTGGCCTTCGCACAGGCTACGCTCTTCTGCACGAGCATTGCCGTTCCTAGCTTTTGCGAACAACTATCCTAACCTTAATGCGTAGTGCTATACAAATAGATAGCAAGCTTTCTATCCAGGCTCCCTCTAAGATCGGAAATATAGCAATCCTAAATGATTTATAATACTATTGTAGCTCAAGGTCAGAAACCCGGGTTTTTCAAAAAACCGGATTTCTCGCAATTGCAAACTATTTAGGATTACTATAGCAATACCGATGCTCGGTTAGGACAATTACAAAATGCTAATAGCTTGAGCTGAAAGCTGAAAGCTGAAAGCTGACTGCTATATAAAATTTTTAATTAATCGGGGTATGAAACGAATTGTTTTAATTGCCGGATTTGAATCTTTTAATGCTGACTTATACCGCCAAGCCGCTCGGACGGTTAGTTCTCGCTGTCCCGACTTGGAATTGCAGGTATTTAGCGATCGCGACATTACTGCCGATAGCGCTGCGGTAGAAGCCGCACTCTCCGGTGCCGATGTCTTTTTTGCCAGTCTGGTTTTCGACTACGACCAAGTAATCTGGCTCCGAGAAAGAGTCCAGAAAATTCCCATTCGCCTGGTGTTCGAGTCGGCGCTGGAACTGATGAGCCTGACGAAATTGGGCAAGTTTGCGATCGGCGACAAGCCCAAAGGAATGCCCAAACCCGTCAAGTTTATTCTTAGCAAATTCTCCAGCGGGCGCGAGGAAGATAAATTAGCGGGTTATATCAGCTTTTTGAAAACAGGACCGAAGCTGCTCAAATTCGTGCCCATCGGTAAAGTACAAGACCTGCGCAACTGGCTGATTATCTACGGATATTGGAATGCGGGGGGTGCGGAGAACGTTGCTGCCATGAGCTGGGCGATCGGCACTAAATATCTCGGCCTGAAAGTAGGCGATATTCCGCCAGTAATAGAAACTCCCAACATGGGACTATTGCATCCCGACTACTCCGGCTATTTTGAATCCCCCCGCCAATACCTAGAATGGTATCGCAGCCAGAGAGAGACGGGTTTAGCCGAATCAAAAGTCAAAAGTCAAAAGTCAAAAGTCAAAAGTCAAAAATCCCCAGCAGCAGTTATTGGTATCTTGCTTTATCGCAAGCACGTTATCACCAAGCAGCCCTACATACCCCAACTGATACGTTACTTTGAAGAAGCGGGACTCATTCCCTTGCCGATTTTTATTAACGGCGTCGAAGGTCACATCGCCGTCCGGGATTGGATGACAACTGCTTCGGAAAGGGAAGCGCAATTTCCAGGCAATAGAAAAAAGAGTTCTATTGCCAAAAACGCCAAAAACGCCAAAGATGCTGTAGAAGTCGATGCCATTGTTTCTACCATTGGCTTCCCCTTAGTCGGAGGTCCGGCGGGTTCGATGGAAGCGGGGCGGCAAGTAGAAATTTCTAAAAGCATCCTTTCTGCCAAAAACGTACCTTATATAGTAGCCGCACCTCTGCTGATTCAGGATATCTACTCTTGGACGCGCCAAGGTATCGGCGGATTGCAAAGTGTAGTTCTCTATGCCTTGCCAGAACTCGATGGAGCAATTGACACCGTGCCCCTTGGGGGCTTAGTAGGAGAAGATATTTATTTAATTCCCGAACGAGTCAAACGCCTGACGGGTCGCCTGAAAAGTTGGCTCGAACTGCGCCAAACGCCAGCAGCAGGGAGGCGCATTGCCATTATTTTATATGGATTTCCCCCGGGCTATGGAGCCACCGGAACTGCAGCCCTGCTGAACGTGCCTCGCAGCCTGGTGAAATTGCTCCAAGCTCTCAAAGACCAAGGCTATACCGTCGGCGATATTCCCGCAGATGGAGAAGAATTAATTCGGCGAGTCAAAGAAGCAGATGCCCAAGAAAGCCCTCAGCAATCAGCGGTCAGCAGTCAGCAGTCAGCCAAAGAGCTGAAAGCTGAAAGCTTATTGCTGAGAGCTTTTTTGCCCGATGCCCAATGCCCTGTTAACGTCAAAACTCTAGAAAAATGGCTGGGCTATCTGCTCTCGACTCGCATCGAGAAGCAATGGGGAGAACTAACCAAAACTGGAATTAAAACTGATGGGGATAACTTCCAAATCGGCGGCATTCAACTGGGCAATATCTGGATAGGCGTCCAACCTCCCCTCGGCATATCCGGCGACCCGATGCGCCTGATGTTCGAGCGGGATTTAACCCCGCATCCCCAGTACGCTGCTTTTTATAAATGGCTGCAAAATGATTTTCAAGCTAATGCGGTGGTTCACTTCGGAATGCACGGGACGGTAGAATGGCTCCCCGGCTCTCCCTTGGGCAATACTGGCTATTCCTGGTCTGACATACTTCTGGGCAACTTGCCGAATCTCTATATATATGCTGCCAACAATCCTTCGGAATCTATCCTCGCCAAGCGGCGGGGCTACGGCGTCTTAATTTCTCATAACGTTCCTCCCTACGGTCGCGCCGGATTGTACAAAGAACTGATAGCCCTGCGAGATTTAATTGCCGAATATCGGGAAGACCCTCAGAAAAACTCCGTCCTCCAAGAGGCAATTTGTAAAAAAATTGTCGATAGCGGTTTAGATGCCGATCGCCCCTTGACCGAAGCGAAACAACTAGGAATAGAGTTTACTCCAGAAAATGCTCGGATGTTTAGTAAGGAAGTTATCCAGCAATATTTTGTCCGAGTCTATGAATATCTGCAAGTTCTGGAACAGCGCCTATTTTCTTCCGGCCTCCACGTTCTGGGCGAAGCGCCGAACTCGCAGGCATTGCAGTCCTATTTAGAAGCGTATTTTGGTGGCAGCGGATGGGTAGCGGATGGTGGCAGCGGATTTGTAACGGATGGTGGCAGCGGATGGGTAGCTGATGGAACGGATGGTGGCAACGGATTTGTAACGGATGGAACGGATGGTGGCAGCGGATTTGTGACGGATGTAGCGGATGGTGGCAACGGATTGGTAGCTGATGGTGGCAACGGATGGGTAGCGGATGGAACGGATGGTGGCAGCGGATGGGTAGCGGATGGAACGGATAATTTGTCTTCGGTAAAAACCGCTGCTAAGGAATGGCCAGCGGATGTCGCCGAAATTCGCGATTTATTGATGCAGACGCCGGACGAAATAACTAATCTGCTGCGCGGTCTCAATGGGGAATATATTCCGCCAGCGCCGGGGGGCGATTTATTGCGCGACGGCCCGGGGGTTTTGCCGACGGGACGCAATATTCATGCTTTAGATCCCTATCGGATGCCTTCCCCGGCGGCTTACGAACGAGGTCGGGAAATTGCTAAAAAAATTATTGCCCAAAACCGGGAAGAAAGCGGCCAGTATCCCGAAACTGTGGCAGTTATGTTGTGGGGGCTGGATGCGATTAAGACGCGGGGAGAATCTCTGGGAATTCTGCTGGAGCTGGTGGGAGCTTTTCCGGTCAAAGAGGGCACGGGGCGGATTGTCCGCTACGAGCTGAAACCGCTGGCAGAAGTCGGCCATCCCCGCATTGACGTGCTGGCAAATCTTTCGGGGATATTCCGCGATAGTTTTGTTAATATTATCGAGCTGCTGGACGATCTTTTCCGGCGAGCGGCTGGGGCAGAGGAACCGCCGGAGCAGAATTTTATCCGCAAGCACGCTTTGTCTTTAGAGGCGCAAGGAGTCGAGAATGCTTCGGCTCGTTTGTTTTCTAATCCAGCAGGAGATTTTGGTTCTCTGGTGAACGATCGCGTGGTGGATGGAAGCTGGGAGTCTGGAGAGGAGCTGGCGGAAACTTGGCAAAGTCGCAATGTTTTTAGTTACGGACGGGAGGATAAGGGTCGGGCGCGACCGGAAGTTCTATCGAAGTTGCTGAAGACGAGCGATCGCATCGTCCAAGAAATAGATTCGGTAGAATACGGGCTAACCGATATCCAAGAATACTACGCCAATACTGGCGGTTTAAAGCGAGCCGCCGAGCTACAAAGCGGCAAAAAAGTTAGCGCCAGTTTTGTAGAAAGCTTCTCCAAAGACACCACTCCGCGCAATTTAGATGACTTGCTCCGCTTGGAGTATCGCAGCAAGTTGCTCAATCCGAAATGGGCGGAAGCAATGGCGGCGCAAGGTTCCGGGGGAGCTTATGAAATTTCCCAGCGCATGACCGCTTTAATTGGCTGGGGCGGCACTGCCGATTTCCAAGATTCCTGGGTTTACGACCAATCCGCCGAAACCTATGCTTTAGATTCTGAAATGGCAGCAAAATTGCGTCAGTCCAATCCCGAAGCTTTCCGCAATATTGTGGCACGAATGCTCGAAGCTCACGGGCGCGGTTTCTGGCATCCCGACCCGGATAAGTTGCAGCAATTGCGAGATTTGTACGATGCGATCGATGAGGATATAGAGGGAGTAAGGCAGTAAGCAATTAGCGGTCATATCTCAGCTTTCAGCTTTCCCAGAAACCCGGGTTTTGGGAAAACCCGGGTTTCTCAGCCTTACCAAAAAATCCGCAGTTTCTCCTGGGTTTATGCAGACTTGGATAGTGAGGGCAAGCTCATTGGTTTGGAATTGTTAACTGCTTTCGAGGGTATCAGGAATCAGAACAAAATCATAGCGTTCCGGCGGAAAGTCACGAAAATTACGAGTGACAAGGGTGAGTCCATAAATCTGGGAAAAGGCGGCTTGAATGGCATCGGGGAGTCTCCACCGCTCTTGGCGACGCAACCTTGCGGCCAAGTCTGCTACTGCCACCGTCATTTCCAGGGTTGTAAATTGGTTCAGAAAACGAGTCGCAATCTCAGCATCAAGTGGTTCAAACCCTACTAGAACTTCGGCCCTAGTAATTACGGAAATAACACTTTGTGCTTGGTGTCGAAGCAGATACTCTGTAGCCGCAGGAATATTGTTAAAATGGTCAATTATGATAACCGAGTCCAGCAACAACATCACGCCCACTCTCTCCGAATACTTTGCTGGTACTCCAACCCGTCCTCTCCCTTCCAGATTCCCCGGGTTTGCTCTAAGAGAACCTCAAAAGACGGATGTTTTACTTCGGGTTCTTCTTGGAGCATTTTTTGGCGCATTTGTTTAACCGCTTGGCCGACTAAAGCTGCGATCGTAGTTTGATTTTCTTTAGCTGTCATCTCCAGCCACTGCCAATCTTCTGGCTCTAGGACAATTTCGTTAAGACTCATACGCTTGTAGTAATCTAGTTCTAGCTCTATGGTACCATAAGCTCAATAGAGAAAGCAAATCGCCGCTAAATTTTTTTACATCTATCCTTACAAAATGGTGGTAAGGCATCGCGATCCTACCATAAGCTCAACAGAGAAAGGAGCCAGAAACCCGGGTTTTGGATTGGAAAAATCTGGTTTCTAAACTACCCAGCAATGCCTAATGCGAACATGCCCAATGCCCAATGCCCAATGCCCAATCCTAATTCAACAACCTCTCAATCTCCTCAGCAGTAAAAGGATTCTCTCCCTTCCGAAAAGCAGCAATCCAGCCCTGCCGTCGCGATTTATGTTCCTCATTATCCGTCCACTCTATAAATGCCTCAAAATCCTCAATCGCTCCGGCAGTATCCCCAGTCAGAGCCCGAGCAAGACCGCGACTATCTAAAAACCTTCCGCTTTCGGGTCGAAGCGCCACTGCAGTTTCGCAAGCATTCATCACCTTAGCAACTTGCCTCCGCAGGCTACCGTAATAGCAAAGACCGTTCCAATACCAAACTAAATCCTCCCGAGCTAAAATCTCCCCAGTCGGATCTAGCTTGCGAGCCTCTGAGTAAGCCTCCATTGCCTCTTTTACCTCTCCAGACTTGGCCAGTTCTGCTGCCCTTTTTAGCTTCGGAGTAGCTATCTGCTGTCGGGCCTGTGACTTTAGCGACTCTACGTCTAAACCAGGATCCAACTTTCCGGCTTCCTCAAACTTAGCCACCGCTCCTGAAAAGTCCCCCTCCCGCGCCAATGCCCGACCTCGGCTAACCAGTTGGCTAACCAGAAATTCTGTAGTTTGAGCTGGACTCCAGGCATATTCGCGACAGGTAGCTACAGCCTCTACCGCCATCTCCGACTCCGCCCCCACCAGCACCGGATGGTTCTGCAACCTATTACAGGCTACAGACAGCAAATACTGCCAACTGCCACCCCGCCACAGCCGCACCGTCCTGTCATAGCTGCCAGAGACGATAGTCTCACCGTCCGGGCTAATCGCCACCGAAGTGACAAAACTTTTGTGCCCTCGCAAAGGCTCGCCAATCTGGTTGCCCTGTTTGTCCCACAGCCGCACCGTGTTGTCCTGACTGCCAGAGACAATAGTCTCACCGTCCGGGCTAAACGCCACTGAATTGACATCATCCTCATGCCCTCGCAAGGGCTCGCCAATCTGGTTGCCCTCTTTGTCCCACAGCCGCATCGTGGAGTCCCAACTGCCAGAGACAATAGTCTCACCGTCCGGGCTAATCGCCACCGAAGTGACATGATCCTCATGCCCTCGCAAAGGCTCGCCAATCTGGTTGCCATCCAGGTCCCACAGTCGCACCATCCTGTCAGCACTGCCAGAGACAATAGTCTGACCGTCCGGGCTAAACGCCACTGAGCTGACACCTTTATCATGCCCTCGCAGTACGCCAATCTGGTTGCCCTGCCTGTCCCACAGCACCGCGTTTATACTGCCAGAGACAATAGTCTGACCGTCCGGGCTAATCGCTACTGAGCTGACCCCTTGCTTATGCCCTCGCAAAGGCTCGCCAATCTGGTTGCCCTTTTTGTCCCACAGCCGCACCGTGTAGTCCTCACTGCCAGAGACAATAGTCCCACCGTCCGGGCTAATCGCCACAGAATAGACCCAACCCTCATGCCCTCGCAAAGGCCTGTCCCGAGCGTAGTCGAGGGGCTCGCCAATCTGGTTGCCCTGTTTGTCCCACAGGCGCAGCGTTTTGTCCAAACTGCCAGAGACGATAGTCTGACCGTCCGGGCTAATCGCCACTGAAAAGACAGGACCGTCATGCCCTCGCAAGGGCTCGCCAATCTGGTTGTCCTCTTTGTCCCACAGCCGCACCGTGTAGTCCTCACTGCCAGAGACAATAGTCCCACCGTCCGGGCTAATCGCCACAGAATAGACATAATCCTCATGCCCTCGCAAAGGCTCGCCAATCTGGTTGCCCTCCTTGTCCCACAGCCGCACCGTGTTGTCCCAACTGCCAGAGACGATAGTCTGACCGTCCGGGCTAATCGCTACTGAGGTGACTCTATCCTCATGCCCTCGCAAAGGCTCGCCAATCTGGTTGCCCTTTTTGTCCCACAGCCGCACCATATTGTCCAAACTGCCAGAAACGATAGTCTCACCGTCCGGGCTAAACGCCACTGAGCTGACAGTATCCTCATGCCCTCGCAGTACGCCAACCTGGTTGCCCTTTTTGTCCCACAGCCGCACCGTCTTGTCTAAGCTGCCAGAGACGATAGTCTCACCGTCCGGGCTAATCGCCACAGAATAGACACTATCCTCATGCCCTCGCAAAGGCTCGCCAATCTGGTTGCCCTTTTTGTCCCACAGCCGCACCGTTTTGTCTAAGCTGCCAGAGACAATAGTCTCGCCGTCCGGGCTAATCGCTACTGAGGTGACTTCACGCTCATGCCCTCGCAAAGGCTCGCCAATCTGGTTGCCCTTTTTGTCCCACAGCCGCACCGTGGAGTCCCCACTGCCAGAGACTATAGTCTCACCGTCCGGGCTAATCGCCACCGAAGTGACAAAACTTTTGTGCCCTCGCAAAGGCTCGCCAATCTGGTTGCCCTGTTTGTCCCACAGCCGCACCGTTTTGTCTAAGCTGCCAGAGACTATAGTCTGGCCGTCCGGGCTAATCGCCACTGAGATGACTTCACGCTCATGGCCCCTAAGAATATTGCGCTCTCGGGCAGTGCCGACGGCATCGTACAAAGTAGAGCGAACTTCGGGCAGGACCTCTTGCAACAGGTCTTGGCTTTTAGCTGTATTTTGAATCGCCATAGCCAGAGCTTCTGCCGGCTCTATAGACAATAAGTTTTTCGCGACTAGGGTTCGTTCGCGCATAGTCGCTCCTGCGGCCAGCCTTTCTGCCTTAAGCCATTGGGTCGTAGAAACAACTGCTGCAATAGAGATAGTGCCCACAAAAGCCGCTGCTATTCCAGTTCTCAAAAAGCGGTTTTGGCGTCGCTGCTGGATGCTTTTGCTAACGAAATTATCGGCTAAGGGCGATAGGGAGACGGTATCGGCACTATTTTTAATAAAGCTTTCGGCCTCAGCGAGTTTGAGTCCTACTAATAAATAGTCCTTGCCCCGATCTTTGGCCAGCCATTTCTCGGCATCCGCTTCTATACTCCGTTTTTGTCTCAGGGCAGCACGGTTTTCATTCAGCCACTGGCGCAGTTGCTGCCAATGGCGAATTAAAGCTTCGTGGGCTACATCGATTGTGGTTAAACTATCTTCTTGGCCGCGCCCCTGTATTTGCGATGTCACCACCAAGCGGGCATCTGCTAATTTTTCGACCACCCGATCTACTAAAGCTTGGGGTTGCTGCGGCGTTTCTAGCTGAGACTTAATTACCTGTCGCCGCGTATCTTCCGTGCCTTCTCCCAATTGAGTTAGCTCCAAAAAAATACGCTTGGCAGTGCGCCTCTCCGCCGCAGTCAAATCTTGATAAACCTCATCGGCGCGCTTTTGCAAAGTCCCCGTCACCCCACCCAGTCTGGTATATTCTCCCAGGGTTAAGAGATTTACCTGGCGATCGCGCCACAGCTCCGTCAGAGTATATTGCAACAGGGGCAAACTCCCCGGACCGGAAACATCCGCGAGCATCTGGTTTACCAACTCCCGCTGTATTTCCAATCCCACTTGTTGCGCCGGTTTGGTAATAGCCTGCTTTAGCTCCTCCTCGGTCATCGGCGCAACAGTAACCAAATTTTCCTGAATCTGGCGATACAAGCCTGCATATTCCCGTTCGGCACATTTGCCAAAAAAGTCAGCCCGCATAGTAATCACTACGGTTAGCTGACAAACAGATAAATCATCCGCTGCTACATCCGTTACATCCGTTACATCCGCTACCCCATCCGTTACATCAGTTACCCCATCCGCTGCCACATCCGTTACATCAGTTACCCCATCCGCTGCCACATCCGCTGCCACATCCGTTACATCAGTTACCCCATCCGCTGCCACATCCGCTGCCACATCCGTTACATCAGTTACCCCATCCGCTGCCACATCCGCTACTTCATCCGTTACATCAGTTACCCATCCGCTGCCACCATCAGTTACCCCATCCGCTACCCCATCCGCTACCCCATCCGCTACCACATCCGTTACATCAGTTACCCCATCCGCTGCCACATCCGTTACATCAGTTACCCATCCGCTGCCACCATCCGCTGCCACATCCGCTGCCAACAAAGACTCAAAAAATTGCTCCCGTTCCTCTTCATCCCGACAAAGAGTAAAAACTTCCTCAAACTGATCCACCACCAAAACCAAACGACTGGCATCGATTCCACTCATTAAATCTTGCAAGCCCGCGCTGCCAACCCTTAGCATCGCCTCCGCTTCTGCGAGTTTTTTATCCCATTCTTCCTTGGGCAACTTAGGGTCTATAAAAGTTGCCGCTAAACTGCGAACTGGTTTTTCTCCGGGGCGAAAGATGCGAATCGGCCAACTCTCGCTACCCGACAAGCGCTGCTCTAATTTCAACTGATGGAGCAATCCGGCTTTTACCACGCTGGATTTGCCGGAACCGGAAGCGCCGACAACTGCCAGAAAATTACTAGAGCGGATTTTATCGAGCAGTTGGTCTGTCAGAGCCGTGCGCCCGTAGAAGTATTTGGGGTCTTCTTCATTAAAGCCAAAAGATTCCAGCCCTTTATAAGGACAGACCTCCGACATTAATATCGCTTTATCTATTGTTTCCTTTTGGCCAGTTAGGACTATCTCGCCGCCAGAGTTATGGAAAACAGGACGCTGCCGCTCTTTGGCCAGCTCTTTTTTAATAAAATTCACCAGGCTGTAGTTGGTCGTCCAATTTGCTTCCTGTTGCGACGGGTCGAGACCTTGCAGTAGGGCGCTTGTAAAGATACTATGGTCTGCGGCTACATCTTCGTAAGCGGACTCGAAGTCTCGGGAAGCAGCAATAAAAGAGCGATCGCGTTTTGCTCCCTTCGCCCCCGGGTCTGCCTCGTCAAAATTTAGCAAAGCACCGCTATGGCAGCAATCCAGCCAGACTATTTGTTGGCGTACTGGAGATTTTTCTAATATCTGGCGCAGCCAATTTAAAGATAATCCCCAATTATTTCTTTTAGGATTGGTATCGGTGGCTGCCAAAAAACCTTCTCTAATTTCACCTTCTTCTTGTAGCAAGCCATGACCGGCAAAAAATAGCAACGCTGTTTCCGGGACGCTGCTGGGCGGGTTAAATAAAAGTGCGATCGCTTTTTTTAGGTCAGTTGCTTTGGTTAGCTGTCTGGCAACTGGCCGGGGATTTACTCGCAAAGTTCCATCCTCAGCCTCCAAAACCGGAATGCGCCGGACCTTAAAACCGCCGTAGTTTTCTAGTAGTTGGGCAATGGCTTCGGCATCCGCTGCCGGTTTCAGCAGATGTCGGGCTTCGCTGGTGGGCGAGTCTTTCAGAAACGGATAGCGATTAATACCTATGACTAAGGCTTCCCTGCTCATGGCGGTTTAGCTAGGATTGGCTTATGGGTGGTTTTATATTCTACAGGACTTACGCAACAACGCTATAGATCGGGGCGATCGCGGGGGGGGGATGAGCTGCGCAATGTCCAAGACTGGCAATTTGCAAAATACCCTCATAGGCCACCCAGTTTTGACCCATACCTGGCATGGGAGCGATAGAGCCCCGCCAGAATTTTTTGACGTTCCTCGATATCTTCGAGAATCAGAACCCTCAGCAACACGATTGAGGATTAGCTCCTGAATTATATAGCAGTCAGCAGTCAGCAGTCAGCAGTCAGCTTTTCGCATAAGCATTGCCGTTTGTATATACCAAATCCGTTTAATCGCCCTAAAAAAGATTTCCCGTAGGACGGGCGGAGCGCCTGTCCGCCATGTAGGTCAGGGCAGTCAGGGACAGGCGCTCCGCTCGTCCTACACTAGGTAATATCGCAGTAAGCAGTCAGCTTTCAGTCTATCGGCCTTCAGCAAAAGCATTGCCGTTAGTAGCTTAGGCGAAAATTGAGTTGTCCTAAGCTTAATTAGTAGTGCTTTTTTAGATTCTAAAGCTTGCCGTTAATTTTGCCATTAAACCCGTAAACTTGGCGGCTGCCTACAAAAGGTACTAACTCCACTTCTCGCTCGTCTCCCGGTTCAAAGCGCACCGCCGTCCCCGAAGGAATGTTTAGGTGCATTCCCCGAGCTTGCTCTCGGTCAAAATTCAGCGCCTCGTTTGCTTCGTAAAAGTGAAAGTGAGAGCCGACTTGAATCGGTCTGTCCCCGCTATTAGACACCTGCAAGCGCAGAGTCGGCCTGCCTGCATTTAGCTCTATTTCCCCAGTTTCGACGATGAGTTCCCCTGGAATCATTAGTTTTCTCCTTTTTAACGAATTGGGTTGTGGACGGTGACCAATTTTGTCCCATCTGGGAAAGTTGCTTCTACCTGAACCTCCGCTATCATTTCCGGCACTCCTTCCATGACTTCATCTCGGGCAAGGAGGGTGGTGCCATAACTCATTAAATCGGCTACGGTGCGACCTTCTCTGGCACCTTCGAGGATGGCGGCAGAAATATAGGCGATCGCTTCTGGATGATTCAGCTTGAGACCTTTGGCCTTGCGGCGTTCCGCTAGCAAGCCGGCAGTAAAAATCAATAATTTATCTTTTTCCTGGGGGGACAATTGCATAATTATTCCTGTTGCTCCATCGGCATCGATCCCCCCAACCCCCCTTAGCAAGGGGGCTTTTTCCTGGGGGGACAATTGCATAATTATTCCTGTTGCTCCATCGGCATCGATCCCCCCAACCCCCCTTAGCAAGGGGGGCTATAAATTCTGGTCGGGAGCATTTCAATGAAAGTACGCTGCCGCCTAACGCCTATAGGCGCAAGCCGCTCCTAGACAGAGCCTGGCGCGGCTACACAAACGTTGGCGTTGGCGTTGGCGTTGGCGCAGCCTGCCCTCTGGGGCTTAGCCTGCCCTCTGGGGCATAGCCGTAGCACAAGAGCGCATAGCCTTGCCCGTTGCGGTAGCCCTTTCGGGCAACAAGAGTGCAAAAGTGAAATGCTCCCTTCTGGTCTCCCCCCTTATCAAGGGGGGACTAAGGGGGGATCTGACGTTTTGTAACCTAACCGAGAAGTATTAGCCTTTTGGTCACTGTATCGCAAAAAGGCAAAAACTCCCTAAAGCGGCCAAACTCGCGGGGGACAGCTAGGACGCCCTAAAAATGATAAGCGCAATAGCTGCCAAATATCCATAAACCAGCGCCGAGCTGCAGTGCTGGAATAGCCGCGATATCGGCATAATAATCCAGACATCAAGCGGGTTGCGCCAATAGAGTCGCTTTCGGCAATATTTTCTTGGCGGCTCCAGAGTTCGCGGACTTGCCGAACCAGCTCTGCCGAAACAGGTTGCCCGACCCAGGCCAGACTGGCAACAACCGGAGCGCCAGCTAGACTGTAGGCACTGTCGATCGCCTCGGGACCCCCTGCAAGCTGTTGCCTGTCAATCCAGAGGGGGCGACCGTTTTGCCATATTTCCGCATTCGATCGCCAAGTTCCTCCTAAAAATCGCTCTCCCCTGGCGCTACGCCCAAAGCGAAGAATTTCCCAACCCAGCCAGAGAGCCCCTGGAGCTAACTCTACCCGCAAGTCTTGCTGGTATTGTGCCCCGTCAAAGAGAATAGTTTCTTGAGGGAACCATTCCAAACAAGCGCCGGAATCCACTGCAATCCGAATCGTTTGTCTGGCAAGCAGGCCGTTACTGCGATAAATTTTAGCTGCGGCGGCGGTGGTGATTAGGGCTCGGGCATTGGGCTCTAGGCAAATTTCTTGGCAGAGGCGATCGCCCCCCACCATGCCCCCGGCGGTATGCAAGACGACGCTATGACAGACTTCGCGCCCTTCTGGATAAAACGGACGCTGCACTCTCAGCGGGGCAACGGAGCGATCGCGAATTAATTGCGTACTGCCCTGGCGATCGGCATATCTTAGATTCAGGCTGCCGTGCCAAGTTTGCTGGGAATTGGGAATTGGGAATTGGGAATTGGGCATTTTTTGGCTACGAATTAGAGCGTGGGGTGTGGGGTGTAGGGTAGGGTGTTGGGTGTAGGGTGTAGGGTGTAGGGAAACTTCATCCTATTTTCGCGATCGCTTTCGGGAGCCGGAAAGTCTTACATTTAGGTGCTTTCAGGTTTCAAGCGTAGGCGTCAGGCGGCTAGACACAGTATTCAAATGCCCCCACCCCACACCCCGCACCCCGCACCCCGCACGCCACACCCCACACCCCACACCCCACACCCCACACCCCACACCCCACACCCCACACCCCACACCCCACACCCTACACCCTAATTTTTGGCTTTATGGGGAGAGCGATAAAAGGGCTTCTTAACCACAACGCCGGGATAAGCTTTGCCGCGAATTTCTACCTCTAGCTGCCGGCCTTTTTTGGCGATCGCAGTAGGAACATAGGCCAGAGCGATCGCTTTTTCCAAAGTCGGCGACCAGCTCCCGCTCGTCACCTCTCCCACCGGCTTTCCTTCCGACAGCACCGGATAGCCGTGGCGGGCAATACGACGTCCTTCCATTTCAATCGCCACCAACTTGCGCTCCAAGCCGTTTTTCTTTTGGTCTTCTAGGATTTTGCGGCCGATAAAATCTCCTTTCTGATTCAAATCCACCAGCCAACCGAGTCCTGCTTCTAGAGGCGTAGTTATCTCGTCAATATCATTGCCATACAATGCCATTGCCGCTTCCAAACGCAGGGTATCGCGACAGCCCAAACCGCAAGGATCGACTCCCGCTTCCAGAAGACCTCGCCATAATTTCACCCCCGCCGCAGGATCTACCATCACTTCACAGCCATCCTCCCCGGTGTAACCCGTTCTGGCGATAAAGCCCAATTCCCCGCAGACCGGAGCTTCCAAATGGCCGAAGACTTTTATCGCTGCCAAATCTGCCTCTACAAACTTCTGGAGATAGGCGATCGCCTTCGGACCTTGAACGGCAATCAAAACCTTTTGCTCCGATAAGTCTTCAAGTTCCGCATCGGCATTTTCTAGATGCGACTCCAACCAAGCCTTATCGCTAGACTTCATCGACGCATTTACGATCGTCATTCCCCGATGTTCGCCGGCCTCGTCGCATCCTTGGTAATAAAAAATAATGTCATCCAGGATGCCGCCTTCGGGATTTAATAAAACGCTGTATTTCGCTTCCCCCGGCTGCAACTTGCTCAGGTCGGAAGGTACTAAATATTGAAGAGCTGAAATTAGATCTTTGCCTTTAAGGGCAAATTTCCCCATATGGGAGATATCGAACATCCCCGCATTAGTCCGCACCACTTGGTGTTCTTCAGAAATTCCGCTGTATTGCACCGGCATCTCCCAACCGGCAAAGGCTGTCATCCTGGCCTTTAACTCTACGCAAAGCTCGTATAGGGGAGTCCGGGCTAGGGCTTGGGTTCCTTCTTTCGCTGCTGACTGGGCCACTGCTAGTTATTTTTTCTGCGATCGAACATTTTCTATTGTAAGGGGAATTGGACATTCGGGGCATTGGGCATTGGGCATTGGGCATTGGGCATTGGAAAGAGGTTTGAGTCAGGATTTACGCACGGGCGCTTTTTGTAGGGTGTGCATTGCGGATCAGACGCTATCTGTAGCTCTCAAAGTCAAGATTTGCATAAGTCCTTGTCCCCCAGTCCCCCAGTCCCCCAGTCCCTTGGCCTTGGGTGTAGGCTGTACTTTAGAAGGAAAAGTCCCCTTATCCCCCGGTCCCCTTGTCCCCCTTATCCCTCTGCCCCCTCTGCTCCTCTGCCCCCCTGCCTCCCAGTCCCCCGGTCCCCTTGTCCCCTTGTCCCCTTGTCCCCCAGTCGCCCAGTCGCCCAGTCGC
>JAAHFN010000030.1:0-21808 GCA_010672965.1 Oscillatoria sp. SIO1A7
GCTTCGACTCCGCTCAGCCCGAACGGCGACTATACGTTCGGGCTGAGCGGAGTCGAAGCCCAGCAGCCTGCCCTCTGGGGGATAGCCCAGTCCGTTGACGTAGCGCATAGGAGAATGCGATCGCCCGAACGCTGGTACTTTATTTCTGCGCAAGTCCCTAGGGGCGATAGCATTCCCCAGACATCCTTTGCTATAAACTAAACTTATAAACTGGAATGCTTCGCCCCAGAAATTTATGCCCCTCACCGGCAACTCCAAAAGGCGGAATTAGAAAAAACATACCCTTGAAAGCTCTCCCCCCGTAGGCCCCCGTAGGGGCGATTCGCGAATCGCCCCTACGAACCCTTTGTCCTAAGCCGTCGTAGTGCTTTGGTAAAGCTAAAATTATTTGTAAATGTAGGTTGGGTTGAACGGAGTGAAACCCAACTATACCAATCGTTTCGTTGGGTTTCACTTTGTTCAACCCAACCTACAATTTTAAGGCAGACAGTCCAGTAGGTTGTGCAATAAGCAATTTTTTCCAATGCCCAATGCCCAATGCCCAATGCCCAATGCCCAATTCCCAATGCCCAATTCCTTCTTTTTTACAATCCTGATATGAGCATTATTGTCTTCGGCAGCATTAATATGGACTTGGTTGCCAAAACCCACAGGTTGCCACAACCGGGAGAAACTTTTATCGGCCAGGAATTCTTTACTGCCCCGGGGGGCAAAGGAGCGAATCAAGCAGTTGCCGCAGCTCGCCTGGGCATCCCTACTTATATGGTAGGTCGCGTGGGTAGCGATAGTTTTGGTCAAGAGCTGCTAGCCAGCTTGCAAACTGCTGGGGTTAACGCTAATTATGTTTTCACAGACAAAGCCATTTCCTCTGGAGTGGCCATTATTGCTGTAGATGACCGAGGCGAAAACACTATTATTATCATTCCCGGCGCTAATGGAAGAATGGGAGAATCCGATCTAGAACGTCTCCAAGATTTATTGCCAGAAGCCGATGTCTTGCTTTTACAATTAGAAATTCCTTTAGATGCCCTGCAAGCTGCAGCCCGGGCGGCTCGCCAAGCTGGCGTTACCGTGATTCTCGATCCAGCACCGGCGCGTTTTGATTTGCCAGAGGAACTCTATTCTCTAGTTGACATTATTACTCCGAATGAAATTGAAGCAGCTCAGCTAACTGGGTTGGCGGTAGATAGTCCTGAAACAGCTAGCCAAGCTGCTGCTGAGTTGCTGCGGCGGGGGGTCGGTACTGCGATTATTAAATTAGGCGATCGCGGGGTTGTCTATGCAACTGCTGAGGATCGAGGCAAAACATTGGCAGATAAAAATATTCAACTTAAAGACAATTTATCAGTGCCAATCAATCCCTACCAGTTTCTGCCAGCATTTTCCGTAGAAGCTGTCGATACAGTAGCAGCGGGGGATGCTTTTAACGGCGCAATGGCAGCAGCTCTGGCTAGCGGTAAATCTATCGGCGAAGCTGTTGTTTGGGGTGCTGCAGCAGGGGCGCTTTGTGCAACTAAACCAGGGGCTCAACCTTCGATGCCCGATCGCGCTACTTTTGATAATTTTCTCTCTACCAGCTCGCTCTAGCCAAAAAAATAAACCCCACACCTTTGCCGGAGGTGCAGGGTTTAGATTGTAAAGTTTAGAGAATGTCCAAAAAGCTCTACCTAATAAATTCCGAGGCGAGAATCATAGAACCGATGCCGGAGTTTGTGAATACTTCCAGCAGTAGAGCGTGGGGAATGCGACCGTCGATTATATGGGCGGCGCGAACTCCTTGAGCAAGACTGCGGACGCAACAATTGACTTTGGGAATCATACCCCCGGAGACCACTCCGGTTTGAATCAGCTCTCTGGCCTTTTTAATATCTAATTGAGTCAGTAGGGTAGAAGGATCTTTATAATCGATCAAGATTCCCGCAGTATCCGTCATTAAAATTAATTTCTCCGCATCCAGAGCAGCGGCAATTTCTCCGGCTATAGTATCGGCATTGATATTATAAGATTGACCAGTAGCATCTACTGCAACGCTCGATACCACAGGAATATAACCGCTATTCGCTAAGGTTTCTAAAACTTTAGTATCCACGGTGCTGACTTCTCCGACAAAGCCAATACCCTCTTTATCGTGGGGGCGAGCTTTAATCAAATTGCCATCTTTGCCGCAAAGACCTACGGCCTTGCCCCCGGCGGTGTTAATCAAAGCTACAATTTCTTTATTAACTCGGCCGACCAAGACCATTTCCACCACATCCATTGTGGCAGCATCAGTCACCCTCAGACCGTCTTTAAATTGGGGCTCGATGTTCAGCTTAGCCAGCCAGGAGTTAATTTCTGGTCCGCCACCGTGGACGAGTACGGGTCGCACTCCTACGCAGGAGAGAAAAACCAAGTCGCGCATTACTTGGTCTTTAAGGTCGCTATCTTTCATTGCCGCACCGCCATATTTGACTACCACAGTACGACCGGCAAATTTTTGGATGTAGGGCAGTGCTTCGCTGAGAACTTTCACTCGCGTAGCATCAGCTTCTTTCTGCTTGATTGATTCTAGATCGGTAAGCATGCTTTTTTTACTTAATTGCTTTTTACTCAATTGCTTCTGGTTTGATAATTTTGCGAATTTCCTCAAGAATTCGCGGGACTAATTGTTCGGGGGTCTCGCCTGGAGCAATGGTGATGCGAACGTCGGCCTGGGCATATAGGGCTTGGCGTTGGTCTAGAAGCGATCGCAATTTCTCCAATGGGTCGGGGTTTTGCAACAAAGGTCGAGTGCTATCCCCCTGCAAGCGATCGTAGAGTTGCTCTACCGGCACGTCCAGCCACAATACTATGCCATGACGCAGATAGCCCCAGTTTTTTTGGCGCAGGACTATGCCCCCTCCAGTGGCCGCGACTAAGTTTTTATAAGTGCAAACCTCTGCCAGGACTTGGCTTTCCAAGTCCCGAAACGTTGCTTCTCCGGAACTGGCAAAAATCTCGTTAATCGATCGCCCCGCTATTTGCTCTATTAAATTGTCCGTGTCTAGAAAGCGATAGCCCAGTTCCGCTGCTAAGAGGCGGCCCACTGTTGTTTTCCCGGCACCCATCATGCCAATAGGGTAAAGATTCACCCCTTTTAATAAGTTATTTCTCACCAATTTTAGTTGTTATAGCAGTAAGCAGTCAGCAGGAGAGCGGTCAGCATAAGGCGCTGCGCGCCGAGCGATCGCTCTTCTGCACGCGATTTGGCAGATCGAGCTAGTATAGCGGACGAGCGAATTATCAAACACCTTAATACTTAGTGGTATTGCACTACAAAGACGGCTTAGGACAAGGGGTTTGTAGGGGCTATTTTGCGAAATAGCCACTACAACTTCCCTAACCTTAATGCGTAGTGGTAACATTTTTTTAACGACTTTACAAAAAAATTTATTTATAGCTATAGGGTTTCTCAAATAAGTTTAACCCGCGAAACGTAGGGGCGACAGCATCAAGAGCGACAATCTCTTAGCTCCGAACGGGAACTTGCCTTTTTGGGATGCTTCGCCCCAGAAACCTCACATTAATTTGAGAACCGCTATATCAAGGCATTGGGCGCATTGGGCACATTGGGCATACGAGGAGATGGGCATGGGGGGATATGGGCAGGGATAACCAGATTTAACGCCGACTTAGCGGCGGCTCACCAGCACAAAGCCCCGCGTCTTCTCGGAAGTAGAATCAATTTCGTTCATTGCCCGCCATATTTCTCCAGCTTTTACCCATACTGGAGGGTATTTGTAGCGGGAAACATCTAAAATTAGGAAGCGATCGGTTTTGGCATTGTAAGCCGCGATCGGAGAAATATGACCCCCTCGCTCCTGACCGATGGCTCTACGCAAGTAGTTGACCAAGACAAAATTGCCCGGTTCTCGCAAATTTTTCACGACGCGAGAACGAAACTCCTTCAGGGTGGTCTCGCTGGCATGATATACCTCGGCTTCTACCGGATAGCTTTCTAGCAGTCCTCCCAGTTCTTCTAGGGTCATGCCCTGGCGAGCTACGGTTTCTGCAGCCAGGACTTCTGTCGTTTTGTCGCTAAAAAAATTGTTCTGAGTAAACGTCCGGTAGCGCACCAGTTCCGGCGCTACAGGTGCTGGAATTTCTAGGGCATTGAGTACCATTACGATGCTAGCTACGCCGCAATAAGCCAGATTTTGCTGGCTGACAAAGTGGATGCTCAAGGGCCAGTAATCCCGTCTGGCTGGGCTTTCCATTAGCAACTGCTCTCCCCTATCTGAGTTTAGGGAAATTAGGTTGCTCGGTAGGGGAAGGCTCTGGCCAATAGCGCTGCCAGAGGAAATGCATAGTCCGAGGACGAATGCCCGTAACGGTACGGCAAGGAGCTTGAGTTTGCTGGGAAGGCGATCGCGCTTCATAGTTGAGACGCTTAACAATTTTTCACCCTTAAGCATAGCTTGTAAGCATAAAAAATTCAACCCCCGGGCACTAAACTCTCCGTCAAAAGTCTCAAGGTAATAAGTCAAAGGTCTCAAGGTAATAAGTCAAATGCCAGATCGATTTCTTAAAAAATATCCTATTTTGCTTGCGGCTGGTAGCTCAGAGGGTACGGTGGAAATTTGGCAAATAGACGGAACCAAAGAAACTGCGATCGCAGGACATGAAGCTAGCGTTTTGGCCGTTAGTTTTAGTCCCAAGGGAGATGCGATCGCATCTGGCAGCGCTGATGGCGAAGTAAAACTATGGCGGCGTAACGGCAGAAGCGGTTTTCACTCTGACTGGAAAACATTTAAAGGACATGGAGCGCAAGTATTCGATCTTGCTTTTAGTCCAGATGGCCATCTGTTAGCCTCAGCCAGCGGCGATGGAACTTTCAAAATTTGGCAAGTTGATTCTGGTATTTTAATCAAAACTTTTAAGGGATTTAAGGCGGGGGTTTTTGGGGTTAGCTTTATGCCCGAGGGAGAGGCGATCGCTTCTGCTCTTGGGGACGGGACAATAAAGCTTTGGTATAGAGATGGGATTTGTCTGAGAACCTTACAAGGCCATAAAGATATCGTCTATAGCGTCCGCTTCAGTCCCGATGGTAACAAGTTAGTCTCGGCTAGTAGAGATGGAACAGTAAAACTTTGGATTCGCAACAGCGCTTGGGGTCGCGGAGGCACGGTGAGAACTTTGACAGGACATCGCAATGCTGCAATTGATGCTTGTTTTAGTCCCGATGGGCGGCGGATTGCTTCTGCAAGTGCCGATGGCACTGCGAAACTTTGGGTCCTAGATGGAACCTGTCTTCGTACTTTTGAGGGTCATAGAGATGTCGTATATAGCGTTAGCTTTAGTCCTGATGGGAAACTGCTGGCTTCTGCGAGCGAAGATAAGACTATAAAACTTTGGACCCGCAAGGGTCGAGAGCTAAAAACCTTTCACAGTTCTAAAGGTTCGTTGTATAGCATTAATTTTAGTTATGTTTTCTAAAAAAGTAACAATATGCAGTTGAATACTAAAAAATATTAGGATTGGACTGCATATTGTTCGTAAACATTTATGCGCATTACCACATTAGCTTCGCTGGAATTTTGCACCCATTTTTGATTTCGATTCCCGAACCATAGCTGATGTTCAGAGGATTTCCCGGCTGGCAGCGATAAGTTTTCACGCTATCGCCACATCTGACAATAGTGTCCCCCGACCGTGACACCACCGATATTTTTGTTGCCGAGGGCCTGAAGTTGACGCGGTATAACGCGCTTTCCGGAGGTACGGATAAAGTATAGGTTTTTAAAGGTTTGAGCCCTTGAAAGCTGGAGTTTGGAGAGGAGGTTTCGGGAATCAAAGGCTCTGCCTCGGGAGAGCAACCGACTTCTGGAGGCTTGCTGGGGGTTGTAAGCGTTACTTCATTATTAGTTGCAGGGATTGCAGGAGGCAAATCCGCAGCATTGCAATAGAATGAGCCCGAGGGCACATATGCCGCGAACCAAAAAAAGGTGGCGAGCGCAGCAGCCCAAAGTGAGTTATTCACAATCGCTATTTATTATTAATTTATTTGAACTTACATTTAACTATAAATTAACCGATAGGGTCAAGCATACTATTAGGGAATAAGGCATAGGCAAAAAATTAAAAGTGTAAGGGGTGTTGAGTGGGAGCATTTCACTTTTGCAACGAGTAGGTTGGGCCCGCCATCAACGAAACCCAACAATAGCTCTGCTAGGTTGGGCCCGCCATAAACGAAATCCAACCTACCAGAACTAAAAACTTTTCTTATAAAAATTTCTTCTATAAATTGATATTGTCTATTTTTATTCTTTATAAGAACAATTTTAATGGGATCCAACATTGCCTTAATATGGGTTGACACCTCTCGGGGGTAAAACCCCACAAACAACTGCGATCGCCGTCACCGCTTTGATGCCTTAGCGATCGCCAAGCAACTGAGGAAAAATCACTTATTAGCTAGAACTGGAGTCACGGAGCGATCGCGTAATAAGCAGGATACTAAGGATAAAGAAGCGCGATTTAAGATCGAGTTGGAGTTTATGATGATGCGAAAAGCAATCCGCAAGGCATTTCAAACTGGCTACCTCAGCACAGAACTAGAAGAGCAAATTCGTCAGTTGTTTAACTCCGGATGCGGGCTAGAGGACATTGATGCCCTAATCGATTTGCAATATGCCGTGATGGCAGGTCAGGTCAAGCGGGAGTCAGTTTCCCTAACTCAGAATTGCCTGGTCGGTTGAGAGGTATTTAATAATAATTTTAGAGATAAAGGCCCCATTAAAATGCTACCAATTCGGGCCATCAAAGGCTATTAATTGCTAGTTGCCAATAATAATCCGCTCGTTGGCTCAAGTAAAAAAAACTATTGATTCTATTTTGGGACGTGCTTTTACCGCTACAAGCACGTCCCAAAGTATTGTCAATTTTAAATTTAGGATTTTAAATTTAGGATATATATTTAGGGGCGATCGTCTATTCAAATCCCTCGCCGATCCCAATCATCGTCTATCTCACCTATCTCGCCCACCTAACTAATATTACATTCCCTCAGTCTCGCGGCCATTGCGCCAGCGTGACGCCACCACTTCATACCTCCCGCCCAAGTTCTAGATGGTAGATGACCGACAGGAGCCGAATGCTTGAATTTTAGCCCCGACTCGCGACTATTAGGGTTATAAGTAAGCCAGCCAATGCGATCGCAAAAGCTCCCATAATCTTCCCCAGCACTTTCATAAATTAACGCTTGCACGCTAAAACCAAACCGAGCTTCGCTGTATTTTACCCACAGCCGGTCAATAGTTTGCAAATCCGCACAAGGTAACTTGCCAATTTCATCAGTATAAATGTAAGCTCTTGGATATTTACCCAAAGCCTGACATAACAGACTTCTCGTTTCCTCATCGGCCTCTTTCCATTTGTGAGCCGCTAGTAAATCTCGCAATTTGCTGTAGTCAAGCCCAACCTCCGAATCAAGAAAGTCATTTGTTTTTGGCTGCTTTTGCCAGGGAAGAAGTTTCGACCAGAAAAAGCTAAAGAATTGGCCGCTAATAGCTGTCAGTCCTGGTGTCGGTCTCCGTGGAGTAAGGTATTTTGCTGCCCCGGATTTTGCTGTCCCAGATTTTGCTGCCCCAGATTTTGCTGTCCCAGATTTTGCTGCCCCAGATTTTCTTGCTCTAGTTGTTCCAGAAATAGCGATCGCTCCCGATCTGCTGGGCGTTTGCAGCGCTTTCAAAACTTCTGCTGCTGACTTGTAACGCTCGCTAACAGCACTTTGAAGTAACTTATCTAAGATATTAGCGAGACTGTGGCTTACGGTTTTATTCCCAGGCAAGCGATCGCGCCATGCCCAACAGTCATTATTCGCATCGTACAAATTATTGGGAGAAACCCCCGTCAGCAAATGTATGCAGGTCACTCCTAAACTATAAAGGTCGCTGGCAGGAAGTGCTTTCCCCCGAGATTGCTCCGGTGCCATATATGCTGGAGTGCCAATTATAGTTCCTGTCTGGAGCAGAGCATTGCCAGTAAATAGCTTGGCGATGCCAAAGTCAATTAAAACTAACTCTCCCCTTGAAGCAGCCTCGACAAGATTGCTGTCTTTTAAAGAATCTTCCCTAGACTGCCGTCGAATAATATTGGCGGGTTTGATATCCCGATGAATCACCTGATTCTGGTGGACGAACTTTAACACCGGCAATAAATCCCGAAGCAATTTCACAATCTTGGCTTCTGAAAATGCGCCAGATGCCTGGAGTTCTGCTGCCAGAGTTTGCCCTTCGATCCATTCCTGAACCAAATAGAGCCAGCAGTTTTGTTTTAAGTTGGCTGCTTGAAAATTGGCTGCTTGAAAATTAGCTTGTTCAAAATGGGCAAATAGACTCGGTATTTGGGGATGCTGTCCTAGGCTATCCAAGCGAGAAGCTTCTTGATGGAACAGTTGCACCACTTTGGCTAAGTGATTTGCAGATCCCTGCTGTAAGTAGAGTTGCTTGATAACGCACCGAGGTTTAGAAGGAAGATCCTCATCTACCGCTAAAAAAGTGCGGCCCATGCCTCCCTGAGCGATCGCTTGAATGGGACGATACCGAGACCGAAGCAAAAGCTGCGAGCCACAGCTCTGGCAGACTTTTGCTTCGTCTGGGTTTTGGGGATTCAGACATCCAGGGGCAACACAATATGTCATGGCAGGTCTTAATTTTCTTCCTGTTTGAAAGTGTAGAAGCTTTGAAAAGCTCCGAGAGTTTCAAACTGATAGGACGGGGTTAAAGGGACTGGGATAGAGATCTCTGTTTTATAGATACTGAATAAAATAAAATTCTGCCGTTGGGTACTTTGGCTAATACCTTCCATAATTTGGGGCCGAAGGGAATCCACCACGGATAGGCATCGATCCTTACCAACGGGGACCTTGCTACAGCCTTCGTCTTTGGCGAACTCGACGAGCTTGCTAGTTGCATATTCGTTGTAGGCTTCTCGACTGGGATTGGCGATCGCCATCGCTACCCCCAGACCAATTGCAGCTATTCCCCCGACCGATGCCAAAATCTTGAGCGTTTTCATAAATACCTTGGCTTTTAATCTCTCCAAGCATAGACTACCCATTGGCAGCTAGAGATTCCTTAATGGGTCCCAGGATAAAAGAAAAAAATTTTTTTTCTCAGGTGTTGGATTGATTCGGAGTGATATGCTATACTCTTAGATAGATATGGCGAGCGTAGCCAAGTGGTTAAGGCAGTGGATTGTGGTTCCACCACTCGCGGGTTCGAGTCCCGTCGTTCGCCCTTAAATTTAAAAACCGGACCTACTCAGTAAGTCCGGTTTTCGCTTTTGGGGGCGTTGAGGCGTAAGTTAGGGTGTGGGGTGTAGGGTGTAGGGTGTAGGGTAGGGTGTGGGGTGTGGGGTGTGGGGTGTAGGAAACTTCATGCTATTTCCCGACCGCTTTCGGGAGCTGGGAAAGCCCTGCGGTTCGGGAGGTTTCGGGATGTTCGTCGTGACGAGCAAAGGGATGTCACCAGTGTGGTGAAAAAAACCTCATAATCAACACCCGCTTGTGTAGGGGGTATTTGTTTCTTTTCCCTACACCCTACACCCTACACCCTAGTTATTGCCCAATGCCCCATGCCCAATTCATACTATTATATATATCGAAGCCCATCACCCCAAGTGTAACGGACCGTGCCAAACAACTTAGACCCTCAGGCATCAGAACCGAAGGCACTGCCACCAACTCTCAAGCGAGTCATCCCTGCATTTCGCATGGGCGGCTGGATAAGCTTCTGGGTACAGTTGGTCCTAGCCGTCGTGGCTGCCCTGATTTTTTTATTTGCCGTACTCTACGAACGCTCCGGAGCTAGGGGCCCAGGGGGCAATCCCGGAACTGGGGCAGGCATATTCTTTGCCGTAGGCGGACTGATCGCCCTGGGCGCGAGCATATACTGGGCCTTCCGTTACACCCGCCTATCGCAGCAGTTGGCAGCTCCTAAACCCATGCGCCCCAAGCCCCAAGACGCAATCCAAGTCTTGCGAATCGGAATAATGGTCAATATCGCGGGGATGTCTCTGAGCTTGCTCGCCGCAGAAGCGATTACCGGAATCCTAGTTGGCAAAGCGCTACAGCCGCAAAGAGGGATGTTTCGGACAGACATTAGCCTAGACGATTTTATTCAGCCATTGGATATGTTCGTAGTCTTGGCTAACACCCACACTATTGTCGCTCACTTTATAGGTTTGGTAACGGCTCTGTTACTGATTGACTGGATTAACCGCCAGCGATCTTAATAGAAAGCGATCGGTGGGTCAGCAGTCAGCGGTTAGTGTGAATTTTGAGTTCGAGCGCTTGAGAGTTCGAGCTAACCGGAGTTTTGAGTGGAGAGCTGCCAAAAGTTCTCGCCCAACGCGGCAGGGTAGGCTGAAAGCTCTGTTGCTTCGTTGCTATATTGCTTTGTTGCCGATACCATTTGGAAAAAAGATTGTTACATAAGCCCGGATCCCCCCAAATTCCCTTAAAAAGGAGTTAGGGGGATCCGGGTTTATTATTTGTAGCATTTATAAATCAAAATGGTATGACGCACCGACCTCTCTCCAAGCGAAGCCCTTCCCGTAGCACGCGAACTGAGAGCTGTTAGGCGAAGCCTTTCCCGAATGGTAAGCTACTATCTGATAGTCGGTAAAAGATGGCTGATAGCTGATGGCTTTCTCGACTTGACCAATAACCTAGAAAAATTAGAGAGTTTTCTGATAAAATTTAACAAAAGTTAAAATTTCGTCACGATTAACCCTGGATGAGCTTATTGGTTGTCGGTGCCACAGGTACCCTAGGCAGACAAGTCGTCCGACGCGCCCTTGATGAAGGATATCAAGTGCGTTGTTTGGTCCGGAGCATGAAAAAAGCCTCCTTTTTAAAAGAATGGGGTGCGGAACTGGTACGGGGAAACCTTTGCCGTCCCGAAACCCTACCGCCAGCCCTAGCTGGCGTAACTGCTGTAATCGATGCAGCAACAGCTAGGGCCACAGATTCCCTCAGCATAAAACAGGTGGACTGGGAAGGAAAGGTGGCGCTAATTCAAGCGGCCAAAGCGGCCGAGGTCGAGCGTTATATCTTCTTTTCTATATTGGATGCCGAAAAATATCCAAAGGTCCCTCTTATGGAAATCAAACGGTGTACCGAAGCCTTTCTAGTAGAATCTGGATTGAACTACACCACTTTACGACTGGCGGGATTCTTGCAAGGCTCGATAGGCCAGTACGCAATACCGATTCTGGAAAATGAGACGGTTTGGGTGGCAGGGGAAAATGCGGCGATCGCCTATGCGAACACCCAGGACATTGCCAAATTTGCAATCCGCGCCCTCTCTGTGCCAGAAACTGAGAAAAAGGCTTTCCCGGTAGTCGGACCGAAGGCAGTAACTGCTGATGATATCATTGCGGTCTGCGAGCGACTATCTGGCAAAACAGCCAAAGTTAACCGAACTCCTCTAAGCCTTCTGCGCGCCGTTCGTCAAATTGCCATGTTTTTTCAATGGACCTGGAATGTAGCAGACCGCCTTGCTTTTGCTGAGGTTGTCGCTGGCGGTAAATCCCTGACCGCTAATATGGATGAGGTCTATTCGGTTTTTGGACTGGAACCGCAGGAGACGACCACTCTGGAAGCCTATCTGCAAGAATACTTCGCTCGGATTTTGAAAAAACTCAAAGAACTCGACTACGAGCAGGGTAAAAATAAAAACCAAAAGAAACGAAAGATACCTTTCTAAAACTAGAAGAGGAACTAATCTTAAAATATTTTTCAGAAGAAAAGCATTTTAACTCAGTACAAGGGTCCAAAACCCTTGTACTTACCCCAGACATCTGGGCAAGATTCAGCCCTTGTCCCGACGCCCCCACGACTAAAAGCATGGTAAAAATATCCCAAGCACAGATATAACCATAAGCTTGACTAGCCGTCTTTGGGGCTCAGTGCTACTTTTTTCCTGTAATTATTTAAAATACTCTGGACTTTCCTCGTGCCCAAAGCAGGCATCATATACAACGATAACAAACCAGTAGCTTGTCGCGTCGCCGCCGAGTGGGAAGACAAGCTAACTACTGCTGGTTGGGAAGTTTGCATGGCTACTGGCATAGGCGGCATTCTTGGCTATTCTAGCCCTGAAAAACCAGTATGTCATACCCCTATAGAACAAATGATACCTCCAGGATTTGACGATAGCATATCCTTTGCTATCGTTTTGGGGGGAGATGGGACAGTGCTTTCGGCTTTCCGTCAAGTCGCCCCCTGCGGCGTTCCAGTGCTAACGGTAAATACAGGTCACATGGGTTTCTTGGCTGAAACCTATCTGAATCAAATGCCGCAAGTAATGGAAAAGGTTTTGGCAGGGAAATATGAAGTTGAAAAGCGAACAATGCTCAAGGTGGAGGTCATCCGGGACAATGTCTCCATTTGGGAAGCTCTCTGCCTCAATGAAATGGTTCTGCATAGGGAACCGCTGACCAGTATGTGCCACTTTGAAATAGAAGTTGGCAGCCACGCACCAGTTGATGTGGCAGCGGATGGCGTGATTATCTCCACGCCCACTGGCTCTACAGCTTATGGGCTGTCTGCTGGGGGTCCGGTGATTGCCCCGAACGTGCCGGTTTTGCAATTGGTGCCGATTTGTCCCCATTCTTTGGCTTCCCGAGCTTTGGTATTTGCCAATACCGAACCCGTAACTATTTTTCCTGCTAATCCCAATCGACTGGTTATGGTTGTGGATGGCAATGGTGGCTGCTATGTGCTGCCAGACGATCGCGTGCATATCGAGCGATCGCCCTACACTGCCCAGTTCATTCGGGTGCAGCCTCCCGAATTCTTCCGCGTTCTCCGGGAAAAACTAGGTTGGGGGCTACCTCATGTAGCCAAGCCCACTTCTGTAGAATTGCCCTGATTTGGGCATTGCGCATTGGGCATTGGGCATTGGGAGGAGTCAAAAGTCAAAAGTCAAAAGTCAAAAGTTAAGAAAACCAATTATTCACTATTCACTTTTCACTATTATGGTCCCAATGCCCAATGCCCCATGCCCCATGCCCAATACCCGGTTTTGCCATGATTTCCTAGAATAGTGCCATTGGCGCTTCGCACGAAATAAAGAGCGGCGAAGACTGTAGGTGGGAGACAAATATGCTCGATAATATCTTAAATATAGAAGAAACAGTTATCCAGGAAATAATAGATAAAGGGGGGGTAACTTTATGGCCCCTATTATTTCTGTCGATTCTATCTCTGGGCACTATCCTGGAACGCCTGGGATTCTGGGCAAGCGTTGCAATAGGAGAAAGGGAAACGGTTAACCGCGTTTTGGAGGCGGCTCGCTATGACTGGCGAGTAGCCTACGAGATTGCCAGACAAGCCAGCAAGCAGCCAATCGGCAGGTTTCTCTATGCTCCTTTGCGACTGAATTCTCCCAATCCAGAAGCATTTCGGCTCGCTCTGGAGGCAGCAGCAGACAATGAATTGGCCTCTATGCGCCGGGGCGAGAAAGTTTTAGAAGCAACGATCGCCTTAGCTCCCCTCTTGGGCTTGCTTGGTACTGTCTTTGGTTTGATTAACTCTCTAGGTTCGATTCGTCTGATTGATATCGGTACTGATGCCGCCAGCAATGTAACCACTGGAATTGGAGAGGCTCTAATCAGCACGGCGGTCGGACTTGTGGTCGCTGTGGTTTCTGGTGCTTTTTATCGCCTCTTTCAAGGGTTTTTGTTTTCCCAAATCAAGATGTTTCGCCGCTGTGGCAATGAATTAGAATTGCTATATCGCCAGTATTGGGCTTATCTTGAGAAAAACCCGGATGCAGCAGTACAGAATCAACGGGACAATAAACCATATTCTAATCCAGAACCAATAGCAGAAAATCGCCCTGGGATAGAGAGCAATTCTCAGAAGGAAACGCCCGATCGCCAGCCAGCAATAGAAGATCGCCCTGGGGTACAGAGCGATTCTCAGAAGGAGACAATAGAAAATTCGGTGGAGTCGGCAGTCGAGAAGTCAGGTAATGGCGAGCCAGAGATAACGAAGGAAGGCAAAGCAGAGGAAGATAAGAATAAGGAGAAGGCGATCGCGGCCAGCACTGGACCTGCAATGCCATCTGAGGAATCAACTAAAGTCGATAGTTCGACTGTTACTCAATAAAGGCTATGCAAATATAGCAGCAGTAGCAGTCAGCGGTCAGCAGTCATCAGTCAGCTTATGTGTGGAGCTAAGTGAGTTCCAAGAAATAAATTACCCAATTCGTAGGACGGGCGTCCCGCCTGTCCGGAGCGCAGAGACAGGCGGGACGCCCGTCCTACGGGGAAGCGAGGGATAAATATTTATTTGGAAATCCCTCAATGCCCGATGCCCCATGCCCCATGCCCCATGCCCGATCCCAAATTCCCCCTACAAAAATGAAAATCAGCCAAGACTATTCCGGCGAAGAGGCTCGAATCGAGCTTCTTCCCTTGATTGATGTTATCTTTTGCATTCTCACCTTTTTTATACTGGCGGCCCTACAGCTAACCCGTCAGCCAGTAATTGACGTTTCCTTGCCAATAAGCAGCAGCAGCACAACCCAGACAAGAGACATGTGGATTGTCAAGCTCGATGCAGCGGGTCAAATCTCCGTTCGTACCGAAGATGCTTTCCAACCAGTGGCCCTTGATGAGCTGGATGAAGTGTTTGCACGCTATCCGAGACTGGCTAATCTAATTGTCTTATATGCAGATGAAAACGTTATCTATAATGACGTACTAGAACTGCTAGATAAGCTGCGAGAAATGGGTGGCGCTCGCGTCGCCCTTGCTACAAGATCGAATTCTAAAAGCAATAATCCCCCCGGAACCACCACCCCAAACAATCCATCCCCCGCTCCAGTTAATTCTCAAGGCAATAATCCCCCTGCAACCACCACCCCAAACAATCCATCCCCCGCTTCAGACATCCAACTACCGTCTCCTCCTCAATAGTTTGTGGGGTGTAGGGTGTAGGGTGTAGGGGGAAGGGGGAAGTTTTGAGTTTTAAATGCTGAGTTAAAAACTATTGAAATCAACATTCATAATTCACAACTCAAACCTCTCAAGCTAAGAACTCTTTCCCCTCTTTCCCATGCCCCATGCCCCATGCCCCATGCCCAATTAACCAAAATGAATCAAGATCCAGAATTAACAGAAAAAATTCGCCAGCAATTTGAAAGGGCACCTTATCCAAGAAATCCCCTGGAACAATCTCCACAAAATGACGCTAATTTACTTTTCATCCATAACCTGATAAGTCCTTACTATTTAAGGAATAACAGAATTATAAAAACTGAAGGAAAAGTAATATTAGATGCTGGATGTGGAACCGGATATGCAAGCTTGGTTTTAGCGGAAGCAAACCCGGGCGCTAAAATTGTCGGCATAGATTTGTCCGCAGAATCTATTAGCTTGGCTCGCCAACGCTTGGAATATCACAACTTCAGTAGCGCAGAATTTCAGGTTATGGCGATCGCCGACTTACCCAGTCTGGGCATACAGTTCGACTACATTAACGTCGATGAAGTGCTTTATTTGCTGCCAAATCCAGTAGCAGCCTTGCAGGTCATGCAGTCGGTCTTGAGTCCCGATGGCATTATCCGGGCTAATTTGCACAGTTCTCTCCAACGATTTGCCTTATTTCGCGCTCAAAAGCTATTCGGAATGATGGGATTGCGCGACAACAACCCCCAAGAGCTAGAAATCGAATTAGTCCGGGAAACCATGCGATCCTTAAAAGACAATGTCTGGCTCAAGCGCAATACCTGGAATCCCAAGTACGAAACAGATGAAGAACCAATCCTGCTGAATTATTTACTTCAAGGGGATAAAGGCTACACAATTCCGGAGATGTTTTCTGCCTTAAGAGCGGCGGAACTAGAGTGGATTAGCATGGTCAACTGGCGTCAGTGGGAATTGCTGGATTTATTTAAAGAAGCCGATAACTTGCCAGCCTTTTTGGCCATGAGCTTGCCAGAAATTTCGGCGGAAGAGCAATTGCATTTGTTCGAGCTATTGCATCCGCTCCACCGGCTCCTAGACTTTTGGTGCGGCCGTGCCGAAGCCGCCCAAACTTTTTTGCCCGTAGCTGACTGGACTGAGGCAGACTGGCAGGGGGCTTGGGTGCAGATCCACCCTCAGTTAAAGACTTCCCAGATAAAAGAAAACTTGATAGACTGTATCGCCAACCACCGGGCTTTTGAAATCAGTAGCCATCTGGGTGTTCCAACTACAACACCAATTCAAATCGATAGCAATATGGCTTCCTGCCTCTTGCCTCTTTGGGATGAACCGCAGTCGGTAATGTTTCTGGTAGAACGCTGGCTAAAAGTCCAGCCTGTAGATATGGTGACTCTGGAAGAGATTAGCTTTTATAAGGCTTTTGAGGAAGTAACGGAATTATTACAGAGATTGGAAACTTTTCTGTATGTGCTTTTGGAACTGTAGGACAGGCGGGACGCAGGGCCGATGGCTTATGCAGTGGATAATTTTGCCGAAGAAGAGCAAACTCAGCAGCAAGCCGAAGATTTTTATCAATCTGCTGTTGTCGAGGGTCAAACCCCACAATAGCTGGCGTCAATACAGCGGTTCTCAAATTAGTACATATATATGAAACGCCTGAAACCCTTGCAGTAACTGCACTTTGAGATGGTGCATTTATTTGAGAACCGCTATATCTCTATGAAAAATCTGTTTTTTGAGAAGGACTAACCGAGGTTCTCGGGGATAAGCCAACCCTGGCCATACCTGCAAGGCCAGCCAAATCTTTAAGAAGCTACAAACCGTGGTGTATATAGTTTTGAGGCGATTTTAACAACGATAGAATTAAAAAGATTTGACTGGGGTGATATGAAATGGCTCCGAATTGGGTAAGTTGTATTCAAGACCGGGAAATCCGGGAAATCAAGCATTTCAACCATCAGGGAAAGTCTAAATTATGAACACAGAACTCGAACTCAAGTTCCTGCCGCACTTCAACGAAAAAAAGCAGGAATAAGCATTTACTTTAATAGAACTATTGGTTGTGGAGATAGGGGTTCTGGCTGCCGTGGCGTTGCCCTCTCTCCTTAGCCAAGCGAATAAGGCCAAGCAGGTAGAAGCGGCGTTGCACTGTTTAAGTGTGACGTGGAGTCTTATTGCCAGCCAAAGAAGCAAGAGAATGCAAGCCAAAGAAGCAAGAGAATGCAAGCGAGCCAAATAGGAAGCATCTCAATTTTGCCTCGTAACGCACGCTGGTTCTGAGGCGGTAACAGAGCCTGGAACCGCCCCAGAACCAGCGTTACGAACGGAACAACTCATATAGCGTCAAAATTGAGATTATCCCGCAAAATAATTCTCTAAACGATATTCTTGTCAAGATAGGTCGTATAGATTTTACTGAAAATGCGCTCGGCTTAGGCAAAAAAATAGGACAGCATAAAAGATTGTCACTTGTAAGCGCTTGTAATCGCTATTTTAGAGCGTCTTACCAATTTGTGTTTATCTATAAATAAATACAGGCAATATCTGCAGGGCAAGCCAAATCTCCAAGAGCCTTGTGGGTATGGTCAACCATGCATTTTTGCAAGGCAAAAATATTTTGATTGTGGTGATAGATAAGCGTGCAAAACTGGGGAATTTAAATTCAAGAGTCAGTCGTCAAGCATCTCAATCAGGAGAAAGTCTAAACTATGAAAAAAGAACTAAAGGTCAAGTTCCTACAGCACCTCAATAAGAAGAGGCGGGAAGAAGGATTTACTTTAATCGAACTATTGGTTGTGGTGATTATCATCGGCATTCTGGCTGCTGTGGCCTTACCCTCCCTGCTCAGCCAAGCCAACAAAGCCAAACAAGTGGAAGCCCGGAACAATGTCGGTAGTATGAACCGGGCTCAACAGGCATACCATTTGGAAAACTCGGATTGTACAACCAGCATTGCTGTCTTGGGAGTTGGCATACCAACCCAGACTGTAAACTACCAGTATAAAATGATGAAAGTGACACACTTTGGCAAAACCATTTGTATACATATGTCTTTTTCGATTAAAGAAAAACTAAAACCTTACCACGGCCAACTGTACACGACGGACGTAAACAGTGGTGGAGTTGTAGAGGCAGTAACGCGAACCCGTTTATTCGAGTATCTCAACCCTGCACCTGCCGGTACTGATGCTAATAATCCTTATTCTGGTGGAGCGGATAATCCCCTAACTGCTGCTGGGGATACTCCAGCAGGATGGAAAGACCTAGGAAAATAAAAGCCATAGTTAGTTGTGCGGATAGACCGGCTTTGGATTTTGAGGTCTAGCTTGTGGCAAGATATATTATTTTTTGTAGCGTTGTACAATAAGCAATACGCGGGGCGCATTCGAGCAACCAACAAGAGTTCTACGCCGGGGGGAGGCCCCTTTTTATTCCAATTTAAATGCGCGACAGCTTAATAGGCTAGAAAAGATATTGTAGGACGACGGACAACGGAACAATCCTACGGAGCGATCGCCTTTAATAAATTGCATCATCTGCCGAGCTTCTATGGACTATCAAAAATTCCTACAACAACTGCCAGCTCTATACGAGAACTGGGGTCTCGATTCGGCGAGGCCAAAATCAAATAGGTTTGCTCCGGTGCTAGAGCAGATGCCAGGTACTACGACAGCCAATACGATGCAGTTGCTCAACTGGGCCGTAGAATGCATGGAGCCAGATGAGGCATATTGCGAAATCGGCTGCTTTCAGGGAGCGAGCCTAATAGGAGCCCTTCTGGATAACCCAGGGCGGATGGCTTATGCAGTTGATAATTTTGCCGAAGAAGAGCAAGACCAAGCCGAAGAAAATATAGAAAAACTGCAAGCCAATCTGAGGCAGTTCGATCTGGAAGAACGGGTATTGTTCTGCTACCAAGAGTTTGAAGAATTTTTCGCAGAACTGCGAGAGACGGGTCTCCAAGAAAAAATAGGGGTATATTTTTACAATGCAGCGGCAGATTACAGGTCGCAACTATTAGGACTGCTGTTAGGGAAGAATTTCTTAGCGGAGCAGGCGCTAATTGTTGTTAACCATAGAAACTGGAGCTATGCAGAGCAAGCGGCTTGGGATTTTATATCCGCCCATCAGCCCTACTGTCAGCAATGGCAAGATGGGAATCCGCAAATCAATAGCGATTTTAAATGGGGTGGCATTGATATTTTAATTTGGGACAGCTATAGGGAATCGGGCTACGATTGGGCAAAATTAAAGAGCAATAGGCAAAAACTGGCGATCGCCTCAATAGAGCGCAGTTCTCAAGACTTTGAGAGGCAAAAACAGGAAAAAGCAGACTCACTATATAAAGAGGCTCGCTCTTGGCAATATACTGGGCATTTGGCGGAAGCAGAAGCGAAGTATATAGAACTGTTGCAGTGGCAGAAGACGAGAGCTGAAGTGTGGCAGGGGCTAGGAGAAATATATTACCAAACTGGCCGAGATGCAGAAGCGTTTGCGGCTCTTGCAAAAGCCTTGGCTCTGAAGCCGGGAAGCGCTAGCATTCATTACAGTATGGGGCTTTTGCAGGAGAAGATAGGCGATCGCTCCCAAGCAATTATGGCTTATCGGCAGGCGATCGCTCTCGATAACCAGCTAACCGATGGCTATAACAAACTGGGCAATCTGCTGCTGGCAGCGGGAGAAATAGACGAAGCCGAATCAATTTATAGCCAGGGAATCCTAGCAAGGCCAGAGGATTTTCGCTGTTATCTGAATCTGGGCAAGTTGATGGTACTGCGGGAGCGGTTAGACCGAGCCATTGAACTTTACCAACAAGCCCTCGGGCTAGACCGATGCAATCCCGAGATACTCCAGGATCTGGGTCGAGCCTGGGAAATAAAACAAAATTGGAATAAGTCCTATTTTTATTCCGGCTATTCTTATTATTACCAAAACAAATATCGAGAGGCGATCGCCCAGTACGAGCAATACCTAGAAAACCAGGCAGGAGACGCAACTCTATATAAAGCCCTAGCGGATTGTCACCGCCGGCTGGAAGAACGGGAAACAGCTATAAAATATTACCGAGAAGGGATTGCAAGGCACCCCGAGTCGGCAGATCTGTACTTATGCTTGGTGGTAGAGTTGCAAAACTGCGGGCAGACCTCGGAGGCGATCGCTACAGCCAAGCAAGCCTCCCAGGTACTGCCAAATGAATTCATTTTTAAGATAGAAGAAAAGCTACTGCTGCCAGTGCTGTACGAGACAGAGGAGGAAATAGAATATTATCGCCAGCGATTTGCTCGGGGTTTAGACGAGTTAATTGCTGAAACCGTCCTTGATACGCGATCGGCCAGACAAAATGCCTTGAAGGGAATCGGCTACGATACAAACTTTTACCTGCCCTATCAAGGGAAAAATGACGTAGAGCTGCAAAAAAAATATGGTGACTTGGTGCATCGAATTATGGCTGCCAACTATCCTGAGTGGGTCGTGCCTAGGTCGATGCCGCCCCTAACTGCTGAGGGTAAAATTAGGATTGGCTACATCTCCAGTAATATGCGCAGTCATAGCGTGACAGAATCGTCCCTTGGTTGGCTCCGCTATTGCGATCGCCAGCAGTTCGAGGTCTATTGCTACTACACCAACAATTATGCCGATGCCTTCACCAGGCAATTTCAGCTCTACAGCGATGTATTTCACCACATTCCCGAGAATCTCGAAGCAGTCTGCGATCGGATTATTAAAGACAACCTGCATATCCTGGTTTTCCTAGATATAGGTATGCACGCGCCAATGACCAAAATTGGCTGCCTGCGCTTGGCTCCAGTTCAATGCGTGCGCTGGGGCCATCCCATCACTACGGGGTTGCCTACTATCGATTACTACTTATCTAATGAGTTAATGGAACCGGAGAACGGGCAAGACCATTATTCAGAGCAGTTAATCCGGCTTCCCAAAATTGGCAAATCCTATCCAGAACGCAATATACCGGAACTTTTCAAGACTCGGGCAGATTTTCAGCTCCGGGATGACGCGGTGGTATATCTCTCCTGTCAGTCTCTCTATAAATACCTGCCTCAGTACGACTATATTTTTCCCGAAATAGCACTGCGGGTCCCGACAGCTCAGTTCGCTTTCATCAGCTCTCACCAAAGCAAAGCAATAACAGAGAAATTTTGGCAGCGGCTCAATAGGGCCTTTGAAATGGCAGGATTGAACGGCGAAGACTATTGCAGGATTTTGCCTCGCCAAAGTCAGATTGATTTCTGGAATCTCGGGGTGGTGTCAGATGTGTTTTTAGATACCCTGAGTTGGTCCGGGGACAATACCACCTTAGAGGCGATCGCCTGCGACTTGCCCGTAGTGACCTGTCCGGGGGAGTTTATGCGCGGGCGTCATGCCTATGGAATTTTAAAAATGCTGAGGGTGACGGATACCGTGGCCAAAGACGAAGCCGACTATATCGAAATAGCCGTCAGATTGGCTTTGGATCTGGCTTGGAAACAAGATATAATCCGGCGCATGAGAGAGCGGCACTCCTATATATATGAGGATAAGACTTGTATAGCGGGCCTGGAGGAGTTTTATCGGCAGGTGGTGGCAGCGGATGGTGGCAGCGGATGGTGGCAACGGATGGTGGCAACGGATGGTAGCGGATTGGTAGCGGATGAGTAGCGGATTGGTAGCGGATGGTGGCAGCGGATGAGTAGCGGATGGTGGCAGCAGATGGTAGCGGATGGTGGCGGATGGTGGCGGATGGTGGCAGCGGATGAGTAGCGGATGGTGGCAACGGATGGTAGCGGATTGGTAGCGGATGGTGGCAGCGGATGGTGGCGGATGGTGGCAGCGGATGGTGGCAGCGGATGGT
>JAAHFN010000030.1:21818-107788 GCA_010672965.1 Oscillatoria sp. SIO1A7
GGCGGATGGTGGCGGATGGTGGCAGCGGATGAGTAGCGGATGGTGGCAACGGATGGTAGCGGATTGGTAGCGGATGGTGGCAGCGGATGGTGGCGGATGGTGGCAGCGGATGGTGGCAGCGGATGGTGGCAGCGGATGGTGGCAGCGGATGGTGGCGGATGGTGGTAGCGGATGGTGGTAGCGGATGGTGGTAGCGGATGGTGGCAGCGGATGGTGGCGGATGGTGGTAGCGGATGGTGGTAGCGGATGGTGGTAGCGGATGGTGGTAGCGGATGGTGGTAGCGGATGTAACGCTCGAAGGTATAAAGTAAAATAAAAGCTAGCTAGAAGGGTAAGTCCTCTTCCATATAAAAATTATTGGCGGTAGTATGTCGCTGCGGCTTTACAAATACTAATTGTTCTGCTATCTTGTTCGCGGCTGTCAAATAATTTGGAGCGGCAGGAAGGCGATCGGGAGTCCAGACATAAGGTATGATGGCTCTTTGCCAACTCTGCATAACTTTTGGAGGGAGAATGCGCTTGTATTCTAAACGCTCCCGCCCAAAATTTAGTAACAATGCTACCTTGGCTCCCGTCGCTCCCATGTAAGCGATCGCTTGGGCAATTTCATCATTACCCATACAGCGAGCAACAGCCTTATCCTCTACCACTACAGATTCATTAACCCAATGATCTAAATACACCCTTCCCACCCAAGTAGAGCGATCGTAAACCTCCAGACGATACTCTTGTTCAACCGACAATCCATCCTTAAGCATCTCTTGGGTTAAAGCCCGTTGATAGTGTTTTTCCCTTAAACCCCGAGGCATCCGCCGCTGGACCCTCATCGCCGCCCCAATAATCTTATAGGTAATCTCCTCGTGGGGAATACTAGCTTCCTTCATTACTCGGACATCTTAATACTTTCCAAAAATTATAACACCCATCCGCCACCCACCCGCAACCCATCCGCTAGCTCATCCGCTGCCACCATCCGCTACCCCATCCGCTACCCACCCGCAACTCATCCGCTGCCACCATCCGCTACCCCATCCGCTACCCACCCACAACCCATCCGCTAGCTCATCCGTTGCCACCCATCCGTTGCCACCATCCGTTACCCATCCGCTGCCATTCATCCGCTGCCATTCATCCGCTGCCATTCATCCGCTGCCACCACCCGCAACCCACCCGCAACTCATCCGCTGCCACCCATCCGCCACCACCCATCCGCTGCCACCATCCGCTGCCACCCACCCGCAACTCATCCGCTGCCACCCACCATGAACAACTCCGAATCAATCGAAAAAATCCGCCAGCAATTTGATAGAGGCCCCTATCCAAGAATTCCCCTAGAGCAATCTCCCGAGAATGACCATGAATTGCTTTTCTTGCATAACTCGGTTACTCCTTATTATCTAAGAAACCAAAAAATTCTCGATACGGAAGGAAAAGTAATTTTGGATGCCGGATGCGGTACGGGTCATAAAGCCTTAGCTTTAGCCATAGCCAATCCAGGGGCGAAAATAGTGGGAATCGATATTTCAGAAGAATCGGTAAAGCTAGCTCGCCAACGCCTGGATTACCATCAGGTCGAGGCGGCAGAATTTTATGTCGCCTCGATTGAGGAAGTACCCAGCTTAGGAATAAAGTTTGATTACATCAACTGTGACGAGGTTCTATACCTACTCCCCGATATAGTCAAGGGCTTGCGAGCCCTAAAGTCGGTCCTCAAAGCAGACGGCATAATCAGGACCAATCTTCATAGCGCCCTACAGCGATATGGATTTTATCGGGCTCAGGAACTCTTCCGCATGATGGGTCTTATGGAAAAAACCCCCGGGGAAATGGAGGTAGAATTATCTCGTGAAATTATGCTAGCCCTGAAAGATAGGGTATTTCTCAGAGCCAACACCTGGGATGCGAAGCTTTCCAATATTAGTGAAGAGTGGATTTTGAGCAATTATCTCCTACAGGGCGATCGCGGCTATACCATTCCCGATACGTTCGCGGCTCTAGAAGCTTCCGAGTTAGAGTTTGTCAGCATGGTCAAGTGGCGGCATTGGGAGCTGATGGATCTTTTCCAAGACCCGGAGAACTTGCCCGCATTTCTGGGAATGAGCTTGCCAGATATTTCTGTAGCCGAACGACTGCATCTATTTGAACTGCTGCAACCGATTCACCGCCTGCTAGACTTTTGGTGCGGCCATCCCCAAGCTGCCCAACCCTTTCTGCCCGTAGCTGAATGGACCGAGGCGGACTGGCAGGGGGCTCGGGTACAGCTCCATCCAAATCTGAAAACCCCCCAAACCAAGCAAGACCTAATCGACTGCATAGCCAATAGAGGTTCTTGGGAAATCAGCCAGTATGTTAAAACTCCCACAAAGGTTCCGATTATTATAGAAAGCGCGATCGCCTCTTGCCTGCTCCCCTTATGGGAGGGTCCGCAAACAGTAAGCTCTCTGGCAGAACGCTGGAGAAGAGTCAGACCAGTGGATCCGACAACCCTAGAAGAGGTGGACCAGTATAAGGCAATGGCCGAGGTTAAGGATTTGCTCGGGAGGCTAGAAACCTTTCTATATATACTGTTGGAGCGATCGCTTTGAGGCAAGGACAGAATTTTTTGGCTGGGGTGACATCAAAAGATGCCAAGGCGGGTAAGCTAGATACAGGAGTTTAGAACGCAAGCATCCCACACCTCAAGGAGAAAAGCAATATGAAGACGGAATTAAAAGTAAAATTCCTACAACACCTTAATAAGAAGAAGCGGGAAGAAGGATTTACTCTCATCGAGCTGTTGGTTGTGGTTATTATCATCGGGATTCTGGCTGCTGTGGCCCTACCGTCTCTCCTCAGCCAAGCCAACAAAGCCAAGCAAGTAGAAGCTAGGAATAATACTGGTACCCTGAACCGCGCTCAACAAGCATTTCACCTAGAAAACTCTGCATTTAGCAGCAGTATTGGTGCCTTGGGAGTTGGTATTCCTACCGAGACAGTCAACTACCAATACACTATTGCCACCGATCCGGACAACGGTGCCTATGCTATTGCAGCAGCGATTAAGGACAAACTAAAAGCTTATGTCGGTCATGCATACGCTACAAACGTAACCAGCGGTGGCGTTACAGAGGCAGTCACCCGGGCTAACTTATACGAGACCGAACAGCCTGGTAACGGGTCGGCTAAAGATGCCTATGATGGCGGGGCAGGCACAACGGTTAAAACAGGCGGTACAGAGCCAACTGCTGCTGCTTCTACAGGAGTCACAAACACGGGTTGGAAGGACCTAGGTGAATAAACAGGAAATTAGCTAGCTAGAAGGATTGCTCGGGGGAATTACCCTAAGGCGTAGGCTAATTGATAGAATGAGTTTTATAGAGTGGGTCGCCAACGCGACTCACTCTATTTATATATATAGGGAAAATTTAGGATCGATTGTCTTTTCAATAGAAGAGACATATAGCGGTTCTCAAATTGATGTAAGGTTTCTGGGGCGAAGCATCCCAGTAGGGAAATTACCGTTATACAGCAAAGATGGTCTTGGGGATGCTGTCGCCCCTACGTTTCCCAACCCGATCGTTTATTACACTTATTTGAGAAACGCTATAGTGCAAGACTTATGAGCAAGACGGCACCGACCTTTTGGCAAGAGCAAGCCAATGAATTCTTAATCCAAGGAGACTATTCCAGAGCTGCCAGTTTATACGAGGAAGCCATATCTACGGAGCCAGATGTCAAGTCCAACTACTGGCATTTGGGATTGCTATTGCTCTTGCAAGGGCAAGAAGAAGAGGCGGCGACAACGTGGCTCCTGGGAATGATGGACGGAGAGCCGGAAGAAGTAGAACTTTGGACTGCCGAACTGGTGCGGGTTCTGCAAGCAGAAGCAGGACGACAAGAATCTCTAGCAGACTGGTCGGCGGCATGGTTAATCCGACAGCACCTGCGGGAAGTTGCTCCTGCAAAAATTAACAACTTACTGCGATTAACTCAACTAAGCATCGAGCTGGAAAGGTTTAGCGGCGACGAACTAGCCGATTGGGGAATCGTCTCTCTGCTAGAGGGGGAAAAAGATGAGCTTGACTCTGGTTTATTACTGCAAGTATTGAAGAATGTATTGGAGACAATGCCGCTCCATCCGCATTCCCTAAAGTTGGCGGAGGCTTGTTTGGTCTATTTCCCCGACGAACCTCAAAGCTTTATATTGCTGAGTATCCTGCTGCTCGCTGCTATAAAAGTTGACTCCTCCACAAGGCAACCGGGCATCGCCGCCAGCTTCGGCGAACTCTGCGCCAAAATAGATGGGAAAAATCCAGAGGTTTTGGCTCATTTAGCTAGTTTTTATCAAAATGCCGGAGAATTCGAGAGCGGTATAGAAATAGCCAAACAGTATTATGCCATAGCTCCAACAATACCCATCCGAATTTTTGCCAATCACTTGCTAATGCGGGGCTTGATGCGGGCGGGGGGTCGCTGGCAAGAGGCGGTGGCAGCCTTCAATCTACATGAATCGCTGCTGTTATCTGCTATAGAAGCCCCGCCAGACACAATAGATCGCGCTGAGGGTTCTCGCCTGTTTAATGCTAACTTTTTTGCCCCCTACTTCCAGGATGAGGCTAGGAAAAACAGAGAGATTCAGAACCAACTGGCTCGACTGGGCAAAGCCAATCTTCTCGGTTACGCTGGAGAGACGGCAGAGAAATACCGCCAAGGACTTGTGTTGCGGCGGGAAAAGCTCGGGAATAAAGAGAGACCTTTAAAAATTGGCTATCTCTCTAATTGTCTCAGAAGGCATTCCGTAGGCTGGCTGGCGCGGTGGGTATTCCATCACCGCGATCGCGATCGCTTCCAAGTAGCAGGATATTTTCTGAAACCGGAACAACAAGATGCCCTACAGGAATGGTACGTTGGCCAGGTTGACCGAGCTTTCAAATCGGGGGATAGCTTGGAAATTGCCGAGCAGATATACCAGGATGAGATCGATATTTTAGTCGAACTAGACAGCATCACAATCGACCTAAGCTGCGAGGTAGTAGCCTTGAAACCGGCGCCGGTGCAAGTGACTTGGTTGGGCTGGGACGCTTCGGGAGTGCCCGGGATTGACTACTATATTGCCGATCGCTATGTTTTGCCGGAGTCGGCGCAGGAATACTACCGTGAAACTATCTGGCGGTTGCCCAACAGCTACATCGCGGTAGATGGATTTGAAGTGGGCGTACCGACCCTCCGTCGAGATACATTAGGGATTCCCAGCGATGCCGTCATTTATTTTAGCTCCCAAGTCGGCTACAAGCGGCATCGGGATACAGCGCGACTGCAAATCAAAATTATCAAAGAAGTTCCCAATAGCTACTTTTTGATTAAGGGCTTTGGCGACCAAGAATCCCTGAAAAGCTTTTTCCTGGAATTGGCAGAGGAAGAAGGAGTTGATGGCGATCGCCTCCGATTTCCCCCGGGAGTAGAGATGGAAGCGACTCATCGCGCTAACCTGGGCATCGCCGATGTGGTACTGGATACCTATCCTTATAATGGGGCGACTACAACTTTGGAAACTCTCTGGATGTGCGTGCCTCTAGTCACGCGAGTCGGCCAGCAATTTGCCAGCCGCAACAGCTACACTATGATGAAGAATGTTGGGGTTAGCGAAGGAATTGCCTGGAGCGACGAAGAATATATAGAGTGGGGGGTGCGACTGGGCAAAGATGCAAAGCTGCGGCAAAAAATATCCTGGCAATTGCGGCGATCTAGGCAAACTTCTCCCCTCTGGAATGGTAAGCAGTTTACCCGGGATATGGAGAATGCCTACGAGGAGATGTGGCGGCGGTATATAGAAGGGTTGTAGGGTGTAGGGTGTAGGGTGTAGGGGCGACAGCATCCCAGAGACAATCTCGGCGTTAAACATAAATTTCTTTACGGGGATGCTTCGCCCCAGAGAGTATCGACTATAAAAAGAAATCTCTGTATCGCGAAGCAGCATTTTGCATCATAGATTTGAAACTTCTCAAACCGGATAATGACCGAAAAGCAAAACCAACCAGCAAATTTTTCTTGGATGCAAAGGGATTACCCTCGGGCTGCAGAACTATATGAAGAGACAGTAGCAGCAAACCCAAGCGAAATGCAAAACTACTGGCATCTGGGATTAATGCTATTGCTTCAAGGTCAGGAAGCTGAAGCCCAGACTATATGGGCATTTGCAATAGCGCAAGGGGACCTCGAACAGGTAGAGGCTTGGACAATTGAATTAATTGACATCTTGCAAGGGGAAGCGCAGAGACAGGAGAATATTGGCGAACCTCAAACTGCCCTGCTAGTCCGGCTACATATCCGAGAGCTGGCTCCAGAAAACTTGGATAATCTGCTCGGGATTCTGCGAGTTGCGAAGAAATCCGATCGCTTCCCAGAAGCAGATCTGGTTCTTTCGCAAATTGGCGACTTTCTGGAATCAGATCGAGTTTCGCAGCTAGAGGCCAGTCAGCTTATCGGAGGATTGCAGCAAATCCTAGAGCTTGCTCCCGAAGATACCGCTACAGTTCGGTTTGCAGAAGCTTGTTTGGCTGCTGACCAAGACAGCCCGGTTATCGGAGAAATTTTATTAAACAAAATTATCCAACTCAGCGCCGAAGGCAATCTAGTGCCGCCGATGCTCGACTTAGCGAAATTGAGTCTAAGGTTAAATCCAGATAATGGCTTTCTCTTGGCTCGCCTATCACAGTTATGCCAAGATGCTGGCAACTATTCAGAAAGTGCTGACTATGCCCTACTGCTTCTCGAAAAAGGAAATATAGAAGGGGTGTGGTCAAAACCCGTCGATCGTCATGGGATACCCCTCGCCGGATCCCCCCAAACCCCCCTTAAAAACGCCATCGGCTTCTTTTCCCCCACCTTCGCTAAGGGTGGGTTTGGGGGAGATTCCGGTGCTACTACTTTTGAGCATATAGAAAATCGCATAAGAGCCTATCATTTGGCGATTAGTAGCTTGCTGAAAATGGGTGGGGAATGGGAGTCTGCCTATAACTTATTGCAAGAGTTTCAAGAATTGCTCCGGTCTATTCAAGTAGAAAATAGGCAGATAGAGCCAATTTTGTTTCAGGACTTGATGGTGACCTTAGCCTTTCCATCTTACTTTGCTGACGAGCCGCAAGCAACCCATGAATTTCGCAATCAATTGGCGTGCTTTTATCAAGGTAGAGTCCGCCAAGAGCTGAGCCAAGGTAGAGAAGTCTATAACAAGAGAGACAGAATTTCTAAGACCGATTGCAATCCAGAAAAAAGTCGATTGTGTATTGGCTATTTATCGAGCTGTTTCTACAGACATTCTGTGGGGTGGCTGGTGCGATGGTTATTTGAAGAGAGCGATCGCGATCGGTTTGATATTTATGCTTACTCTTTGACTCGCAGACCGGATAACCTGCAACAATACCTGGCCAATCTGGTTACAAAATTTACCGACTTATCCGCATCCAGTCCCCAGCAAATCGCCGAATCGATCGCTGAGGATGAAATAGATATTTTGGTCGATTTGGATAGCATAACCTACCGCCTGGTATCTCCGGTACTAGCACTCAAGCCAGCGCCAATTCAAATAACTTGGCTGGGTTGGGACGCTTCCGGCTTGCCCGGGGTGGATTATTTTGTAGCCGATCCTTATGTTTTGCCCGATTCGGCTAGCGATTATTATGCGGCCAAAATCTGGCGACTCCCCGAGACTTACATTGCGGTTAATGGCTTTGAAGTTGGCGTACCGACTCTACGACGGGATGATTTAGGAATTACCGAAAATGCAGTGGTATATCTCAGCTCCCAAACCGGCTACAAGCGCAATCCCGAGAATGCACGCTTGCAACTCCAAATTATTAAGGAAGTACCCAATAGCTATTTTTTGGTAAAAAACATCGGCGACATCGAGTCAGTTAGAGCTTTTTTCCAGCAGATAGCAGCAGAAGTAGGACTGGAGCAAGAGCGACTGCGATTCCTGCCCCAAGTTGACTCGGAGGAAATTCATCGTGCCAACTTAGGTATCGCCGATATCGTCCTGGATACCTATCCTTACAACGGAGCTACCACTACTTTGGAAACCCTATGGATGGGGATTCCGGTAGTGACTAGAGTTGGCGAACAGTTTGCGGCTCGCAACAGTTACGCAATGATGATGAATGCAGGGGTGACGGAAGGTATTGCTTGGAGCAATGAGGAATATGTAGAGTGGGGGATTCGCTTGGGCACAGACCCAGATCTGCGACAAGAAATATCCTGGCGGCTGTACCAGTCGAGGCAAACTTCTCCGCTCTGGAATGCAACGCAGTTTAGCCGCGACATGGAAAAAGCTTATCGGGAAATGTGGCAGAATTATGTTGAGGCTTGGTAGTAAATAATATTAAACGAGTTTAAAGGTTAGGGGATAGGTTGTATTGAGCAAGTTCCCGATTAAATATCGCCAAGCTTAGTGAGTTTCCAATCACCCGTCGCTAACTGAACTGCTTGCATATTGCTGAGTTTGTTTAGTTCGCAAGTGGGAATGCAGTCAGCTTCTACTGCGGCGATCGCCTGTTTGTTTTCGGTTTCCCAAGTAATTCGAGAATGGATACAGTTCAACAGAGCCGACCACTCCTTTTGATTTAGCTGTCCAATTAGCGAAATTTCTGGCCCATCGGAAACATCTAGGTCTTCTTCCAACAGCAGATTCATCACAACGCTCGACACAGCAAGATCTGCATCTTCTTCATTAATATTGCTACTGTCTATCAGGAGAGTTATCTGACTTTTATCCGGGTGAGTTGCGATCGCTGTGATGGCTCTGACTAAATCTTGATATAGGACGTCTTCTGACTCGCCCCATTGAGGAAACATAATTAGATTGATATTTCTGAGTCTCAGGTCGTCTTTGAGAAAGCCTTCTAGTTCTCGTCGCCAGCGTTCTTCAAAGATTGCTGTATTTTTACTCGCAACTAATATTGGCAACTCAACTTGACAAATATCATTTCCCAATAGAGCGTTGAATAGGGTTTCACCAACGCGATCTGCTGTGGGCATTTGCCTAGCTTTTTCCAGAATGTCAATCGGTACGTCTTTGCGAAATATGCCAAAGGCCAGTAAGGTGGTTGGGATATATTGAAATAGTGGGAACAGTTTAATCGCATCTAGGTAAGTCTTTGCTCGATATCGCGGGGTTAAAATACCTTCGCTGCTAAATCTTCCCGATTCGGTTTTCTTGCTATCGAAGGGAAGCCATCCTCCAAAAAAAGCTCCTTTTATTTCTAGACTATCATCAGCCAATAAAAGATCCATTGCGGAGGAAATAAAGGATTCATTATATTGCTCTATGTAGTTGCAGGTAACCAATACATATTGTTCGGGGATAACTTTTAGGAGGTTAAGAATTGATTCGATAACATTTTGGCCATCTTCCCAATCTGGAATGTCGATTTCGTGAAAGACAATATTTTTATACCTAGACCTCTGCACCCAGAGCAGATTCTGGTCTTGTTCCCCTTTGTATTTCAGATAGATCGCGCCAACGGGTGGCTCTACGGACGAACTCTGGGGAGGTAGGGTATTCTCTCTCACTTTTTGGCGATACTGTCTCACCTCTACTAGCTCTTGTTGGCAAAAATCATCTTCTTCAACAGGAGCGCGATTCCGATGTTCGCCGCTCGGCAACTCGTAAAGAGAGGAGCCATGCATAATTCGATTGCAAATCCTGTCTAGGGTTGAATCGCTACCTGGCTTTAAGTATTCTTGACCCTTAAATTTTAAAGCTCGGGCGTCCAAGGCTCGCAGTTTAACTGAAAATTTCAGGAAATAAGCATGAGTAAAGCGATACACGTTCCTGATATCTTCTATATTAGACCGTGCTGATTCTGACAGAAGGTCATTAACCAAGCTTCTCAGATACTCTAGCTCGGCATTGGGAATCACAACATACCGTAAGGCTCCTCTATAGATAGAATTGTCATGCGCTGCTGTGGGCACCCCTCTGGCTGCTGCCTCGATCGCTATCGTGCTAAAGAAAGCAAGCGCCGCATCAGTATGCCAAAGCAAAGCATAAGATGTTAACTTTTCTGAGGGCATCACAATGCGGACATTTTCTGGTGCCGATAATGCTTGTCGGTATGCTCGCGATAGGAAGTCTGTTTCTGCTTGGTTCTGCCATCCTCCTACTATATATGGATGATGGCGAATCACCAAATATTCTTCCCGACCTGAAAATATCTCTATCAAGCGATCGACAATATCGAGCTGATCGGTAATTCCTTCAAATTCTTCACACATCGCCAGCTCATCTTCGCTAGATGTAAAAACCGCGAATATTCTAGCATCTAGCGGTATTCTTAGTTGGCGGCGTACATCTATATACTCCGTGCTGTAATCATAGTAGGATGCTACTACATTTAGATTCCGACCATACTCGCGATCGACAAAATACTGCTTTACTTGTTGTAACTGCGATCGCCTGAGGGGAATTGGAGCCCAAGCGTTAATAAAATATTTGGGAGCCTCCGTACTCAAACAAGTACAGTTATCAAAAAACCTATAGGTGTCATCAATAAAACCTTGCTCTTGGACTATCGCATCAATTTGATGCTGGCGGGCTACCTCAAAAGCTATCCTATAGGGCGCTAGGCGAGCGCCAAATAAGAATAGGCTGGTCGGTTGATAGACATCCAGCAATCTTGAAACCGCATTATATGTCAGCAAGCCCTCAATTAAATACTGCCGATTAATTTTTCTAACCTCAGGTCTAGATAAACCTATCGCTGTTATCCTAAAGTAGGTATAAATCGATGAAATTACCCAACTGCCAATTGGCACTTCCTCATAGCAAGCATTTGGATAATCTTCGGGGTTGACGGTCTCTATCCATTCTTGGGCGATCCGGTAGTCATCAGCAGTAACAAATTTACCCAGTCTTACATATGGTAATTGAAAGTTTTTCTGAAAATAATCCTCCCCAGTTTCAGAACAGAATTTACATAATGCTGTTTCTTGCGCCCCCGCTCCTCTAATAATGTAACAGCTTCTGTAAACTCCATCGCAACCCACAACTGTAACTTCACAGCCTCTTTGCCTTAAAGCTGTAGCAACAACCGCATCAACTTGGGTATGAAATATCCAAGCTTTAGGAAGCGAATAGGGAGAAAAAAATAGCACTTTATTGGAATTAGACATGTTATCAATTAATATGTGCTGAATTTAATTCTTTTCGGTTTTGTAGTCGTTGCTTTTGTCGGAAATTGATCGCTAGCTTATTGCATAAGGTTCCATGCCATTGGCGTTCCTTTCTTGATATAAAGCGCTGCCCTTCGTCCCAGGATGTCTTGCAGATACTTGGGTGGTAGTCCGGATGCTGGTCTAATGGAGCGGACATTTTCTTCCGTAAATATTTCCCCGGCTTGCATATCTCTAACGACATAGAGCGATCGCCTGAATGCCAAAGACCCTTTCTCAGCATCAGTTGGTCCATAGTGTATTTCACCTAGGGCTTGCCACCCCCTTTCAGACTCTATCGCCAGTTGTCGCATCTCCTCCGGTTCCATCGAAAATGCTGCATCCACCCCGCCATCCCTGCGGCATAGAGTAAAATGTTTCTCTATTACTGTAGTACCTAAAGCAACGCTAGCAACAGCAACGCCAATTCCCATTGTATGATCCGATAGCCCCACCTGCACGCCAAACAAATCCCGTATGTGGGGAATCGTTATAATATTGGCGTTCTCTGGTGTTGCCGGATAGGTACTCGTACATTTGAGCAGAATCAAGTCCTGGCAGCCAGCCTCCCGCGCCGTTCGCACTGTTTCCTCAAGTTCTGCTACTGTCGCCATGCCAGTAGAAATAATAATTGGCTTGCCGGTACTGGCCACCTTGCGAATCAAAGGCAGGTCGGTATTTTCAAAAGAGGCAATTTTATAGCAAGGCGCTCCTAGGGATTCGAGAAAATCCACGGCTGTGGCATCAAAAGGACTGCTGAAGCCAATAATTCCTAGCTCCTTGCAGCGATCGAATATAGGTTTATGCCATTCCCAAGGCGTGCTAGCCTGCTGATATAGCCGATACAGAGATTTACCTTGCCATAGACTCTCAGGGCTGTCAATATAAAATTCAGCCTTGTCTATGTTTAAGGTCATAGTATCGGCAGTATAGGTCTGGAGTTTTAGGGCATCAACGCCACTCTTGGCAGCAGCTTCGACAATTTCTAAAGCTCTTTCTAACGACTGGTTGTGATTCCCTGACATCTCAGCCACTAAAAAGGGTGGATGCCCCCTACCTATTTTGCGCCCCAATATGTCAATTTCTTTCATTGCCTTTTTCGCTTTATTAAGCTCTTAGGGATTTCCAAATAAATATCTCTCCCTAGCTTCCCCGTAAGACAGGCGGGACGCCCGTCCTACGAATTGGGTAGTTGATTTCTTGGAATTCCCTTACCTCACCTTTACTAAGTGGATCGCCTCTATGCCTCCTCGCATTAGCCTTGTTCCGACTTCCTGAAAACCAGCTTTCACAAATGCCCGCCTGGATGCTTGATTGCCAGGTTTTATATAGGCACTTATCCTCTCGCTCTTGGCAACATTAAATAATTTTTGACAGGCGATCGCAATTATTTGGCTTCCGTACCCTCGATTCCGAAACTTGCTGCCAATACAGATTGAAACCACAGCTTCTCGATTTCTTTCAAGATCGTACCTAATTTGCCCAATAGGTACATCTTCCCTATTGACGGCTATGTAAAAAATGCAATTAGGATCCCTAAGTTTTGAACCTAACCATTGAACGTGAGTTTCCCAAGAAATAGGCTCGGAGGAAAAAGAAGCCGCACGAACATCAGGTTCATTAGCCCATTTCCATAGTAACCCACAATCCTCGTTGCGGACAGATCTCAATCTGAGTAATTTGCCTTCTAGATGCATCGATACCCTGGCCCCTCCCTCGCCATCGACTAATTGCCGACCAAGGCTGGCCATTTCTAATCTGGATTCAGAAGATATTAGTAACTGCCCGATCTCTCTAGCCATTTTCCCAAGACTAACATCCTCATGCCATCCCAAATTAACGACTGCTCCCATAGCGCCTAGTTTTTCAGCAATAGACCGCTGATTGTCGGCCAGAATTAGAACTAAGCTGGGCAAACCCATAAAAGCCAGTTCCCAAGTTGTGGAGCCACCTGCGGCGATCGCTAGATCGGCTCTAGCCATCAACTCCGGCATATTCGCTACATTCTGCTTGAGACAAATGGGAAATCGCGAATTTTGGCAAGCCCATTGTAGTTGCTCTTGGTGCGGGTTACTTGCCCCCACTACAATTTCTGCTTGCAATTCCTCGACTTCCACTCGCTGCAATGCTTGGATCGCTTTAAGAGTTACATTATCTGCATCGGCGCCACCGAGCGTTACCAGTATCTTACGAGCAACCATCGGGCTCTCTCGCTGCCATCCCTGCCAAGGCCAAAACTCGCGCCGCAACAATGTGTAGCGAGTGCCAAGCAGCAACTGAGTGTAAGGCTCTCGATTGGCGTACAAACCCTCATGGGCATAGATATTCTGATTCAAGACAATATCCGCATGGTAGCGATCTGCCTGTCCGCAATCATCAATAAATAGCAAATTTAGCCCGCGATCCTTAATGATTTGCTGGTACTGGGCGTCGAAGTGGTAGCCATCCACAACAACCCAGGAGGCATTTAGCCTCTGCGCCAGATTCGCTGTTTCCTTAGCATCTTCGGGACTTCCTTTTTTGACCGATAGGCGGACAACTTGTATTTGCTCCGATTTTAACCGCTTCTCCAGCATTGGAGCCTCCGTAGCCATGACGAAAATCGCCGAGCCACAGGCATCTTGCCAAAACTGAGACAGAGCCATGCAACGCATTAGATGGCCCGTCCCTATTTGAGTATTAGCATCAGTGCGGATTAACAGATTCATCGAACTTGAAATACGGGTTTAATCATCGGTCCCTCCAAAAAACGGGACGGATCTGGGTCAGAAAGCCAATCTACTAAAGTCTTGAAAATAGACGCATAGGCTTCGAGAGTTTGTTCGGTGGAAAGAGCATCATGGGCAGCACTCATGTTGTGAGTTACCAGCAACAGGATACCGCGCTTGACTGCTTCCTGCTGGAACAGGCAGCGTTCCAATAAGCTGTCTTGGCCATTAACATTGCGAAACTTCAACAACGACCAAATGGGAAAGCCGACGCACTGAAAGCGGTCCCCCAGATTCGCTTGTTTGGCTAGGGCGTTGAAACCATCCTGAAGGCGACGGCCATTAGCTTCCATTTGAGCCAGTACGTCAGTGGTCTCTAGAATGTCGAGTATCTTTATCGCTGCTGCCATTGAGGCAACTTCTCCAGCAAAAGTGAAGCTAAAGAAAATATCCTCGAATACCTTCATAATATTAGCTTTGCCAACGACACAGGCGATCGGAAACCCGTTGCCCATTGCCTTGCCAAAACAAGCCAAATCGGGTATTATGCCCGATCGCTTCTGAAAGCCACCCAGACCAAAATGAAATCCAGTGCAAATCTCATCAAAAATCAACAGGGCACCATGCTGGCGGGCAAGCTCTTTTACCCCTTGCAAGTACCCTGGCACTGGTTCGATAAAATTGACTGGCTCCATAATGACAGCGGCAAACTCTCCCGGATGTTGGTTCAGTAAGACCTCTAAACTAGCCAAGTCATTGTAAGGAAAAGGATGAGTTAAAGCACGGACCGCATCGGGAACTCCAGCGTGTCGGGTAGTGCTGCCAATGTACCAGTCTTGCCAGCCATGATAGCCGCAGCAAGCTATGCGGTCCCGACCAGTATAAGCCCGTGCTGCCCGGATGGCACCGGAGGTAACGTCAGAGCCATTCTTGCCAAATCTAACCATCTCCGCACAGGGAATTAGCTGCGTCAACCGCTCGGCCAGTTGCACTTCTAGGGGGTGCGGTAAAGAGAAACTGACTCCACCTCCTAGCTGCGCTGCTACCGCTGCATTCACTTCTTCGCGGGCATAACCCAAGATATTTGACAGCAATCCCTGAACGTAGTCAATGTATTCGTTGCCATCCACGTCCCATACTCGACAGCCCTTGCCACGTTGCAAGAATACTGGGGCGACTCCTCGAACATATTGGGTGTAACTCTTGCTGAAGGTTTGGGCGCTACCCGGTATAACCGCTTTCGACTTAGCGAATAATGCTTGGGATTGAGCTAAAGGTAGAGCTAGTGCTGCACCTGCTCTTGCCCAATCGTACAGGCTGCGATAGTAACCTTCATTGCTAATTTTAGCTTGCTGTATAACTTGGAGTTCGGGTCTTTTCTCTAGTAGATTCAGTACATCCTGCATCCCAAATTCAGGTCGCTCCCCCAAATGGCGATAGACCTGACGTACAAACTCCAAATCTGCTGCCTCATCCACTGACCACTGATAATTGTACGAGGAAAGGTCTAGATCGTGTTCAACATTTTGGATGCGGAATTTGCCAGAAAAGCGGATGTAAGGCGTGACATGCTCTCGTTCTGATGGCTTGCGCGCCTCTTGCCAAGCCTGTTGCAGCGCCTCAAAAGTAAAAACTTCAGTATCTAATCCATCGGGATAGGTGTAGCGTAGCGTGTTAGTAACATAATCATAGCCTGACTTCTCAAAAACGCTAACTACTCTGTCGATCGCTTGGGTATCGATGAGAGCGCAGTCAGCGGTAATGCGGACAATTGCATCGGCGGCGTGAGTCTTAGCTGCTTGGTAATAGCGATCTAGGACATCTGCCTCGCTGCCGCGAACAAAATCAATCCCTGCCTCAAGGCACAATTCTACTACGGGGTCATCGGAAGAGTTATTAGAGGTAGCTACTACAACCCGAGATAGGGTCTTAGCTTGCCCCACCCGTTTAACGATATGCCATAGCATCGGCTTGCCTGCAATATCTGCTAGCACTTTACCGGGCAACCGAGTGGATGCCATCCGCGCCTGAATAATCGCAACAACGTTCATCAGTTTGTTAATAAATTCTTTTGTCTAATAGCAAGTGCAATCTCTAAAGCAGCCAAGCCACCAGAAATCGGATTGATAGTTGAGGTACGATTTTGTACTGACTCTAAAAAATGTGTCAGTTCGTCTATATACATTTGGTTTTTTGTCCATCCATCTGGTTCGGTTAAAACCTCTGCCAGATTACCATCAGATCCATAAACTTTGACCTGGCGATCGCCCCAGTCCCAGTAAATTGTTCCCTCACTAGCAATAATTTGACAGTTACGCCGGTAGTCGCGTTGCACGAAGCTCAAATGCAAGTTGCTCAATACACCAGATTCGTGGCACATAATCGCTTCTGCCAAACCATCTGTCTCTAACCCAATAGTCCTCGCCGGTAGGCGTGCCGCACCAATAACGCTGGCTGCCCCAAAGTACCATAGAGCAACGTCAATTTCGTGAATGCAGTCTAGAATTGCTCCGCCCCATTCTGGCGAAGCGCTGTAGCTTTGGCGATAGTCTTGCCAAGGACGCCATTCTGGCAAGTAAGAGCTACTTTGAATCCGGGCAGCAATGACTTGACCGACTGCGCGCCGATCTATTAAGCTTTTTACTATCGATAAACCGGGATGAAAACGCATATTGCAACCAACCATTGTAATTAATTCGCGTTTCCCTATTTCCTTCAATAGTTCATCCCAGCCCTTCATTGAGTGAGACAATGGCTTCTCAATAAATAGATGACATCTATTACGGACGGCCGCCTTAGCCAACTCCAAGTGTAGATTAGACGGTGCCGTTACTAGAGCAACATTTGGTTTTACAGCCCATAGATCGTCAATATCGAAAAAGCAGGTAATACCTAGTTCCGACTCAACGCGATCGCGTGCTGACTGCATTGGGTCTAATCCAATCAGGTCGGTATAACCCAGAGTTTGTAAATTCTTTAGGTGGCGATATCCAATAGAGCCGCACCCCAATATTGCTATTCGCACGAACTGCTATCCTCCGCTCTAAAGTCTGCCTCTTTTGTATTATCTCCTTCAGGATTCAACATTCCTAGCAGGATGCCATTCACATATCGACCTTGATAATAAAATTGTTGCTTGCGAACCCCTTCTATTGCAAATCCTACTTTTTGGAAAGCTTTTAGCGAACCTTGATTGGGAGCGTAGCACCCTGCTGTCAGCTTGTGTAACTTTAGTTCTGCAAAGGCGTAGTCAACGATTCGCTTAATTGCTTCAGTGGCGTAACCCTTTCCCCATAAATCTTTTTCGCCAATTATAATGCCAAGTTCCGCAGAGAGATGGAACCAGTTAATAGGGCCTAACTTAATATTGCCAATATGGCGATCGCCCTTATTTAGTATAATAGCTAAAAAAACATTATCGCAATCTCCTAACATACCATTTACATAGTCGTGCAGCTTTTCTACAGAATTAGGATAAAATCTACTTTCCAAATAGCCAGTCACTTCCGAATCGTTCATCCATTGACAATATTTTTCATTCACATCCGATCTGCGAATATCGCGTAAATATAATCTTTCACTTTCTATAAAAATATTAGAATCCCGACGTTGGCGAGCGTTAATCATAAAATTTTAACTTATAAAAAATTTTTTCTTATCTATGGAGCCTAATAGGAATGCCTGCGTTTTTAACTTGGGCTCTAGTTTGCATGGTATTTTCATCCTTAAAACAAAAATAAGTGCCAGCTGAAACAGCATCTGCTTTACCAGCAAGGAAACCCTCTACAAAATGAGAAGCCGCCCCACATCCGCCAGAAGTAATAACAGGAATTGATACATTTTCAGCAACGCGACGGGTAATTTCCAAGTCCAATCCCCTGCGGGTGCCATCTCTGTCAATAGATGTTAAAAGGATTTCCCCAGCACCCCTTCTTTCGCCAGCGATCGCCCAATCCACAGGGTTCAAACTTGTTTTTACCCGACCGCCTTCGATCCAAACGTAATATTCCCCATCCTTGGCTTGGCGATAATCAATGCTCAGCACCACGCACTGGGCGCCAAAAGTATCGGAAGCCCGCTCGATCAGGTCTGGTGTTTTAACCGCAGCGGTATTGACGCTGATCTTATCTGCACCATTGGAGAGTAGCCTGCGAAAATCTGCAATTGTTCTGACACCACCTCCTACTGTAATCGGCATAAAAATCTCTTCAGCCGCCTTTCTAACCACATCCACCCTTGTTTCCCGATTTTCTAAAGAAGCATCTAGGTCTAGAAAGATTAGTTCGTCAGCAGCTTGAGCCTCGTAAATCTTAGCCTGGGATACAGGATCTCCAATATCAACTACCTCATCAAACTGAATGGTAGCGACCAACACCATTCTTTCAGATCGGCCAATATGCCTAGCTTTCATTTGTAGCTTGGGAATGAGACGGCGTTTGAGCATTAGTAATTCATGGGTTCCATTGCAAAAAATTTTCAAGAATCTTTAAGCCATACTCTTGGCTTTTTTCCGGGTGGAATTGGGTAGCAAATATGTTTCCTTTGCGGATCGCCACTGTTACTAAACCCCCATAGTCACAGGTTGCATCTACATTTATTTCATTGTGGCATTTCATATAGTAGGAGTGAACAAAGTAGAAATCAGGAGCCGGGGGTAAACTAGAGAAAAGCGGGCTGTCCAGTTGATATATGATGTCGTTCCAACCTATCTGTGGCACGCGCAACGAATCATTAGGTTGAAGCCGCACTACATCAGCATCAATCCACCCCAACCCCTGATACTCTCCACCCTCGAAGCTCCTGCGGGCCATAGCTTGCATGCCCAGACAAATTCCCAAAATGGGCTTGCTTTTGCCCAAAACAGCATCTTCAAGCGCTTCCACAAAGCCTTTTTTTTTCAGGTTAACCATACAATCTCGGAAAGCTCCGACACCGGGTAATACTATCCTTTCTACAGTTTGAAGCTGTTTTGGTTCTGGGCAGAGTTGAACATCTGCTCCGACCATTTCTAGGGCATTATACACGGAAAGTAGATTTCCCATTCCGTAATCTACTATGCCAATCATAGACTGTTCCCATTATTGCGTTTTCATTAAGAGCTTTTGATTGGGAAGCTGGAGGCAACCTCAAGGGTATCATCTCAATTTTGCTAATCTATAATTTTTTTTGTAAAGCCGCCATCCCTGGCGGTTCCCTAAGCAATAGTACATTTTTTGAATAGCAACGGTATAATTCGGGTAACGGACTCCAATATTCTCCCAATTGCCAACGGTAGAATGCGGGTTCAGCCGTTACCCTAAAAACTGTCCTAACTATTGCTAAGGTCAAGTGCTAAATTGAGACTCTCCCGAGTCAAGATACTCAATTCAATGCTGCTGCGACAGGCTATTCAATAGCTGAAGGCACTTAAGCATTCAGATAGCAGATTCATCAGGGTTTCCCGAAGCTGATTTTTGATAATTATCGATATCCGTTGGACTCTCTATCCCCCTAACTCGTCCCTCTTGCATCTCTGAATGCCGTCCATTCCCATTGTGATGGCCATTCCGAAGCTGCCAGCGATGGAGCTGAACCTCAGCCTCCTCACGCGGCATGGCTCCATCTCTCGACCATTGCTCAAAGTCATGTACTTTCTTACCCGGTTTTATCTTCGAGGGATCGTGCTGATAGGGGGAAACAGCATGACTTATCGCAATCTGGATAAACTCTTCCTCACTCAACCCAACAAAATCCAAAAACAAGTCTAAGCTTGGTGGACGTTTACCCTCATATTCTTCGATCAGTTTCAGAGCCTCTTCTCGACTCATGCGGTGGTTACGAATATCAAGGGATGCTAAATGAGATGGGCGGCTATATCCTCTTTTAATGTACTTGATATAGTCGCGCACCCCTTGCATATAACATTCAATCTTTTCATAATCGTATCCTGGAGGTACATTTTCGACCTCATCGCCTTTCCAGTCGAGTTCCTCTTTGATAATCTGAGCTTGTCGCTTCGCATCCCAAGGAATGAAGGAGCCCAAGCAGACTGAGCGATAGCCAAGCTTTCGGAGTTGTTTCAGCGGTGGATAGGTAAATGGCTTCAGATCCCGTTCCTCTACAGTACCCTCTAGGCGAACCAACATATCTTGTGCCGTAATACCCAGATTAATGTAGCGATTAAAACGCTTTTCGTCCACCTCCTCAAGTTGTTCGTAGCTATAGTAGGCGGTGTATTCAGCAGAGGGCTCCCCCCAGATAATTAAAGGTACTTCGTAGCGGATAGCGACCCACATAGGATAAGAAAATATCCCTGTGTGGCAGTGCCAGCAAAAATCCCCTTTTTCCAAAAAAGATTGAAGCATCAGCTTCCGCACAACTTTCCAATTAGGGGTAAATTGATGGAAATCTACACCCAGTTTACGGAGGGTGCGACCAGTATTTTCTATCAGGTTCGGGCGCAGAAAGCCATGATCGAAACGCACCACTAGGGGCTTGATTCCGTACTCTTTGACCAGGTAATAGAGCGTCCAAGTGCTGTCTTTACCACCGCTGAAGGGTACGATGCAGTCATAATCGTACTGGCCTCGGTAACTGGCAATGAGTTCGTCTAATTGTTTTTTCTGTGATTCCCAATCAATCGCCGTCTGTTTGCGCTCGTGCTGATGACAAATATTGCAAACCCCTAAATCGTCAAAAACAATTGTTTCATGGGTCTCTGGAAGAACGCAACTTTTGCATATTTTCATCTCTGTCATATTCAATTACTCCTAACTGAGAGCGCTTATGCATACAAACATCACACACAAAATATCGTTTTATTATCAAAGCTTATTTTGCGTAATAATTCAATACTCTTATAAGGGCATTATTAACGTATTCTACATCCCTATCGCTCATAGTGGGAAAAATTGGCAAAGTAATTATCTTTTCATAGGCTGCTTCCGCTACCGGACACAATCCCGCTTCAGTGCCAAACTGCTGGCGATAAAAAGAATGTAAGTGAACGGGTATATAATGCACGTTTACCCCTATTCCTTCTTCCCGCAAAGCTGAAAAAATTGTCTCTCTATCTGCCTTCAACTGCTCTAGTTCTAACTGAATAACATATAGATGGTAAGCATGGGACACATCTGGAGAAACGCTCAATGGCTTTACGGCTGGTATGTTGGCGATCGCTCTATCGTATATCCGGGCAATTTCCTGTCGTCGCGCAATCCATTCAGGCAGCTTGCATAACTGACTCAATCCCAACGCAGACTGAAAATCAGTGATGCGGTAATTGTACCCCAAATCAACCATATCGTAGTACCAGGTTCCCATTTCTGCCCGCTGGCGGTGGTCTGTAGCAATGCCATGGTTTCTAAACATCCGCATCCGTTGGGCTAGTTCTGGGTCATTGGTGGCGATAGCGCCTCCCTCTCCAGTAGTAATTTGCTTTACTGGATGAAAACTAAAGGTGTTCAGGTCAGCTAGAGAACCCACCGGACGTCCCTTGTAGGAACCCCCGAGAGCGTGGCAAGCATCCGCCACCAATGCCAGATCGCGTTCGGCAGCGAGCGATCGCAGAGCATCGTAGTCACAAGGATGCCCCGCATAGTCAACAGCGGCGATCGCCTTGGTACGGGATGTAATTTTAGCTTCAACTTCAGTTGGGTCTATCGATAGAGTTTCTGGGTTGACATCAGCGAAAACTGGTATCCCCCTCTGGAACGCTACAGCATTGGCAGTAGCCACAAAAGTCATCGCTGGCACAATTACCTCATCTCCCGGCTCAATCCTCAAAGCGTACATAGCAGCGTGGAGTGCAGCAGTGCCGCTACTAACTGCCACAGCCTCCCGCAGACCTACAAACTCTGCGACAGCCCGCTCGAATTCGGGCACTTTTGGTCCAGTGGTTAGCCAGTCCGAATGCAGCACCTCAACTACTGCATCAATATCTTCTTGACCTATATCCTGACGCCCGTAAGGGATAAAATAATTCATTGTTGTTTTAGCAACTCCAGAAGCTGGTTGCTAGTCAACCATTCTGTATTGAGATTGGAACTGTATTCAAATCTATCGGGGACTGATAGTCCCTTTTCGCCCAAGGCGTTGCAGCTAAAATCGACATTTCGGTAAAATTCAATCGTTGGCTTAATTACATAATGGTCGGCAAATTCTAACGTTAAATGTGCAGTTTCAGCCGGACACATAGCCTCGTGTAGTTTTTCCCCCGCTCTAATGCCAATTATCTTATGCGGTATTCCCGGTGCTAATGCTTCTGCTAAATTTTTAATTTTCATCGAAGGAATCTTAGGAACAAAGATTTCCCCTCCCTGCATCCGAGCAAAGTTTTTGAGAACAAAATCGACCCCTTGAGATAGTGTAATCCAAAAACGGGTCATGCGCAGATCGGTAATAGGTAATTCTTTGGCTCCTTCCCCAATCAATTTTTGAAAAAATGGCACCACTGAACCCCTAGAACCCACCACATTTCCGTAGCGAACTACCGAAAACCTAGTTTTCAAGGCACCAGCCAGATTATTAGCTGCCACAAACAATTTATCCGCCGCTAGCTTAGTTGCCCCGTATAGATTAATCGGATTGACTGCTTTATCTGTGGAGAGAGCAATCACTTTTTCAACTTCACATTCAATGGCAACATCAATGATATTACTCGCTCCGTTTATATTAGTTTTAATACATTCCATTGGATTGTACTCAGCAGCAGGAATCTGCTTGAGAGCTGCTGCATGAATAACATAATCTACACCGCGCATTGCCAGACGCAGACGAGGAGCATCCCGCACATCACCTATGAAATAACGCATGACATCGGAACTAAATTCCTGCGCCATTTCGTACTGTTTTAGCTCATCTCGCGAATATACAATTATTTTTTTAGCTTCGTATCGTTTTAAGAGAGTTTTAACGCATTTTTTGCCAAATGAACCCGTTCCCCCTGTAATCAAAATTGATTTTCCGTTCACCATTTTTGCTATCCACTCAATTTATAATCTATAGATTTCAACTTACGTTCATTATCAATAAAAGTTTATGGCTTTTTATAATTTTATGACAATTCCTTCTACTCAAGCTACTATATATAGTAATTCCTTATATAGGTTCCATCTTCTCTTCAAACTGGCTTAGCAAAGTAACAGTAATTCCTAGGGACTCCACAGGGGACTCCAGAGCCTATGTTTTTTGTCAATTTGCTCCCTCTCCTTCTACTCCTCAACCTGCTTCTTCAAGCTATCTAAAGCATTCTGATAGTCTGCTCGGTTTGGGTATAGCCCAACCAATTTCTCCAAAGGTTCGATTGCCCCCTGAGCATCTTCGAGCTGCAGCCGCACGTTTGCCAGACCCTCCAGTGCCGCTCGGTTCTCTGGCTCCCGCTCTAACACTATTTCATAACCTCGCTCTTGAGCCTTCAATTGCCTCTCTCGTTCGCTCAAGGCCGCTTCTGCACTTTCGGCTTGAGTGGGTTGTTCCAGACCGCTCATAAAAAGCCTAATGGTGGAAGAGCCAAAAGTGCCAAAAAATGCCACAACTGACACCAAGGTTACAATCCGAACCTTGAGCTGTCGTGCTTTTTGTTTTTTCTCTTCAATTTTGTCCCCTAACATATCCCAAATATACGATCGCTCTCCCTATAGAGCAATATATAGCTTTCCTCTTACTATACCCAAAACCCAGGCCAAAGCGATCGCCCCTAACATAACTCAATAGTCACCGCTGCCCCCTCTATCGCAACACCGGATCGGCCCAGAAGGCGTCTTCTGCGGAAAGCGGAGCCCGGGCATAATCCACAGCTAGATCGTATCCCTTTACCTTTATGGGTTTGCGAGTGGCGATCGCCGCTTTGAGGGGGACTAGCCCTGGGGAACTGATGACTTTCTAGATAAAACCGCTACATCGGGCAGGCCCATCCATAGAGAATTGCATCGCTCTCGTAAGTCCGTTTTTCAATAGCCACGCGATATTTAGGAAGCAGTTGTGGACCCAGATAATTCGCCAAAAATTAAGTGATTGTGCAAGTTGGGCCATTCTTATGGATTATCTACATAAGGATCCATACCGGGAAATGGATAAGGCATCGTCAATCCTCCTAGGTTATGGCCAAAGGCTGGCCAATACAATATATGATAACCTTATCTAGCAGTCGGCTCATAGGTTATTATAAGAGTTTTGCCTGGTTCTGTAGGGGTTCCCCGTGCCTGCCCCGATTCGATTGGTATGGGGCGGGCACGGGAACCCCTACTATTTATCGCGATTAAGATTGCTATACAAGTTTAGAAATTAAACAGCTTCAGATTATGGATTACTACAGATTTTTCGAGCAGCTCCCAAAGCTATACGAAAACTGGGGTCAAGACTCTGTACGCCCGAAATCGGAAAAATTCCAGACAGCGCTCGACCAAATCCAAGGTATGACCACAGCCAACGTCATGCAATTACTAAATTTTGCGGTAGAGTGCATGGAACCTGATGAGATTTATTGCGAGGTGGGCACCTATCGGGGTTCTACTTTAATTGGCGCGCTTCTGGATCGTCCGGGCTCGATGGCCTATGCAGTCGATAACTTCTCCGAGTTTGACGTTGGAGGAGAAAATATAGAAAAGCTATGGGAAAATTTGCAAAAATTTAACCTAGCAGAAAAAGTCTATTTTTGCGAGCAAGACTTTGAAGAATTTTTCTTGGACTTGAGGCAAATAGAAACAGAAGATAAGTTCGGTGTCTATTTATATGATGGAGCCCATGACTATCGTTCCCAGCTTTTAGGCTTATTGTTAGCTAAATCTTTTTTGGCAGATAGAGCTTTAATTATCGTAGATGATGCTAACTGGGAAAGGGTCAGGCAAGCGAACTGGGATTTCGCAGCAGCACATCCAGAATGTAAAGTCGAACTGGACTTGCTGACGCCGCGCCGAGGCTATCCAACTTTTTTAAATGGAATTCAGGTTCTTAGCTGGGATGTAACTAGAGGCTACAACTATTCAACTGAGACTTTTCGCGATAAACGCCAGCAAAAGGTAATTCAAGAATTATACAATTTGCAGTTTCCGCCAAATGAAGATTTAATCGATACTTATAATAAGCTCGGATATCTGTTACTCAAGGAAGGTAAATTAGAGAGAGCCGAGGCTATATATAGAGAAGCGATCGCTAGTAATCCCGATCGCTTTGGCAGTTACCTTAATTTGGGTAATGTCTTGTTACAGCAAAATAAATTAGAGTCAGCCATGACAGCTTATAAAACCGCACTGGCACTGAGCCCTGGTAATGCGGACGTTTTGCATAACTTGGAGATTGCTAGGAAAATCCCGCAAAATCCTGCTCTAATATAACCAAACATCTGAGCGATCGCCACTATCTCCTCTTTGATGACAAAACCTGCGTCGTCGCCCTTGAGGAATTTTATCAAAAGGTGGTTCGCGAGGCTTTGACAAGCTAAACAATTCAGGACTTACGCAAAAAAATATCCAGATCTAATATTTGTAGGGGCAATCCCCCCGTGGTTGCCCCGGTTGCCCCTACCCGTAGAGTAGATGCATAAGTCCTAACAATTGTAAAAATGTTCTGGTATAACGGCGAGTTAGATCGAGGGGATGTTCTGAAACTGCCGATCGCAGATCCGGGACTCCTCTACGGTGCCACAGTATTTACAACCCTGCGTATTTATCAAAAATCTTTGGATAATCCGCTGACGAATTGGCAGGGACATTGCCTTCGTCTCCGGGTTAGCCTGGAAACTTTTGCTTGGCCCCAACCGGACTGGGAGCGATTGCGGGAGGGAGCCGAAACGATGATGGCGACCTGGCCGGTGCTGAGAATTGCCATTTTCCCAGACGGGCGAGAGCTAATAACCGGGCGGGCTCTACCTGCAGACTTGAGCGATCGCCAAAAAAATGGCATCCGGGCTTGGCTGGCAGAGGCCGGGCCAACAGCCTCGGAAGGGGTGTGGTCAAAACCAGTCGATAGTCATGAGATACCCCAGTCGCCGGATCCCCCCAAACCCCCCTTAAAAAGGGGGGCTTCTTTGCCCCCCCTTGCAAAAGGAGGGGTTTGGGGGGGATCCTCTGCAACTACTTTTGACCACACCCCCATGAAAGAGCAAACTCTTGACGATAACAAGAGCGATCGCCGATCTACACACACATATATATATAGATCTCTGCCAACTCATAAAACGGGAAACTATCTGGCTTGCTATTTGGCGTTGCAAGAGGCCAAGAAAAGGGGGACCCAGGAGGCTATCTTGACAGACGATCGGGGGAATTGGCTGGAAACCACAACCGGCAATCTTTGGGGGTGGTGCAACGATCGCTGGTGGACTCCGCCAGTAGAAGCGGGAATATTACCGGGACTAATGCGATCGCAACTCATAGATTGGCTGGAGCAAAACCATCGACCGGCGATCGAGGAACCTTGGACCCCGGAAATAGTAGGGGGATTTGAGGCGATCGGCTACAGCAACAGCGTAGTGGGAATAATTCCCATCCGAGAAATTCTCAGCACTACAGGCACCCTTACCTATTCCGCATCCCATCCCGGTTTCGGGCAACTGCGGAATTTATTCCAGTAGCAGGGGGTCGGGAGTGTGGGGAGTGTGGGGAGTGTGGGGAGTGTGGGAAGTGTGGGGAGCCGGGGAAAGTTCCCTTGGGGACTTGCAAGTTAATAATGTACCAGTTCAAGGGGCTTCGACTCTTCGACCGGCTTCGACAAGCTCAGCCCGAACGGTGGAACGCTTATGTACTTTATTTCCGCGCAAGTCTCCTTGTCCCCAAGTCTCCTTGTCCCCAAGTCTCCTTGTCCCCAAGTACCCTTGTCCCCAAGTACCCTTGTCCCCCGGTCCCTCCATGCCCAATGCCCGATGCCCGATGCCCAATGCCCGATGCCCAATTTCCCGAACCTACTGGTACAAATTCTGAGATTGGGTTAACATAAGTTAACAGTTAAAATAAAAACTATCCCAAGCACCCCACATCCCTTGACTAAGGAGGAACGCCGGTGAATAAACGCTGGAGAAATGCCGGACTCTATGCCCTGCTCGCGATTGTAGTCATTGCTTTGGCGACCGCCTTCTTTGACCAACAACCCCAGCCTCGGGATACCTGGCGATACAGTCAGTTCATCCAAGAGGTCGAAAAGAACAAGATTGAAACAGGGACCCTGAACGTCCCCAAAGTAAGCATTAGCGCCGATCGCACCAAAGCTCTGGCGACCATTGCCGACGGCACCAAAGTTATAGTCAACCTGCCGCCGGACCCCAATCTAATCAATACCCTGACCGAAAATAAAGTCAATATTGAAGTAGTTCCACAGGGAGATGACGGCTTTTGGTTCAAAGCCCTAAGCAGTCTCTTTTTCCCAGTCCTGCTCTTAGTAGGTTTATTTTTCTTGCTACGGCGCGCCCAAAGTGGCCCTGGTTCTCAGGCGATGAACTTCGGCAAATCCCGAGCTAGAGTCCAAATGGAGCCGCAAACTCAGGTAACCTTCAGCGATGTGGCTGGAATCGAACAAGCCAAACTGGAACTGAGCGAAGTAGTAGATTTCCTCAAAAATGCCGATCGCTTCACAGCAGTAGGCGCCAAAATTCCCAAAGGAGTTCTGCTGGTCGGGCCTCCTGGAACCGGCAAAACCCTATTAGCAAAAGCTGTAGCAGGGGAAGCGGGCGTACCTTTCTTCTCTATATCTGGGTCTGAATTTGTAGAAATGTTCGTCGGCGTTGGGGCTTCCCGAGTTCGCGACTTATTCGAGCAAGCCAAATCCAATGCCCCCTGTATCGTATTCATCGATGAAATCGACGCCGTGGGCCGTCAGCGCGGAGCCGGTTTAGGCGGCGGTAACGACGAGCGGGAGCAAACTCTAAACCAACTGCTTACGGAAATGGATGGTTTTGAGGGCAACACCGGCATTATTGTCATAGCTGCCACCAACCGCCCCGACGTTCTCGATGCGGCCCTGCTGCGTCCCGGTCGCTTTGACCGCCAAGTGGTGGTTGACAGGCCCGATTATGCCGGTCGTCTGGAAATACTCAACGTCCACGCCCGAGGCAAGACCCTATCCCCAGATGTGGATTTGGAAAAAATTGCCCGCCGGACTCCTGGGTTTACTGGGGCGGATTTGTCCAACTTGCTTAATGAAGCAGCAATTTTGGCAGCGCGGCGCAACTTTACGGAAATCTCGATGGATGAGATTAACGATGCGATCGACCGGGTACTAGCCGGACCGGAGAAAAAAGATCGGGTAATGAGCGAAAAGCGCAAAGCTTTAGTTGCTTATCACGAAGCCGGTCATGCTTTGGTCGGAGCTTTGATGCCCGATTACGACCCCGTGCAGAAAATTAGCATTATTCCTCGCGGTCGCGCTGGGGGTTTAACTTGGTTTATGCCGAGCGAAGACCGGATGGATTCGGGCCTTTACAGTCGCTCTTATTTGCAAAATCAAATGGCAGTGGCTTTGGGCGGTCGGATTGCAGAAGAGATTATCTTCGGCGAGGAAGAGGTGACTACTGGAGCCTCTAACGACCTGCAACAGGTGGCCCGCGTTGCTCGCCAAATGGTTATGCGCTTTGGCATGAGCGATCGCCTCGGTCCGGTTGCCCTAGGCCGACAGCAAGGCAATATGTTCCTAGGTCGCGACATTATGGCGGAACGGGATTTCTCAGAAGAAACTGCTGCGGCGATTGACGATGAAGTTAGCTCATTAGTAGAGCAAGCTTATCGGCGAGCCAAAGAAGTTTTAGTTGAAAACCGCCACATACTAGACACATTGGCAGAAATACTGATTGATAAAGAAACTGTCGATTCCGACGAGTTGCAAGACTTGCTAGCCAATACCGATGTGAAAATGGCGGCTATTGCTTAGGAAAATAGAGAAAGACTAAATTAGGGACTTGCACGGAAATAAAGTACCAGTCCCTAAGCGTTCCACCGTTCGGGCGCTCGCGGAGTCGTTGGCGTAGCCTGCCCTCCGGGGCATAGCCCTTGAACTGGTACATTATCAACTTGCAAGTCCCTTATCATTTGGTCTTAGCTCTAGATTTTTCCTTCTATCGATATAGCGGCGGGGTAGTTCTGGGATAGAAACCAGAATTGCCCCGCTTGTTTTGTGGCGATTGTGGCGATCTCCTTATCCTCGCGATGAAGCGATTTTATAGCACTACGGATTTGATTTTAATTAAAATGCAGACTAAGAATGAGAGATATAGCACTACGCACTCAGTTTAGGACAATTAAAATATCGCCAAGGCTAGTAACGGCAAGGCTTGTGCTGATAGCTGACTGCTGATAGCTGACTGCTTACTGCTATATAGAGGAAAAGCTATGGCTGCGACTCTGAGGGAATTAGTCCAAGAAAAGAGAGAAGAGATTCTGAGCATAGCAACCAAAAACGGGGCCTATAATGTGCGCATTTTTGGCTCTGTGGCGCGGGGAGAGGAAAACGAAAACAGCGATGTGGATTTTTTAGTGGATATGGAGGCCGGTCGCAATCTTTTAGATAGGATTGGTTTAATGCAGGATTTAGAAGATCTTTTAGGTCGAAAAGTCGATGTAGCTACCGTTAAAGTCTTGCGATATTTTTGCCGCGAACGCATTCTTAAGGAGGCCGTGCCCTTGTGACAGAAGACATCATATCAAATCCGGTTAAACAGTTACAGTTTGTAGGGGTTCCCCGTGCCCGCCCCGGACGCCCCAACCCACCCACACCGCCCGCAGGAGGGGAAACCAACTGGGGCGGGCACGGGGAACCCCTACGGGATTTATTTATGGAACAGCTACGCGGATTTGATATAAGTTATTTAAGAGATTTCCTCGAAAGGAACGAGCGTATCGAGGCTTATATTACATTACATTAGACATCTTGCACAATTACGGTAAAAAGCCCTCAATTTCCCGATGGATTGGGAGGCTTCTTAGATTGATGCAAGAAGTCTATTAATATCAAATCCGGGCGATCGCCCCATAAATACCGTAGGGGCAATCCCCCCGTGGTTGCCCCGGTTGGTATGGGTTGGTATGGGGGCGCTCCCGGGGAACCCCTACAAATAGTGCGACTGTTTAAACGGATTTGATATAATTAGATTGGCCTTTTGTCATCTTTAGATTTCGTGCCTTGGGACGAATCCGACGAAGCCGATAGATTAGCTTCCTTGACTGGGAAGGGTAGCACAGTATTATAAGTGCTAAATCCGATTTCGATTTCCAGATATTCGACCAAATTCTCAAAGTCTCGGAAAATATTGGTCTTGGCTTTTTTCTTTTCTGAAGTTGGGCGCGGTTCTCCTACAGAGGCACTTCGCGATCGCACAGACTTAACTAACTTGCCCAGCACATCTTGGGATTGCCGAGCTTTCTGTGACTTGGAAAAAGCCTTAAATGCTACTTCTTCGCTAGCTTCTCCAAATTGCACGGAGTCGATGAGCGACGCAAAAACATCGGGAGAAGTCTGATTCCCTGCTATTTCCAAAGATCCGACTATCTCGGCCAGAGCATATTCTAGCTGCGTCCCCGGATCCATTGCTTCCCAACCGTTAGCAGTTACTTGGCGGACTTCAAAGTGGAGGTGGGGTCCGGTGGAATAGCCAGTGCTGCCGACAAGTCCGATCGCCTGTCCCTGTTGGATAATTTCTCCCTCTTTAACCAAAACTTCTGAGAGGTGAGCGTAGAGAGTCTCTTCTTGTCCTTCGTCATGCAATAGGACGATAGTCAAGCCATAACCGCCGAGCCAGTCTGCGATCGCCACTTTGCCCCCAAAAGCTGCCAGCACCGGCGTACCCATCGGCGCTCCTATATCCACGCCCTTGTGAAACTGACGCTTGCCAGAAATCGGATGAGTCCGCCAGCCAAATGCCGAGCCAAGAGTAGCCGGAATTGATAGGGGGAAAACCATCTTCTTGGTATTGCCATTGCCCGGGCGTCCTGGAAAAGAACGTCGCACCCGATTGTAATCCAGACGGCCGCTATGCCTCCTAGCATCATACCTGACTGGGTTAGAGCGGATTGTCACCCGGCCTGCCCCGGCCGCCGGACTACCCCCTGCGGGCGCTGCTGCGTAATAACCAGGCTGAGCTGGCGGCGCATAATAACTAGGCTGGGCTGGGGCATATTGCTGGTTTTGAGCTGCATATCCCGATCGCGCTACTGCTCTGCGATAGCTCCTTTGGGTCGAAGCTGGAGGATAAGATTCTGGTTGCACTCTCGCTGGATAAAATGCGGTTTGGGCAGGAATGGTATTTTGCGAAGAACTGGCGATCGCATTTCCCCGAGCCGGTTGAGTCTCTTGAGTTCTCGCTGCTGTCGGCGCTTCATAAACTTCAGAAAGTTCCGGCGCAGGGGAGGGTGTTTGTTCTTGTGCGATCGCAGGATTACTATACCCGCTGCCATATTCGCTGCGATCGATATACTCATTTGCCCCATCCGCAGGAATCGTAGCTGTAGCAGTCCCATAGTATTCTGCCGATCCTTGAGCTACTGCATCTGCTGGCTGCCATTCCTCTGCCGCATAATATCCCGGTGCTGCCTCCGGCGTTGCTTCTGCCACTGCATCTGCCGGCTGCCATTCCTCTGCCGCATAATATCCCGGTGCTGCATCTGCTGGTTGCCATTCTTCTGCCCCGTAATATTCTGCATCTGCTGGCTGCCATTCTTCTGCCGCGTAATATTCTGCATCTGCTGGCTGCCATTCTTCTGCCGCGTAATATTCTGGTGCTGCATCTGCCGGCTGCCATTCTTCTGCCGCGTAATATTCTGGTGTTGCATCTGCCGGCTGCCATTCTTCTGCTACTGCATCTGCCGGCTGCCATTCTTCTGCCGCGTAATATTCTGGTGCTGCATCTGCCGGCTGCCATTCTTCTACTGCGTAATATTCTGGTGCTGCCTCTGGTGCTGCTTCCGCTTCTACCTCGGCTGCTGGAGCTGTCTCGGCCACTGCATCTGGCTGCCGCCGATCTTCAGCATATTCTGGCCCTGCTTCCGCTGTCGCATCTGCTGGTTGCCACTTTTCTTCCGCGTAAGATTCTGGCGCTGCTGGAGCTATTTCGGCTGCTGGTGCTGTTTCGGCTACTGGTGCTGTTTCGGCTGCTGGTGCTGTTTCGGCTACTGGTGCTGTTTCAGCTACAGCATCTGACGGCTGCCACTGGTCCTCTGCGTAATATTCCGGTTCTGCGGCTGGCGCGGCTTCGGCTACAGGCGCTGTTGGTTCTGATGCGGCTTGAGGTGTTGGCTGCCACTGGTCCTCCGCGTAATATTCTGCTCCTGGCGCTGGTTCTGCTACTGGTGCGGATTGAGGTGCCGATTCTGGTTCCGGTGCTGGCTCCCAATGGTCTTCGGAAATATGGGACTCCGGTTCCGGCTCCGGCAGCAACTGGTCTGCCGGGGAATAGTCTGGTTTTGGGACTGTTGGCTCGAAGTATGGTTCTGGTGCTGGTGGCTGCCAATTGTCAATCGAAGAAGAATAGTCTGCTTCAGGTGCTGCTGGGGAGTATTCCGGTTCGGGGGAATAAGCTTCTGGTGCGGATTCTGGTGTGGGATCCCAAGAGTCAATGGCCGGGTATTCCATAGGAGCAGCTTCCTCTGGTGCAACTGCTTGGGCGATAGTTTGCCCTTCCAACACTCTTGAGGGAGTTTTATCTTTTGCTTGAACGCTGCCGCTACTGACTATGCCAATGCTGAGTATCCAACCGAGTCCCTGTAGTAATAGGGAAAACTGACAGACAATACCGATAGAGGTACGGGTAAGGTTTTTTTTCTTAATCGTATCCATTGCTCTTAATTGCAAGGCTGACTTTTCTTTCTTTCTAGGGTTAACGGTTGGGAGGGTCTGAATCTTTTATATAGCCAGCTTAAATAAGTCGTAAAATATCTTGAGGAGTTCCCGGGGAGCGCCTCGCTCGCTCCTTCCGCGATTCTCTTTACTGAGAACCGCAGCGCGAACGCTGCGGTTCTATCGCCCTTACAAGTCTTGATACAGACAGGACTTACATCTATGTTATGGGTAGAGGCTATCGGGGGGGGAACCACGGGGGGGGATTGCCCCTACAAAAATCGGATCTGGATATTTTGCGTAAGTCCTGACAGATTTAGAAGCATTAGACGCACTATATTTGATTAACAACAGTTTGCTGTTAACAAGGATGGAATCAGAGCAATCGTTCTTATTGCATCCTCACTCTTGCGGATTTTCATATCCCAATGAAATTGTACCGGGCTTGAGGTAAATTTCCTTTAGTACATCTGAAGTATCTAAATTATTGTTTTGTTTTTGCCTTAGATTTACTTTTGGGTCGATACTTACTCGTATATCGCCAGTCTTGGCGACCCCACATATCTTACCCTGACGACCTTCGATCGCAACTGTCTGACCCATATTCGCCAGCAACTCTTGGTAGGATAGCACCAAGGTTTCGATGCCATCTTCGCGGCCAACCACTGCCGTACCCACTGCGATCGCCCATGCCACAATAGCAGCTAATTTTTCTAAGGATAACTTTTCTAGAGACAAATTTTCTAAGGCTGACTTTTCCAAGGCTAACTTTTCTAGCGGCAAATTTTCTAAGGATAGTAATTCTCCCGTACCTTCGCCTGCTGGTAAGTCACTAGCTAAGTTGCTTGGTGAGTCCTTCGGCAAGTCAGCTAGAAAAGATTCAAGGTTAATCCCCGTCTCGGGTACTGGATTCGACCAATTTATGCCAACGCCAATAACTGCTTTGGCAACCCGACCTTGACGAACCCGCGTTTCTGTTAGGATGCCCCCTAATTTGCGCTTGGCCAAAATCAAATCGTTAGGCCATTTGAGCAATACGGGTATGCCGACCGATCGCAGGCCAGTGGCGATCGCCCAAGCAACGGCCATAGTCAGGGCACCAGCATTTACCGCTGCCAGATTCGGAGCAACGGCCATTGACAAGTACAACCCCCCAATTTGAGATTGCCAATGGCGTCCCCGCTGACCTCGCCCTGCAGTTTGCTCCCTGGCGATCGCGATCGTTCCCGGGGGCGCGCCGAGAGCAACTAACTCCCAAACTGTTTGGTTAGTCGAAGCTACCCTATCAAAAATCGAAATAGAAAACTTAAAATGCTCTGGCAATGGCCCTAGGTTTGCAGCTATAGCATTGTCCGATTCTACCCACTCCAGGGCTTCTTCTAAAAGTTTTCTATCTAACATGCCACAACTAAATCTATATATAGTCACAGGACGGCTGACTATCTTCGGTAACTTTCGGAATTTATTACTGCCGGGAGCATCTTCCTTTTTTCCGGCATACAAACCCAAACACAAAAAAAATCATTATCTCGTTGCCGACAGTCTTTGTTAGGGTTTTCCCAGGTCCTACAGCAACAGCCTAAACCACCTACACCCCAATCTAACTTCCTGCGACTAGGAGATAAGCTAACATACCGACGGGAGCATTCCATTCATGGACTAAGTATATTTTCTCAGCAAACTATAAGAGTTTAAATATTTAAGGGTCTGGTGTGCTGTTTTACCCTTACAAACAACGCCCGTGCGTAATTCCTACTTATTGGCCAATCTTCCCACTTATTAGTTCGTTATTAGTAATATTGAGATTACATAATAAATCAAGCCTACCACATGGATGCAAGCATTTTACAGCCCAAAAATAATTTTTAGGGGCTCCCTTTGGCATTCGGAGGTTGAAAGCCTTACAGAAGCGTGCTTTTCAGCTCATAAAACCGGAAGATTGTAGGTATATATCCGACTTGCGCCGGATTGAATGAAAATTACGAACGAACAATTAAATTCGTTTATTTTATGGCAATTGCAAGTTTAATGTTAAAACGCATACAGGAACCGGACTTGAGTGGTTTTACAAATATTCACAAAATTGAAAAGCACTAGATATAGTAAAAAAAATATATAATTTTAAATTAAATGTTTGCGAACTCAAGTAGCCCAAGTCCAAATTTTTGCCGGCCTGCAAGGTCCAAGCTAGCAAATTTCCCATTCCTATATTGGTATAATGTTTGTTAAATAAGTTTCCATAGGGTTTTGTTAAGATGAACGAAAAAATAAGCTCGCCAGACTACGATTGCCAGTACGATCCACAAACAGCAACCTTTACTTGGGAGGGAGTTGTGCGCCTCGGGCAAGTCGAAGACTACAAGCCAATAGGAACATTGCTGCAAGAAGCGCTGAGCAAAAACCCCTCTAACCTAACGCTAGACTTAAGGAAGCTCAAATTTCTCAATAGCTCCGGGATTAACTTCTTGGCGCTATTTACAATTAAAGTACGCGAAAGAAGTGATTTTACTTTTAGGGTGTATGCAAGCAACAATATACCTTGGCAGGGTAAGTCATTGAAAAACCTAGAGAAAATCATGCCCACGGTCGAGTTGGAATGGAAATAGTTATCATATGCGTTGTTAGCTCGGATACCCTCAATGAAGCAGGGGAAGTGTGGGGAGTGTGGGGTGGGAAGTATGGAAAGTGTGGGGATTGTAGGAGTAGGGGACCAAAATGACCGATGCCCAATGCCCAATTCCTAGCTAGCCCGCTAGCAAAGCCGTAGGCGTAACCTGCAAGCAAACGCATATTTCAATTCCCAATTCCCCGTATTTTGTTAAACTAAGAAAAGAAAAAAGCAATATGCAACTCTCCAGTGGGGGAGACTTGGGATGCAGTGGATATTTCATTATTTCGTTCTGTAGCCAGTCAATACCAAGACTTGCGCAGCACTCATGCGGAAGGAACCACAAACGCGATTAGCACTCTAATTGAGGAGCAGGTACTCAACCAAAAACTAGCGGTGGATTTTTATAGTGGGGTGCAGCGCTTTTCCAAAATAGCGACAAAAGTACCGCAGTATATTCGGCTGGGAAGCTTATGTAGGCGGGTGTTTGTATTTGGTGTGGCCGATGTAGAACCACCAGCGATCGCAGGAGTGGAATTTATAGAAATAGAAAATGGCGCGAGTCTGGCGAAAGAGAGATTCGTGCTAGTTGACACTGCTAATTTCTGGACGACTCTATTAACTAGGGAAATTCCCGATAGCCACGGAGAGTCAGAAGAGCAATACTTTGACGGCCTATGGTCCTACGATATCGAAGTAGTAGAGCGAGTATCTTTGTTGGTTTCCCAAGTTATGGGTAGCTACTACAATCCGGTAAAAAAAAGAAACTATGCTAGCCAAAGCGCCCATATTGCCGAGATAAACCGCCGCCTGCTGAAAAATCTGGAAGCGGCGGAACTGAGTACCTACCGCCGTGCAGTGCTGCTATCGACCATCCACCAATTCACTGCCGTGCTGCTCCAGCACAATCCATTGCCTTGTGTATTGCGAGATGCGGTGCCAATTTTATCGATGATATTCGGAGCCAAAGATACGGCGATCGCCCTGAATATGCATGGCAAAAACTATATGGTAGTCTCGGCTACGGGCAATGTGAGCAAAACGGAACAAATATCGCAATTGGGAGAGGGAATTAGCAGCCAAGCTATTAGTGAAGGGAAAGTTATCGCGGTAGCAGATGTGAGGCATAGCAATAAAGCAGATCCCCTCTTGCCTACAGCAAAAACCCTATTAGCAGTGCCGATAAAAGGCAGTCGCCGTATCTACGGGGCGGTAGTAGTCGGCGGGAGCGAACCGAACCAATGGCATAAAGAGGATATGCAGACCATAGTAGCGATCGCCAGCATACTCGCGGTTATTATAGAGCAAAAAGCCCAAATTAGCAGCGACGTAATCTTCCAAATCCGGCGAGCCAGACAAATAGAGCAGATAATGAGCAAGCTGCGCAAACCAGTAGCTCGTCTGGATTTGCTGCGAGGTAAACTATACGATGAAGGCAACCTGTCGCCGATGCAAAAAGAAGCAATAGGGCAAATAGACAACCTTTGTGCTGAAATAGCCGACATACTACAGGTCCCCAGAACTGTCGGTAACCCAGATGTTTCGCTATACTCGCTTCCAGATGCAGCTCCAGAAGGGAGTGCGGAAATAGGGTCGAAGAATATTCCCAGAATCTGGAGTAACCTAGATGACTCTGACTTATCCCCACCGCCAGCAGCAGTTGGAGAAGCTCGTCTTGAAATTGGGTCTGGCGAAACAGTCAGCGCTGCAATGGAAGCTCTTGGACTTGGCGCTGACCCATCCGACGAGTTCGTCCGACGCCAACTACGAGCAGCTAGAATTCGTCGGGGACGCAGCGATCCGGCTGGCAGCGGCTGAATTCTTATTCGAGAACTATCCCGATATAGCAGTAGGAGAGTATGCTGCGATTCGTTCTATATTGGTTAGCGATCGCGTCCTAGCGCGGATAGCCGACAGCTACGGATTAGAGCGCTATCTATTGGTTGCTCCCAGCGCTCAAAATGCTGCAGGAGAGCAGTCTAGACTTGCCGATGCTTTAGAAGCGACCATTGGCGCTCTCTACCTGAGTACCCATACTTTAAAATTGATTCGCCCGTGGCTAGACGGGCATTTTCAGCAACTTACCCGAGAAATCCGTAGCGACCCAGCCCTAGGCAATTACAAACAGGCGCTACAAGAATGGACTCAAAACAAGTACAAAATTTTGCCAGAATATCGCGTCCAAACAAACAAACCAGGCGATCGCGAAGGGAAGCAGTTTGCTGCCGAAGTCTGGATTAAAGGCCAACTCTTCGGGAGCGGCTGTGGTAGAACCAAGAAAGATGCCCAACAAGCTGCAGCGCGGATAGCATTTTTATCCTTGCATAAAAATAATTAATTGGATATTGAGATTTTAAATATGAGTTTTGATGAGTTTTGAGTTTAAATTAATAGTTTAATTAGTTGAATGCTTACCATAACTGCAAGGCAAGGTATCTTGAATTAATTAAAACAGGACTTACACAAATCATCAGTCGGTCTCTATATATTGCTTGGTACGCCGCAGCGCACCCTACGCACTCTCCAGGCAAGGGATAGTTAGTTATTGAATTTAAAATTAAACCCATAAAGGTCAAAACTCTCTCCAATGCCCTATTACCGATAAAAAAATGTCAAAAAGAATTGGAATTGCTGTTTTAGGAGCCGGTCGCTGGGGAGTTCATTTGGTGCGGAACTTCTGGCAACATCCGGAAGCGCAACTCGTGGCGGTAGTAGATCCGCATAGGGAAAGATTGACAGGGATTCAAGAGCGTTTCGCTCTACAGGATGTGGTGCTAGCCAACGATTGGCAGGAGGTGCGAGAAATGCCCGAGATAGAGGCAGTAGCGATCGCCACTCCTGCCTCGACTCACTATTCCCTGATTGCCGATGCTTTAAACCGGGGCTATCACGTTTTAGCAGAAAAACCTTTAACCCTAGACCCAGAAGAATGCCTGGAACTGTGCCACCTTGCCGAACGGCAGGAGCGACAGTTAATGGTAGATCACACCTATTTATTTCATCCGGCGGTGGAGGCGGGTAAAGAGGCGATCGCGCTCGGGAGATTAGGGGAACTGCGCTACGGTTATGCGGCGCGGACTCACCTTGGACCCTTGCGCCAAGATGTAGATGCACTCTGGGACCTAGCTATCCATGATATTTCCATTTTCAACCTATGGCTGGGGGAAATGCCAGTACAGGTACAAGCAAAGGGTACTGTCTGGCTGCAGAGACCTCCCATCCGGGGCAGCGAAGAAAGACTATTTTCCCAGGGTTTAGCTGATTTGGTCTGGGCAACTCTTACCTATCCGAGCGGCTTCCAAGCATTCATTCATCTTTGCTGGTTTAATCCTGATAAACAGCGACGTCTGTCAGTGATGGGAACCCAAGGTACGCTAATTTTTGACGAAATGTCTGCAGGGACGCCTCTAATCCTGCAGCGCGGTTATGTGCAGCCGGAAGTAGGAGTCTATCGGGCAGAAAATTCTACCCCGCAAATGGCTTCTCAAGAAATAACTGCGCAAGAGATAGGCTCGCAAAAAATAACCCCGCCTCAAAAATGGCAGCCTGGGGGTCAAGGTTGCGAGATATTGCCCGTGGCCTCAGCAGAGCCTTTACAAAGAGTTTGCGATCGCTTTTTAGATTGCGCGGCCAATAATAGGCGATCGTCTATTTCCTCCGGTTGGGTCGGTGCTGATTTAGTGAAAATTTTGACGGCCTTAAGCGAATCTATGAAACAGGGAAATCAGCCGGTATTAATCCGTTAAGGCTATAAAACCGCCATATTTACGTTTTTTACAGCTTTTTATACTTGCATCTAATGTTCTGGGTTATATAGCCAGTTTCATTGGCTCTCTTGGAGCTATGGCGTAGAGACGACCCAGCGTCAAAGATAATTCAGGAGATTTGTGGCTCCCAGCTCAGTTATTTGGTATCTTCGGTAACTTTTCTACCATAGATCCAGGAGAGCCGTTTAATTTAGTATATGACCCAGAATCGCTAGATTCAATGGAGGAAGACTCTGGCGATATATCCAAAGTTGGCAACCTGACTTCTACTGTTGTCCCTTCGCCAACCCCCCTGCTATACAGATCGATCTTACTGCCCATCATTTCTATTAGATTCCGGGAAATAGCCAGTCCCAAACCAGCGCCCCCATATCTGCGGGTGGTAGAACCATCAACCATAACAAAAGGTTGAAACAGTTTTTCTTGTCGTTCCCTTGCAATGCCAATACCCGTGTCTTGAATCGATACAACTGTCCAGGAGCTGATGTTTCTATTTTCTTCGGTTGCAGCATCATCAGTATTATTGCTATTCATCTCCTGATTATTTGCGGTTTCTATACGAGTAGAAATAGTTATGCTGCCGACTTCAGTGAACTTGATAGCATTACTAATCAAATTAATGAAAACCTGTTTGAGCTTGCCCGGATCGCCTTCAACCATAAGAGGCATTGGGTGTTCTTTATAGATGAGTTCTAGACCTTTCTGCTCGATGGAGCTTTCCATTTGTTCTATTGCTTCTTTGAGAGGCTTGCGAAGATCCAACAGCTCCATCGTAACGGAGAGAGTCCCGTCTTCAATTTTAGAAATATCCAGTATATCATTGATGATACTGAGTAGGTGAATTGCTGCATCGTCGGCTCTCTGCAAAAACTCCACTTCTTCAGCGCGATCGTCGCAGCAATCATCTCTTACCAGGCGAATGCAGCCAATAATTGCGTTCAGGGGAGTTCTCAATTCGTGAGAAATCGTTGCCAAAAATTCATTTTTGAGTTTGTTGGCAACATTGGCTTCTGTCCAAGCCACTTGCAACTCCTGCGCCCAGGCTCTGAGACGATCTACCATTTCATCGAGAGCTTCACCCAAGCGATCGAACTCCTGAATATGGAAATTGAGACGAACTTTATCAGCAGAGGAATCCCCTTGTATCTTTGTAGCATAGTCTTGGAGGGTCTCGATGGGACGAGCCAACTGGCGAGCGCTCAATACAGCCGTGACAAAATTAGCCCCGAGCAAGCCCAAAATCAGCCAGAAAAGAATGCCTTGAATATCTTTGAGACCAGCCAGAGCAAGGTCTAGAGGTGTAACGGCCAAGATTATCCATTTCCTATCTGGATTCAGGGGACTATCGAGCGCCGTGTATCCAGATAGCAATTCCACCTTTTGAGGATTGTCAAAATCAGGTAAGTGGAGAAAGTCCTGCTTCCCAGAAATAGCATTCCTAATCGTGCTTTGCAGTCGCTTTCTTAGATCTTGATTATTGTAACTAGAAATATTTCGCCCCACATTAGAAAAATTTGGATATTCTAAAATGGTAGCGTCTTCCTTTTGGGAAGTCGTATCAAAGACATCAAGTACCACAGTTTGCCCTGTTAGAGACTTCGCTCTACCATCTACTCCCTCGTTTATGCCCGTCCTCGCTTCTAAGATATCTATCTTGCGCTGCTCTAAGACTGACTGAATGCTTAAGGCATAACGAAGAGGGGGTCTAGCTGAATTGTTATCCGCCCCGATCCCTGAGATAGCATAAACTGGAGCAATTAAAACCAATTTGAGCTGCCATTTATTGCCAGCATCAAGGGTTCCATTACTATTTTTATTGTTTGGGAGAGGTTGTTTTGGCAACACTGGATTCCCCCAAACTCGCCCTGCACCATCGAACCAGGACTCAGGGGGAAGGCTCTGATAAATGGGTTGCTTCCCGCAAGTGCTAGCGACAATTTTCTTGGTGGCAAACTCAGTCAGCTGTAAGCACTCTACCAATGTAGGTAACCTTTGCTGAAGTTCCTTTAAAAATAGTTCTTTCTTCTGATTTTCTTCTTCCTCAATCGTCGAAGGCAATTGCAGCACTGTTGTTTGGCTTGCAGTTAATAGATTAGCTTGCAGTGCTTTAATCGACGCCTCAATGCTTTCTCCCTTGCGAATAGCGCTTTCTGTAAGGTTTTGCCTCGCGGTTTCCAGTAGGGCCGAGCGAGCCTTTCTATATGTGAAATAAGCTCCTAGCAGTAAACCAACCACGCTCAAGGGCAAAATCCACAATAGCAGTATTAGACGAAAAGAGAATTGATTTTTTTTAGCCATAGTAATTTTCGTCAATTTTAAGATGTAAGCAGGAGATGGCAGAAAAAATTTAAAAAGAGCGAGCTATAACCTACTAATGTACCGATCCACGGCTGCTCCAATACCTACCTAGTTGCATGACTGGTAATTTATTTCTGCTATCGTCCCTTAGGGTCAATCGGTTTATCCTGCTCTGTTCTGGACTTTGATGCCCAATACCACCCGTAATTATTGTCTCTATCTTTTGGAGGTCCTATTTTGATTGCTGGGGTAAAGCAGGAAATGCATAATTTAGGTACTCTTGGACGTATCTGCCGGTAAAATTACCTCCTATTGGCTTGTGTGCGATCGAAGCTCCCCAGATACCCTAGGTCGGCCGCTCTAAAAACTTGCTAATTATTTACCATCCTAATTGCAATATTATCTTTTACAGGACTATAGAGTATGCTTTTCCTAGCAAGCAATTATTTTTTGAGGATTGGGGAGGTTTTCTCTTTTACCTTGCGACCTAGAGCGGCGATCGCATATCTAAGATGGGGTTACTTTTAATTTAGCCAATACACAAGCCTTACTTGCTAGAGCAGTAAGGCTTGTGTATTTTTGGTTAAGCATAGCAAGGAGCAAGAATATAACGGCGATCCTGCTTATGCCGCCCGACAGGGTGCCCCCTACACTTTCCGTCTTCCCCTAGGCGAAGGTCCTACTGGGGCTAAGTTAGGGTGGGCAAGTAGATGTAAAGACGCCTAAGATAGTTGTTACATCCGTGAGATCGGACTGATTACTCTCCATAGCTTTTGCCATAGCTTTGAGTTATTATTACGGCCCGCTCCCAAAACAGCCATTATAGCTCTGATTTCCCAAGCGATGCTCTAGGAGTTTTTCATTAGCTAGAATACTAGATAAGGGGTTGGCATTGAGTGCAGAAGTGGATTCGTATATAACAGGTCGATCGCGATCTGTATAAGCCCTAACAGATTTGACTGCCATAAAATACAGCGCGATCGCGCCATTGAAAAGTTATGTCACAGCCCAACCAGTTACCAACCGCAATCCGCAATATCAGAGCTAGACTAAGACCGTTTAAACGGCCCCTAGCTTGGGGAAGTCTGGGGTTTGTTTTTCTGTTAACTCTGTTCATCTGGGAATACTGGCACGAACGAGAACCCATAGATTTTGAGGCGCTCTTTCCCAATGGAGACTCTTTGCTCTCAGCAGATGCAAGGGAAAGAGCGGCAGAAATCGACAGCTCCTGGGCAATAGAGGAAGATCTCAAGCAGGTGAAGGCAGATAGCCCCGAAAGCCCGAAGCAGATGAAAGCAGATCGCCCCGAGGATAACCCGGACAATTTCCCAGAAGATTTGCCGCAAAGAACAACAAGAGAGATCGCAACCCCAAATACGCCCAAGCAGATCGATCCAAACAGTCCAGGGGGGGAAGCAACAAGCATTCCAACACTAACCCCAGACATAAGCCCAAAAATCGATAGCTTCTCCCTAAAGATACCAGAAGTGGAAGTATCCTCCAGAGAACTGTCCGCTACAGGAAAGCTAACTAATCCAATTAATGTTGGCAGTACAAGCGCAAAAAATAGCACCCAAGGAAACATATATAAGTCGGGGATAGCAGCAAAGGGGGCGATCGCAGCTCCCAAATTTGGGGCTCGGGATCCTTTGCTTGACGTGCCTTGGCAGCATAAACAGACCCAACTGAGCCCTTTACAGGCGGCCATACAACAATATCCACCCCTAGCTATAACTCGAAATTATAGAAACCCCTTAGTGCTAGCTCCAGGCAATTATGGCAACAGGAGCAATTATGGCAATCCAACAGCGATCGCCCCGGGCTTAGGCAATTATGGCAATTATGGCAATCCTGGAAATTATTATGGCAATCCTGGCAATCCAACAGCGATCGCCCCGGGCTTAGGCAATTATGGCAATTATGGCAATCCTGGCAATCCAACAGCGATCGCCCCGGGCTTAGGCAATCCTGGCAATCCTGGCAATCCAACAGCTATAGGCTCGGGCTTAGGAAATTATGGCAACAGGAGCAATTATGGCTACCAAGGGAGCCCTAATATAACCGCTATCGCTCAGCCAAACCCCCAATTAAATGCCAAGCGATCGCAAGCATTTCCAAGCTCTACCGGGCAAAGCCCCTACGATATTCTTTACTATAATCCCAACAGCTTGGCATCAAGAGGGGCATCAAGAGGGGTATCTAGCAGACAGGATGGATATTCCTATAGCCTCAAGAACCCTGCAACAGAACTGGCTCCGGGAGAATTTCTCTACTCTCCGCTTCCAGAACAATCCCTAGACGGATCGGCTTTATCAAGAGAAATTTCCCTACAGGCAGTTCCGAATGCCAGAGTCGATAGTCCGCCCAAAGCAGCCGATACCACGAATACTGGGGGTCGTTCCAATTCTTATAAATATCTTTTGCAATCCGGAGCGATCGGCAATAACACGCAACCTATAACAAATGTAGCACCAGTAACAAATGAAGTACCAGGAGCCCTACAACTCCAGACAGCTCCCGCCAATTTTGGCGCAGTTAATCCCGCTGTTCCAAACCAGCCTTTAGTCAACCAAAGGCCAACAGCGATTCCCCAAACTCAGCCTGTAGTTAAACCAACTGCCCCAACAGCGATTCCCCAAACTCAGCCTTTGCTTAACCCAATTCAGCAAAATAGATTAACCACAACAGAGTTTACCCCTGAATTTCAGAATCCTCAATTGCAACCGACTCAACCCATAGCGCCATTTACCGTTCCCCGTCCCATTCCCGGACGGTACATTGGTGGTGGAGAAATAAACACCTTCTCCAATCCCTAGGTTTTGACTTTTGACTTTTGACTTTTGACTTTTGACTTTTGACTTTTGACTTTTGACTTTTGAGGCTCTCGTTGATTTAATTAATCTAATCTGTAAAGTTTATATACATAAGATACCAAGCAATTTAGATGAGAGCCCCTAAAGCAAAGAATATTCTTGGATATGGATCGCCTCTCTACTACATATCCAAGAACGCCAATTTTGAGTTAAGCTCTAAACTCAAAACGCAATGCCTATTCTTCTTCAATCTTTGAAATGCTTAATAATTGCCTCAGCAAATTCCGAACATTTCAGGGGGGGATCTACCGGAGGTTCCATCAAGCGAGCCAAGTCGTATGTCACCTCGCGATTAGAGATAGCTAGTTCCAGACCTTTTTTGATAAGGTCGCCCGCCTCTTGCCAGCCCATATACTCCAGCATCATGGCACCAGACAAAATTAACGAACCCGGATTGACGCGATCGAGACCGGCGTGTTTCGGTGCCGTACCGTGAGTAGCCTCAAAAATAGCACACCGATCGCCAATATTTGCTCCTGGACCCATTCCCAATCCACCAACGATCGCCGCTGCAGCATCAGAAAGATAATCCCCATTGAGATTCATAGTAGCCAGAATAGAATACTCGGCCGGTCGCGTCTGAATTTGCTGGAAAATGCTATCGGCAATTCGGTCATTTACCATAACTAAATTTTTCCACTTGCCATTGCCGTGGCTATCCCAGATAGCATTCAAAGTATTTTCTACTTCCTGACAGACTTCTACTTGCTTTTCGCTCGTTAGATTATCGTATCCCGGATCGATTTGGCGGGCATTTTCTTCAATGCTAATATCCGGATTCTTTTCTTTGTTGCTGAGAATCCAGGATTCTCGTTCGGTAACGCACTCTTGTCGAAACTCAGTCACCGCTAGCTCGTAGCCCCAATCCCTGAATGCCCCTTCGGTGTATTTCATAATGTTGCCTTTATGCACCAAAGTCACTTGTTGCTTGCCCTTCGGCAGGCGCAAGGCATGTTCAATAGCGCGGCGAACCAAGCGCTGAGAACCAGTTTTGCTAATTGGTTTAATGCCAATAGCAGAATCAAGACGGATTTGCTTTTGGCCGTGTTCTGGAGTAGCCGGTATCAATTCTTTATTGAGGATATCGAGCAGCTTATTGCCGATTTCAGTACCTTGACGCCACTCAATACCCAGGTAGATATCTTCGGTATTTTCGCGATAAACGATGACATCTAGTTTTTCGGGAGTTTTATGAGGGGAGGGAGTACCTTGGTAATATTTACAAGGACGAACGCAGGCGTAAAGGTCGTTAATTTGGCGCAGAGCCACATTAAGGGAACGGATACCGCCGCCGATAGGAGTGGTCAGCGGACCTTTAATGGCAACGCCGTATTCTTGAATGGCCTGGAGGGTGTCTTGGGGAAGATATTGGTAAAGGCCATAATTGTCGCAGGCTTCATCGCCAGCAAAGATTTTGAACCAACTAATTTTTCTTGTTTGGCCGTAAGCTGTAGCTACGGCAGCATCAATAACTTTCTGCGATGCGGGCCATAAGTCAACGCCAGTGCCGTCTCCGCGAATGAAAGGGATGATGGGATTGTCGGGAACGATTGGTTTGCCATTCTCAAAGGTAATGCGATCGCCACTTTTAGGGGGAGCAATCTTTTCGTACATCCTACAGGTTCCTTAGCGTCTGATTTTCTTGTTTGGAGTTTTAGCAGATTCCCAGATTGAAGCCCGGTTAATTAAGCTTTTTTTCCTACTTTGGCAAAATCAAGACTCCCCAGCCCCAGGACCGCTTACTTTTCTGCTATAGCACCTACGCATATTTGGTTAGGGGAATTTAATGTTTGCGCTCCGGGCTAGTAACGGGCAAAGATAGCGATCGAGCTGACTACTGACTGCTGGCTGCTGACCGTTCGATAGGGTCCGTCTTGCCTCAACGCAGATGATTTAAGATTGCTGTTAGGAGAAGTTGATAAATTGATTGGGTTTTTTGGCGCGATATCTCCGGGGCGACAAGGCCAAAGGCTTTTAGACCGACTCATTCCATCGCTGCGGGAGTGGGGTTAAGGTATTGAATGAGCCCCGAAATATTTGTGGGACTAAATCTAGCAACCGACAGCTTTTGCCGCTGGATCTAGATAGTTAAGCTTAGCTTTTAGCTTAAGCTTAACTTATATAGTGGCACTGAAGGAGAAAGAAAGGACAAAGGGCACTGGCTACCCCCCCCGAGTGCTATCTACCCCAATCTAATGGGGGGAGCCAACAGCAAACGGTGCAGCCGGAGAGTCAGATGAAAAGAATTCTGATTGTAGATGATGATAGAACCTTACGAGCAATTCTCAAACGCCATCTCGAAAACCAAGGCTATTCGGTGGAGGAGGTCAACTCTGCCATAGAGGCATTGAAGCTGTTTCAGAGCGATCCGCCCGATTTGGTGGTCTCGGATGTGATGATGCCAGAGATGGACGGGTTTGAATTTTGCCGACGCTTGCGCAGGGATCCTCAAGGCAAGTTAGTGCCATTTATATTTTTATCTTCTAGGGGAGAACTAGACGATCGCATTGCAGGCCACTCTATTGGGGCCGACGATTATTTGCTCAAACCCTTTGAACCCCTAGAATTGGTGGCCAAAATTGAAGCCCAACTGGAGCGATCGCGCCGCATTCATTCCGAGATGATTCGATTGATGCAGATGGCAAGTCGCGTGCCAGCCCTCAACCAAAAACCATCCGGACAAACTCTATTAGACGCCGCCGAGTCGAATGCATCCCAGGTTTCTAGACCTGCACGGCCTTGGTCGGATTCCTCTGAAGAGGACGAAAAAACAGAGGACGAAAAAACAGAAGATGATGCCCCCGAGCCCCTGCCATTAACGCCGGCAGAAGCCCGAGTGTTTTGGGAGGTGATTCAGGGTTATACCAACAAACAAATCGCTGCCAACCTCTTTATCAGTCCTCGTACAGTCCAGACGCATCTGCGTCATATTCTCAGTAAGCTCAATGTGGAGAATCGCTCTCAACTGGTCCGTTTTGCTTTTGAGAATGGGTATAAACCCCCAGCAGAGCAATAAAATCCCTTTTGCCCTCTGTTGCAAAGCAGCCTAGGATTTTAACGAGATCGGGCAGTTTGCCGGTCGGGATTTTCAGCCATAAATCTCCGCCCACTCCCAAGGGAGTAGGTCTTACAGTCCTACGATTAATGTAATGCCGCCATCTTGGCGGTCCAGAATCACGTCAAATAACCATTAACTGCTTTATAAATTAAACAAATTTAAAATCAATAAAGCAATATTGAAAATTTAATTAAACATTAAGTATATTAATGATATACTTAACTCAGTTTATTATTTTTTTGAACAACGCTCTTTTGGCTAGCAAAACAAAATTAACCCTTGATATGATTCCCGGCCTTTATACCCTAAGCGAACTACAAGAAGCTATTGCAAAAGATCCAAGTAAGTGGCGACCTATCGCATTTACTAATGGTTGTTTCGATATAATGCATGCAGGTCACGTCAGATATTTAAATAAATCTAAGTCTTTGGGGCGATCGCTTATTGTTGGCTTAAATAGTGACGGTTCCGTACAAGCGCTTAAACCCCAGCGGCCGGGAGCGCCCAAAAGACCAATTGTGCCAGAAATGCAGCGAGCCGAGATTCTATGTTATCTAAAACCAGTGGATGCGGTTGTCATGTTTAGCGATACTACTGCCATAAAGACAATTCAAGCAATACAGCCCGATATTTACATAAAAGGGGGCGACTACAACATTGAAACTTTGCCAGAAGCACCGGCAGTTCAAGCTTACGGCGGTCGCATTGTATTTTATGATTTTGAAATTCCCATCTCTACCACTACAATTATCAATCGCATCCTACAAACTTCAAGTTTTAGATAGGTCCAGCGCATGCAGAGAGCATCTCTGCGAGTTGATGGAGCGCTCGCAAATTGTGCAAGCAATGCAGATAAATTAATACTACCTGCTACTTATATATGACCGAGAATGAGACAATACAGGTAAGAAGCTAAATTTATAGTTACTTTTAATTTAAGACCTTACGCAAATTGCCAGTCTAATACTATATTTAGCGTTTAGTGCTTCTTGCGCACCCTACAAATAGAATTTATGGGTAAGTTCTTAATTTCTGGAAATGGGCGTATTTCCTAAAATAATATATTGATAACTTGATATTTATAGCCCAGACAGAACCAGATAACGGCGGTAACCCTATGAATCGACCGCTGATGTCGTATGTAAAAACAGCAACCGTTACACATTATATGACTGACAAGATCGGTTTCGCAGGATCGCAAGCTACGCCAGATATCGCCTCTATTGCTTCTAAGTTAAGTTCGGCGTCCGAAAAAACCCAGTTGTTATATGTTCGAGAGCTTTCAGGGGCGGGGGAGCCCGGTTGGAATATTTTGAAGGAATTTTTGCTGGGTCGCCGGGAAGAAGGGGCCAATGCGGTGGATGGCAAAGCCTACCAAGTCCTGTTAAAAGCTAAGTCTGAGGCGATCGCTGTGTTTCTCGCAACTTATTTTCCAAATGGTGTAGTGCCATTGCCCTCCGTCCAAGCTGAGGACTTCGCCAAGTTACAAAAACTGCTTGCCGCTCTTGATTTTCAAGCCGCCGACCAGTTGACCCGGGAATTGATGTGTTCTCTGGCTGGTCTAGCTGCCGTACAAAGAAAATGGCTGTACTTTACAGAAGTCGATGGCTTGCCCATAGAAGAACTACAAGCGATCGATAAACTGTGGATGGTTTATTCCGAAGGTAAATTTGGCTTTTCTATACAGCGAGCTATTTGGCTGGGGCTGGGCAAAAACTGGGACAAAATGTGGCCTAAAATTGGCTGGAAAAATGATAAGAACTGGACTAGATACCCCGGACAATTTACATGGGATTTGACAGCACCCCGAGGTCATTTACCCCTCTCGAATCAACTACGAGGAGTAAGAACAATGGAAAAGTTGCTTTCTCATCCCGCTTGGGATTAGTGTTGCAAAAAGATATGTAAGCTTCTTTGAAATTTTCAATTTAAAATTGTGAGTTTAAAATTAAGAAGTTAACCTATATGGGATTAGCAATTTTTAGAACGGATATCCCTGCTTTTGTCAGCGCCCTATTTCTAAGCTATATATATATTTCCTCAAAGATTGCCACAAGTAATTATGGGTGCGTGCAGGGAGCCAAAAATGTCATACTTGCGATCGACGGTGGCTTAAGTTTATCTTAGGATTATCGAAGTTAAGTTAAATCGCAATTGATTTTCCACTTAGAGCGTTCTATGATAGCACCGGAAAATAGAGAATTTCCTACAGTTCATCCCTCGCCAGCAGAACAAGAAGAAGAGCGAGAGCTATCTTTGGCAGAATTGGGCCTGTTGGAGGCAGAAGACTTGCCGATATTTCACAGAGCCACAGAGACTGTAGCAGAATTTTTTGAGATCCCTATTTGTATTTTGGCAGTTGTGGCTGAAAACCAGATTCAGATCAAAGGATCTGTGGGTTTAGCCGAGGTGGACCATTTTGTCGAGATTGGCTTGAGAGAGTCTTTGCTTACTCGCATGGTCGAGAAAAATCGAGTCCTTTCTATCAAAGATACGGCAGCGAATCCTAACTTGGTCAAGTCTGCCTTAGTACAGCAATACGGGATTAGATCTTACCTAGGCGTACCCCTGCTTACTTCTAGCGGCTATTGTCTGGGCACCCTTGCAGTTATGGATCTGGCTCCTCGCGCTTTTAGAACCGAAGATATTAAGTTTTTGCAAGTTGCCGCAAGCTGGACTATGAGCGAGGTAGAACGCTGCCGACTCGATCGCTTATCGCAGCTCGTTCGTCCCCTTAAGGTTTCTTCTGCGGATACCAATGCTGGTGGAATAGAGTCTTTTGATAATCTCAAAGTAGAAATGGTCGAGCGCGGTACCCAAGAATTGCGCAGCCCTTTGACCTCAATTATGGGTATGGCGCGAGTTCTGAGCCAAGAAGTCTTTGGTCGTCTGAACCAGAGGCAGAAGAAATATCTCGAAATTATCCATGACAGCGGTCGCTATTTGCTCTCAGAACTCGATGAAATTGTTGCCCTACAAGAATTAGAGCGGAGTTACCCACGCTTAAACTTGAGCCATATTGATATTGAAATGCTCTGCCAACAGGTACTCAAAAATTTAGATGTGGCGGCAGCTAAGCGAGAGCAGCTAATAGATCTGTATGTAGAACCAGCCAACCGGATATGGTTTCTGGATAAAGAGCTAGTCAGTCAAATTTTGTATTTGTTGGTTTTTCGAGTTATTCAGGGATCTAACGTGCAAAATACAATCCGCATTAATGTCTCGGGTAAGAGCGATCGCCTGCAGATTGACGTGTGGGGTTCTAAACTTTTCGGAGAAGATGACCGAGAAAATGACCGGCTGTTTTCCTGTCCCCTGCCTTCCTCTGGGGACTCTAAAACCTCAGACGATACCGAAAAATCCACCAGTTTTTCTGAGAATTGGCAAAGAAACGAACTCGACTCTCCTCCTAGTCTTATGACCGAGCAATTAACTGACAAGCAATCCACCAAGCAGAAAGCTAAGATTAAGCCCTCTCGGGAAGATATCGGACTATTGCTCAGTTGCCAGTTAGCAGAGCTGCACGGCGGAAAAATTTCCATTGCTGGATCTATAGAGTCGGGGATTCGATATGCGGTCGTATTACCCATAATACCAGACCTCAATGTAAAAGTTGGGTAAGGTAAATTTAATAATGCTTATTTGCCATTTTGTCCAGAATTAAGGACAATAGATAAAGCACTTATATAGTTAATCTATTCCCAAAAAACTATGCATTCAGTTTGGCAACAACTGTCCCTGTCAAATTGGTCTGGATCCTCTTGGCGAAGTAGCAGTTACTTATCCCGCCTGCTAGTCGGTTCCCTGGCAGCTTGGCGGCAAGGTAGCTGGTTTATAGAATGGTCCGAACCACTTGGCGCTTTGTTATGTAGTTTAGTTTTCATTCTAGCTCCTTTTGTATCCAATTCCCTGACAGGAGTTTTGTTAATCGCCTGTGGTATTTATTGGTTTTTGCTAACTGTCGCCGACAAAGATAAAGTCGGATTCACTCCGATTCATTTGCTGGTGTTGCTATATTGGCAAATTGCTCTTTTGTCAACCGCCTTGTCGCCGGTGAAAAAAGCTGCTTTTTCGGGTTTTACGAAATTCACTCTGTATTTGCTGCTATTTGCTCTAATGGCTAGAGTGCTGCGATCGCCTCGATTGAGATCTATTCTAATCGGCGTCTATTTACATATTTCCCTCATTGTCAGCACCTATGGCATTCGCCAATGGTTTGCTGGCGTTAAAGATCTAGCCACCTGGACTGACCCAACCTCAGCTTCTGCTGGCGTAACTCGGGTCTATAGCTATTTGGGCAATCCCAATCTTCTCGCCGGTTATCTCCTGGCCGCTGTAGCTTTCAGTATTGTCGCTGTTTTTGCTTGGCGTCGATTGCTGCCAAAGCTTCTAGCTGTAACTGCGATTGTCGTTAACTCCCTCTGTTTGATCTTAACTTTTAGCCGGGGAGGCTGGATTGGTTTTGTGGTAGCTAGCTTTGCTTTACTATTATTTCTAGTTTATTGGTGGACGCCGAAGCTGCCCCAAGCATGGCGACCCTGGGCAATGCCAGTGGTATTAGGAGGCTCTGCTGCCCTATTAATTTTGGCGATTCTATTGGTGGAGCCCGTTCAAGTGAGGGTAGCTAGTATTTTTGCTGGCGGCAAAGATAGCAGTAATAATTTTCGCATCCAAGTCTGGCAGTCTATGCCAAAAATGATTGCCGATCGCCCAATACTTGGCATCGGTCCGGGGAATAAGGCATTTAAAATTATGGCTACCCCCTATTTGCCCGTTCGCTTCGATAGTGCCTTGGGTGCCTATTCCGTTTTATTAGAAACTGCCGTAGAAATCGGGATAGTTGGCTTGCTTGCTTTCCTCTGGCTTATAGTAGTTACTGTTAATCAAGGATTTACACAACTAAAAAAACTCAGAAACCTGGCGAGTCCCGAGGGCTATTGGTTGATGGCTGCGATCGCTACCATCTTAGGAATGATGGCTCACGGTGTAGTAGATACTGTCTGGTATCGCCCAGAAGTTAATACTATCTGGTGGTTTGCCGTAGCGATCGTTGCCAGCTACTATGAGTCTTGAGTTTTCAGAGTTTTCAGAGTTTTGAGTTTTGAGTTTTGAGTTTTGAGTTTTGAGTTTTGAATTTTGAGTTGTAGGGTGCGCAATGCGCACCTATTTGCGTAAGAAATGCAGTGCGCAATGCGCACCCTACAACTACAACTACAACCCCCACACCCCACACCCTACACCCTACCGTGCTGCTCGTATCAATAAAAATATACCTATTCCCAATCCCGTCATAATAGGCACCCAAGCAGCCATAAAGGGAGAAAGGATAGCAATCTGACCTAGAGCGCTGGTCAAAAAGGCCAATAAATAATAGCCAAATATAATCGCAATGCTGATGCCAAAGCTAGTCGCCTTACTGGCTCGGGTCGGTCTAATGCCCAAGGTGGAACCGGCTAGGCCAAAAACGACGCATATAAAAGGAAAAGCATATTTCTGCTGAATTCGGACTTCCAGCTCGCGAATTTTATCATCATTGCCGCCCTGGCGGATAATGGCCAAGCGTTCTTTGGCTTGAACGATGCTCATTTCGCCATAGTCGCGACCTCTTTTGGCTAGATCTAATGGGGTGCGAGGCAATTGGATTTGCTGGCGATCGAAGCGGACAATTTTACCTAAAGAACCATTGGGCTCGACAATATAAATAGTTCCATTGAAAAAATCCCAGGTATTTTCTCCGACATTCCACACGGCGGATTCCGCTGCTACAATTTGATTGAGACCATTCTGAGAGCGCTCCATTACCGTTAAGCCTTTCATTTGCGCGCCGTCAAACTGTTCGGCATAGAACAGCCGTTTCATGACCTTGATTTTTTGGCCGTCCGGTTTTTTGACTTTCTCAAATTCTGTATGGATAATATTGCGATCGCGAAAAGGTGGTTTTTCTCGCTTTAAGGCGCGCTCCAAAGTCAAAGTGGCTCGGTAATTGGCGGCAGGAACTATCGCTTCATTAAAAGCAAAGGTTATACCAGTTACTAAAAAACTAAGAACAACTGCTGGCAGCACTAGGCGATAGACGCTTACCCCACAACTGCGTAGCGCTACTAACTCGCTGTCTCCAGATAAGCGGCTATAGGCCATTAAGGTCCCGAGCAGCACGGACATGGGCAGGGCTAGTACCAGAAAATCTGGCAGTTTCAACAGAAAAATTTCTGCTGCAATTCCCATTGGCAAGCCTTTCTCGGTGACGCGGCGGATTAAATCAAATAGAGTGCCAATCGAGATGCCAACGGAAGCAAAGGCTCCGACCCCAAATAAAAATGGACCGATTAGCTCGGTGGCGATGTAGCGATCTAGAACAGAAACTTTAATCAGCCACCAGCCGAGATATTTATTAAAAGACTTGAAACTGCTTGTGGTCATGTCAGAAGCATAGAAAATGGGGGCAAAAGGGCATTGGGCAAAAGGGCATTGGGCAAAAGGGCATTGGGCATTGGGTAGGGTGTGGGGTGTAGGGGGTGTAGGGTGTGGGGTGTAGGGTGTGGGGTGTAGGGGGTGTAGGGTGTAGGGTGTAGGGTGTGGGGAAATTTCCTGCTACTTTCCGCTAAGCGCTTCGGGAGCCGGAAAGTCTTATGAGGAAGGGAGGTTTCTGGTTTAGGAATTAGGAATAATTGGGAGAATTCCCTGCCCACACTGCCCACATTCCCCACCTTCCCACACTCCCCAAGTCTCCTTGTCTCCTGGTCCCCGGGTCTCCCCAATGCCAATGCCCAATGCCCTTTTGCCCAATGCCCTTTTGCCCAATGCCCCTGGTATCAAAGCTTAAAGTTGTCTCCCAAGTAATATTGTCGCACTAGAGGATTATTGTATAGTTCCCGAGACGTGCCAGATGCAAGAATTTGACCGTCGCGCATGATGTAGGCTCGGTCGGTTATGGCCAAGGTCTCTCGGACGTTGTGATCGGTGATTAAAATACCCATGCCGCGATCGCGCAGCTTAGCAACTATCTCCTGGATTTCTGAAACGGCGATGGGATCTACCCCAGCAAAGGGCTCGTCTAGAAACAGAAATTGCGGCCCAGTCACCCCCGCAGCCAATGCTCTGGCCAATTCCGCTCGCCGTCTCTCGCCCCCAGATACCTGGATTCCCTTACTAGAAGCTACTTTTCCCAGACGAAATTCCCGGAGCAAAAACTCCAGACGCTCTTGCAACTCCCAGGGCGGCACTCCTGTTTGTTCCAATATCAGGCGGATGTTGTCCTGAATGCTCAAATTACGGAAAATGCTCGGTTCTTGAGCGAGATAGCCAATGCCCAATCCCGCTCGTTTGTCTATAGATAGATCGGTGATATCGAGATCTCCCTGCCAGACTCTGCCCTTTTGTGGCTTTTCCAAGCCCGTAGCGATATAAAAGGTAGTGGTTTTGCCAGCACCATTGGGCCCAAGCAAACCGACGATTTCCCCTCGATCGACTGACAGGTTTACTCCCTTAACGATCGTGCGCTTTCCATAGGATTTGTAAATATTCTCCAGCAATATTTTCACGCTTTGTCAGTTGTCTCCTTTTTCTGTGACAGTTGACTGGCGATGCTTGGATTCTTTTATAGCAGTCAGCACTCAGCAGTAGAAGCGTTTCGCGCTATGCGCTCCACGGCGCGCAGGCGTAGCTCCCCGCGACATGAAAGGCAGAGCCTGCCCAAAGAGCGCATACGGCCGGAAAGCCCCTACATCGCAAGCATTGCCGGGATGCAGCCTTGGCAAACAATAAGATTGCCTAGTCAAATATGGGTGATGCTATATAGCGTTTCTCAAGTAAGTGAAATATAAAAGAACGTAGGGGCGACAGCATCCCTGCACATACCTCAGCGCTCCGAACGGGAATTCCCTTACTGGGATGCGCGGGCCCCAGACACCTCACATCAATTTGAGAACCGCTATAAATTATCCAATTGTTCAAGGGGAAGCAGGGGGAATAAAATAAACCGATTCTACTTGCTGGTTATTTTCTGGGACCGCGATGAATCTTCCTTCGTCGATAAGATAGGTAATCGTTTCCGCTCGCAGGCTGTTGCCATCTTGCAAAACGTAGGCATCGCCCATTAAAACAATGCGGCGCTCGCGGCTGAAGTATTGAGCCTGGGCCGCCGTTCCCTGCATCTGTCGCGATGGATAATTTATGCGCACGTTACCGCGAGCAGTGACAATACCTGTTTTGGCATCAGCTTCTTGAATGTCGGAGCGAACCGTGAGGGCTTGGTTGCCCCCGGCTGGGTTGACCCCAGGAGGTTGGGAGCGCGCCGGGGAGGCGATCGCGTTTACTGAGGCGATCGGCATTATCAATGCCAACACCAATCGCAGTCCCAACAAGGAAGCTATTTTTGCAGAGGATATCATGGTTCTTCCTGCTTCTGGAATCAACAATAAGACCTGTCAAGAGGGTATGGGGTATGGGGCTGGTGGCAACCGTTTTATTTTAGCCGCTCATCAAATAAAGGGTTTTATCCCCTCCTTGCATTGGCAGCAGATCTGTAGTTTAACCAATCCGCGCAATGCTTCATCCGGATCCATTACCTTTCCTGGACGCTTGTCCCTTTCTGCAAGTTTCTGACGGCCCTAGTCCGGGCAGGGGGACAGGGGGACTTGGGGACTTGGGGAGGAAAAAGTCAAAAGTCAAAAGTCAAGAAAAACTCTCTTTGTTCGCCGTTCGCCTATTCACTGTTCGCTTTTGACTTTTGACTACCCCGGTCTCCTGGTCTCCACTTTTGCGGTCCCCCTTGCCCCCTTCTCCCTTGCCCTCCTGCCTCTTCCGATGCCCAATGCCCAATGCGAACATGCCAATGCCCAATTCCCCATGCCCAATTCCCTATATACTTCATAATTCACTATCGTAGGAATTTTTCGGTATATTGGGCCATGTTATCAGTTGCAGAAGCAGAGTCGATAGTATTTAATTTGGTTCGACCTTTTGACGGAGACGGGGATGTAGAAACTCTGGAGCTGCTATCGGCCTTTGGACGGATTTTAGCAGCCCCGGTGAAGGGCTCCCTGGATTTTCCCCATTGGGATAATTCGGCAATGGACGGGTATGCGGTGCGTTATGAAGATGTTAAAGACTGTAGTGCCGAAAAACCAAAAGTTCTGGAAATAGTCGAGGAGATTCCAGCGGGAAAACCGCCCCAAGTTGCCATTGCAGGGGGAGAAACGGCCCGTATTTTGACGGGTTCGATGATGCCTGCCGGTGCGGATACGGTGGTGATTCAGGAAGAGACTAAGCGCGAAGGAAATAAAGTGGAAATCTTGGCCGCACCACCTTTAAAAGGGAATTTTGTCCGTCGCCAAGGAGAATTTTATCGGGCGGGAGACGAGCTATTACCGGCTGGGATTGCTCTAGGGGCACCGGATATTGCCGTGCTGGCAAGCGCTCAATGCGTTCGAGTGCCGGTTTATCGGCGGCCTCGGGTGGCAATTTTTTCTACGGGAGACGAGCTGACAGTTCCCGGAGAACCGCTACAACCCGGGCATTTAATAGACTCGAATAGCTATGCTTTGGCTGCTTTAGCGGCCGCTGCTGGAGGGGAGCCGTTGATGATGGGTATTGTGCCAGACGATCCGAAAGTGCTGAAGGATGCGATCGCCCGAGCTATATTATCTGCAGATATCGTCATTTCTACTGGCGGCGTCTCTGTGGGGGATTATGATTATGTCGAACGTATTTTGAGCGAGTTAGGCGGGGCTATTCATATTAAGTCCGTTGCCGTAAAACCCGGTAAGCCTTTGACAGTAGCGACTTTTACCGCTGCGGGAGATACTACAGAATATCAAAGAAAAATATTGTATTTTGGGTTGCCGGGTAATCCGGTTTCTGCTTTAGTGAGTTTTTGGCGTTTCGTGCAACCAGCGCTGAGAAAAATGGCCGGCTTTGCGGCTGGTTGGCAGCCCGTTTTTTTGTCGGCGCAAACTCGGCAAGATTTGCGATCGGGCGGACGTCGAGAAACCTATCTTTGGGGTCAGATCCAGTTAGTGGATGGCGGTTATGAGTTTGACTTGGCTGGCGGCAGTCACAGTTCGGGCAATTTAATTAATCTAGCGCAAACTTCTGGTTTGGCGGTCTTGCCCGTGGGCGAAAAGTTTATTCCTGCTGGGGAAGTAGTTAGGGTTATGCAGGTTGGTTTGGCAATTGGAAGTTGAGAGGGGCAACTTACCAATGCGATCGTAGGTCTTTGCTTGGTCAAGGCAATTCTCGCAAAACAAGCCGTTGTGCGTTGTTTAGAGATGCACCGGCTTTGCGGGATATGGCTTGTGTAGCCGCGCCAGCAGCTTTTTGGAGGCGGGGCTTACGCCTTAAGGGCGCGCTCTGCGGCTGGATGCCGAAATTGAAATGCTCCCTCTGGCGCATTTAATTTGCACTAATCAAATACCAATAAATCGCCACAAACAAATATTATATAAATAACATACCGAGCCAATCGCACTTTGACTTTTTCGTCAATATTAAATCAATAAAGATTGGGTCTTTCGTTGACAGAGACTTGGGGAAGCGATTCCCGATCGCTTCCCCAAGTCTCTGTTACTTTTACAGAACCCTCTAGCTCTTCTATTAAAAGAAACTGTATCCTGTAAAAGCATTGACAAGTTTAATAGTTTATGTTAATAATTTTTTTGATAGCCTCGCCGATACTGTTTGCTAGTAAGATGCCGAACTGGCACCTCGTATCTGCGTAACTCCAGTTCTTGTTCGGTCCCTAGCGGACTCCTAACTCCCAAAAAGAACGCGATCCTATTATGTTGCTGTCCCTGCGAATTGAAAATTTTGCCCTAATCGACCGCCTAGAAATAGAGTTCGGTTCTGGACTTAATGTTTTAACTGGCGAAACTGGTGCTGGCAAGTCAATAGTCCTTGATGCTCTGGATGCCACCTTGGGCGGAAAAATAAGCGGGGGTATCATTCGTACTGGCGAGCAGAAAGCGACTCTAGAAGCGACATTTGACCTGCATCCAGCGGTAGCAGATTGGATTCGCCAACAGGAAATCGAATTGCTTGATGGCAATTTATTAGTAGCAAGTCGGGAAATGGTGCTGAGTCGGGGGGGCGGGGCGCGAAGTCGCTCCCGCCTTAACGGCGTCTTGGTGAACCGGCAAATTATGGACCAGTTTCGCGATCGCCTTGTAGAAATTACCGCCCAAGGTCAAACAGTTCAGCTCGGACAAACCGCAAGGCAGCGGGACTGGCTGGATGCTTTTGGCGGTCCCAAACCGATCGAGCAACGGCAAGTGGTGGCCGAGAAGTACGCTCGGTCTCAGCATTGGAAGCAAGTGTTAGAAAATCGCCGTCAATCAGAGCAACAGCGCCTACAACGTCTGGACTTTTTAGAATATCAACTCAAAGAATTAGGAGAAGTCAATCTTAGCGATCCAGAGGAATTGCAGCTCTTGGAAGCAGAACGCCAGCGCCTCAGCCATGTTGTCGAGCTGCAACAGCAAAGTTATCAAGTTTATCAATTGCTCTATCAAAACGACGCCGATGGCTCTGCAGCCGCAGATTTGCTCGGGAGAGTAGAGTCAACTCTAAACGACATGGTGGCATATGACAATGAGTTGCAACCTGTATTGGAGATGGTCAAAGAGGCATTGGCTCAGGTTTCAGAAGCGGGCCGCCAAGTGAGTCGGTATAGCAGCAGTTTAGAAGCAGACCCGGAACGCTTGGAAGAAGTCCAAAGCCGTATTGGCGAACTGAAGCAGATTTGTCGCAAGTACGGACCGACTTTGGCCGAAGCGATCGCGCATTACCAAGGCATTCAAGAGGAACTCGAAGAACTAACTGGAGCCTCGCAATCTCTAGAGTCTTTAGAAAAAAACTATCTTGAATCCCAAGTAGAATTAGAGAGCGCCTGTAGTGTACTGACCGAACTGCGGCAAGCGGCGGCTGTTGAATTGGAAGCTCGCTTGCTCTCGGAACTCAGACCCTTGGCGATGGAGAAGGCCAAGTTTCGAGTGGAGATTGCCCCTGGCGAGCCTAACAGCACTGGAGCAAACCAAATTGCTTTTTTGTTTAGCGCCAATCCTGGGGAACCCTTGCAACCCTTGAGCAAGACTGCCTCTGGTGGGGAGATGAGCCGATTTTTGCTAGCGCTAAAAGCTTGTTTTTCTCAAGTGGAAGCCCCTGGGACTTTGGTTTTTGATGAAATTGACGTGGGGGTTTCTGGGAGAGTGGCAGCGGCGATCGCGGAGAAACTCTATCAGCTCAGCAAGCAGCAGCAAGTGTTATTTGTAACCCACCAACCCATTGTCGCTGCTATGGCCGACCGTCACTTTCGCGTTGCCAAACAGATTGTCGAGGGTTGGGGAGCAAGCGAATTGCAATCCCCTGTTCGCGATCGCTCTTCCCCCATTCCCGAACTCCCAGATGTCCGTACTGTTGTCCGGGTGGCACCCTTGGAAGAAAGTCAGCGTCGCCAAGAACTGGCGCAAATGGCTGGGGGTCAAGAGGCTGGCGTTGCGATCGCATGGGCAGAATCCCTGCTCCATCAAGCAGTTGCCCTGCGCGATCGCGATCGCTAATAGTTCTCAGGATAGTTCTCAGGAATGAAGCAATCGGCCTTTAGCTTACCGCTGTTGGACTCAGCCGACTGCCCCCTCCTTGTAAGCTATAACTACACGAACTCGCATTATTTACACCTTGACTTGCGATCGCTTGCTGGGCAGAGGCTCCAATTCCATGTAATTAATTTTTTGCTACTACTTAGCAGTAAACAGTTAGCTGTCAGGAGCGATAGACCTATTGCTGGCTTGTAGGGGCTTTCCGCCGTTCGCCCCTACGAGGCCGCGCTTTTAATTACCTAACCAAATATGCGTAATGCTATAAAAGCTGAGGAGCGATCGCGCTCGGACGCCTCAGGGCAAGCTATAATCCGCTATGCCCATCATTGCTTAATTTAGAATTAAGTTTGAGACTGTAGGCTATAGATTGTAGTTGTTGCGGACTCATCCGAGATTTGGTTCGGGAGCATCCCAAGAAAGGTACTCCAACCCTCTCGTTGACCAATCAAAAACCGCCGCAATTACCCTGCGGTAAATAATTTTCCCTGGAGGGAAGGTTAGGGGTGGCTCGCAGTTGCTCGACCAAAATTTACAGATATCAGTTATTATTATAACTAATATCTTACCTGCATTTATATGGAACCGCTTTTACTATCCTGTTTAGAATCGGTAGAAACGGGCACATACTATTCCTTAGAGTAATGTCAAAATAGTCTGGAGTGCTTTAACCCCATTGTTCTCAAGCCAAGGATCCTGGAGGCGTGTTATCACTATATACATGTTTGCAGAATGATTGAGCAACCGCAAACCAAGCCTATCTGGCGACCCTGAGAGCCTGCTGCTTTGTTCTGGTCTGGAACTCGCGAAACATATGCGATACCTTGCAATCAGCATACTCTCGGGGTCGAGGACAGTACCCGATCGAGGTCTCTTTTAGAGTAAAAACCTATGCCAGCTGCATCTCCGAACACAAAAACTTGGGACCAGAATGGTGGCGCCGTGATTGATGTCACCCCCCAAGTTGAATCTAACAATAACCGCCATCAGCCCCCTCAAAAACAGGCAGAAGCGGTTTCGAGTAGTAGCGCCATAACGACCACCCAAGGAACCTTCACGGCGTTTCTGGCCCCACTTAACAAAGACAACTTTAGAAAAGTTGTTAGCGATGTTGAAAACAAGCTCGGGGTGGTCAACCAAACCCTAACTATGCTGGACAGCTTGCTGGACGCGCAAGGGTTTGATGCCATTTTAGACGAGATGTTGCGATCGATTACCCTAAAAACTGGGGAATTGCTAGGGGCGGATCGCACTACTATCTTTTTATTAGACGACGAAAAAAACGAACTATGGTCGATTGTGGCTAAGGGAGACGGAGAAGGAAGCCTAGAGATTCGCATACCAGCGGATAAAGGGATTGCCGGTGAAGTAGCCACAGAAAAAAAAGTTATCAATATTCCTTTTGACTTTTTTGACGATCCGCGCTCTGCTCAGTCCAAAAAAACTTACAAGAAAACTGGATACCGCACCTATACTATGCTCTGCTTGCCGTTGGTAGATGACAACGGGGGATTGGTAGCGGTTGTCCAATTAATGAACAAATTAAAAAAAACCCACGAACCCGAAGATCCTTTATCGGATAGGATCGATACCAAAGGCTTCACTGAAGAAGACGAGAGAGTATTTGAAGAATTTGCTCCTTCAGTGCGGATGATTTTGGAGTCATCGCGATCGTTCCGCAAAGCCTCTCAAAGGCAACGAGCAGCGGCGGCGCTGATGTCGGCGACGGAATCTTTGAGTAAGAGCAGTTTAGACCTCGAAGACACCCTCAAGCGGGTGATGGGTGAGGCCAAAAAACTGATGAATGCCGATCGCAGCACTCTGTGGCTGATAGACAGAGATAGCAATACAATCTGGACAAAACTACCTATAGGACAGGGAGGTTCGTTAAAAGAAATTCGCATCCCCATAGGAGTAGGTTTTGCCGGTCAAGTGGCCAAAACCGGCGAAGTTTTGAATATTCCCTTTGACTTGTACGACCATCCTGGGTCGGATACGTCCAAAAAGGTTGACCAACAAGGGGGCTATCGTACCTGTAGCTTGTTGTGTATGCCGGTTTATAACTCCGATGGCGAATTGATTGGGGTTACTCAGCTAGTTAACAAAAAGAAACAGGGCGAATTGCCCCCCTACGATCCGAGCGACTGGCCAGAACCACCGGAATGCTGGAAGTCTTCTTTTAACCGCTCCGACCAAGAGTTTATGGAGGCGTTTAATACTCAAGCTGGGGTGGCCCTGCAAAATGCTAAGCTGTTTGCTACGGTGAAGCAGCAAGAACAATTGCAGCGAGATATTCTGCGCAGCCTGACTAATGGGGTGATATCTACCAATAAAAAAGGAATTATTATCGCTGCTAATGAAACGGCCAAGAAACTTCTGGGGGTGGGAGAAAAAGAAAGCGATCGCCTAGAAGGCAAGCCGGTGATCGATACCATCAAATTAAAGGAAAGCGATTTTGCCGAGAGGTTTAATGCGGCTTTGGCAGCTGAAGATGACAAATCCCGCAACCAGTATTACCCGGAGCAAACCTTAATTTCGGACAACTCGGAAACAGAACATAGTATCAACTTATCCATTAACTCTATTGCCGATGCCAACGATCGCAGCAATGTCTATGGTGCCCTAGTGGTAATGGATGACATTAGCGACGAAAAGCGGCTCAAGAGTACGATGTATCGCTACATGACCCAGGACGTGGCCGAGGCTTTGCTGGCCAGTGGCGATACTGGGTTAGGGGGCAAACTCAAAGAAGTTTCTGTGCTGTTCTCGGATATTCGCAGCTACACTACCTTAACCGAAGGTCTCGCGGCAGAAGAAGTCGTGGAGATGCTCAACGAATATTTCGAGAAGATGGTAGATGCCATCTTCAAATACAAAGGCACTTTGGATAAATACATCGGCGATGCCATTATGGCCGTATTCGGTTCCCCCTTACCCCTAGAGGATCACGAATGGTGTGCGGTACAAACGGCGGTGGATATGCGCCTGCGCTTGGCAGAATTTAACAGCAAGCGCGCTGCCGAAAACAAGCAAACTATTAAAATCGGTATGGGTATCCATGCGGACGAAGTGGTTAGCGGTAATATCGGTTCTACCAAGCGGATGGAGCTGACTTCAATTGGCGATGGGGTTAATTTGGCCTCTCGTCTGGAAGGAACCAGCAAGATGTACGGCACGGATATTGTAATCAGCGAAAAGACTTATAAAGCCTGTGCCGATCGCATCTGGGTACGGGAACTAGACTTTATTACGGTCAAGGGCAAAACCGAACCAGTGAAAATATACGAGTTGCTCGGAATCAAGAAAGGATATGGAGATCTAGGAGCAGATCTTACTCCCGAGCAGAACGCTATAGTGGAAGCTTATAACAAAGGACGCGAGCTGTACACCAATCGCCAGTTCCTAGAAGCTATGGCCGAGTTTGGTAACGTTCTGGCCATTGACAAGGGCAACAAAGCTGCGACCCTACATATGGACCGTTGCAATCATTTTCTAGCAGAACCTCCAGCAAATGATTGGGATGGTGTCTGGAAGCTCACTAGCAAATAGTATCCTCCTAGGTTCCACGATCTTAGCAAGCCAGTCAGGGATTCTGTACGGTCTGCAAGCCAAGAAAGCAGGTGCTTTTTCGATCGCACCCATTTCTCCCCTAAGCCAAACAGAGCCCTGACGCTCGCTCCTAATAAGCTGAGGAAAGCTCAAGCAACAAAGGCGATTTCCTATGGTATTGGAAGCTAAAAAAAGCTCGATTTTATATTGCGGTATCCACTCCGATCTAGGGCTTGAAGCCTTAGATTCATCTCAAGCAGCATCCGAAGGTGAATATTTTCAGGAGTTAGTAGTAAATGCTACGCAAAAATATAAGCAAAATTCAGGCGATAGCATAGAATTAGCTTGTATTGGCAATAGGTTAATAGCTTTATTTAGTTCGCCAGAGACCTTAGAGGACAACGTCTGGACTGCGGTGCAAACTGCCGTTGAAATGCGCTTGAGGCTCGCCGAATATAACGAGGTTCGTCGCTCTGTCGGTCGGCCAGCTATTAAAACTGGCATAGGCATTAATTCCGATTGTATTTTCAGTGAAGGGGCAAGCTCGGACAGGACAATTAATTTCGCCGCAATTGGCGATGGAGCGAACTTGGCCTCTCATCTGGAAGAAGCAAGCAAAATTTACGGCGTGGATATTGCGATCGGCGACAATGTTTATAATTCCTGTGCCGATCGCATCTGGGTAAGAGGACTGGACTTTATTAAGGTCAAGGAAAAAACCGAACCAGTGAAAATATACGAGTTGCTCGGAATCAAGAAAGGATATGGAGATCTAGGAGCAGATTTGACTGCCGAGCAGAAGGCTATAGTGGAAGCTTATAAAAAAGGACGCGAGCTGTACTACAATCGCCAGTTCCTAGAAGCGCTCGCCCAGTTTGCTCAAGTTCTCGCCATTGACAACGGCAACAAAGCTGCTGCCCTACATATGGACCGTTGCAATCATTTTCTAATGGAACCTCCCGGATATGATTGGGATGGTGTCTGGAAGCTCGCTAGCAAATGGTAGTATCCTAGGTTCCATGAATTTTACCGTTTGGTCAAGCCAGCAAGGATTCTATAGGACCTGCAATATAATGCAGGTGCTTCTTCTGGGCGTCTAAAGGCAAACAGATTTCTGACGTTCGCCCCAAATAACCTGGGGAAAGCTAAAGCAAGGAAAGCGATTTCTATGGTACAGTCTGCAAGTTTTTCCGCCGATTCCGATCCGAAGACAGCAAATATTGATGCTGCTAAGTTGGGCTTGGAACCCAAACAGGGATCGGTTTTATTTTCCGATATTTATGGGTATAGGAGACTAACCCAAAATTTAGATTCGTCTGAAGCAGCATCTCTGCTCAACGAATATTTTCAGTCATTGTTAGATGCTATATATAAATACAAGCAAAATTTAGGCGAGCAAATAGAATTAGCCTGTATTCGCAATGCCCTAATTGCCGTATTTGGTTCGCCAAAACCTTTGGAAGATCATGCCTGGACGGCAGTGCAAACTGCTAGAGAAATGTGCGATCGCCTGACGGAATACAATAAGCGGCGTAGCTCTGCGGGTCAGCCAGCTATTAAAATTGGTATCGGCATTAATTCAGATCTGATTCTTAGCGGACAGCTTGGCTCCGAGAGACCTATGGACTTTGCTGCCATTGGCGATGGCGTCAATTTAGCTTATTATCTTGAAGGCGTTAGCAAGCAGTATGATTGCGAAATAGTCTTGAGCGAAAATACTTATAATCTTTGCTCTGATAAGATTTGGGCAAGAAAACTGGACTTGATTCGCATACGCAATAACTATCCCCCGGTGGAAATATATGAATTTATCGGCGGGCGCGATGAAGCGATTTCAGAGCAAAAGCAAAAGGTACTCGAACATTACAATAAGGGGCGGGAGCATTATCTAAATCGGGACTTTGCTATAGCCCTCGGTCAGTTTGTGACGGTTCTGGGAATCGATAGCAACGATCGCCCTTCTACCCTGCACCTCAAACGCTGTCAGCAATGTCTTAAAGAACCCCCGTCAGATGACTGGGATGGTAGCGTCCCTATTTGGAAGCTCGAAGTTTAGCTCGGCTTTGGGCTTTGGGTGTAGGGTGTGGGGTGTGGGGTGTAGGTCGGTTTTTCTACATCATAGGCTTGCACGATCGCAGCTATCTAATGTCACCATATTTTTGACATTAGCCCCAAAATCAACAACGTAGCTGGGGGGCGCGATCGCGCCCCCTATTTTACGAGCTATTTGACGATTGGCTCTTATTCTTACGAACCTCGATCGCCATCTTCTATTCTGACAATATCTTCTTCCCCGAGATACTCCCCATTTTGAACTTCAATCATCACTAGGGGAATCACTCCAGGATTTTCGATGTAGTGAGGAGTACAAGGAGGAACGTAGGTCGATTGGTTTTGGATAACCAGGGATTCGCGATCGCCGCAGATTACCTTAGCCGTACCAGACACTACGATCCAATGCTCGCTGCGGTGATAGTGAACTTGTGTTTTCATCCGATGTCCGGGCTTCATTTCCACGCGGTTGATTCGATAATAAGCCTGGCTTTCTAAAACCGTAGCGCTACCCCAGTAACGGGATTCGGGATGGCCGGACGGCTCCGATGGTGCTGGAGCTGCTTGAATATCTTTTGGGCTGTCAGTCATAGTTATTTGTCAGCAGTTAATCTTGGATAAATTTTAGCAATCGGCGTTCAGCGTTAAGCTTTCAGCTTTCAGCTTTCAGCTTTCAGCTATTAAGGTGATTTCTGATAATAAAGATACCTCTTGGGAGGGGAAGGAAGTTTAATTTCCTCGTCGCTTCCCGACAGGTTGGTACTTTCCTTCTCAGAAGTCACCTAAGCTTTTAAGAATTAGCTAGCAGTGTGCTATAAGCGCAGCTTGCTTATGTATGTAGCTTATATAAGATGCGCCCTGCTATCGATACTTATATCAAATCCGGTTCAATACCCACAAATCCTGTAGGGGCAGTCCCCCCGTGGCTGCCCCGGTTGGTCTGGGGAGGAAGGCGCTTCCGGGGCGCTCCCGGGGGCACCGCCCCTACAGATACTGTAACTGTTTAACCGGATTTGATATTACTCAAAACAGAAAGCTGAGAGCTAATTGCTGAAAGCTAATTGCTGAAAGCTAATTGCTTTAAGCTTCAGAATTAAATTGCGGATGGGCTTGCAGGTGTTTGAGAACTTTCTTAATGTCCTGGGTGCGGTCTTTTTTGACGACGAGAGTGACGTTGCGATCGCGCACAATAACCACATCTTCCATGCCAACGGTTACAATTAAATCCTCGGCATCGCTCGCATAAACAATAGCTCCAGTGGTATCCAGACCTAGGTGCTTGCCCAGCTCTAGATTTGGCTCGCCATCTTTTTGCAGCAAGCGGGCGATCGCATTCCAATCTCCCAAATCATCCCAGCCAAAGTCAACAGGCAAGACATAGGCCAATTTTGTCTTCTCCATCAAAGCATAATCAATACTTATTTTTGGTAACTGGGAATAAGCCGCTGCACCGAGTTCCACCAAAGGCTCGACAATTTCCGGAGCATAAGCGTTCAGCTCTTGTAGCACCGTATTGGCCTGAAAAACAAACATCCCGCTGTTCCAGCTAAAACGCTCGGTGGCTAAAAACTCTTCTGCAGTCTCTCGATTGGGCTTTTCTGCGAATCGGCTGACTCGGTAGGCATTAATGCCGCCAAATTCCCCGATAGCTTCCCCTTGCTCGATATATCCATATCCAGTAGCCGGGTAGCTTGGCTTAATTCCCAAAGTCACGATCGCTGCTTTTTGTTGCGCCAATTCTTTCGCTGCAGCCAAAGTTTGCTCGAAAACCGCGCGATCGCCAATCCAATGATCGGCGGGAAAAAACCCCAATACGGACTCTACTCCAGAACGCTCGACAATTTCCAAGGTACTCCAAGCTACTGCTGGTGCCGTATCTCTTCCCTCGGGCTCCGCGAGTATATTTTCTTTGGGCAACTGGGGCAACTGTTCTCTAACCCCAGACTCTAAAGCCGAACTGGTTACCACCCACAGTCCCTCCCAGCCGCCAGCAATATCCAGCAATCTATTGGCTGTAGCTTGTAGCAGACTCGTACCGCTGCCGTCCAGACTTAAAAACTGTTTTGGGCGCTGCTTGCGACTCACGGGCCAAAAACGTTCTCCTTTGCCGCCAGCGAGAATAATAGGTATCATGGCTTATCCTTTAATGGGAATAGGGAATAGGGCATGGAGCATTGGGCATGGGGTATGGGGCATGTTCGCATTGGGCATTGGGCAAAAACCTCAGGACTTACGCAAACTATCCATATCTAGTATTTGTAGGGGCAATCCCCCCGCGATTCTCAGGGGCGATCGCGAAGCGATCGCCCCTATTCATAGACTCTATGCGTAAGTCCTAAACCTACAAGGCGAGCCCAACAGCTTCTAGCTTAGCCAACGGACAGCGAGCTGGCACCCAATAGCTTTTAGCTGACTGCTGACTATAGCTATCTATATTAAGCTGCGCCAAGTCTATATATATAGGGCTTGCTGAATAAACCTAAAAAGCCGGAGTGTCGGAGGTGTGGGAGGCCGCCTACGAGGTGTGTGCTGAAAGTTCTCTCTCCCCACACTCCCCTCTCTCCCCACACTCCCCACACTCTGCCTTTTTCAGCAAACCCTATATAGTGTCTGTGGGTAAGTCCGCTCGATCGCAAAAATGGCAAGTAAAATTTTGAGGCGACTCCTGGCAGTAATCTTAGTTGGAACGCTAGCATGGTTGTGGGTGCTGCTCAGTGCGACTCCAGTTTGGGGCTGATATTAGCAGTAAGCAGTCAGCGGTCAGCAGTCAGCTTATGTCCTTGGCGCAGGCTGCGCCAACAGCACAAGTATTGGCTAGCCCAGGGCAAACATTAAATTGCCCTAAGCAAATATACTTAGTGTTATAATGTCTCCAGTTGCCGTACCGATTTTTCTCTAAAAATTAACTGCAATATATTTTATGTACAAGCGTACTTCGTCAAAAAATCCCAACGTAATGCACCGTGCCCAAGAGCTGGTCGAGGCCGCTTCCAATCGCTATCGAATTACGGTACAAGTGGCAAATCGGGCCAAGCGGCGGCGCAATGAAGATTTTGATAATGACGAGCAAACCGTGAAGCCGGTAATCCGCGCCATTATTGAGATGTCTGACGAACTCAATCAGCCGGAGCTGCTGGGAGATTAGATTAGGGTGTAGGGTGTGGGGTGTAGGGTGTGGGGGGTGTGGGGAACACAGAGAGGGAAGACAAGGGAGAAGGGGAAGACAAGGGAGAAATTATGAATTCCCTACACCCTAATTTCCCCCACACCCTACACCCCACACCCTACACCCCACACCCTTCCCCACACCCTACCCGCAGAGCTATGGCCAAGATTCTCAAGCATGGAAATGGTTGGCGGTTGGGCTGGGACCCAGAGGCAGGCCAATTTAAAGGATTGGTTGGGGGGGATGAGTGGGCGATCGAGCTGACCGAAGCAGAGTTAGAGGACTTTTGCCGCTTGCTGCTAAAGCTGGCCCAAACTATGAAGGAAATGGCTGGGGAGTTGATGGATGAAGAAAAAATTGCTTGCGAGATGGAAAGCGATCGCCTCTGGATGGAAGCAGAAGGCTATGCCGATGCCTTTTCCGTCCGCTTTATCCTCAATGGAGGTCGGCGCTGTGAGGCTGGCTGGCCCCCAGAAGTCGTACCGGATTTGGTACAAGCCGCCGCAGTTTTAAAAGTTTTTTGAAAAAAGGGTTGCTTTTTTGCTCGAAGCGCGCTAGTATTATTAATATTGTCGGGGCGTAGCGCAGTTTGGTAGCGCACTACCTTGGGGTGGTAGGGGTCGTGGGTTCAAATCCCGCCGCTCCGACTTGGCAAAATAATAGCTTTTCAGCTTAGCCCGTTCAAAGGGAGCCGATTTTTTTCAGAAATCGGCTCCCTTTGCGCTTATTTGGGTTTCTTGTATTGTGAGGTAGGTGTTGACTCTGATACCTCTGATACCAACTCTGTATCAAGCTGATGAAGCTGCAACAAATAACGACCTTTATCCGCCGTTCGGGCGCTCGCCTGTCGTTGGCGATCGCCCGAACGGCGGATTGCATACAGCTTCATACAGAATTGGTCTGAGGCTTTTTCCCTAGTTTCCCTACGCCCCACACCCTACACCCCACACCCTAGGCGAACGGCCGGAAAGCCCCTACTGCTTACTGCTATAAAATTTTCTGGCCGCGCCTTCTCCACGGGGGTCGGCGGCTCCTTCTAAAAATCCGTCTTCGCTAACGACAATAAGATTGGCGTTGCTCCAACCTTCTTTGATTTCTTTAATATCGTGTCCCCGACGCCGCAGATCGTCGAGGATCTCTGGAGGGAATTTTCCGCTTTCAACCCAAACGCTATCGGGGAACCACTGGTGATGGAGGAGGGGTGTCGAGATTGCTGCCCGGGGGTCCAAATCGAAAACCAGTACGTTGAGGATTAGTCGCAAAACGGTGGTGATAATAGTGCTGCCTCCGGGAGAGCCTGCGGCCATGTGAAAGCGATCGCCTTGAGTAACAATAACCGGGGTCATGCTAGAAAGGGGAGTTTTCATAGGAGCGATCGCATTGGCATCGTTACCCAACAATCCGAACATATTGGGCAGATTAGCCGCTATGGCAAAATCGTCCATCTCGTTATTGAGCAAAATGCCCGTACCCGCTGCCACAACTCCAGCTCCAAAGCCACCGTTAATCGTAAAAGTCAGGCTGACAACATTGCCATTTTCGTCCGCTACTGTTAAATGGCTGGTATCCTCGGACTCGCTTTGAAGCAAGCGTTGCAGAATTTCTCCATCCACCGGCTTCACTTCCTGGGAACTTCGAGCCCTTTCCATATCTATTTCCTGACGGCGGAGCTTTGCATACTCGGGACTGACGAGCTGCTCCACCGGCACTTTCACAAAGTCTGGGTCACCCAAATGGTCGGAACGGTCTGCATAAGCAATCCGCATCGCTTCGATTAACAAGTGCAGGGCATCAGCATTAGTATAGTTTTTGGCTAGGGATGAAAATGGTTCGCTATTGTTGGCGCTAATAATTTGCAAAATTTGTAAGAGATGAACGCCTCCCGATGACGGAGGCGGCATGGAGCAGATTTGGAATTCTAGGAAAAGGCCGCAGAGGGGTTCTCGCCATACTGGCTGGTAGGCTTTGAGATCTTCGAGGGAAATTAGTCCGCCGTTTTCGGCCATATCCCGCGCGATCGCCTGGGCAATTTCGCCGCTATAGAAGCTTTGCGGGTCGGCGGCAATTTGTTGCAAAGTTTTTGCTAAGTCTTTTTGAATTAGGCGATCGCCTGCCTCGTACATCTCCCCGTCTTTGCTAAAAATAGCTCGCGCTGCAGCATTTGATTGCAAAACCTCCTGCCGTCGCCGCGCCGATCTCTCGTATCTTTCCCCCACCAAAAACCCTCCCTCGGCAAAGCGAATAGCCGGTTCTAGGGTTGCTTGCCAAGGAAGCTTGCCATACTGCTGCTGTATTTCATAAAGTCCCGCAACCGTTCCGGGCACTCCCGCTGCCAAATGACCGTCCAGACTTGCCCTCGGTATCGGCTCGCCCTTCTCGTCTAAGTACATATCTCGGCTTGCCCCCATTGGCGCTCGTTCCCGAAAATCCAAAGCGCGAATTTCTCCAGTTTCCGAGAGGCGCAGCAGCAAAAATCCCCCGCCGCCAATTCCCGCAGAAAAAGGCTCTACTACAGAAATCGCAAATGCGGTTGCCACTGCTGCATCCACTACATTGCCACCTTGTTCCAGCATTTGTACGCCAGCATCGCTAGCCAGAGGATCGGCGGAAACAACCATAGCCTGCTTGCGACTATCCTGGTATTGTAAAGATGGAATCGATGTCCTATCTGCTTTACTGCAGCCGACTAGAGTAAGGGCAAGATAAATTATCGGGAATAGATGGGATATATGTCTTGTTGGCACGGCTATAAAATTTTTAGTTTCTATAGTAGTTAATCTAAATCATTCATGTCAAAAACTGTAGGGGCAATCTCCCTGTGGTTGCCCCGTGGTTGCCCCGTGGCTGCCCCGGTGCGATCTGGGGCAGGGGAGCTTTCGGAGCAGGGGAGCAAGTTAATTTCCGCCTTCCCCCCAAGTCCCCAAGTCCCCAAGTCCCCAAGTCCCCCTTGCCTCTTATGATGCCCAATGCCCGATGCGAACATGCCCAATGCCCAAAGAAGGGTGTGGGGTGTGGGGTGTAGGGAATGGTGTAGGGAGTTAATAATTTCTCCCAAGTCTTCTTCTTCTCCCAAGCCTTCCCCACACCCTACACCCTACACCCTAATTCGCGAGCCAAATGCCCGATGCGAACATGCCCAATGCCCAAAGAAGGGTGTGGGGTGTGGGGTGTGGGGTGTAGGGAATGGTGTAGGGAGTTAATAATTTCTCCCAAGTCTTCTTCTTCTCCCAAGCCTCCCCACACCCCACACCCTACACCCTACACCCTAATTCGCGAGCCCAATTCCGCTCTTCCGCTCTTCCGCTCTTCCCAATTAACGTTGCAAGCTGCGCGGGTCGAGAGCATCTCGGAGACCGTCGCCCAGTAGGTTAAAGGAAAGAACTGTAAGAATAATCATTAATGCTGGCGGCCAGACTAGCCAGGGATGAAGTACCAAAATAGAAGCATTCGTAGCCAAAGCGAGCATATTTCCCCAAGAAGGATCCGGCTGCTGGATGCCGAGGCCAATCAGGCTCAGAACCGACTCCGCTAGAATAAATCCAGGGACGGATAGGGTGGCAGAAATAACAATATAGCTGGCAGTTTGTGGCAAGACGTGGCGAATAATAATATAAAAAGGTTTGGCTCCCATAGTGCGGGCGGCCTGGACGAATTCCTGCTGTTTAATAGATAGCACTTGACCGCGAATTACTCGGGCTAGTCCAGCCCAGCTCACAAAAGAAGTAATCATCACGATTAAGATAAAACGCTGGGTGCTGCTGAGTCCGGCGGGAAGTACGGCGGCTAGGGCGACTAAGAGGTAGATGCCGGGAATGGTCATTAGCACTTCTACAAAGCGCATTAAAATAGTGTCGATGAAACCGCCAAAATAGCCGGAAATTCCCCCTACTATCATGCCGAGGGGAAAGGAAATAGTAATGCCGACTAGACCGATGAAGAGACTGATGCGACCTCCATGTACTAGGCGAGAGAATTGGTCGCGAGCCTGATCGTCGGTGCCAAGAACGTTGACTGTAGCTTCGCCGGTGGTGCTGCCGAAGAGGTGGCGATCGCAGGGTATTCCCGGGAATATTTCTAGTCCTTTCCACTTGTTAGGCCACAAGATAGGAATCCGTCCTAACCTTACTAGCGTCCAACTTCCTTCGGCAGGTACGGGGAGGACAATCTGAAAGAGATAGTATTCTGGCCCTTTAACAAATAGGCCGACAGGGGCGGGGTTGTCTTTGTCTTCTTTGAGGAGGCGATCGCCTGTTTTCCGGTCAACTGGCCCAAGAGTCGTGGGATAGACGTGCGGCCCAATAAACTGCCCTTCCTGGTTGCGCCAATATATCTGAGTCGGCGGTAGCAGGCCGCCATTTGGCTGCTGCTCGTAGGGACTGTAAGGAGCCACAAAGTCAGCGCCTACAACTGTTATATAAAAGACGAGCAACAATAGCGCCCCAAACTGAGCCAAGCCATTTTTTTTAAGTTTTTGCCACCAGTTCATAGAAAAATTTATAAGTTAAGTGCCAAAGAGCGGAAATGGAAAAACCCGTTTGGGGTTTACTCCGAGATAGGGCAAATACAACCGCACCGGCTATGAGAATAGCGAGAATATACCTATAGCTCTCATATCTTAGCGCCCAGGAGCAGCACTGACAAAGCGATCGCCAGGGATAGGCTAGGGTGTGGGGTCTGGGGTGCTCTTGTGTAGGGAAACTTCGAGCCGCGATCGCAGGGGACAGAGCGATCGAGTTAAGTTTTGTAACAAAAAGTTGACTCTCCAGTAGGCTGGAGACTTTAGCCTGGAATTGTAAAGGTCGCAAGACTTACGGGGCATTGGGCATTGGGCCCCTACGCCCCGGAGGGCGGGCTACGCCTACGACAGGCTCAGGATAAAATTGGGCATTGGGCCCCTACGCCCCGGAGGGCGGGCTACGCCTACGACAGGCTCAGGATAAAATTGGGCATTGGGCCCCTACGCCCCGGAGGGCGGGCTACGCCTACGACTCCGCTCAGGATAAAATTGGGCATTGGGCAGAGATGGGGAAGGGTGGGAAGGGTGGGAGGTGTGGGAAGGGCTTGCTGAATAAATTTTTGGGGGGTATCCAGAGGGTGTAGGGGCGACAGCATTCCCGAGACAGTTTTTTTTTATTAAAAAAATTATTGTATTGGAATGCTTCGCCCCAGAAACGTATGCCGCCTACCGATCGCTTCAAAAAAGCCAACCCTATCTATAGCGGTTCTCAAATTGATGTGAGGTGCCTGGGGGATGCAATATCCCAATATGAGAATCCCCGTTATACAGCAGAGATAGTCGCTCGCGATGCTGTCGCCCCTACGTTTTTGTTAATTACACTTATTTGAGAAAAGCTGTATATTTTTTTCTCCATAAATTCTGGATAAATTGAACGCCGTTGGGGGGGTTCGTTATGGAAACAATCAATCTGCGATTAAAAGGCATGGGTTGTGCCGCTTGTGCCAATAAAATTGAAAATGTCATTCAGGAACTATCTGGGGTCGGCGACTGTAGCGTAAACTTTGCTCTGGAAATAGCCAAAGTTGACTACAATCCCCAGCAAGCAAGTCTTAAAACTATCCAGGAAGCAGTAGCTGATGCCGGTTACGGTGCGGAACCGCTACAAGAAATAGCTGCCGGTGGAGAAGATAGGGAGAAAGCGGCTCGGGAAGCAGAACAAAAAGAGCTAAAAAGCAAAGTAGTTTTTGGCAGCATTATCAGCCTAGTGCTAGTCATTGGTTCCCTACCAGCTATGACCGGCCTGCATATACCGTTCCTGCCGGTTTGGTTGCATAACCCGATAGTGCAGCTCGTCTTGAGTACGCCGGTAATGGTTTGGTGCGGCCAAAGCTTTTTTGTTGGTGCTTGGAAATCTTTGCAGCGCCAGACTGCGGATATGAATAGCTTGGTAGCGCTGGGTACTGGTGCCGCTTACTCGTATTCTCTAGTTGCCACTTTTTTTCCGATATTTTTTCTCGATCGCGGTCTTGAAGTGCAGGTTTATTACGAACCAGCAGCAGTAATTATCACCCTGATTCTCTTGGGCAGATTCTTGGAAAGTAGGGCTCGGGGGCAAACTTCCGAGGCTATTAGAAAGCTGATGGGGTTGCAAGCGAAGACCGCTCGGGCGATTCGCAACGGCCGGGAAATAGACCTGCCTATAGAAGAAGTGCAATTGGGGGATATTATCCTAGTGCGTCCGGGAGAAAAGATTCCAACCGATGGCGAAGTAGTTGAGGGTTCTTCGACGGTGGATGAAGCAATGGTGACAGGAGAGCCGGTGCCGGTGCAGAAGCAAGCGGGGGATGAGGTTATCGGAGCAACGCTTAATAAAACCGGCAGTTTTAAGTTTCGCGCCTCGCGAGTCGGCAAGGATACGGTCTTAGCCCAAATTGTTAAGTTGGTGCAAGATGCCCAAGGGAGCAAAGCGCCGATTCAGAAACTGGCCGATCGCATAACCGCATGGTTTGTGCCCGGGGTTATTGCTATAGCGATCGCCACTTTCATTATTTGGTTTAATTTCACCGGCAATATAACTCTGGCTACGATTACTTCAGTTGGCGTTTTGATTATCGCCTGTCCCTGCGCCCTGGGCTTGGCAACTCCTACTTCTATTATGGTGGGAACTGGCAAGGGCGCAGAAAACGGTGTTTTAATTAAGGGCGCTGACAGTTTGGAACTGGCGCATAAACTTCAGACAATAGTTTTGGATAAGACCGGGACGATTACCCAAGGCAAACCGAGCGTTACTAATTATGCTACGGTGCGGGGAACTGCCGATAATAACGAACTGGAACTTTTGCGGTTGGCAGCAGCTTTGGAGGGAAAGTCCGAACATCCTTTGGCGGAGGCAATAGTTCAGTATGCTCGCTCTCAGGGGCTGGAAGAGTCGCTGCCAGAAGTGGAAAATTTTGAAGCTGTTCCTGGTATGGGCGTTCGGGGTATTGTTTGCGATCGCCTTACTAGCTGCGATCGCTTAGTCCAAATTGGCACCAAGCGCTGGATGGATGAGTTGGGAATTGATACCGAAGCTCTGGAATCTCAAGGGCAAGCTTGGCAAGCAGAGGCAAAAACTACTGCTTGGATTGCGGTGGATGGAAAGATTGAGGGATTATTGGCGATCGCCGATGCTATTAAAGAGCGTTCCCCTGAAGCAGTGCGGCAGTTACAAAAAATGGGATTGGAAGTCGTGATGCTGACGGGAGATAATAGGCAAACTGCGGAGGCGATCGCTCGCGAAGTTGGTATCGAGCGCGTTTTTGCCGAAGTCCACCCCGACCAAAAAGTAGAGCGAGTCAAAGCCCTGCAATCGGAAAATAAAATTGTGGCGATGGTAGGAGATGGTATTAATGACGCTCCCGCCCTAGCTCAGGCGGATGTTGGTATGGCGATTGGTACGGGAACTGATGTGGCGATCGCTGCTAGCGATATTACCCTAATTTCTGGAGACCTGCGCGGTATCGTTACTGCCATCCAGCTCAGCCGTGCCACTATGAAAAATATTCGCCAAAATCTTTTCTTTGCCTATATTTATAATGTTCTTGCCATTCCCATTGCCGCCGGAATTCTCTATCCTATTTTTGGCTGGCTTCTCAATCCGATAATTGCCGGAGCCGCAATGGCATTTAGTTCCGTCTCTGTAGTCACCAATGCCCTGCGCTTGCGCAACTTCCAACCTTAGGACTTACGCAACGGCACTACGGGGAGGGGCGAGAGCAACGCTCTCCCTTCGGTGCGCGGGGGGATTGCCCCTACAAATACGCTTATATGGACAGGCAAGCGTAAGTCCCGATCTTAATATGAGGCTTGCCGTTAGGAGCGCGCGAGATTGTCGCTCATGATGCTGTCGCCCCTACTTTTATAGGGTCCTATCGTTTATTACACTTATTTGAGAAACGCTATATATATAGAGTCCGAGCCGACAAAATGCGTAAGGAATTTTCCCCAGACCGCTCGCAGCCGCTCGCAGGCCCACAAATAATGCAGGCTTGGCGAGGGACCTGCTGTAAGATCGGGCTATACAAAAATGCAGAGGGTGCAGAAAAAGCGGAAAGTCCAGAAAATTTCTGCTTCAAACGTTGGAATTCGAGCAAAATGCTGCTAAGATATCTTTATAGCTCCTTAGAAGGGGGCAAAAATAAGGGCCGCTAAGCGCGACCCGCCTGAACAGACTAAGCAAACTTTCGCAGGGAGGTATTTTTCAGTCAAAAAACACCCTTAAAAACCCTGGTTGCTAGAGGGGTATAGCCCTTGGACTTCGGGGATTTAGGGTAAGAAGTCCTTTGCCATACTCTAATAGAAGCGCCGGGGTGGGGAAGATAGCCCACCCCAAGACCCCCGCTGACGAAAGTCTGTAACTGCGGCAGCGGGTGGGTTTCCTTTGGGGGAAATTCACGGTTAGTTGCGATCGCTGGCCTTTAATAAGTCAAAAGTTAAAGGTCAAAAGTCAAAGGTTAGGGACAAGCGACTGCAAATTTACAGGACTTACGCATCGACTCAAGGACTAGGGGCAATCGCGGGGGGATTGCCCCTACAAATACTAGGTATGGACAGGCAAGCGTAAGTCCTGATTTAGTCACCACCGTTCGGGCGATCGCCCTATGCGCTCAAAGCGCAGGCAACGCCATTCGACAGGCTCAGGACAGGCTAAGTCGTAGGCGTTGGGGCATGACCTGCCCTCCCGGACCCAAGAAACGGGTACATTATTAACTTGCAAGTCCCTAGTGCAGCGCGGCAGAAATAATAAGCGAGCGCCCGATCTGGCCTCCCCGCCAGGGTACAAAGGCATTATTACCTTGAGACATGGAGCGCAGGGGCACTAGGTTTGTGGCTCACGCAGGGAGCGTTTCTTCAATGCATGGCTTTTGACTTTGACTTTTGACTTATTACCTTGAGACTTTTGACTTTTCCCTCGGACCTCCTTGCCTCTTCATTCTACAATGACTTGCCTTACCAAGAATGCGATCGCTCCTTTGGCCGAGGCTCGTGCCCCTGCGCGGAATTCAAGGGCACTAGATAACGCGATCGCATTTTAACTTTTGTCCCTTAAGCCTATTGACTGTAAACCTGTTATTGCGACTTCACTTATTTTTTGATAGTTCGTCTTTTGTAAAAGGTAGCCCTGTTGGGCGAGAATTTGTGTAGCTGCGCCGGTCGGGCGTTAGGCGGCTCCGCGCAAAATTGAAATGCTCCCCTAAGGGTTTTCTAAATTGCGTAGGTATTTAACCGGATCTGATATAACTTGCAAGTTCCTAATATAAGCTGCTCTATTTTTAACTTCGCGAGTTCGCAATACAAATGTCTGGGCAATTCGCCAACTTAACAATAGAGCAGTATCGACAAAAACAGAACAGCCAGTGTGGGTTATTTTGGGTAGATGACCTCAGTGAGTTTTAGTGGGCTTTAGGGGGCTTTAGGGGGCGATCGCGGCTAATCCACTATTACCCCTGGTTGTTCTGGTGGCAGTTTCACCAGATTCATTTCTCCGCGTACCCATCGCCATACAAAAGCTTGTTGTTCTGAGTTAAAGCCGCAGTCGTCTAACTCTGCTTGCGCTTTATCCATTGCTTCTGGAGCAAAGCGAGCGACAAACGTCCAGCGGATAAAATCGAAAAATGCGATTTTGCTTTCTGCTATGCACTTAACTGCTTCATCAAGAGCTTTTCCCGTGTCGGTTGCTTCCAAGATGATAGCAAACAATATAAACGCTCCAAAAATGGCCTCCCAGTTTGATTTGAACATTTCTTCAATGTTATCATTGTTGCGATTGACCCTTGCTTCCAGCATGCCTTGCAAGTAAGATACATATTGTATCCTCATCAAAAAGGGGAAATTAAAGCAAAGGGACAAATTACCAATTTCTTCTAGTTCAAGCAAAATATTATTCTCTCCTTCTAAATAAAAAGACCAATCTATCAACTCTACAATTAAGTAAAGAATATATTCAACGAAATTAGGTATAAATTGATCGAATACCGACCATTGTACTTCGATAAAGAGCGCTTCAAATCCATGCCATTTTATTAAGTTTGAGATAGGAATAATATTCAAATAATAAGTGTAAACGCATATTTTTACATAATTGGTGCATAAAATATCTATCTGAGATGAATAGCTATCAAAGATATCTTTATAAATATCTTCCCAAGAATTGTCAATCAAACCAAAGCAAATGAGTAACTCAAGAGCAACCAAGCCTTCGTCTTGGCTAGCATTAATCTTTGCTTCAAAGTGTCTTTTGGCGGCATATTTAATATTTTTTTTATTTTCATGCGCTGCCTCACAAAGGATAAAAATAATTTCTTCTGACTCGGAAAAACTATAAATTGTGCCACCAGAATATATCAATTCATAATTTTCATAAAATTCATCATTTTCATTAATTTCCTTAAGTTCAATAGCTAAGCATAAATCGACGCAGGCTGTGACTATCTCCCGCGTCACTTTTGGGCTGGGAACTATAAACCTCAGACATCGGGCAGCGAAATGCAGCAAATTCCAGCCTTCCTCTCCTCCAACCTGACGAGCTTTCTCAAGTAAGATAGCTAGTAATTCATCTGCTGCCTCGTCGGTATCCCGATTTTTCTTTTGTATCGCGAGCTGAGCGACAACATCCCATTCTTGCTTGGCAATCCTGGGCAGCAGAACCTCAGCCAATTGCTCGGGACTGCGGGAAGTTCGCACCAAATGGGTGGCAGTGAAATATTCCATAAAGGTATTGTGAACGAACTGATAAAGATTGGTGCCATTTTCGGTTGTCCCCATATCGGTAAAAACCCAAGCTCGTCCCCGGCAAAAACGAACAAATTCGTTCGCAGCCAGTTCGGCATCGTCCGGGTCTTCAATGCGGCGCGGAACTAGATATTCTATGGTTTTTGCAACGAGTTTCCGTTCCTTTACCCCTTCCTGCAGTTTTTTATTGGTATAAATCCAGTGAGCCAAGTACATAATCGCTGCTTCAATCCACGATTCAATGTTCTTAATCGCTTCTGGCAGAGCGATGCCCTTGCTTTTGTCCCAACGGTCGAATAGCATCTCAGTGCATTTTTCATAGATATAATAGCGACTCTTGGGGATATAGCCCGCTGCCTTGTACAGGTTACACATCAGTCCCAGCATCAGGGCATTTGAGCGCAGGTCTCGTACAGTTCTGCTCTCATCAAGAAAAGCGTCAATTTTTTGCTGCCGTTCCTCAGGGGACAAATCCCGATCTAGCGCAAACCTCTTTTCCACATACTCCTTTACCTGGTCGTCGTTGAAATCTGCTAGGTGAAAGGTTTCAAATAGCTCTTCGTCTAGGGGCGCTTTCTTGTAGCCGACTTTGCGGGAGGTTACCAGGACGGGAACCGATGGATAGAGATTGCAGAAAGACTCGACATCGCCGGTAATTTCTCGTCGATCGCTCGTATCCGTCAGCTCGTCCAAGCCATCAAAGATAACTACAGAGCGTCCGTTCAAGAGTAAATATTCAAAGGCTCCCGGCGGCGACTCCTTCTGATATTTAGACTTGGCCGTTGTCTCCATAAATTCCCGAATCGAGCAATCGCGCTCTTTTTTCTTGCCGGCGTATAGGCGCAAGACGACCAAGATAGGCGTAACTTGTCTGCCCAACCAAAGTCGCTCCGGGTCTTGCTTGGCCAAGTCATAGCAGAGTTTTTCCGTTAAAGTTGATTTGCCGATGCCTGGGTCTCCCAGGACTACAGCGCGATAAGCAGATTGAGAAAACTCGTCTATTGTTAGTTTTTGGAGACGTTCCTCTCTGCCCCTGGGTATCCTGGCAAAGTCCGGCTCGACATATAGATCGTCAATCGGGAATTGCTTGGCAACTTCAATGTCAGGAGGAGTAATCGATTTGTGGCGATTGGACACCTGCTGGCGATATACTTGCTCAAATTTCAGAATTTCCTGGACATCTGCCCTTCGCAGCCCTATCAGAAATTCTACATTTTTCCGCATTGCCTGCAGTTCGTCTAAAAGTATGCGGTAACGAAAGTTTGACTTGGCTTCGTGAGCCGAGAGCCTGCCGCGATCTATTTCCGATCGCAAGACCTCGTCGCAGCCCGTCAGCAGAATCTTGAATATGGCCGGTGCCGAGTCCTCCAGCTCGTCTTCTGGGATATTAGTATAGAGAGAGAACGCCGTCAGAAATTCCTTTTCGATTTCGTCCAAGTCCTTTTCGCGACTTGATAGAATACTGGCCGAATAAATCTGCCGCACAATGGCCTCGGCCTCCGGGGAGGTCAAAAACAGGGAAATTTGGTGTATTTTTGCTTCTCCCATCGGCTCGATAGTTTCGGCTACTTCCTCGATCGCCTTCTTCAGCACTGGCTCTAGAGCTGTTTCGTTTAGCTTCCGCTTTTCCAGAATTTCCTCGCCAACAATCTTCCTGTATGTCCAGCCTGAAGCAGTATGAATTGTGGTTATACCCTTGACGATTGTGGTAGCGATTGAAATCGCGCTCAATATTTGCATAGGATCCATAGTTATTTGCACCTTGCTTTTTATGCGTTTATTTTAGCGGGGCTGGAGCAAATTCCGCTAGATCCTATTCCCTCCGGGCAGGCTTTCACCTACGACCCTATGCCCTTCGACCCTTCCACAGGCTCAGGGCGAACGAGGGAGCGGAAATTCCTGCCCTATGCCCTCCGGGCAGGCTACGCCTACGACTCCGCTCAGGGCGAACGGGCGAACGGGGGAGCGGAAATTCCTGCCCTATGCCCTCCGGGCAGGCTACGCCTACGACTCCGCTCAGGGCGAACGGGGGAGCGGAAATTCCTGCCCTATGCCCTCCGGGCAGGCTACGCCTACGACTCCGCTCAGGGCGAACGGGGGAGCGGAGATTCCTGCCCTTCGACCTGTAATGCAATAAGACTTACGCGCCGAGACAATTTGTAGGGGCAGTGCCCCCGTGCCTGCCCCGATCTGGCATCAAATATAGAGGTAATGCGTAAGTTCTAATGTAAAACAAAAATATATTTGTTAGCGACGTTGCTGGCGTACAATGCCAGCTATGGGGAATATCCCTTTTGCGATAGGGGGTCCTGTTATTGCCCATTGTCAATTGTCAATTATTGGCTGTTTTTGCCTGCGAGGTTAGCCATGCTAGACAAAATCATAAATACTGCTGTCGAACGAATGACCAGAGAGGCGGAAATCTCAACTTCTCTTTCTCAAACGGCCGCGATCGCAATCCGAATTTTGTCCGACGTTCCCGGTATGACCCAGGCATCTAGTCGCGACTTTGCCTCCGCCAGACCTGTTTTTACTTTGAAAGATGGGACGATTGTTAGAACCTGGAAAAACCCGGTAGGAGTTGACCATATATTTTTGGCCGATGCTTATGGCCGCATGGTTTTCGCAGGCTATGTCGGGTGGATTGATTCCGAGGATCTAAAAGAAGCCATTAAGCGAATCAAAAGAGAACTTGTCTAAGAAGCGATAAGTACGATCTTTCCTACGGCTTCGACTCCGCTCAGCCCAAACGGTCAAGGAACAATCTTGGACTTGCAAGTGATATCAAATCCGCGCTATTCGCCCCAAAAAAGATTTCTGCGTAGGACGGGCGTCCCGCCTGTCCCAAAGAGCCAAAGCGGACAGGCGGGACGCCCGTCCTACGGGAGATTACAATTTCTTTTGTGGGTAACTAGGTTTGATATTAATAAGGCACAATAATAAGAAAAAACATTCATCATGGCACTCGAAATCAGCCAATGCCTCAATCCCGATTGCCTATATAAGAATCAGCCGCAAACCAAATTCTGTCAGCGGTGCGGTTCTAAGTTACTATTGGCCGATCGCTATCGGGCAATCGGCTTGCTCGGTCAGGGCGGGTTCGGCCGTACTTGGAAAGCGATCGACTTGCACCGCCTGGATACCCCCTGCGTTATAAAACAATTTCTGCCCCTGCAGCAAGGCAAAGCGGCGATAGAAAAAGCAACGCAACTTTTCCGACAGGAGGCGATGCGCTTGCGCGACTTGGGCAAGCATTCCCAAATCCCCGACTTGCTGGCTTTTGTGGATCAAGAGGGAAAACTCTATCTGGTGCAGGAGTTTATTGAGGGAAAAACCTTGCGGCAGGAGATGGGGCAGAGCAGCCGGTTTAGCGAGGAAAAAGTAAGAGATATTTTGGCCGATTTGCTGCCGGTGTTGGATTTTATCCACCAGCACCAAGTCATTCACCGGGATATTAAACCGGATAATATAATGCGATCGCCCTCCGGCTCTCTAGTTTTGATTGATTTTGGCGTATCCAAGCAGACCAGCGCCAGCGTTCTTTCTCAAGTGGGCACGGTTACGGGTACTCCGGGCTACGCTCCTATGGAACAAACTCGGGGAATTGTCTATCCCTCCAGCGACTTATATAGTTTGGGCGTAACCTGCATTCGCTTGCTGACCGGATGCCTGCCAACAGAAAAAAATGGCTCGGTGGCAGACGAGCTATTCGATTCTAGAAAATTGCGCTGGGTCTGGCGCGAGCAATTGCAAAGCCAGGGTCAGAGGATTAGCCAAGTTTTGGATAGCGTTCTCGACAAGCTGCTGCAAGATTTGCCGGAAGCTCGCTACCAAACTGCGGCGGAAGTCGTGGCAGAACTAGAAGGCCAGAGGCAAACACAGAAGCGCGGTTCGCCAAAAGGATCGGAGAAAACTGCCAGAGAAGAGAAGCTGCTCGCTGTCGCCAAAAAGTTGCAGGGCAATCTCAAGGAAAAGGAGAAAGCGATCGCCGAGCTGAAAAAAAGGCTAAGAATACGGGAGCTACAGCTTCGGGATTTGCAAGGTTGCTTCAAGCAAAAAGAATCCGATTTAGAAGCAGAAAAAAGCCGGCAGCAGGATCTAGAAAATCGGATAAAGGCAGAAAAAAGCCAGCGGCAGGATTTGGAAAAGCATATCGTTTCCCTGGAGGAAGAAATTGAAAGGCTAAAAGAGGAAGTCCGAGCCCTCGACAAGCAACGAATAACGGATAGAAGAATTTTTCCCGGCTCCATAGAAAGCTCTCGGGGCATCGACTACAGTCGCTTGCTCCGGCTGTTGGCCGATGGAGAATGGAAGGAGGCCGATACGGAAACGGCGAGGCTAATGCTGGCGGTCATGGGAAAGCAGGGCTGGTGGCAAGTCAAAAACAAAGATGTAAAGCATTTTGCTTGCAAGGATTTAAGCACTATAGATCGCCTCTGGTCGTTCTATTCTGACGGGGGCTTCGGCTTGTTGCTTCAGAAAGAAATTTACGAGAGTTTGGGCAGCTCGGGCAGATCCAATAAGTACGACAAAAAAATATGGGAAGCTTTCGGCGATCGCGTCGGCTGGAGAGACAAAGGCGATTGGCTGTATTACGAAAATCTTACTTTTTCGATAGAAGCTCCCAAAGGACATTTGCCATCCACCGTCCTTTACGGCGCGACTATCGAAAAGCCGCCAGAACCCTTTGCCCGTCTGGTGGAAGCTTTTACGGTGCGGGGACTGACGAGCGTCGGTTGGCCTATGGCTCGGCTTTTCGATCGCGTCAAAGATTGCGGTTTTTAAAGTTTACTTGACGCTAGCAATTTTATATTGAAATCCGCCTAGCCGCCGCGTTATACCCGTAGGACGGGCGTCCCGCCTGTCCAGAGCCGGGGATAGGGACAGAAAAAAATTGCCACCTCCCGTAGGACAGGCGTCCCGCCTGTCCAGAGCCGGGGATAGGGACAGAAAAAAATTGCCACCTCCCGTAGGACGGGCGTTCCGCCTGTCCAGAGCCGGGGATAGGGACAGAAAAAAATTGCCACCTCCCGTAGGACAGGCGTCCCGCCTGTCCAGAGCCGGGGATAGGAACAGGCGGGACGCCCGTCCTACGGGAGGACATTTTTAGGGCGATTAATCCGATCTATATTATAAGACAAGACTGCTACTATTATCGTTCATAAAGTCGTCAAACTCTTCAAAAGTCGCAAACGGTAGTTTTTGCTTCGATAAAGTGGCAAAATCGCCCAAAGCTCGCGCTGCCGACTCCGGGCAGCCCGAACCAATAGCAACATCTATCGCGTCCAAAACGCTAAAAAACTCAAACTTGGCTATATTGAAGCGTTCCTCGAAAACGCGCTCGAACTCAACTCTGCGATCGGCCATTGCTTCGCGAGAAGCGCCTAATATCGCTATCACTTTTTTCGCCTGCTCTTCGGTCAAGCGAGCTTCTTTAAAAATTGCCGCAGCAGATTGGTAGAGGCCAGCCGCAAGTAAATATCCGGCGACACTGCCGATCGCCGCGCCTACCGGACCGAATACTGCTCCCCCAGCAGTTCCCGCATATAAACTGTAGGCAGTGCAGGTTCCAGTTTGACCGGCTATCTCGATTAGTTCTTCTGCCGCCAGTTCTCCAGTGGCGAAACTATAAACCGAAGCGCCAATATCAATAATTCCAGCAGCAACGGCAACGGGTGCATTGGATTCGAGCAAAACTTTTGCGCCTATTTTGGTAAAGCCGTATCTAAGCAGGGCGCTAGCGGCTCCCGTTGCTCCCCCCCGCATTGCCGACCCTGCGGCATCCTTAGCAGTTTCGGCGATCGCTCTCTCGGCAGTAGTACGATTTTGCAAAAAGTCGATGCCGTTTTTTGCCGCAGCGATCGCACCCGCAACGACGAACCCCGCTACAGCAGCATTGGCTCCGGTCGCTGCTGCTTCTTTGGCCAGATATTTTGCTTCTGCGATCGTCGCGTATAGCTCTGGATTTTTTGCAGCCCAGAGAGCTTCCTCATAAGAAGTGCCGCCGGAGCTGACGTTTCGCGATCGCAATTGGTCGCTAACATTTTTCGCAGTATCGGCATAGTCTTCAGCCTTGGCACCCCCGAGGCCAGCTCTCTTGCGAGACAACTCTCTGACTGATTCCGCTTTGCGATCGGGAACCAACTTCTGCATTCCCCGATATTTTTCGCGAGCCAGAGAATCGCTCAGATTAACGGCCTTGCTGCCGGACTTAGCTTGAACTTCGCCAACAACCCGGTTTTTCTCTCGAATCAAAATATCGGCCGCAGCGTGAGGTTGGCCTCGTTCGGCGGTTACGACTGCTTCCAGGGACGAACCTTTTTGAGCCGCATCGGCATTAAATTTGGCTGCTTCTATATATTCAAATAAGTTTCCCTGAGAAATTTTCGGATCGACTGCTCCGAGTTTGGCAGCAGCAACCCTAAAAGAATCCATCCCGTCCATCAGCGCATCCGTTGCCGCCGCGCTGGTTCTAGCCGATGCCGCACCCAAACTTGCAGCGCCAATATTGCTTGCGGAATTTAAAGCCGCCCCTGGATTTTTCTCGGACATAACATCGCTCTCTAGTGGACTGTCTGCCTTAAAATCGTAGGGAGCGGCCCGGGAACGAAACCCAACGCAACAATTGGTATAGTTGGGTTTCGTTCCCGGGC
>JAAHFN010000031.1:0-5648 GCA_010672965.1 Oscillatoria sp. SIO1A7
AATAAACGATCGGGCCAATGAAACGTAGGGGCGATAGCATCCCCTTTGACCATCTCTGCTGTATAACGGGGATTCTCATATTGGGATGCAACGCCGGTGGCACCTCACATCAAGAAAGAGAACCGCTATATATTCTGAAAAAACCCGGTTTCGCGGAAGCGGAAGAAACCGGGTTTTTGGTTTTCGGCGATCGCGCGAACCATTCACGAATCATTGGAATCAGCAATAAGCTGCTCGCAGTAGGGGCAAATGGCTATTCGCCCTAGGCCATTCACGAACCATTGGAGCAATATATAATGCGCGATTAACGCAGTAGGGGCAAATGCCTATTCGCTCAAAGCAGGCCAGGGGCAAGGGAGAGCGAATTTTTAATTTTTTTGCGGAGTCTCTGCTCTGCGTAAGTCCTGCTTTTTTGTAAAAAAGACAAGAAAAAAGGGGCAGATGCCCCCCTAACACAAACAAAACTAAAATTGTAAATTCTTGTAGTAGCCTGTCAAGTCGGGCTTCCTGCAATGCCCGATGCTTGTCGGTCCCATGATTTATTTAGGGCCTAATTTAGTGGCGCTAACCCTGTAAATCGCTAATATATATTATAGCATAGGGATTTCGCAAAAGCGCGGTTTTTCTTTTGGTTTTATTTTACACAGATCTATTATAGCTCGCCGGGGCGGCATCTGCAAGCGCGCAAAAGGATTTTTACGCAAAAAATTATTCCTTTTTTCCATAGTTACAGAAGCAGGGCCTCGATTTACGCCAGAAATTATTTCCCTTCCCGGTAGCCTTCGCAGTAGGGCCAGCTTACAAAAGTCTCCCTGTCTGTTCTAGTGGACTGTCTATTTTAAAATTGTAGGGAGCGGCCCGGGAACGAAACCCAACACAACGATTGATATAGTTGGGTTTCGTTCCTCAACCCAACCTACAGTCACACGCAATTTTAGCTTTGCCAAAGCACTAGGATAGAAAAAAAGTTTCAAAGACCTCGACATTTTCAGGGGTGCTTTCATACCGATAGCGGCTCCCGATGGCGACTCTACAACCCAAACCCTAAATTCATGTCTAAAAGTATTTGGATTATTACGGATCGAACTCCCGCTACTACAACTGTCGATAGCGGCTCGGGCGCAAAAATGCCAATGGATATGGGAGCGCATTACGAACTTTATCCGGAACCAGAGTCGAAGGAAAGCGATCGCGGGCGGACTTTGGTGACAGCAGAACAGCTCAAGCGAGAAATGAGCGAGTTTTTGGATGCAATGCAGGAAGTGCTAGAGCTAGCAGAAAGGCCGAAGTCAAAGATGCAGCTTGATGAAATAGAAATTTCTATAGAAATCAATGGGGAAGGAAAGGTGAGCCTTTTGGGAACGGGAGCCAAAGTCGGCGGCAAGGGCGGCATGACTCTAAAGTTTAAGCGCAAAGAAGATTCTTAGAGATAGGACGAGATAGGGCAGTTCTCAAATTGATGTGAGGTTTCATAGGCGTTGCATCCCAGTGCGATCGTTTCCCATCGGAGCGCCTAGATATAGCATTTCTCAAATAAGTGTACTAAACGAAGCATAGGGGGCTTAGGGCTTTCAAGGATATGTTTTTTATAATATTTTTTGATGTTTTCGGTGGTTTTTATAGCGTTTCTCAAATAAGTGTAATAAAGGATCGGACCCTAGAAACCTAGGGGCGACAGCATCCCTTCGACAATCTCCGGGCTCCTAACGGCAACTCTCATATTGGGATGCAACGCCGGTGATTATTCACATCAATTTGAGAAACGCTATATAGTTTTCTGGGGCGAAGCATTCCAGTATAAAATTTTTCTCTTATAAGAAGAAGTTATCTCGCTTATTGCTGTCGCCCCTACCCCGTCGATTCGCCTAGAAAATATCAAATCTAAACAACATACCCCGAGGTAAGGGGCGTAGGGGCGACAGCATCCCCAAGACTTTTCGAGGCGCCCCGAACGACAACCTCCGTACTGGGGATGCTTCGCCCCAGATAACCTCACAGCATTGCCGAGAAATGCTATAGTCTCGGTGATGCTGTCGCCCCTACTGGACTGTCTGCCTTAAAATTGTAGGGAGCGGCCCGGAAACGAAACCCAACACAAAGATTGGTATAGTTGGGTTTTGGGGATCGCGGATCCAACCTACAGTCTGGGCAACGAAGCGCGAGCGCCCGAACGGATTTGTTGCATCATATAAAAATGGTATTAGAGACAGAAAGAGACAGGGCTAGATATGGGCAAGAATTGGGGTATTCTCCCTGGGAGATGCTTCGCGATCGCCATTGGCATCAATAAATACGAGAATATGCCGCAGCTAGACTATGCTGTACGGGACGCCGAGGCAATGCGGGATTATTTGGAATTAGAAGCTGGCTTCGAGAAACCATATTATTTTTCCGACAGTTCGCCGCCTATAACCGATGGGAGTAAGTCGTTTTCTTCCCAACCGACTTATACGACTTTAAAGCGATTTTTGAGATCGCGCTTCGAGCGACCGTTTCTCTCCGCCGAGGATTCCTTTTGGTTTTTCTTCAGCGGCCACGGGATGCGACAGGGAGATAGGGATTATTTGATGCCGTCCGATGCCGACCCGCATCCGAATGGGGTGGAGGAAACGGCGATCGCCGTGCAGTGGGTCTGCGATCGCCTGCTTCGCTCCGGGGCCGGGAATGTGGCTTTATTTCTGGATGCTTGTCGCTATCAAGGGGCAAAAGCCGGCGCGGGCTTTGGCGCAGAAAAACAGAAAGGGGTTGTTGCTTTGTTTTCTTGCCATCCTGGGGAACTATCTTGGGAAATTAAGGAGCTGCAACAAGGGTCTTTTACCTACGCTATGCTGGAATGGTTGCGAGGGAATAAGGGAAAGCGGAAAACGGCGGAGGAATTTTATCGGGATTTAGGCGATCGCGTTCCCGAATTGAACGGCCGCTATGACAAGCCCCTGCAATTTCCTTATGCGATCGCCGACCCGGTAGAAAAATTGCAGATGCTTTTGCTAGCCAACTCTGAAGAAAAGCAGCATCCAGAAATTGGCGCAGAAATTGGCGCAGAAATTGGCGACTATTATATAGAGCGATCGCCGAGCGAGTCTCTCTGCTACCAAAGCCTCTTGCAACCTCAGACCTTAATCCGCATCAAAGCTCCGAAGCAACTAGGCAAAAGCTCCTTGATGAGTTGGGTGCTAAAGCAAGGGGAAAAGGAAGGCTACCGCACCGCTTGTTGGAATATGCTCCAACCCCAAGAAGCAGTAGTGAAAGATTTGGATCGCCTATTGCGGTCTTTCTGTTCTTTTCTCACCCGGCGCTTGCTCGGCCACCAGGAAAAAAATCCGGTGCGGGAATATTGGGATGAGAACTTGGGCAGCAACGATAATTGCACTTTTTATTTTGAAGATCGCTTGCTATCGGCGATCGATACTCCTCTGGTCTTGGGCTTGGACAACCTCGATCGCATATTTCCCTATCGGGAGGTCGCCGCTGACTTTTTGGGATTATTGCGCTCTTGGTACGAGGAAGCGAACCATAACGAACTCTGGCAAAAGCTGCGTTTGGTCATCGCCCATTCCACCGAAGACTATCCGAAATTAAAGTATAATAATTCTCCTTTTAATGTCGGACTTGCCATAGAGCTGCCGGAGTTTAATGCGGAGCAAGTGCTAGAGCTAGCCGCTCGGCATGGATTGGTTTGGAGTCAGAGCGAAGCAGAGCAACTGATGGCAATGGTAGGCGGTCATCCCTATCTGGTGCGGGAAGCATTGGCCAGAATGAAAGCCGATACTATTCCCCTCCAAGATTTGCTGGCAGCGGCTCCGACCAACGCCGGACTTTATCATCAATATCTTAGAGAATTGCAGGAAACTCTCGAACAAGATAAGGAATTAGCGGCAGCAATGAAAAAAATAATTCAGGCCGGGTCGCCCACGCGCATAGGCGATCGCATTGCTTTTAAACTCGATAGTCTGGGTTTGGTACGCAAGCAGGGGGATGAGGTCGAGCCCCGCTGCAATTTATATCGGTTGTATTTTGGCAATCATTTGTAATTGGGGAATTGGGAATAGGGCATTGGGCATTGGGCATTGGGGACAGGCGTCCCGCCTGTCCTACGGGAGATTACAGGGGCAACAGGGCGATCGCCTTTGGCTGTACAAGCCTTGCAGAAGCTGCATACTTTACGGAAAGTCCAGAAAATTTCTGCCCCGAACGTTGAAATTCTCGCAAAACTATGGTAATATACGTCTATAGCTTCCCATGAGGGGGCATACAAACAAGGGCCACGGCTAGCCGCGACCCTTTGCAACAGGAAAAAGTAAACTTTAGCAAGGAGGCATTTTCAGTCTAAAAACTTTCCCCCTCAAAAAAAAACGGACTGCTAGGGGTATGCCTTGGACTTGGGGCAAACTTGTCCATTGGCACGCCTCCAATAGCTAGCCCGGATGGGAAGATAGCCTAGCCCAAAAACCCGCTGACGAAGCAATAGATGGTATCGCGGCAGCGGGTGGGTTTCCTTTGGGAGTTTGGGAAGGGGTGGGATGGTGTGGTGTGGGATGGTGTGGTGTGGGATGGACTGCTGAAAGTCCTCCCCTCTCTCCCCACAGTCCCCACACTCCCCCCTCCCCCCACAATATTTGGGCGAGGACCTCCTTACCTTTTCTTGATTCTACAAGGACTTACCTTGTTTTGCACGGGCTGCTCGCTTGCCCTGCGACAGGGGCTATGGGGCGATCGCTCCCTAATTGCCGGCGATCGCGCTTGCCAAGCATCTAGTCCAGGGCGGCAGGTATTTTGAATGCGCGAATTTTTATAGCACTACGCATTAAAGTTAGGACAGTTCAAATCTCGCTCCTTGCTAGTAACGGCAAGGCTTGTGCCGATCGCATGACTGCTCTCTTGCTGATTGCTTACTGCTATAAATTCCGTGCAGGGGCAGTCCCTTAAACCTAAAAATTGACTGGAAAGGCACGCCTAAGCTTGCCCGGATGGGAAGACAGCCCAGCCCAAAAACCCGCTGACGAAGCAATTGATGGTATCGCGGCAGCGGGTGGGTTTCCTTTGGGAAATGTGGGGAGTTTCGGACCTGTGGGGAGTTTCGGACGAGTGGGAAGTGTGGGAGGGCGATCGCGCTTGCCAAGCACCTAGCCCAGGGCGGCAGGTGTTTTGAATTTTGATAGGACTTACGCAAGGAAGCTATAGGTGGTAGGGGTCAACGGCCGTTGATCCCTACATTTAGGGTTCATGGGGGCAGTTTGCGTAAGTCCTGTTTGAATGAAAGAATTTTGAATTCCGCGCAGGGGCAGTCCCTTAAACCTAAAAATTGACTGGAACTCTTATTGCAACTTCACTTGTTTTTTGATAGTTATAGCAGTAAGGGACTTGCGCTTGATGTGAGGTCATCTGGGGCGAAGCATCCCAAGACAGGGGTTGTCGTTCAAGACAGGGGTTGTCGTTCGGGGCGCCTCGAAAAGTCGCTCGGGATGCTGTCGCCCCTACACCTACACCCCACACCCCACACCCTACACCCTAGCTATAGCGGTTCTCGCGCTTGATGTGAGGTCATCTGGGGCGAAGCATCCCAAGACAGGGGTTGTCGTTCGGGGCGCCTCGAAAAGTCGCTCGGGATGCTGTCGCCCCTACACCTACACCCCACACCCCACACCCTA